>NZ_JBSFNE010000025.1:0-101501 GCF_053586935.1 Nonomuraea sp. NPDC003727
GCCGCCGTGGCGGCCGGCGGCGGCGCGGCGGCGACCAGCGCCACCAATCCGACCAGAATCGTCCTCAGTACACGCATGTGGCCTCCGCCCACAGGACTCCGGGAGTCCGACGGGGCGATGTTCGTGCTGGTTCGCTGTGGTTCATGTCATAAGTTGAGCCAGCGTGGGTGTTGCCGGCGCGTATGCGGTTTTCGATATGCCGACGATATGCGTCGGCTCGTAGCCTCGGGGGCATGCGCGTGTTGATCGTCGAGGACGAGCCCTTCCTGGCAGAAGTCATCCGCGATGGCCTACGTCTGGAAGCGATCGCCGCCGACCTTGCCGGTGACGGTCACACCGCTCTGGAACTGCTGAGCATCAACGCCTACGACATCGCCGTCCTCGACCGCGACATCCCCGGCCCCTCCCGCGACGAGATCGCCGAACGCATCGTCGCCTCCGGCAGCGGCATGCCCATCCTCATGCTCACCACGGCCGACCGGCTCGACGACAAGGCCTCCGGGTTCGATCGGCGCCGACGACTACCTCACCAAGCCCTTCGCGCTCAAGGAACTCGTGCTCCGTCTCAGAGCGCTCGACCGCAGGCGCCCCCACAGCAGGCCACCCGTGCGAGAGATCGCCGGCCTGCGGCTGGACCCGTTCCGCCGCGAGGTCTACCGCGACGGCCGGTACGTCGCGCTCACCGGAGACAGTTCGCCGTGCTCGAAGTCCTCGTCGCGGCCGAAGGCGGTGTCGTGAGCGCCGAAGAACTCTTGGAGCGAGCGTGGGATGAGAACGCCGACCCCTTCACCAACGCCGTCCGCATCACCGTCTCGGCACGGCGCAAACGGCTCGGCGAACCGGGGATCATCGCCGCCGTCGGCGGCGCCGGGTACCGCATCGGCACTCAACCAGACACGCGGACGTGAGGGAGGAGACCGTGGACAGAGCGCCTGGGTTGAGCGTTCGCCTCAAACTCACCCTCAGCTACGCCGGCTTTCTCATGCTCGCAGGTGCCTTGCTGCTCGCCGCCGTGTTGGTCTACTTCCTGCGAGGCCTACCCGATGATGCGGTCTACACCACCGGTGACTTGATGATCGACCGCTCCGCCATCATGCGTTCGTTCACTCCGGTCGCGGCCATCGTGTCGGCGTTCCTGCTGGTGTTCGGTCTCCTGGGAGGATGGATTCTCGCCGGCCGGATGCTCGCCCCCCTGACCCGCATCACGGACGCTACACGCATGGCCGCGAACGGGTCACTTTCCCACCGGATCCAGTTGGAAGGCCGCAAAGACGAGTTCCGCGAACTCGCCGACGCCTTCGACGCCATGCTCGTACGGCTTGAAGCACACGTCGCCGAACAGCGGAGATTCGCAGCCAACGCCTCGCACGAACTGCGCACGCCGCTGGCGATCTCGCAGTCACTTCTCGACGTGGCCCGCAATGATCCGACACACGACCATGGCGAACTCGTCGACCGCCTTCACGCCGTCAACGCTCGAGCGATCGACCTCACTGAGGCGCTACTCGCGCTCAGCCGCGCCGGCCAGAGGTCCTTCACCCGAGAACCTGTCGACCTGTCCCTACTCGTGGAAGAGGCCACCGAAACACTGCTCCCGCTCGCCGAGAAACGCGGTGTCACCATCGATACCTCCGGTGACATCACCCCGGCTGTCGGGTCGCAGGCGCTCCTGCTGCAGATGACGACGAACCTTGTGCACAACGCCATCGTGCACAACCTGCCCGAACAGGGCACTGTTTGGGTCAAGACCAGCGTCCGCCCCGAGACCGTGGTACTCACTGTCGAGAACACCGGCGAGAAACTCTCCCCGCGGCTGGTCTCGACACTCACCGAACCGTTTCAGCGCGGCACCGAACGAATACGCAACGACCACGCAGGCGTCGGCCTCGGCCTGGCGATCGTCAAGAGCATCACCCAAGCACACGACGGATCCCTCACCATCGTCCCGCGCCCTGCGGGCGGACTCCGTATCGTCGTTCAACTGCCTACCCCCCACCACCACATACCGCCAAACAGTCAGGTACCGCAAACCTGGTCACGTACGGCCACATAACCGGATTAGCCGAGAGAACTCCGCAACCGCGTAGCCTGACGGCCCCGATAAGAAACCCTTCCAAGATTTCACGTCGTCGCGTCCTCGTCGCCGTCGTCCGGCGCGGCTCGCGGCCGGTCGAGCAGGATGATCCCGGACGTGGTGAGGGCGTCCGGCTCGCCTGCCGCGCGGGGTCGGAGGCGGGGCGATGCTCTGGAGCGTCTCCGCCGGCTCGATGCTCATCGCGCCCCTGGCCGAGGTCGCCCCGCGCGGCAGATGGCGGACGGCAGGCAGGCCGCCGGTGGCGCCGCTGCCCACGGCAGTGATCAGCGTCGACCGGGTCCGGTCGATCTGGTCATGACCGGCTCGACCGGAAGCCGTCGATCAGCCCGAGCACCGCCGCATGAGCATGCTCTTCTCCCAGCAGTCACCGAAGTCGTAGCGGTAGCCGAGCCCGTCGCCTGCCTCGGGCGCGAGTTCGGCGTGGTTGTGGCCTTGGCATCGCGCGGCGGGGGTGGTTCGCGGCGATCCACGAGCGCCTGCCTCAGCGAGCGCTGCTGGACATCCTCACGCGCACCGCCTACCTGCTGAGATGGCACCGCCACTTCGGACCGGCTTCGGGCTCTGATCCCAAGATCCGCGACGCGACGGGCCGCTATGTGCTGACCGCCTTCTCCCACGGCACCCTGTTGGCCCCACCCAGGTCGCCGCGCACATGCGGGGCCAGGTCAGCGTGCACGAGCTGAGCCTGGCGGGCAACAAGCACACCACCGCCAGCAAAATCGACGCCGCGTCGGTCGATGTCATCAACGCCCTCAACCAGCTCGACGTCGCCGGCGTCCGGGGTGACGGGAAGCTGGGGTGACGGGAAGACGGTCGCGGCCGACGGCTCCCAGATCGGCACCTGGGAGGACAACCTGCTGGCCGAGACCTCCATCCGCTACGGCGGCCATGGCGGCATCGCCTACCGGCTCGTCTCCAACACCTACATCGCGCTGTTCTCCCGCTTCATCGCCTGCGGGGTGTGGCAGGCGGTCTACTTGATCGATGGGCTGCTGAAGAACGCCTCCGACATCCAGCCCGCCACTGTCCCTTCGGTCTCGGCGCCCTGCTCGGGTTCGACCTGCTGTCAAGCATCCGCAACTGGCATGACCTGGTCTTCTACCGGCCGGATGAGCAGGTCCACTACCAGCACATCGACTCCCTGTTCGGGGCGGAGGCGGTCGACTGGAAGCTGGCCGAGACCCACTGGAGCGACCTGCTGGGAACCGCGATCTCGATCCGCGAGAACAAGCTGTCATCGGTGACGCTTCTGCGCCGCCTGGGCGACCACTCCCGCAAGAACCGCCTGTATCGCGCCTTCCGCGAGCTCGGCCGCGCCATCCGCACCATCACCCTGCTGCGCTACCTGTCCGAGCCGGCCCTGCGCGAGCAGATCGCCGCCATCACCAACCGCACCGAGCCCTTCCACGGTTTCGCCGACTGGCTCATGTTCGGCGGCAAGCTGATCAGCCACAACGACCCCGACCACCACGAGAAGGTCGTCAAGTTCACGAGCTGCTCGCCAACTGCGTCATCTACTCCAATACTCCAACGCCTGCGACCTCACCGACGCCGCCAACGCCCTGGCCGCCGAAGGCCATCCGGTCGACCTGGACGACCTGGCCACCATCTCGCCCTACATCACCCACACCATCCGCCGGTTCGGCAATCGGACCCTCAACCTCAGCCCGCCGACCAGGCACCCGCCAACCGGCTGGACCTGGAACCGCGTGTCCTGTTCGGAGCTTCACCCGCCCCCTGACAACGGCAAAAATGCACTCGCTCGATCCACCGGGGGCCCGCTAGTGTCGCGCCGATGAGCACCGTTTCTCTGCCTCTGCTCTGGCTGTCGGGGCCTACGGGTGTCGGGAAGTCCACTGTTGGCTGGGAGGTGTTTGCGCAGCTGAGTCGCGCCGGCGTCAAGACGGCGTTTGTCGACGCTGACCAGATCAGCCTGTGCTACCCCATGCCAGAGGGCGTGACGCATCGCCTCCGCGCGCGGAATCTGGCTGCGATGTGGCCGAACTTCCGGCAGGAAGGGGTGCAATGTCTGGTCCTTGCTGGCTTCGTTGACACTGCCGAGGAGGTTCGTGAGTACACCGTCCTTCTTCCCGAGGCCACGTTCACCGTGTGCCGGCTGCGCGTCGATAGCGCTGAGCTCAAGGAACGGTTCCTCGCGCGGGGATGGCGTCCGGATCTGGTAGAGGAGGCGGTCGTTGAAGCGGAAACCCTGGAACGCAGCGACTACGCCGACGTGTGCGTGGATACGGGCGGCTTAGTGGTGTCAGAGGCGGCCCGGCTGGTCTGTGAGCGTGTGGGGGGATGGCCGGGTATCCTCCCCGCCGCGACGTTCCACAGTGTCGTCGACCCGCAGCACCCCCCGACCTCGGTGGATGCCGCACCCGTTTCCGTGCCGGTACCCGTGCTGTGGCTGTGCGGTGCTACGGCGGTTGGGAAGTCGACGGTCGGCTACGAGATTTTCATGCAGGTCTACCGGACCGGCGTGCGTGCCGCCTATGTCGATGTGAAGCAGATCGGGGCGCTGCGTCCCGTCGCGGACGACGACGTGGACAGCCATCGCCTCAAGGCCCGCAACCTTGCGGCCATCTGGGCGGGATATCGTGCGGCGGGTGCCCAGTGCCTGATCGTCTCCGGGGAAGCCGACTCCGACGACATTGTCCGCGGCTACGCCGAGTCGCTGCCCGGAACCGCCTTGACCGTGTGCCGCTTGCATGCGGGGCCAGAAACGCTGGCTGAGCGCGTCGCGCAGCGTGGCCGGGGAGGCGGGCCGGCCCTACCGGGTGATGAGCTGAAAGGGCTGAACTCGGACACCCTGCACCGTATCGCCGAACGAGCGGCGTTCGAGGCCAAGGTGCTCGACAGCGCCGGGGCAGGTGATCTGCGCGTTGACACCGACGGTCGGTCGGTGAAAGCGGTGGCCGCGGACGTACGGGCTCGCGGCGACAACTGGCCGAATCTCTTCCCCTGAACGCAGTCCTCTCGAGCAGGGTCAGCCGCCACGGACAGCGAAATCCCCAGTCTGACGGCTGAGGAGAGCCCATACCGATCACGGTAGCCGGGCGCACTCCCGCACAACGATGCGTTGGAAGGTACGTTCGCGGGCACGCCGTTCGCCATGCGGCTGCGCTACACCCGCACCTGGGTGCATACCGACGAGCACGGCCCACGCCAGCCCGGCATAACGTCACTCCCGCCTGCGCTATCATTCATGATCGTGTCGATGTGGTTGCACCTGGCGAAGATCGATGTCGAGCTGCTGGAATCCGTTCGGGCGAACCCCGACCTGATCGGCGCGATCTTCTTCGACGACGGGCAGGCGCCCGTCGGCTTCCATCATGAAGCCGATATGTTCGGAGATGACTACCGAACCCTCGATGCCGTCGCACAGAGCAGAGCCGAGGCCGAGCATGAGAGTGCGCAGTGGCGGGAGTGTTATCCCTGGCTCGCGGCGGCGACCGGCGAGACCGGCGAGAACGACGTGGAGGGCTACGAGTTCGACTACGGCCCGGCGTTCGTCCTCGATCCCGGCCAGGTGACGGCGATCGCGCAGGGCCTGATGGGCGAGGGATGGGGATTCGGCGCCGCTCGACGGGACGCGGCGGACGGCGCTTATGAGGGGTTCGAGGACCTCGGGCCGTTCTACGCGGCGGCGGCACGAGAGGGCAAGGCCATCGTGGGCGGGGTGAGCTGACCCGCTACCGTAGCCACCGCACCGCTTCCGACGGGCTTTGCACCAGAGCCAAAACCTGTGGCCGTGCCTTGCTGGGCGCCCGCAAGGTGCCGACCATGGTGGAGAAGACATCCGGAGGGCGCGCCCACGCCGATGATGAACGTCGGCCAGGGGCCGCTCATCTGACCGTAAGCGGCGGCCGCCACCAGCGCGCCCAGCAGGCATGAGCGCCCAGCACGAAGGTCCGCGCCCAGAACCGCTCCCGTTCCTCGGGTTCTCCGGGCCTTACATGCAGGAGGGCGTGCGCGCGCTGCGCGAGAAGCGGCCGCCGAGCTTCTAGCTGCGGAAACAGCCCTCACGGGCGTAGACGCAGGTGCCGCCGCCGCAGGGCAGGTCGGCGTTCCAGGCGTCGTCGTAGGAGACCGTGCGGTGCCGCTTGATCGCGCTCGACTTCACCACGGCCTGGTGGTGCCCCGGCGGCACCAGGCCCTCGAAGTGCTTCACGAAGTTGCCGAGGATGTTCCTGTAGTAGATCCGGTGCCGGGCCCAGAGGTTGCTCGACGAGCTCTGCGGGGTGCAGTTGGCGACGTAGCTCTCGGCGATGCTCTGTTTGAAGCCGCCGAAGTCGAACGTGCTGTACGACTTGGCCGGCAGGCCTGGCACGCCGTCATCGTGCCAGAGCGTCCAGCCGAAGGGCGACCAGGTGCAGGTCGACGTGCCGGAGCGGACCGCGCTCGCCGGGGCGGTCAGGCCGTCCGCCGCGACCGGCTCGCTGGTGATCCTGCGCCGCTGCAACTCGGCGATCACGGCGCCGGACCGCCTAAAGCCGGATGTGCAGACGACTACGGTGATGAAGCCAAGGCGTCACTGTATGGACGACTCCGCCAATGCCTGCCCGCCAAATCAAAACAACAGCGCGAGCGCCGGACCGGGCTGTCCTTTCGACGAGCTCAACCATGTACGGCACGCCTCGGCCTTCAAACCACCGATCCTGATATTTGCTGACACGGACGACACGGGGGTGCCGATCGGGCCAGCGCTGGAGCTCGCCAGAGCCCGGCCCGATCTCGTCACCCTAGTCCAGACCTGCGGCGGAGGGCACGTGGGTCAGGGAGTGTGAATCCGGCCGCCTACGAGAAGGCGTTGGAGGAGTTCGTCAGGCGACCTTGGACTCCGGCGCCTTCCAGGTGTTGCACGCGCCCGGAGTGCCCTTGGTGTAGCCCTGCGTGAACCAGTAGAGGTCGTTGGCGCTGAGCTTGTCCTTGCTGAAGCGGTCGCGCCAGTCCTTATCCTCCGGCGTGGGCTCCTCGGCCTTCAGCGTGGCCTTCCAGTTCTTCGACTTTCCACCCAGGGCCTTGAGCGTCACGCCGGACAGGCACAGCCGCTGCATGTCGAAGCGACGCCCCTGCTCCTCCAGCTGCTTCTCATCGGCGTCGTTCGGCATGCCCCAGTAGGCCACACCGATGCCCGTCTGGCCCATGACCACGCCGCTCCAGGCCTGGGCGACCTGGGTGAGGATCGGCAGGTCGTCCTTGGCGCTGATCCAGTCGGCGCCGAGCTGGATCTGGAGCTGGGTGTAGCAGCTGGTGACGAACGAGCCGGTGATCTCTATGCCGTTGGAGCAGGAGCCCTTGTCGTGAGTGGCCTTGATATCGGTCTTGACCGGCTTGAAGTCGGGGATGAACGGCCCCCAGGCGTCGTTCAGGCAGCCGACGAGGGTGTTCAGATATTTGGTGGTCGAGGACTTCGTCGTGCCTTTGCTCAGCTTGCAGCTGATCTTGGGGAGCTTGCCCTTCTTGTACAGGGCGTTGTGGGTCAGCTCGGGGACGCCCTTGACCGGGTAGGCGGCTGCCGCACCGGAGAACGCCATCAGTCCGGCCGCCGTGGCAGCCAGCACGCGGATCATCATGAAGCGGGATGTTAGGGGCGAAAGCTTGGCACGGTCTACACAGATGAGGAGACCTTCGAGCTGGGCACCCTCCAGGTGTTGCAGGCGCCGGGGCCGCCCGCCTGGTAGCCTCGCGCGAACCAGCGGCGTTCGTCGCCCTTCGGACTCGTCTTCAGCAGGCGGCCGAGCGCCTTGTTCGAGGCGCCTGCCATGCAGACTCTCTGCAGGAAGTAACGGCGGTCGAGCTCCTTCTGGTCGGTGTGGTCGTCCATGTCGAAGAACGCTCTCTGGATGCCGGTTCGATGTCGACCGAGGTCTTCTTCGTTCCCCAGACCCTGTCCAGGCAGGCGACTCAGAAGTCGGGCTTGGCGGCTGGCCGGCCGCCGTTGCCGGCGGATTTCTGCTGGGCGTTCCGAGGCTGCTGTTCAACCAGGCCGTCGCCGTGTTGCCGATGGGCGAGACAGCTCTGCTGTTCAACCTGATCCCCGTGCTGGCCGGACCACCTGGAGCGGGTGCGGGCCCGCCTGTGGGACGGGTGAGCGCGCCTGCCGTACCGGCGATGCTCAGGACGGGGTGTGCCGGCCCGTCAGGCTGCGTGAATGGGCTGTCCGGTAGTGCGAGGGCGGGATGCCGTACCGGCCGACGAAGGCCTGACGCAGTGACTCCGCCGAGCCGAATCCACACCGTGCGGCCACGACCGGCATCGGCAGCGACGTCTCGGCCAGGAGGTGGGCGGCCGCCTCGATCCTGGTACGGCGGACGAACTGCCCGGGCGCCTGGCCCAGGTGCTCCATGAACAGGCGCGTCAGATGCCGCACGCTGACGTTCGCGACGGCCGCCAGCGCGGCCGTGCTGAGATCGCCGCCCAGGTCGGCGTGCACGTGGTCGACGACCCGCCTGACCACGTCGTGGTCGGGCGGCGGCGCCTCGGTGAAGATGCTCATCTGCGCCTGGTTGCCCGGCCGCTGCAGGTAGGTCACCAGCTCACGGGCCAGCAGCCGGGCCAGGCCGGCCCCGTGATCCTCCTCGACCAGCGCCAGCGTCAGGTCCAGCGCGCTGGTGATGCCCGCCGACGTGGCCACGGTGCCGTCCCTGATGTAGATCGGCGCGGGGTCCACGACGGCCTTCGGGCTGCGCTCGGCGAGGTCGCGCGCGAAACGCCAGTGCGTGGTGACGCGCTTGCCGTCCAGCAGCCCGGCGGCCGCCAGGATGCTCGCGCCGGTGCAGACCGAAGCGGTGCGCCGGCTCACGCCCGCCAACCGGCGCACGTGGCCCACGATCACCGGGTTCGCGGCGGCGCGGGTGTGCCCCCAGCCGCCGGAGACGAACAGCGTGTCGAGCGGCCCGGTCACCTTCTCCAGTGCCTGCTGGGCGTTCAGCGTCAAGCCCGTGGCGCAGTCGACGGGACGGGCGCCCGGGCTGACCACCACCGTCCGGTACGGCTCCCGTAACGAGCCGATCACGTTCGCCATCGCCAACGTGGTGGTGACGCAGGCGATGTCGAGCAACTCGGCATCCTCGTAGGCCACCACCGCCATCGGACGTTCCCGCATGAGATCACCCTAGGTCGACCCGCCGGCCTCCCGGCATCACCCTCACAGGAGGATCAGGATGCCCACGCCCAGCGTGAGGTCGAGCACGCCGCACCACTCGGCGAGTGACCTGCTCACGACGGCGTTCGCCCGCCAGTGGTGCCAGTCCCATACGGCGTGCGCGATCAGGGCGCCGGCCACCAGGTATCCCGCCGAGCCCGGCACCACGTATTCGGCCGTCACCGCCAGCGCGCCGAAGGCGAGCATGGCCGGCACCTGCCATCCGGCGGGCGGCGCGCCGCGGAACCGGCCGGCCAGCAGAGACCCCACGGCGAGCACGAGCGCGGTGCCGACCAGCACCGGCCACGGATCGCCGTCGAGGACCCGGAACCCGAACAGGACCGCGACCAGCACGCCGAGAGCCGGCCACGCGACGCCGCGCCTGCCGGCCAGCGCGCAGGCCTGGTAGACCATCGCCGACAGCAGGACGACCACCGCGAGCTCGCGGCCGTCCTTCAGGTCTGCGAGGTTCACGGCGGCGAAGGCCAGGGCGAACCAGGTCGGCCAGCGCGCGGCCAGGGCCCTCCCCACCTGGCCGAGACGGGACAGCGGGTGCGTGCCGTTGCCGGCTGATACCGGAGCAGGACGAGTCATGGGTCCACGGTGCCCCGGCGCGCGGCCCCGGCCGCCGATCCGGACGGGCACATGTCCGAAAACCTGGGATGCCGGTCTTTCCGGCAGGGGAACCTTCCTGCCGGGGCCCGTCTCACGGCCTACGGCAGGTCGGCAGTCCCTCGCGGTAGGTCGGGTAGGCGGGCGTCCACCCCAGCTCACGCTTGGCCCGCTCCGAGGAGATCCTGATGCGGGTGCCGGCCATCAGCGCGTGCATGTAAGGGGTCGCCCTCAGCATCCACGCGGGCAGCCGCATCGGCGCCGCCGCGCCCGCGACCTCGGCCAGCGCGCCGACATACGTGTCGAAGGCCACCGGCTCGTCATCGGCGATGTTGTACGGCCGGCCCGCCGTACCCCGCTCCAGCGCGGCGACGGCGGCCGAGGCCGCGTCCCCGATGTGGATCAGCGAGACGACCCCCGCGGGGCGGACGGCCGGCAGCAGGCGCTTCCTGGCCATGTCCATGAGCGTCCAGGTGGAGACCTCCGGGCCGTAGAACATGCCGTAGCGCAGCGCCACGCCCTCGATGCCCGGGGTGGAGAAGGTCTGTTCCTCGTTGGCGCGCATCGAGCGCATGTGCACGTCGAAGCCCCTGCCCTGGCCGGGCTCGGCGAACGGGCGGTCCTCGGTGACGGGCTCCTCGCCGTGGTCGCGGTAGCCGTACCCGAGGAAGAACGACTGGGTGACGAAACGGTGCGCGCCGACCTTCCGGGCGGCCCGCAGCAGGTGGGCCGTGCCCTGGTCGCGCAGCCGGTCGGTGGCGTGCAGGTTCCGGTGGAACATCGGCATGCCGGTGATGGCCGTGGCCTGGTGGATGACCGCGTCGGCCCGCAGCCCGCCGACCGCGGCCAGGAGCGCGTCGCCGTCCATCAGGTCGGCCACGACGGGCGTGGCTCCGGCGGCGACGAGCCTGGTCGCGCCGCGGGCGGACCTGGTGATGCCGAGCACGTCGTGGCCGGCCTCGCGAAGCTGGGCGACCAGCGCGGTGCCGAGGGTGCCGGTGGCGCCGGCGAGCAGCACTCTCATGCCTGACCCCCCTTGCGCAGCGCGCGCAGGCGCGCGACGAGCGCGATCCCGGCCAGGGCCGAGAAGAGCGCCAGGACCCACCAGTCGGAGGGACGGCCACCGCCGAGCTTCAGGTCCAGCGCGTGGTTGACGGCGTGGAAGGAGTTGGCGACGACGAACCCGGTGAGCACCACGGCGATGACGTCCCGCCACCACAGGGCGGCAAGCATCATGACGCCGATGCCCATCTGGAACACCCCGGCGTCATGCAGGAAGTGCACGTGGTTGGGCCAGTTGGCCCAGGCGGCGAAACCGGCCGGGTCGATGCGCATCCATATGCCGGTGACGAGCATCGTCGCCGCCGAGACGACGATGGCGATCCTGATGAAGAGATCTCGCACGATGGTTCCTCTCGTTGGGCTTCCACGAACAGGACGGGCCGGACGAGAGCGGCTGTGACACGACATGCCGGTGATGTGGATCACAGATCACCAGGACCTGCGCTGAACGGATATCTATGCACAAACTGGGCACGGGTCGGGGTGGGGGAGACGCCATGACAATGCGGGGAGGAATCATGACCGATACCCAGACTCGCCCGTCTGAGGCGCGCCCGTCCGGCGAGCTCACGCTCGACCTGCCGCTGCTCACCATCCAGGTCCGCCGGCCGGCGCTGCGGATGCCGGCCATGCCGCACATCGAGCTGCCGCATCTGGAGCTGCCCAGCCGCCAGGAGGTCGGTCATGCCGTGGATGTCGCCCGGACGTTCCTGCCTCCGCCCGAGCGCATCGCCTACTACGGCGCGCTGGGCGCGCTCGCGGCGTTCGGCGTGCTCGAGTGGCCGGTGGCGGCCGCGATCGGCGCCGGAACGATGATCGCGCAGCGCAGGCGCGAGGAGCGGGACCGCGAGGTGAAGGCGTTGCCGCCCACCGCGACGAGCACCGCCGACACCACCGCGCCGAAGACCACCGTGCCGAGGACCGCAGCACCGAAGACCACGGTGCCGAAGACCGCAGCACCGAAGACCACCACGGCGAAGGCCACGACGGCGAAGTCGGACACAGGAAAGGCCGACACAGGGATGTCGGACACGGAGAAGGCCGAGGCGGCGAAGGCGAGCACGGCGAAGACCACCGCCGCGCGGGGTTCCGCCAAGCGGAGGGCCGCCTCCACCGGCTCTCGGGCGCGCTCGGGCGGGTGAGGCCGGCCTCCTCCAGGCCGCGGAGTCGCCGGTCGCGCGTCGCCCAAGCCCCCCTGACTCTTACCGGGACGGCGCTGCTTCCCGGCACCCGAGCCCATGCGGTTGGACCGCTACGCGCAGCTGGGACATCGCGTCGCGCACGCGGTCCGGCCGAGCCAGGCCTAGCCGATGACGAGCCCGGGGACGGCCGCTCTGCCGTACGCCGGCAGCGGGTCGGTGTCGATGCCCGCGTCCCCCTGCGAGAGCGGCGTGGGCCGTCCCCTCTGGCAGGACCCCACCTGCGGCCCGGCGGTGCCCTTCCGCACGTCGGCGCGAACGGCCGGCGAGTCCCGGCGGGAAGCCGGCGGCGCTCGGCCGCGGTCGTCCTCGTCGCGACGAGCGTCCGGACGACGTTCGGTCTGCACGACAACCGGCTCGAGTTCAGCCACATCGGTGACGGGATCGAGCGGGTCGGCATCAGGGTCGGCCTGAGCGAGGCCGTCGTGGACCGCGGCGCGGGCCGGCAGCGCCCCGTCATCGGCGTGCGGTCAGTGCGCCTTCTCGCCCTTGGCGTTGAGGGCGTACCACTCGGCGCCGAACGCCTCCTTGTCGTGCCCGTACACGTCGCCGGGCTTCTTGTCGTCGTGGTAGCGGTAGAGCGGCCACTTGCCGTAGACGACCTGGGTGCCGTCGTCGGTACGGTCGGCGGTCTTGAGCAGGTCGGCCTTGGCGCCTTCCGCGGCCTTGGGCTCGCCGTTGGTCAGGTAGGGCGGCCACTCCTTGGCGCACGCGTCGTAGCAGGTGGGCTTGCCGTCCTTGTCCTTCTCGAACATGTAGAGCGTCATGCCCTTGTCGTCGACAAGGATCTTGCCGATGCTCGACGACGCGACGCGGACCGCGGCCGGTTGCATGGGCGTGGCCACGGCCGGGTGGACCGCGACCTGCTCGGAGGTGCGTTGCTCGGCTGTGCCGCCGCAGCCCGCGATCACGAGGAGGGCGGCAGCCGGCACGAGTAGTTTCCTCATGGAAGCACAACGTAACCGGTCGCCCGCCGGTTCAGCCGGACGGCTCCGGCGGGCGGCCGTAAAGCTCTGGCGCGGGAATGGTCAACGCCGCGGGCGGGCGGTGCCGCGCCAGGCGGCCATGGATCGGGGTGAGACGTGCCGGTCTCACCGGGAGAAGAGCCGGTCGAGATGGGCGGTGAGCAGGTCCACGGCCGTCTGACCGGCGTACTGCCCGGCCAGCACGCTGGACTGCAGTCCGGTGATCAGCGCCAGGAGGATGGCGGCCGCCGTGTGCGGGTCCTCGCCCGCGGTGACCTGGCCCGCCTCGTGGGCCTGCCGGATCCGTTCCGCCACGAAGTCCCGGAGCGCGTTGGCGTAGGTCAGCCCCTCCGGCGCGAGTTCGGGCTGCGTGAGCGTGAGGACGTAGTGCGCCTGATAGGCCAGCACGATCCGGCGGCCCTCCTCATCGGTCGGGATCAGGGCGCTCAGCCCGCCGTACAGGAACGCGCGGGTGGTGTCGTCCGTTGTCGCGGTGGGTGTGCACAGGACCGCGTCGAACGCCTGCGGAACAGGTGTGTCCATGGTCGCGCTCGCGTGATCGGATGCGTTCCAGCGACGCCACCGCAGGGTCGGACGAGCGCAGGTCCGTCAAGGTGACGGCAGCGTCGAGCCGGCGTCGGCGAGGGCCAGGCGTCCCGTCACGTTCGTCTGACCATGACGTAGAGCAGCAGGACGGCCAGGGCCACCAGGGCGGCGCCCAGGAACAGCGCGAACAGCCGTCTCCTGGCCGGCTCGGCGCCTGGGGACGCCCGCTTCGACAGGCGCGCCTGCCTGGCCGCCAGGGCGTCCTCCCAGTCTGCGAGCGTGTCGCGGTCGGTGAACCTGCGGATGATCAGCAACAGGAACGGCAACGCCACGCCCGCCATGGCCATGGCGGCGCCGGGCACCCATCTGGACGTGGTCATCGTCAGCCGGATCCCGCCGACGACCAGGACGACCGCGAGTCCGAGCGCCACGGCCGAGCGGCGGGTCAGGTTCATCGCCACCGCGGCCTTGACGGCCCCGAACGCCACGGACAGTGCGCTGATCCCCAGCTCCGCCGCCCCCTCACCGTCGGCGAGCCACTGCTCGAGGTAGCGCTCGCGCCGCGCCTTCCCGGGCAGGATGGCCGCGGCTGTGACGATGATGCCCCGGCTCAGCGCGTCCACCTCAGACGCCCGGCTGCGGCTGAGGCAAGCTCTGGCCGATCGGCCGGCGCGCGGTCGCGTACGTGGCGACGACGCGACGCGCGGCGGGCAGGGCGTCCCCCGTCAGCCGGTAGAGGCGACGGCGGGGCCCTTCCCGCGCGGAGTCCGGCTCCCAGGTGGAGACCACCCATCCGCTGCGCTCCAGCCGGTCGAGTACGAGGTAGACGGTGCCCGGGGCCCGACCTGACGCCTTGGCGATCTCCAGCCCCCAGCGTGCGTCCAGGTCGGCCATCAGGGCCTCGACCACGTCCGCGGTAGCCGGTGTGATCCTCGACAGAGGCTGCATGATCGCCACTCTATTTCCCGTGTGGGGGATGTGGACGTGGCCGGGCTCCGCTCTTCCCGGTGCCGGGGCCGTCCTCGATCACCGACAGGACCGTCGCCTCGATCTCGTCAGCGTCGGCCGTCAAGGACCCCGGACCCGGATGATTAGGGACCTTTGTCCCTGGAGTGTCGACTGCACCGGTGGTGGACTCAGGAACCGTCCACTGCCTGGAGATTCGAAGGGCGACACCGTGTCGATCACCGATTACTTCACCCATAGTTTCCGCGCCGAGCACCGCCGGCTCCGCGATCTGTTGCTGTCGCTGGTGGACGCCTTCCGGTCCGGGGACGCGGCTCGGGTCAGGACCTTGGTGTCGTGCGTGTCGGCCGCGGCGGGGCCGTCCTTCCGCTACGAGGAGGAGGCCATGTATCCGGGCCTGGTCCCCATCGTCGGCCGGGAGCACGTGGCCAAGCTGTTCACCGACCACGACGGCGCCATCCGGGAGCTACGCGAGCTGAACGACGTGTCCCGAGCCGCCGAACTGGACACCGAGCGGGGCATCAGGCTCACGCGGGCGCTGCTGCGGCACGTCAGCGACTCCGACGGGCTGGCGCTCATGGCGGAGGTCATGCCGGAGGACGACGTGGTGCACATCCTGGCGTCCCGTGACGCCGTGGTCGAACGCGACCTCGACGTGCTGGCGTGGGCGGACCAGGTGCGGGGTCGGCGTGTCTGAGCCGCGGCCGGTCCTCATCCAGGGCGGGATGGGCGTCGGCGTGTCCGGATGGCGGCTGGCCCGGGCCGTGGCGCGGACCGGGCAGCTGGGTGTGGTCTCGGGGACCGCCCTGGACGCCACGCTGGCCAGGCGGTTGCAGCTCGGTGACCCGGGCGGCCACGTGCGTCGGGCGCTGGCCGCGTTCCCGGTGCCCGAGATCGCCGATCGGGTCCTCGGCCGCTACTTCGTCCCGGGCGGTTCGGGCGCCGGCGTGCCGTACCGGCCCATCCCGCGGCTCGGGCTGCGCGGCAACCGGTCGCGGGACGAGCTGACCGTGGTGGCGAACTACGTGGAGGTCCTGCTGGCCAAGGAGGGGCACGACGGTCAGGTCGGGATCAACTACCTGGAGAAGATCCAGCTGGCCACGCCCGCGGCCGTCTACGGCGCGATGCTCGCCGGTGTGGACCACGTCCTGATGGGCGCGGGGATTCCCGCGGAGATCCCGGGTCTCCTCGACGCTCTCGCGGCACATCGGCCGGCCGGGATCTCGGTGACCGTGGCGGGCGCGGAGGACACGCGGCACTCGGTGGGTCTCGACCCGGAACGGCTGCTCGGCCGCGGCCTTCCCGCGCTCCGGCGTCCCCGGCTGCTCGCGATCGTCTCCTCGCACGTCCTGGCCGCCTACCTGGCGCGGTCACCGCGGACCCGGCCGGACGGCTTCGTGCTGGAGTCGGCCGTGGCGGGCGGGCACAGCGCGCCACCCCGAGGGCCGATGCGGCTCGACGCGGCCGGCGAGCCCGTGTACGGCCCGCGCGACGAGGCCGACACCGCCAAGGTCGCCGCGCTGGGCCTGCCGTTCTGGCTGGCCGGCGGGTACGGCACGCCGGACGGGCTGGCGCGGGCGCGGGCGGCGGGAGCCGCCGGGGTCCAGGTGGGTTCGGCCTTCGCGCTCTGCCGCGAGTCGGGCCTCGACCCGAACCTGCGGCGCCTGCTGCTGCGCCGCATCGCCGAGGGCGACCTGACGGTGCGCAACGACCCAAGAGCCTCGCCGACCGGCTTCCCGTTCAAGGTCGCCGACCTGCCGGGCACCCTGTCCGACCCGGACGTCCATGCCGCCCGGCCGCGGCTGTGCGACCTGGGCTACCTCCGCGTGCCGTACACCAGGCCCGATGGCGCCGTCGGCTACCGCTGCCCGGCCGAGCCGGTCGAGACCTACGTCCGCAAGGGACGGCCTGAGCAGGAGGCGGCCGACCGGCGGTGCCTGTGCAACGGCCTGCTGGCCGCCATCGGCCTGGGCCAGCAGCGCGCCGACGGCTACGTCGAGCCCGCGCTGGTGACCCTCGGCCAGGACGTCGGCTTCCTGGACGGCCTGCCCGCGGATCATTCGGCCGCGGACGTGGTGGACCGCATCCTGCTGGAAGTGTCGGCATGACGGCCCCCGCCGTCTCCCCTTCGGCCACGCCCGCGCTGACGGCCGGGAACCTGGCCCGGCTCCATCACGCGGGTGCCGCGGCGATCTCGCTCAGCCTCGACGGCGCCACACCGCGGCGGCACGACGACTTCCGCGGCTACGACGGCGTGTTCCTCCGCACGATGTCGGCCTGCGCAGCTCGGCGGGAAGGGTCGGGCTCATCGGGGAGCGGCGTGTCCGCCGTCCGCCGATCGACGTCGACGCCGGTCGCGGCTTCGTGTTCGTCTCCCACACCGGGACCGTGCATCCGTCGGGTTTCCTTCCCCTGCCGGCGGGCGACGTGCGGGAGCGGCCGCCGGCCGACATCTACCGGACGTCGCCGCTCTTCCTCGCGCTGCGCGATCCGAGCCGGCTGACGGGACGCTGTGGTGCCTGCGAGTTCAGGCTGATCTGCGGCGGTTCCCGGTCACGCGCCTACGCGTCGGGAGGTGACGTGTTCGGCGAGGAGCCGTGGTGCTCCTACCAGCCGGGCAGCTTCCCCTACCAGGACGATCTGCGACATCACGGTTGACGGACCCGATGCGGCCGGATGCCCGCCCCGACGGCTGATCCAGCCTGGGCGGGCGTTTCGTCGTTCACCTCGGCCGCTGCCCAGCCGGCCGGCATCCCGGCTCCTCCGGCTTCCCCCGGGGAGCGTCTCGACGGCCGGTCGGAGCCGATCCAGAGCACCCACCCTGTCCGGCACCGGACGACACCGTCCGGACCTGCGCCTGGAAGGGCCGGTGGAGCGGCCTGCGGAATCTGCGGGACCGGGCCGAGCGGCTGGGAGGGCGCTTCACCGTCGAACCACGCCAGGACGGCGGCACCCTCCTGCGCCGGCAGGTCTCTCTGACGAGAGCCTGAAGCGGACCTACGACCGCGCGGGCCTGGTCAGGCGGCGGCGATAGACGACGTACGGCCGCCACAGATAGGCCACGGGCGCCGACCACACGTGCACCAGCCGGGTGAACGGCCACATCGCGATGAACACCCACGCGGCCAGGGCGTGCAGCTGGTACACCAACGGCACGCCGGCCATGATCTCCGAGTCGGGCCGGAACGTCAGGATGCCCCTGAACCACACGGCCACGGTGGCGCGGTAGTCGTACCCGCCGCCGAGCAGGTTGCGCCCCACCGTCTCGGCCATGCCCAGCACGATGACCACCGCGAACGCGGCGAACATGGCCTTGTCCATCCGCGTGGTGGTGCGCCGTACCCGGGGGTTCACGAACCGGCGCGCCAGCAGCAGGCCCAGGCCCGCCATGACCATCACCCCGGCGACCGTCCCCGCGGCGATCGACACCACGTGGTAGAGATGCTCGGAGACGCCGACCGCCTCGGTCCAGCTCTTGGGCACCAGCAGGCCCACGACGTGCCCGCCGATGACGGCGAACATGCCCAGGTGGAACAGCGGCGAGCCGAGCCGCAACAACCTGCTCTCCAGCACCTGGGTGGTGCGGGTGGTCCAGCCGAACTGGTCGGTGCGCCAGCGCCAGACGTGGCCGACGACGAAGACCGTGACGGCGACGTAGGGGATGACGACCCAGAGCGCGACGCTCACGGCCGCACCTCCGTTCCGGTGAGGTACTCGGGTGGGGCGAAGGGGGCCAGGCCGACCTCCTCGTCGGGCGGTCCGGCCAGGGCGAGGTCGGCGACGGCGGACCGCTCGGCCGCCGTCAGGCCGGGCAGGGCCGCGCAGAGCGCGTCCATCACCAGCGCGTACGGCGAAGCCGCCTCGTGCAGCGCCGTGCGGATCAGCTCGAGGCCCTTGCGGTGCTGGCGCAGCGGCGCTTCACCGGTCGAGGGTCCGGCCAGGGCGGCGAACTCGCACACCAGGGGTAGGAAGTCGGGCAGCTCGTCGTCGGGCGGGGTGAGCCCGGAGACGCGGTAGCGCTGCTTGAGCGTCAGCAGGGCCATGCCGCGGCGGCGGGTGTCGCCGTGCAGGTAGTAGGTGAGGTAGAGGCTGGACCTGCGGCGCAGGTCGAAGGTCTCGACGTAGGCGCGTGCCAGGGCTGCCGGGTCGGCCTCGCCGTACCAGGTCGTGAACTCGGCGAGCGCCTCGCGTGAGGGGGAGGGCGGGAGCGCGGTGACGGCCTGCCGCAGGTCGGCGCGGGCGGCGAGCAACTGCTCGTCGGGGTACTGCAGGAGCAGCGAGACCAGCCGCAGCAGCGTCGCGCGGTCCTGGGCGACCGGCGCCGGGCGGCGTGACAGCAGTTTCACGTGGGTTCCTTCCTGACGAAGAGCTTGAGCGCCATGCGCCCGTCGGAGCGGCGGCCGGTCACGCCGGTGGGGTGGAAGTCGTTCATGCCAGGCCCGCCCTCGACGTCGAGGCTGCAGCCGTCGGCCTGGGCCGACAGGGCGGCGGCGTCCTCGCGGTGGGCGGCGGGCACCACGTAGCGATCGTCGTACTTGGCGATGGCCAGCAGCCGGTACATCTCCTCCATCTCGGCCGCGGTCATGCCGGTGGCCTCCAGCAGGTCGGTGGCGACGGTGCCGTCGAGGGTGCGGTCGCGCATGTAGGCGCGCATGGCCGACAGCTTCATCAGCACCCCGGCCACGACCTCGGTGTCCCCGGCGGAGAACAGGCCGGCCAGGTACTCCAGGGGGATGCGCAGGTCGGTGATGGCGTGGAAGACGTTGTCGGGGTCGTCGGCGTCGGCTCCCATCCCGGTCACGGCGTCGAGCACGGGCGACAGCGGCGGGATGTACCAGACCATGGGCAGCGTCCGGTACTCCGGGTGGAGGGGCAGCGCCACGCGGTACCGCATGGCCAGCTCGTAGATGGGCGAGCGCTGCGCGGCGGCGATCCAGTCCTCGCTCATCCCCGAGGCCCGGGCGGCCGCGATCACGTCGGGGTCGTGGGGGTCGAGGAAGACCCGGCGCTGGGCCTCCAGCAGGTCCTTCGGGTCGGGGACGCCGGCCGCCTCCAGGACGGCGTCGGCGTCGTAGAGGATCAGGCCGATGTAGCGCAGCCGTCCGACGCAGGTCTCGGCGCACACGGTCGGCTGGCCGGCCTCGATCCGGGGGAAGCAGAAGGTGCACTTCTCGGCCTTGCCGGTCTTGTGGTTGACGTAGACCTTCTTGTAGGGGCAGGACGAGACGCACATGCGCCAGCCGCGGCAGCGGTCCTGGTCCACCAGGACGATGCCGTCCTCCTCCCGCTTGTACATCGCGCCCGACGGGCAGGCGGACACGCAGGCCGGATTCAGGCAGTGCTCGCAGATGCGCGGCAGGTGGAACATGAAGGTCCTGTCGAACTCCATCTTCACCCGCTCGGTCATGGCGGCGAGGTTGGGGTCGGCCGGGGCGTGCTCGGGGGCCCCGCCGAGGTCGTCCTCCCAGTTGGCGCCCCACGTGATGGCCATGTCCTGCCCGGTGACGGCGGACTTGGGGCGGATCACCGGGGTGTGCGGCCCGGCGGGGGCGTTGACGAGGGTGTCGTAGTCGTAGGTGGCCGGCTCGTAGTAGTCGTCCAGGCTCGGCAGGTCGGGGTTGGCGAACAGGTTGACGAGCCGCCTGATCCGGCCGCCGGCGCGCAGTTCGAGCCGTCCGCGGCGGTCGAGCCGCCAGCCGCCCTTCCAGCGGTCCTGGTCCTCGTACCGCTTGGGGTAGCCGACGCCGGGCTTGGTCTCGACGTTGTTGAACCAGACGTACTCCACGCCGTCGCGGTTGGTCCAGGTCTGCTTGCAGGTGACGGAGCAGGTGTGGCAGCCGATGCACTTGTCCAGGTTCATCACCATGGCCACCTGGGTGAGGACGCGCATCAGTAGGTCACCTCCTGGCCGCGGCGGCGGATCACTGTGATCTCGTCACGCTGGTTGCCGGTCGGGCCGTAGTAGTTGAAGGCGTAGGTGAACTGGGCGTAGCCGCCGATGAGGTGGCTGGGCTTGAGCAGCAGGCGGGTCAGCGAGTTGTGGACGCCGCCGCGCCGTCCCGACTTCTCCGTCAGCGGCACGTTCACGTTGCGGTCCTTGGCGTGGTACATGTACACGGTCCCGGTGGGCATGCGGTGGGAGACGACGGCGCGGGCGACGACCACGCCGTTGCGGTTGTAGGCCTCGATCCAGTCGTTGTCCGCGACGCCGATCGCCGCGGCGTCGGCCACGCTCATCCAGATGGTGGGCCCGCCGCGCGAGAGCGCCAGCATGTAGGCGTTGTCCTGGTATTCGGAGTGGATGGACCACTTGGAGTGCGGGGTCAGGTAGCGGACGGTGACCTCGGCCGCGCCGCCGTCGCCCTGCTCGCCGTAGTGGCGGTGCATGTTGAGCGGCGGGCGGTAGGCGGGCAGCTGCTCGCCCAGCTCGGTGATCCAGTCGTGGTCGAGGAAGAACTGCTGACGTCCGGTGAGGGTGTGCCAGGGCTTGTCGCGCTCGACGTTGACGACGAAGGCCGAGTAGCGGCGCCCGCCGGTCTCCGAACCCGACCATTCGGGGGAGGTGATGACCGGCTGCGGGCGCGACCGGGTGTCGGCGAAGGTGATCCGCTTGCCCTCGTGCTCGGCCGCCAGGTCGGCCAGCCGCGTGCCGGTGCGCCGCTCCAGCGTCTCGAAGCCCTGCGTGGCGAGCCGGCCGTTGGTGGTGCCCGACAGGGCGAGGATCGCCTCGCACAGCCGCTCGGCCGTGGCCAGCGAGATCCGCCCCTCCGGGGTGACGCCGTTCTGGCTGCGCAGGTAGGTCAGTTCGGGGTCGACCCGGTAGGTGATGCCCTTGGTCGTCAGGCCCAGCTCGGCGAACAGCGGCCCCACGGACCGCACCCGCTGGGCCACGGTCGCGTAGTCGCGCTCGACCGTGACGATCTTCGGCATCGTCCGCCCGGGGACCGGCTCGCACTCGCCGTACTTCCAGTCACGCACCCGCCCGCCCGGCTGGGCCAGCTCGTCCGGGGTGTCGTGCGTCAGGGGTACGGCAAGCACGTCGGTGCGCCGCCCGAGGTGCCCGGCGGCCAGCTCGGAGAAGCGGTCGGCCAGCGTCAGGAAGGCGTCGTAGTCGCTGCGGGTCTGCCACGGCGGCGCGATCGCGGGGTTGAAGGCGTGGATGAAGGGGTGCATGTCCGTGGTGGACAGGTCGTGCTTCTCGTACCACGTCGCCGCGGGCAGCACCACGTCCGCGAACAGCGCGGTCGAGGTCATCCGGAAGTCGATCGTGGTGAGCAGGTCGAGCTTGCCCTCGGTGGCCTCCTGCCGCCAGGTCACCTCGGCGGGCCGCAGGCCCTCCGGGGTCTCCTCGTTGCGGGTCTCGGCGTCGGTGCCGAGCAGGTGCCGCAGGAAGTACTCGTTGCCCTTGCCCGAGGAGCCGAGCAGGTTGGCCCGCCACACCGTCAGCACGCGCGGGAAGTTGGCCGGATCATCCGGGTCCTCGGCGGCGAACCGCAGCCGGCCCGCCTTCAGCTCGTTGACCACGTACTCGGCCACCGGCAGACCGGCCGCCGCGGCCTCGTCGGCCAGCTCGAGCGGGTTGCGGTTGAACGTGGGGTGCGAGGGCAGCCAGCCCAGCCGCGCCGCCTGGGCGTTGCAGTCGGCGAAGGACCTGCCGGCGAACATCCCCGACCCCAGCGGGCTGGCCAGCTCGTCGGCCTTGATGCGCTCGTAGCGCCACTGGTCGGTGGCCAGGTACCAGAACGCCGTGCCGGCCATGTGCCGGGTCGGCCGCTGCCAGTCGAAGGCGAAGGCCAGGTGCTGGAAGCCCGTCACCGGGCGCACCTTCTCCTGGCCGACGTAGTGCGCCCAGCCGCCGCCGTTGACTCCCTGGCAGCCGGTCAGCAGCACCAGCGTGAGGAAGGACCGGTAGATCTGGTCGGAATGGAACCAGTGGTTGGTCCCCGCGCCCATCGCGATCATGGACCGGCCGTCCGTGCGCTCGGCGTTGCGGGCGAACTCCCTGGCGATCCTGGCGATCGTGGCGGCGGGGACCGAGGTGATCTCCTCCGCCCAGGCGGGAGTGTACGGCTGGGCCGCGTCCTCGTAGGACTCCGGCCATTCGCCCGGCAGGTCGCGCGCCACGCCGTACTGGGCCATGAGCAGGTCGAAGACGGTGGTGACCAGCAGGCCGCCGACCTCGGTCGCCGGCACGCCGCGGCGCATCACCGAGCCGCCCTCGGTGGCGCCCTCGTCGAAGCGGGGCAGGTCCACCGGCACCGCCTGGGTGCTGCGATCGATCAGGCTCAACACCGGCTGCTTGCCGTCCAGGGCGAGGTTCCAGCGGCCCTCGCCCTCCTGGCCCCACCGGAAGCCCAGCGAGCCGTTCGGCACGACGGTCTCACCGGTCTCGTCGTCGAGGAAGACGGTCTTGAACTCGGCGTTCTCGCTCTGCTCGCCCAGGTCGGCGGCGGTGAGGAAGCGGCGTGGCACGTACGCGTGGCCGCGGCGCTCCAGCGTCACCAGGAACGGCAGGTCGGTGTACTTGCGGACGTAGTCGGTGAAGTACGGCACCTGCCGGTCACGGAAGAACTCGGTCAGCACCACGTGCCCCATGGCCATGGCCAGCGCCCCGTCGGTGCCGGGGTGCGGGGCCAGCCAGTCGTCGGCGAACTTGACGTTGTCGGCGTAGTCGGGACTGACCGCGACCACCTTGGTGCCCTGATAGCGCGCCTCTGTCATGAAGTGGGCGTCCGGGGTGCGGGTGACCGGGATGTTGGACCCCCACATGATCAGGTAGCGGGTGTTCCACCAGTCCGCCGCTTCGGGAACGTCTGTCTGGTCGCCCCAGACCTGCGGGGAGGCGATGGGCAGGTCGGCGTACCAGTCGTAGAACGACAGCAGCGTCCCGCCGATCATGGACAGGAACCGCGTGCCGGCCGCGAACGACGCCATGGACATGGCCGGGATCGGCGAGAAGCCGGCCACGCGGTCGGGGCCGTACTCCTTGATGGTGTGCACGTGGGCGGCGGCCATCAGCTCGAGCACTTCGTCCCAGGTGGAGCGGATGAAGCCGCCCTTGCCTCTGGCCCGCTTGTAGGCGCGCGCCCGGTCCGGGTCGCCGGTCAGCTCGGCCCACGCCAGCACGGGGTCGCCGAGCCTGGCCTTGGCCTCGCGCCACATCTCCAGCAGCACCCCGCGCACGTAGGGGTAGCGCACGCGCGAGGGCGAATAGGTGTACCAGGAGAACGACGCGCCACGGGGGCAACCGCGCGGCTCGTACTCCGGCGAGTCCGGCCCCACCGACGGGTAGTCGGTCGC
This sequence comes from Nonomuraea sp. NPDC003727, assembly GCF_053586935.1. NCBI lineage: Bacteria > Bacillati > Actinomycetota > Actinomycetes > Streptosporangiales > Streptosporangiaceae > Nonomuraea > Nonomuraea sp. NPDC003727. The sequence continues at coordinate 23,896 of NZ_JBSFNE010000025.1, forward strand.
CTGGTGCTCCCAGGTGATCAACCCGTCCTTGACGAACACGTTCCACGAGCACGAGCCGGTGCAGTTCACGCCATGCGTGGACCGCACCACCTTGTCGTGGGCCCAGCGGTCGCGGTAGAAGCGGTCCCACGCGCTGGGGTCTATCTGGTGCAGGGTGCGCCCGTCGGCCGACACCTCGGCCTTGGTGAAGAACGTGCGGGCGGCCAGCAACGGCCCCATGCCGGGGACGCTGCCGATACGAGGTAGGCCATCGGGCTTTGTGGTCATGGATCATCCTCATCGCGAAGAGCAACAGGCATGCTCAAGGGTTCCGGTGATCGGTGACATGACGGCAGGGACCAAAGTCCCTTTCCGCACGTCCGATCGGCCTGACGCGGGTCGAGCTGGCGGCGGTGGTGCGGAATGTCACCTGACGGGCCACGGATCACGTGGCCGGCGGGCGACCGGCCACCGGGTCACCGTGCGCCCACCGAGAAGATCCCGTGAGCGCCGGCCTCGGCCCGCACCATCCCGTGGTCCACGAAGGGATAGTGGCCCGGCTCCGGGAACACCCACTCGGCGAAGCCGCCCTGCGCCGGCGCCAGGTCCAGCACCTGGCCTCCGCCAGGGTCGCCCTTGCGCAGCAGATAGGCGCCTTCCTTGTAGACCGTGTCGAACGGCACGCCCACCACATGGAAAGCGGTTCCGGAAGTCGGGCCCGCCGCCACCACCCAGGCCCGCACCCGCTCCCCGGCCCTGGCCTTGACGGGGGCGTGGTCGTATCCGGCGGCGGTGCCGTTGAACATCCAGCCGTCGGGCCGCACGTCCCGGATCTTGGCCGCCTGGGCTGCGTCTCCGGGCTGGCCGAGGTACAGCTCGCCCTGGACGAACAGGAACTCCCGGTCGACCCGCGGCAGGCCCGGCGGGTCGATGATGACGGCGCCGTACATGCCGTGGGCGATGTGCTGGCTCATCGGCATGGTGGAGCAGTGGTACAGCCAGGCGCCCGCCCGGTCGGCACGGAAGCGGTAGGTCAGCCGCTCTCCCGGGTCGATGGTGCGCATCGGTCCGTCGGGAGCCAGTGCCCCGGCATGGAAGTCGATCCCGTGTCCGATGAGCCCGTCGTTGACGAACGTGACGACGAAGGTGTCGCCGACCCTGCCGCGCAGCACCGGGCCGGGAACCGTGCCGTTGAACGTCCACATCCTGCGGCGCACGCCCGGCGCGACCTCCAGATCGGTCTCCTTCACCCGGATCTCGACCTGGTGCTCCCTCCCGCCCCGCGCGGGCGGCAACACGGCGTCGTACGGCTTCCAGTCCTGCGACGTCGGCGCGGCCGGATCCAGGGAAGCCGCGCCCTGCCTGCCACCTGACTGCCCGCCACCTGGCTGCCCGGTGGCCTGCTGGTGCCCGGTGCCGTCGTGCCCGGTGCCGTCGGGTCCGGCGCGGCCTTCGCCGCCCGGTCCGCCGGCCACATCGGGGGTCGGCTCGATGCGCATGGTCATGCCCGCCGCCCGATGCCCGGCGACGGTGCACCAGCCCTCCACCCTCGCCGCCAGCGGGGTCAGCCGGAGCACGGCGGTCTGTCCCCGCCGGAGCATCGGCGTGCTCTCACCCGTGGACAGCCGCAGGTCATGGCGCTGGGCGTCGGCGTTGGTGACACGCAGCGTCAGCACCGTGCCCGGGGCGGCGGTGATGACGGCCGGCCGCACTCGCATACCCGACAACGTCACCTCCACCGTCCGCGCGGCCCCGGGAACGACCTGGCGCTGGGGCGTGGTGGCGCCTCCTGACATCGCCACCGCCACGGCCGCCGCCGTCAGCAGGCAGCCGACGGCCACGCCCAGCGGCGTGGCCCGGCTTCGCCCCTCCCGGTGGCGCGCCCGCACGAACGCCGTCACGGCCAGCATGACGAATGCGGCGACGGGCGCGAGGACGAGGGCCCAGCCCGCCACGTCGAAGAAGGCGGGAACCGGCAGAGCCAACAGCGCCACGCCGAGGGTGGCGGAGACCAGCCGGTAGCGCCAGCCCCAGGCCAACAGGTCGGCGTTCTCCTTGAAGCGGACCGGCCCGCCCCCGAGCACGGCCGGCAGCAGGTGCATCAGTGAGCCGAGCAGCACCTGCGGCAGGAAGCCGGCGAGCATCAGCGGCAGCAGCGGCTCCAGGGCGGGCGCGAGATCGTCGGGACCGTGCATGACGACGAGGACGAGGTCGACGACCAGTGCGACGCCGAACCACGCCACCCCCGCGCCCACCGTCCAGGCCGCCCCCGTGTGCGGGCGGCGCCGCCGTACCGTCTCGGCCAGAGGGATGAGCGCGACACCCACGGCGGCGAGATACACCGCCAGTCCCGCCACCGCCACCCACCGCAGCCCCAGCAGCAGGCCCGACAACGTCAGCACCAGACCCGCGACGGCCAGCCACAGGGCGATGCGCGAGCAGCGCCGCGTCAGCACGGACAGGCGCGTGCGCAGGAGCGTCGGCCACAGCATGAACAGCGTGCCGAGCACCGTGAGAGCCACCCAGCCGAGCAGGTTCATCTGCGCGTGGGCGGCGTGCATCCGCTCGTGGAGTACGCCGTGCCCGACGTGGGCGGCCAGCAGGCCGCCCAGCGTTCCGCCCACCGCCAGAGCGCCCATGGCGGCCAGATACCAGCCGATGATGTGGCCGAGCTGCCCCGGCAGCGCCCGCCTGGTCATCCCGGCCAGCACCATCGCGTGCCAGACGACCACCGCCACGACCGCCACGGCCCCGGCCGCTGCCACCGGCCACGGTCCGACGGACAGGCCGGCCAGGACCGCCACGGTGGCGGCGTTCAGCGTGCCCAGCCGGATGAGGCTGCCGCGCCGGCCCGGCGCCGGGGCGCGGAGGATCGCCGCGGCGAAGTGCTCGCTCCAGATGAGGATCGCTGTGCTGACCGCGCCCAGCAGGAAGAGGTGGATGACCAGCCAGCGCGGCGCGGGCAGCTGCGGCTGGGCCAGGGCGGCGGCCACGGTCACGCCCAACCAGGCCACCACGACCGCGTTCGCCCGCAGATGCCAGGACGCGCGCGGCCGCGGCGGCGCGCCGTCCGTCCTCTTACCGATCATCACCTCGACGGGTGGCATGCCGGCTTCCCTTCGCTCCGAGCCCAGGACGCGATGAGAGGCACGACGTGTCCGGCGAACGGCGGCACCTGCGCGGCAGCACGGCGGACTTCCTTCGGGCAGGCCGGACGCGCCGCGGTCGCGGCGCGGCAAGCCGGAACCATGCCGGCCTCGTCCAACGGTCGTCGTCAGGCTAGGCAACGGCGCCGGGCCGGAGGGCGGGCGAAAGTCCACGAAGCGCGGGACCAAAGTCCCTCCTGAGTTCCCCGCCGTTTCTCGAGGGACGCTCGGTCCGGCGAACAGGGACCTTGGTCCCTAGGCCGGTGCGACGTCCTTCGCGTGCAATGTGTGTGCTCTCGACAGAGGCGGCCGCAAGGGCAGGCGGCCATGAACGGGAAGGGGTTCCGTGGTGGCTGTGTGTGACGACTTCGCCGAGACGTTCCGTGAGGAGCACCGCGACGCGCGTGACCACCTCCTCGAGCTGATGGCCGCATTCGACGCCCACGACACGACGCGCGCACGGCGTGCGGTCGCGGCTCTGACGGCCGTCATCGGCCCGCACTTCCGCTACGAGGAGGAATCGCTCCTCCCGCGGCTGATGCCGGTCGTCGGCGAGGAACACGTGGACCGGCTCTTCGCCGAGCACGACGCCGTCATCCGCGATGTGCGCCGGCTGCTGGAACTGGCCGACCGCACGCGGATCGACCCGCTGCGGGCCGAGCGCGGCATCGAGCTCGCCCGGCGCGTCCTGTCGCACGTCGGCGAATGTGACGGGCTGTCGCTCATGGCCGAGACGCTGTCATGCGACCAGGTGATCGACGTTCTCGCCGCCCGCGACGCCGCCCTGGAGAAGAACCTCGATCTTCTGACCTGGGCGGGCACGGTCCGGGCGCGCGACACAGGAGGAACGATATGACAACCGTGCAGGCACCCGCCGGCGCGTCGACGGCCGCCACGAGCGGCAGGACGACGGCGCTCCTGCTGGCCACCGCCGGCTTCGCGGTGAACTTCTGGGCGTGGGCGCTGCTCAGCCCGCTGGGGCCGGTGTACAAGGAACTGCTGGGCCTGACCCCGCTGGAGGTCTCCATCCTGGTGGCGGTCCCTGTCGTCATCGGCTCGCTGGGCCGGATCGTGCTGGGCGCCCTGACCGACCGGTACGGCGGGCGGCTGATGTTCGCCGTGGCCAGCCTCCTCGGCGTGGTCCCCGTGATATTCCTCGCCTTCGCCTCCAGCTATCCCACCCTGCTCGCCGGAGGGCTCGTCCTGGGCCTGACCGGCGCCACCTTCGCCATCGGCGTGCCGTTCGTCAGCGGGTGGTTCCCGCCCGAGCGGCGCGGCCTGGCCCTGGGCATCTTCGGCATGGGCAACATCGGGACCGCGATCTCCGGGTTCGCGACGCCGTGGATCGCGGCTCAGTACGGCCGGCCGGCCCCCTTCTTCGTGGTCGCGGTGGCCATGGTCGCCGTCGGTGTGGCCTTCCTGGTGATGGGCCGCGACGCGCCCGGAACCCGGCCTGCCGCCGAGCCGTTCCTGACCAGGTTCGTGACGGCGGCCAGGCTGCGCATCACCCGGGAACTGGCCGCCATGTACGCGCTGACCTTCGGCGGTTTCGTCGCCTTCGGCGTCTACCTGCCGCTCTACCTGAAGGCCGAGTACGGGCTGACCACCGCCGACGCCGCCGCCAGGGCGGCCGGTTTCGTGCTGCTCGCCACGCTCGCCCGCCCGGTGGGCGGCTGGCTGTCCGACCGGATGGGCGGCGAGAAGGTGCTGTCGGCGGTGCTGGCCACCGTGGTTGTCTGCGCCATCGTGGTCTCCTTCGCCCCCGTCATGGTCGTGGCCACACCGGGATTCCTCGTCATGGCCGCCGCGCTGGGCCTGGGCAACGGCGCCGTCTTCGCGCTGCTCGGCCGTGGCGTCCCCGGGTCCATGGTGGGCAGCGCCACGGGAGTGGTGGGCGCCGCGGGCGGTCTGGGCGGCTTCCTCCCGCCCATCGTGATGGGCCTGATCTTCCAGTCCACCGGCTCCTACGCCATCGGGCTGATGCTGCTGGCGACCATGGCCTGCGGGGCGTTCGTCTACTGCTGGTTCGTCCTCCGCCGGCGCGCCTGAACGGTCCGCGGACGGGCTCGTGCCCGTTGCCTGTCCTCGCCGGTCACTCGGGAACGAGCTGTTCAGGGGTGATCCTGTCCCAGGCGGGAAGGGGGAGCATGATCGCGGCAGCGGGGAACAGGCCGTGCTCCTCCTTGTCGATGTGCCGGTGCAGCCGCTGGATGGCGGCGAGGACCAGCGCCCAGTCCGGGACCGCCCGGTTCACGCCGAGGAGCGCCTCATGGATGTCGGCGTGCTCGGCGCACAGGCGGTCCACCTCGCCGGCGAGCGTCCCATCCGCTCGCAGCTCCGCGAAAAGCCCGCTCTCTTCGGTGGCGGTGTGCGGAACCAATCGGGCGAGCAGGGCGTCCAGCAGCGCCAGGGACTCGTCGTGGCGGCCGTCGTTGATCGACCTGCGCAGAGCGCCGGCGATCTCCTGGATCTCCACGTGCTCCCTGGTGAGCTGCCCGATCAACGGGAACTCCCGACATCCGCAGTAATTGCACATCTCTGACCTCATCGTGTGGTTTGTGGCCGAGGATGCCCGCCCGTCCAGCGTGCGGGCAGGGCCGACAGACCCGTTCCGAAGGGTCGTTCGGCCCTCGTGAAGTCGCCGGGTGGTCGGGACAGGAGATCCCGACACCGGCCAGGCGGTCACCGCCTTGGCTGCGACGGATCACGGACTGCCATGGCGGACGGTGCCGCGTCAGGGGCGCCACGGCCGTGCGTCGAGGACTTCGTGGAGGGGACGGCGCGTCACGGCCGGGACCGGTGGACCGTATCCCAGCCGTAGAAGCATCTGCACCTGGCCCGGCGTCCCGGCCCGCAGCCCGCCGTCCCGGTCGTCGCCGAGATCCAGCGGTTGGCTGAACAGCGACGCCGACACCCCGTGGGCGGTGGCGGTGAGCAGGAGCCGCTGCAGGGCCTGCCCCGCGGCCAGCCAGTCGCGCGGGCCGTCGTCGCCGGTCAACAGGGCGGCGATCTGCGGATCGCCTTCGTAGGCGGCCACCTCCAGCCGGGTCCCGAGGCTGAAGTCACGCATGGGGAACCCGCTGTCTCTCGGACGCGGGCCGAAGGCGTGGCTCGGAACGCCGTCCGCGCGCGGGCCGTCGCCCGTCCAGCGGGACAGCTCGCCACGGTACGCGTCATCGCTGGACAGCGCCCGATCGGCGGCGGCGATCATGTCAAGAACGCGACGGGCCGCCCCGCCGCGCAGCATGACGAGACTCGCCCCCTCCTGGCGGACAGCGGCGACGAGATCGGCGACGACGTGAGGAGGCAGCGAGCGATCGTCGAAGGGAAAACGGTTGGTGCGCCGACAGGGGATCGCGGCATGCAGCCGTCGCTCCTCGGCCGACGGCGGCTCTCCCGGGGCGGTACGGACGACAGCCAGGAGATCGGGCGCCGAACGCGGCGCGGGCAACGGCAGGACGCGAGCCTCGCACCCGCTCATCCGGATGGACAGCCTCATGTTGAACAACGCCGCTCCGCAGCTCATGACCAGGCAGCGCCCGAGGGGATCGACGACCTTCAGCCGGCGGCGGAGGTCGGCGTACACGGAAACACTGTCCTTGAGGTGGTAGAACAGCCACGGCTGGGTGTTGTGCACCGAGGGCGCGGCGATGGCGGCCTCGATCACGCGGCGCACGCCCGAGCGGGTGTCGAAGGGCTTGGTCATGCTGCTCCTCACGTTGCGTCCCAGGTGCGCCCACGCCATCTGCTTCTGAAGGGCCACGCCTGACGCGGGCGGGGAAGGCATGCTCGGGCGCGACGGTTCGAGCCTTGCGCTCCGTCCTTGGCTCGGCGAAGGTCTTTGGTCCCGAAAACCATGACCGTTCGTCACCAGCAGGCGGCGACGGCGGTCCGGCCAGGTCGCGGCGCGCCCGTCTGCTCGTCGGCGAGGCGCGCCGCGCGCCACACCGTGACCGGGGGTCGGTGACGATAGCTGCCAGACATGCCGCGCAAGATTGGCAATTTCCCCCTATAGGCCAAATCCCGACTTCGAATTAGTCTCCGAGTCATGATCGGGTGCCCTGACCGGGTGCCCGTTCACGTTTCACCCGCCGGGGAGGGTCGTCGAGGTCCCTCCGGCCTGCCCGGCGGTGGGTGACGAGCCTTCCTGGTGTCCATGCAGTCCCTAGGGAGGATTCTCAGTGCCGAGCAACCCCCAATTACCCTCGATCAGGCTCCTGATCACCTCGGCGGCCGCGTTAGCCCTGGTCGCGTCCGCGGCTCCGCCCGCCCTCGCCGGTCCCACCCCCACCCCCACCCCCGCCGACAAGGCGAAATGGACGGCGACCCCCGTGACGGGCGGCGAGCTGGTGGACGGCGCCAAGTCGGCCACCGGCAAGCTGGCCAGGAGCGACGCGGCCGTGCTCAGCGCCACCACGCACGACACCGTCAACGTCGTGGTCAAGCTGGACTACGACTCGCTGGCCGCCTACCAGGGCGGGCTGAAGGGCCTGCCCGGTACCAGCCCTGCGGTGACCGGCAGATCCCTGGACGTGCGCAGCGCCGACGCCCAGAAGTACGGCAAGCACATCGAGCAGGTGGAGAGCGAGTTCCTTGAGGCGCTGGGCCGTACGCTGCCCGCCGCGAAGGTCGGCCAGAAACTGCGGGTCGTCTACGGCGGCATCGCGCTGCGGCTGCCGGCCGACCAGGCCAAGACTCTTGTCAAGCTGCCCGGTGTGGCCGCCGTCCAGGCCGACAAGGCCGAGCAGCTGCTGACCGACTCCAGCCCCGCCTTCATCGGCGCGCCCGCGATCTACAGCAAGCTCGGCGGCAGCGCCGCCTCCGGCAAGGGCGTCAACGTCGGCATCCTGGACTCGGGGGCCTGGCCCGAGCATCCGCAGTTCGCCGACCCCGGCGGCCTGCCCGCGCCGGGCCCGACCAAGGACGGCACGCCCCGCGTGTGCGACTTCGGCGACAACCCGCTCACCCCGGCTCCCGACGTGTTCGCCTGCAACAACAAGCTGATCGGCGGCGCGCCGTACCTGGACACGTACAACGCGGTCTTCGGCGGCGAGGTCTACCCTGACTCGGCCCGTGACTCCAACGGCCACGGCACGCACACCGCGACCACCTCGGCCGGCGGCCCGGTGGCCGACGCCAACCCGCTGGGCATCAGCCGCGGACCGATCCACGGCATCGCGCCCGCCGCGCAGGTCTCGGTCTACAAGGTGTGCGGCGCGGAGGGCTGCTTCCCGTCCGACTCCGCGCAGGCCGTCGGCCGGGCGATCCTGGACGGCGTCCGCGTGATCAACTTCTCCATCTCCGGCGGCACCGACCCCTACAGCGATCCGGTGGAGCTGGCCTTCCTGGACGCCTACGCGGCCGGTGTGCTGGTGTCGGCCTCGGCGGGCAACGACGGGCCCGGCGCGGGCACGGTCAACCACCTCAGCCCCTGGGTCACCACGGTGGCCGCCTCCACGCAGAGCCGTACCTTCCAGTCCACGGTCACGCTGCGCGGTGCGGGCGGCGTGACGGCCACGGTCAAGGGCGCCTCTGTCACCGGCGGCGTCGACGCGCCGCTGCCGGTGGTACTGGCGTCGGCTCCGCCGTACTCCAACGCGTTATGCACGACGCCGGCTCCCGCGGGCCTGTTCGCCGGGAAGATCGTCGCCTGCGAGCGCGGCCCCAACCGGGTGCTGAAGAGCTTCAACGTCAAGCAGGGCGGCGCGGCCGGCATGCTGCTGTACAACTCCAGCCCGCTCGACATCATGACCGACAACCACTGGATCCCGACCGTCCACCTGGACAAGCCCGACGGCGACGCGCTGCGCGCCTTCCTGGCCGCCAACCCCGGCGCCACCGCCTCGTTCACTCAGGGCACCAAGGCGACCTGGCAGGGCGATGCCATGACCACGTTCTCCTCGCGCGGTCCCGGCGGCGACTTCCTCAAGCCTGACGTGACCGCGCCCGGCCTGCACATCCTGGCCGGCACCACACCCACCCCCGAGAGCCCGCTGGAGGGACCGCCGGGCAACCTCTACCAGGCGATCGCCGGCACGTCCATGTCGTCGCCGCACGTGGCGGGCTCGGCGGCGCTGGTGTTCGCCCTGCACCCCGACTGGACGCCAGGACAGGTCAAGTCGGCGCTGGAGAGCACCGCGACCACCAAGGTCACCAAGCAGGACCGGACCACCCCCGCGGACCCGTTCGACTTCGGCGGCGGCCGTATCGACCTCACCCGCGCCGGTGACCCCGGCCTGACCATGGACGAGAGCGCGGCCAACTTCCTTGCCGCGCAGACCGACACGCTCAACCGCATCGACCTCAACCTGCCCTCGGTCAACGCACCGGTCATGCCCGGCGTCATCACCGCCAAGCGCACGCTCACCAACGTCACGAACGAGACGCTCACCTACACCGCGAGCGGCACCACGGTCGATGGCGCCAAGATCGTGGTCGTGCCGCCGCTGATCTCCGTGAAGCCGGGCAAGAGCGCCAGGATCAGCGTGGTGATCACCGCGCCCGAACTGCCGGACGGACAGTATTTCGGCCAGGTCAACCTCAAGCAGGTCGGTGGCAAGCGGGATCTGCACCTTCCGGTGGCCTTCGTCCGCAAGGAGGGCGCCGTCCCGATCGACCAGACCTGCGCGCCGGCCGCGATTCCCCGTGACACCGGCGAGTCCGTCTGCACCGTCACCGTCCAGAACAACACCCTGGCCGACGCCGAGGTGACCGCGCTCAGCACGCTCGACAGCAAGCTGCGCCTCAACTCCGTCACCGGCGCCACCAAGATCGGCGCCCAGATCGCCACGGCCAAGCAGACGCTGGCCGCCCGCCAGCCCGACAAGCCCGCCATCGCGCCCGGCGCCAGCCCGGCCGGCTACCTGCCGCTGGATGCCTTCGGCATCACGCCCAGCCCGATCGGGGACGAGCAGGCGCTGAACTTCACCGTGCCGGCGTTCGTCTTCGCCGGTAAGACCTACAACCGCATCGGCATCACCTCCAACGGCTACAGCGTGGTCGGCGGCACCACCAGCGGAGAGGACGTCACCTTCCAGCCGCAGACCCTGCCCGACCCCGCCCGCCCGAACAACGTCCTGGCGAGCTACTGGACGGACCTCGACGGCTCCGGCACGCCCGGGGTCTACGCCGCGACGCTCAGCGACGGTGTCAACCGGTGGCTCGTGCTGGAGTGGCGGGTCAACGCTTTCGGCACCACCAGCCTGAAGGTCTTCCAGCAGTGGATCGGCCTCAACGGGGCCGAGGACATCTCCTACACCTACGATCCCGCCAACCTGCCCGGCGAACCGCCGACCGGCACCGGCCTGACCGTCGGCGCCGAGAACGACGAAGGCACGGCGGGCGCCCAGATCACCGGACCGCCTACCACCGACCTGCGCGTGACCAGCACGCCAGGGGCGCCCGGCGGGGTGCTGACCTACACGATGCGGATCAAGGGGGTGGCGACGGGCGTCGGCTCGGTCACCACCGCCACGTCCACGCCGCAGGTCAAGGGCATCACCGTCGAGGTGGACAAGATAACCGTGCAGTAGCCTTCCGAGGGGCCCGGCCCGCCGGGCCCCTCACCTGTCGAGGTGCTCGGGCCGTTCCCTGCGGACCCAGGTCACCCCGCGCACGCCGGCCAGTTCGACCTCGGGCCCGTCACACACGACGACCACCTGGCCTGGACGGAGCTCCCGCGACAACCGGGCACCGGCCACGCCCGCCAGAGCCTCACGGAACTCCTCGACGGGCACGGCGATCGCCACGATGTAGGAGACCTTCATGGCTCGTGCGCGGCTGGGTCGATCCCACGGGCGACGAACCGGCGGCGCGCCGAACGGTTCATGACAGCCAGAATCGGCAGCCGGCGTTCCTCGCGTCAAGCCCGCCCGAGACATGGGAGAGGGGCGATGCGTCGCCCGTGACGGCCGGGGAAGCCGGGCAGGGTCGCGTCGACGGTGTCCCGACATGTGAGCCCCCGCCCGCCGGAGAACGGCGGGCGGGGGATTCCGCGTGTCAGCCTTCGAGCGAGCCCGCGGGCTGGAGGCCGGCGTTTCGCCCGCCTCCAGCCCACCGCACAGACGGTCCTGACAGGCGGAACCAAGGGTGGCTGGCGCGGACACCGGACCGCTCGTGAGCAGGTTCTCTGCGTATACCGCGACTGAGCTGGTCACGGTCGGCCCGGTGTCCGCGGCGGCGGGCTTCACGCCGTAGGGCCTTACACGGATACCTACTGTCGAAGGTCCTGTCGAAGGTCGGTCGTCGCGGGACCGGCTGGGACGGCGGGGGTTCGAGGCCATGTCCAGGCGGAGCGCAGGATGAAGGCCAGGAGCAGCACCTCGATTCCGATGGAGAGGCCGTAGAAGGGGGCCCAGTCCCAGGACTCCCCTACCGCGTTGAACACCGAGAAGGGGATGTAGAGCAATGCAACGACGAGGTTCGTGGCGCGGTTCACCCGGGCGGGCAGCGTCATGGAGAGCATCACCATCAGGATCGGGATCGCCACGGACGCGGTGAAAATGGTCAACAACATCGGGCTGATGTCGAACTCAAAGACGACGCCAGCCAGGATGTCGTCGACGGTGCCAGGCTTGTAGAGGTGGAAGTAGTCGATGTAGATGTAGAGGAACATGAAGCTGGTCCATGCGGCGGCGAGCTTGGCCTGCACGGGGATCGGCGGGTTGTCGAGCAGGTTCGGGGTGTTCGTTTGGATGGTCATCGGTTCTTCTTCCGAGAGGAGCGGTCCGTCCGCCGGAGTGGCGGCAGGTTGGGGCGTACATACGCACGGGTTGGGTCGTTCTCGTCGGTCCGGTCGTCAGACGGTGACGACGACCTTTCCTCGGGTGTGGCCGGCCGCGACGTAGCGGAGGGCGTCGGCTGCTTCGTCGACGTTGCGGGTGCTGCACACACCCGTCTCCTCGGCGCCAAACGCCTTGGCGATCTGTACGGCGAAGGAGCCCACGCCGCCCGACGTGCCCGTGACCAGCACCGTCTGGCCCGGTCGAACGTTCGCGATCTTGCGCAATGCCTGCAACGCCGCCGTGGCCGAGGTGTGCACCGCTGGCGCGTCCACGACCGACAGGTTGGCGGGCACGGACAAGAGGTTGTCCGCCGGGAAGCAGGCGGACTCCGCGAGCGTTCCAGCGGTGCTCTGGCCGAACACCTCGTCGCCGGGGCGGAGAGCGGTGACATCCTTCCCGACCGCTGCCGCCACGCCAGCGAGGTCCCTGCCAGGGATGCCGTGGCGCGGCCGGCGGAACCTGAACGCCAAGCGCGCCACGTACGGCTCACCGGTCATGACGAAGTAGTCGCCAGGATGTACCGAGGCCGCGCCCACCTGGACGAGCACATCGCCTCGACCGGGCAGCGGTAGCCCGACCTCGGACGACTCGAGCACTGAGGGCGGCCCGCATCGTCGTCGCCCCGGCCGGACTCGCCCCCGGCAGGCGTGCTCCGGCATTCGATCGCTGTTCGATTCCCACAGAAGCCTCCTCACGTCCGAGCTACGACTCTCGCTGGTTCGTACATCGTACGTCGTACGCTGTACTACGAGTAGTACGCTGTACCATGACCGTACGCTGAACGATTGTCAAGCCGTTCGAGGGAGCGAGGAGACCCGTTGTCTGCAAGGGAACGACGCCAGGTCGCGTCAGATGCGGGGCTGAGCAGGAAGCGGGTGGTGGCCGAGGCGGTCCGGCTCGCCGACCGCGAGGGGGTCGGCGAGCTGAGCATGCGCCAGCTGGCTCGCGCGCTCGGCGCGGGCGCGATGTCGCTCTACCACTACGTAGCGAGCAAGGAGGACTTGCTGGACGCCATGATCGACGTCGTGTTCGAGGAGATCGAGCTCCCCCCTGAAGAGACCGACTGGCAGTCAGCGATGCGACGGCGGGCGGTATCCGCCCGACAGGTTCTCGCACGCCACCCGTGGGCGATCGGCCTGATGGAGTCGCGGACATCGCCGGGGCCCGCGAACCTCCGCCACCGCGAAGCGGTCACCGCCTGCCTGCGGAGGGCCGGCTTCCCGGTCTTGATGGCGACGCACGCCAACTGGTTGCTCGACAGCTACGTCTACGGTTTCGCCCTGCAGGAAGCCAGCCTGCCGTTCGACACCGCCGATGAGTTCGCGGACATGGCCGAGGACGTCTTCCTGCCCCAGCTTCCTCCTGACGAGTTCCCCTACCTCAACGAGTCCGCCGCGGTGCTCGCCGCTGCCGGCTACGACCCGGCGGAGGAGTTCACCTTCGGCCTCGACCTCGTCCTAGCCGCCCTCGAGCCTCTGAGAGTGCCTCACGTGAGCCTCCATCCGTGATGTCGTTATGTGATCGTGTGGATTTGTAGTGTTACCGCCAGTCTGCGGGTCCAGTTGTGCTGGGATGGCGCGGTGACTGAGCGCAAGCCGTACCCGAGCGACTTAACCGACGCTCAGTGGGCGTTGATCGAACCGGTCCTCACGGCATGGAAGGCCGCGCACCCCTCGGTCAGCGGCCTCGAAGGCAACTACGCGCTGCGGGAGATCGTCAACGCGATCCGCTACCAGGGATCCCGCACGATCTGCCGCCCAAGGGCGCGACGTACTACTACTTCGCCAAATGGCGCGACGACGGCACCGAAAAGACGATCCATGACCTGCTGCGCCGGCACCTGCGCGAGAAGAAGGGCCGATCAGCCGACCCGAGCCTGGTCGTACTGGACACCCAAAGCGTCCACGTCGCGGCTGGCGTCCCCGCCGCCGCGACCGGCCGGGACGTCGCCAAGAAGGTGCCGGGACGCAAGCGAGGCCTGGCCGTAGACGTGCTGGGCCTGGTCATCGCGGTCGTCGTGCTCGCGGCCTCAGCCCACGAGAACACGGCCGGGATCGCCCCGCTGGACCAGGCCGCCGTCGTCACCGAGGGCAGCGTGACCGAAGCGCTGGTCGACCAAGGGTTCAAGGACACGGTCGTCGCCCATGGCGCCAGCCTGGGGATCGCCGTGGACATCGTCGAACGCAACCCCGCCGACAAAGGCTTCGTGCCCCAGCCGAAACGATGGGTCGTCGAGCAGACCTACGGAATCAGAAAAGGGCGTCAGCTCACGTAACGCACTCTGACATCAAGGTTCATGCACCCGCGATCGTCGGCGAAGGGCCCTGGTGGCCGCATGATTCCATGCGAAGAGCCCCGATTCCTCGGGGCCCGTTTTCCTGCGTCACTCGCGGATGATGTCGACCGCCGGCGACAGGAATGCAAAGAGGCGTCGGAGGTATGGCCTCCGACGCCTCTGCGTTTCTCTGCCGGCGGGTTTTCACCTTTTCGGTAATTGTTTCTTGGGTTGCGAATGTTCATCCTTTGTCAGTGGATGCCGCTGCTGCCATTGGCTGCGCCGTTGGCGCTGCCACCGCCGTCGAGCTGGACCACGTGAGCGGGCACGGTGGCGGCACCGGCGGGCTGGGCGGCCAGCGTCACGGGTGCGGCGAGGGCGAACATCGCTACTGTTCCGGCTGCGAGAACGTGCTTCAGGCTGGTCATCGAGATCACTCCATGTCGAATCAATTGTGCCCTGGGTGTGAGACCCGGGCTGGTGTACCGGAATTGTGTGATGAATCCGGTTATTTCGTGATAAGCGTTGCAACCATGTGGTCGAGGCCCCTATTCCGCGACCGCTGTGGATTTCCGATAAAGGGGCATGCGCAGACCTTTGTTTGACGTATCACATGCGCGAGTATTCGCCGGGAATGGCGACGGTCACGCACATGGGGAGCCGCCCGCCTCCTGGTCAAGGAAGCAGGCGGTTCTGTCACGAACACGTCAGCCTCGGCTGAGGCCGTTCGCCACCGGCGGCAGTGACGCGGCACCTCACGCTCTGAGTGGTCGCAGCGCCGTGCTCCACGAGACCACCTGGTCGAGCAGCTTGCTCAGCATGTCGTCCTGGTGCGCGGCGGGCTTGAAGGTGGTGAAGTCCTGGAAGTCGGCGTGCAGGTGCAGTTCCACGGCCGCCTGCACATCGGCCACCTTGACCTGGCCGAGCACCTGCCGCAGGTGCTCGGCCGCCCGGACACCACCGCTGACGCCGTAGCCGACCACGCCCGCGGCCTTGTCGTGCCACTCGGCGAACAGGAAGTCGATGGCGGTCTTGAGCGCGCCGCTGGTGGAGTGGTTGTACTCGGGTGTCACGAAGACGAAGCCGTCGAGGCCGGCGATGGTGCCGGACCAGGCCTTGGTGTGCGGGTGCTCGTAGACACCGGTGGCAGCGGCGAGCGGCTCGTCGAGGTGGGGCAGGTCGTAGTCCTTCAGGTCGACCAGCTCGTAGTGCGCGTCGCCGCGCCTGACCGCGTGGTCGTGGACCCATCGGGCGACGGCCTCGCCGTTGCGTCCCGGCCGCGTGCTGCCGACAATGATGCCAATTCTGATCATTTCTCTACCTTCAGGATGACTTTTCCGCGAACAGCGCCGCGCTCGGCGGCACGGTGCACGTCCGGCAGGGACTCCAGCGGGCGCGCGTCCGCCTCGACCTTCACCACGCCCTTGTCGATCAGCGCCACCAGCTCGGCCAGCTGGCCCGGGTCGTTGCGGGCCACGAACCGGACGGCACGCGGATGCTCGATCGGCTCGGTGATCGAGACGAACCGCCTGGCCAGCCCGGTCACCGACGCGGGCACCCCCGGCACCAGGTTGATCAGCACGTCGCTGCCGCCCGGCAGGCCGGTGCTGGTGTAGTCGACGACCTCGTCGGCGCCCAGCGCGCGTACGGCCGCGGCGCTGCGCGGGCTCGCCGTCGCCACCACGTGCGCCCCCGCGTGCTTGGCCAGCTGGACCGCGAACAACCCGACACCGCCACCGGCCCCGTTGATCAGCACCCGGCTGCCGGGACCGATGCGGGCGTGCTCGAAGACCGCCTGCCACGCGGTGAGCCCGGCCACCGGGACGGCCGCCGCGTCCGCCAGCGGAATCCGCTCCGGCGCTCTGGCCAGCAGGCCGGCCGGCGCGACCGCGTACTCCGCCGCCGCCCCGTCGATGAGCCCGATCACCCGATCGCCGGGCGCGAAGTCACCCGCCCCGGTGACCACGGTGCCCGCGACGTCCAAGCCGAGCGTGTACGGCAGCGTGACGGGGAACACGCCCCGCAACAGGCCCATGCGCAGGCCGACCTCCGACGGGTTGAACGAGGTCGCGGCCACCCTGATGAGCACCTCGTCCGGCCCGGGCCTCGGCACCGGCACCTCGTCCAGCGAGATCACCGAGGCGTCGCCGTACTCGTGGATGCGGGCGGCCCGCATGGTGCCGAGGAAGCCGGCGGCGTGCTCGCTCGCCCACGCCTCGAACGTGCTCGCGGGCGCTCCGGTGATCTCCTGGAAGGTCCTGGTGGTCGGGCCAGGCTCGGCCAGACCGCGCAGCATCTCGTCCACGGCCGCCGGCGGCAGGCCCAGGCCGAGCAGCCGCTGCCTGGACTCCTCCGGAGGCTCCTCCTCCCAGCGCAGCGGCCGGCCGATCGCCGCGCCGATCGTGCTCGCCTGCTCGCGCCGGGTCAGCGGCCGGGGTCCGGTCAGCGTGTAGACCGCGCCGTGGTGCCCCTGGTCGAGCAGCGCGCGCACCGCGACGGCAGCGACGTCCCGCTCGTGGATCGGGGCAAGGGTCGCCTCGCCGTACGGCTGCCGCACGACGCCCGCGCGGACCTGCTCGGCCCACCGCAGGGTGTTGGCCGCGAACGCGTGGGGGCGCAGCACCGTCCACTCCCGCGCCGTCCCGGCGATCAGGCGCTCGATCTCGACCTCGTGCGGGCGGGCGGCGGCCGAGGACAGGTAGACCACCCGCCGGGCCCCGATCAGCTCCAGCACCTCGCGGGCGCCCTCGGCCGAGGCGAACGGCCACAGCAGGAAGACCGCGTCCACGCCGTCGAGAGCCGCCCGGAGCGCGGCCGGGTCGGTCAACTGCCTCGTCACCGTGCGGACGTCGGCGCCCGCGTGTTCCAGTTGGGTCACCAGCGGGCGGCCGATCGTGCCGGTCGCCCCGCTGACCAGGACTCTTGTCATGCCGTCAACCGTAGGAGGCCGGTGGAAGACAGCCAATACGTTTCCATCTCCGATTCATACGCCATCGTCTTCGTAGCTAGACTTGGTTCCGTGGACGTGCTGAGCGACGTGATCGCCTCGATGCGGATGGGCCGGCCGCGATCGGCCCGGGTCGAATGGTCGGCGCCCTGGGGTCTCCGGTTCCCGTCAGCCCCGGGCTCGGCGGGCTTCCAGGTGGTGCTGCAGGGGTCGTGCTGGGCCGTCCCGCCTGAGGACGAACCGATCCCCGTGGGCACGGGCGACGTGCTGTTCTTCCCGCACGGGCACGGCTACGCGCTGGCCGACTCGCCCACCAGCCCGATCGCCGAACCCGACTGCGACCCGTACGGGGAGGCCGAGCTGTTCGCGTCCGCCTCCATGGAGGGCACGGGGCCCGTCACCGTCACGCTCTGCGGCGGCTACCAGCTCGATTCCAGCCGCGCGCATCCGCTGCTCAGAGGGCTGCCCGAGATGATCCACCTGCCTGCCAGGGTGGGGCACAACACCGAGCTGCGCGCCGCCGTCGAACTGCTCGGCAAGGAGATCGACGACCCGCGGCCCGGCGCGGACACGGTGGTGTCGGCACTGCTGGACATGCTGCTGCTGTACATCCTGCGCGCCTGGCTCGACGCCTCGACGGAGCACTGCAAGGTCGACAGCTGGGCCGCCGCGCTGGCCGACCCCGCCATCAGCACCGCACTCGACGGCATCCACCGCGACCCCGCCCACCCCTGGACGGTCGAGTCGCTGGGCCGCCGTGCCGGGCTGTCCCGCGCGGCGTTCTCCCGCCGGTTCACCCAGCTCGTCGGGCAGCCGCCGCTGACCTACCTGACCTGGTGGCGGCTGGGCACGGCCGCGCGCATGCTCCGCGACTCCGACGCCGCGCTGAGCGAGATCGCAGCCACGGTAGGCTACGGCTCGGAGTTCGCCTTCGCCAACGCCTTCAAACGCGAGTACGGCACGGCCCCAGGCAAATACCGCCGACAGGGCTGCCCAGCGGCGTAACCCCGGATGCCCTGACGAAGCCGCCGCTCGGCGAGACGCCCAGCGTGGCCGCGGGAGCCGGTCGACCTGCCCTTCCACCCTCCTACGGCCACGGCCGCAGGAGGGTGGCCCGGGGGCATCCGCCCGGCCGCCCGCGAGCCCTCTCGCCGCCGACTGACGTCGGCCGCCCTGTCTGCTGCTGGGCGCTCCTCCGCAGCTATCTCCGCGAACAAGAGGGGTTATCTACATAGATGTCCCTTTAATGCGGATTTGTTCGGGTAGAGCGACGACTGCGGAGAGGCAGGCCTGAGGGGGATGGGCGCATGCTCACCACGGCGTTCGTCATCCTGGTGGCGCTCCCGGTCGGGGGTTTGGCCTTCCTGCTGGCCATGGCCGCGCTGGAGGCGGCCGTCTTCGGCTACCGCGCAACGTCCACGCCGGAACAGGGCCCGGAGCGGCCACCCAGAACGGCGCCGCCACAGGGCGAACCGTAGTTTCCGTACGGCGGGCCGCCGGCCGTGGCCCCGCCCGGGACAGCCCTGTCAGGCTGATCGGCGGATCGTGGACCTGCGGCGGTCAGGGGATGACGTCCGCCACGATGGTGGCGGCGGCCTTCCGGCAGGAGGAAAGCCGCCCGGTGGTGTTCGCCTGAGCGGCGGAGTTGCTGGCGCAACGCCACCCGCCGACGGTCGCCACCCCCGCACTGCCCTGCTTGGGAGTGTCGGCTTGGTAATAGGAACGGAAGGTCCGAACGGCCGCCCGGCAGTCGGCGCGTCCTTCGAGAATCGCGACCGCGGCCATCGGGCCGCCGTTGGGCGGCTGGATCTCACCGCACACGGTGCCCGGCCCCGCCAGCACGGGCCCGCGCTCCGGCACGCTCTTCCTGGGTGCCGGCGACGTGGAGACGGCGAGGTCGGTGGTGGGGGAGGCCGGCGCGGTCCGCCGCTCAGGTTCTTCCCGGCAGGAGCTCAGCGAGAGCATCAGCAGCAGAACGCAGACAGCGGCACGTGTACGCACGGGCGCGAAAGGCATGAGGGTCCTTCCTCTTCGTTCGTCGGACATGGACCCTCGCCATCGGGGTCAGGCGCTGCCGCCAGCCTGCTCCACGGCGGCGCCCACCGCGAGTAACAGGAATGCCGATCTTCATAAGAATGCTGCCATGCGGCAGCGTGACCTCGACTGGGGCGCCCCCGCTTCCTGGTCCGATCGCCTTGGGTGTCGTGGAGCGAGGCGCGCGGCGGCCGGTCGTGCAGCGAGGCGCGGCAGCCGGCCCGATGTCGACCTGGTCGCCGCATGCACACGTCGGGGCCATCATCCGATGCGCCGCCGCTCTCGGGGTCGACGCGATCATCCTCTCGCCCTGTTGTGCTGACCCTCTATAGAGAAGGTCGGTCAAGGTGTCGATCGGCGCCATCTTCGCGATCCCTTACGCCCGCATGGAGAACTGGTATGAAGGGTTGGAGGGGGACGGGGTGTCCTCGGGCTGGTTGCGGGAGGCTGACGAGCAGGGTGCATTCCGATGAGTCCCGCCGCGATGGAGGCGCCGGCCACGGCCGCGGACCGGCAGCTTTCTGGCGCGGCGGGCGGCCTGGGCCACCGTCATCTCTCCGGCCAGGATGCTCAGCACGATCCGGACCTTCTCATCGACCGGGAGCGCGGGGGGTTGGGGCATCACGGACTCCTTGGTCAGAGGACAAGCATGGACCTCTGCCAGAAATCATGACGCGGGACACATCTCCGCCGAGTCGTCCCGGACCGACACCGTCTCGCGCACCTACCCGGCAGGCAAGCGCGTGGCCGAGACTCTGGTACAAGGAGGACAAGTACGTCCTGACACGGCTGGACGGCACCCCACTCACCGCGTGGGTGGTGCGCGACCCGTACACCTGCATCACCGACGCCTACCCCCGCTGATCGTCAAGCACTCCGGCCAGGTCGTCGACATCGCGGGCGCCAGGGGTGTGATCCGGTGGGTCGCCGGCGCCGGCGACCACGAGAAGTTCGAGCTGCAGCCCATCAGCGACGCCAACTGGTAGCTCACAAGGCCCCGTTGTGTGAGCTCGCTGGTATCAACCCAGCCGCGGAGTACTACCGAGGGAGTGACTACGGCGATTACGAGGAGCCTCCTGGATCAACTCGCAAGGAGTTGTTCAGGCAAGCGCGGAGTGCGGCTTTCGACACCGAGGAGCGGCACCCCGTAGCTGGCGGTGTCAGCCAACCGGGCTCGAAATGCACTGATCAGACTCCCGTCCTGCGTCATCCATCGGAGGGCGACTTGGCGGCGGAGAGTAGGCGCAGGGCCACGAGCAGAGCGGAACGCTGCCGGTCGGACAGCGTCCCGAAGATCTCATCGGCCGCAAGCTCGTAGTCATGCAGCCATGCCTGCGCTCGTTCGTGTCCGAGGTCCGTGACGGCCAGCCGGGTGGCGCGTCCATCGAGCGGGTCGGTGCACCGCTCCAGGAGTCCCTCGCGGACGAGGGCGTCGACCAGCGTGGAGGCGGTGCCCTGGGTGACGCCGATCTGGTTGGCGAGCTGGGTGACCCGCTGCGGGCCGGACCGGATCAGCGCTACCAGCAGGTGAGCCCGGGGCATCGACAGATCGTGGCCGGCCAGCCTGCTGGTGAGTCGGCCGCCGAGCAGTTTCGCGGTGCGGCCGAACTCGTCGGCCAGATCGACGGCGCTCACCGGGTACGGCGGATCGCCGAGGTCGGCCGATCCGGCCTGCTCGCTGGACACGCCTCCCGCCCCCCTCCCGTTACATGTGAGCCAGGACTTGCTCATATTACATTGATGCCATTACATTGAAGTCAATGCATTGATCCCAATGCAACGACTCCAGAGTCCCTCCTCAGGAGGAAATGCCCGTTATGCCCCCTATATCCGCCTTCGATTCCGGGTCGGACCCAACCTCCGCGTCCGCGGGGGATCGAGTGGACGCCGCTCCGGTGGTGGCCCTGGTCGAACTCCACGCTCGGCCCGAGGCCAGAACGTCCCTGCTCGACGAACTAATGGTGATCAGCCGGCAATGGGCTCGCGAGCCGGACTGCCTCGGTGCGACAGTGTTGTGCGACCCCACCGACGATGCCCGCCTCCTGGTGCTGGAAACCTTCACCTCCGCACGGGCACTCGCCCTCCACCGCGAGCTGCCGAGCACCCGGGCGTTCGTCGACCGGATCCGGCGCCATCTCACGGCCGCTCCGAGCGCAACGACCTGGGCTGTCGAATCGCAGCACCACCATGCCCGTCAACCGATCCAATCGCTTGGGAGTCCATCATGACCGCGGCGTCGCAGCCAGAAGAGATCAACATTCGCTGGGCCGAGGCCTTCAATGCCGGTGACCTCGCCTCGATGCTCGAGCTGTATGAGCCGGACGCGGTGCTGGTGCCCGGGCCGGACCAGGCTCCCATCACCGGACTGTCCGCCATCGAAGAGTCGCTGCGCCGGCTCCTCGGCCTGGGCGGGACGATCACCTTCAAGCCCCGCTATTGGGTACGGCACGGCGATCTGGCCATGGGCGGCATCGACTTCCACCTCGTCGGCGGAATCGATCCCAGCGGAGGTCCGGTCGAGCTGCGCGCCGGAACCGCCGAGGTCGCCCGCCGCCAGTCCGATGGCAGCTGGAAATACGTCTTCGATCACCCCTTCGCCGTGCTACCCAGCTGAGTAGCGTTGCCCGGACTGCCCCCGAGCGGGACCGCATGGTCGTTGCCGCCCCAAGGCGCGCGACCATACCCAGGAGTTCGCGGCGCTTCAAAGCCCGCCAACGACTTGCAGGTCAGTCTGATCATGGCAAAGCGGCTGCTAGAGATCTTTAACGGTGCGGGTTACGTCCGGTCGTGACGGGTGTCGTGGGCCGCGCTATGCCGGAAGAATGAGGTATCCCGATGGCGGTGGATTGACGGCCGTGGAACGGGCTCGGCGTGAGCAAGTCCGGCTCGCAGCCGCTGACCTGATCGAAGCCGGGGCCAGTGACCGGGAGGTCGCCCGGCGGTTCAGAGTGACCCGGATGTCGGCGAATCGCTGGCGACGGGCATTGGCTTTGGACGGTCGGCAGGCCTTGGCCTCCAGGGGCCCCGGCGGCGCCCGTTGCAAGCTCGATCCGGGACAACTCCGCGTTCTGGAGACCGTGCTGGATGCCGGACCGGTCGCGTCCGGCTGGAGTGACCAGTGCTGGACGCTGGTCCGGATCGCCGAGATCGTGCTCCGCCGGTTCGGCGTCGAGTACACCCTGGCCGGCTCTACCTGCTGCTGCACCGCATCGGCTGGAGTGTGCAGGTGCCCTCCCGCAAGGCCACCGAGCGGGACGAGGCGAAGATCGCCGCCTGGAAGGACGAGCAGTGGCCCCTGATAAAAAAGAAAGCGGCGGACTTGGGCGCCTGGCTCTGCTTCGAGGACGAGGCCGGCCAGGGCCTGAGGCCGCCCAAGGGTCGCACCTGGGGCCGACGGGGCCACACCCCGGTGGTGCGGGTTACGGCCGCAGGCACCAAACGCGTCTCCATGGCAGCGCTGATCTGCACCAAGGCCGGCCGCAGATCACGGCTGATCTACCGCATCCACCTCGACCGCGGTCCCGCTAAAGGCCGTCGCAAGGGCTTCACCGAGACCGACTACGCCCACCTGCTGGATGCCGCGCACCAGCAGCTCGGCGGCGCCATCGTCCTGGTCTGGGACAACTTGAACACGCACGTCAGCCGCGCCATGCACGAGCTGATCGCCGCCCGATTATGGCTGACCGTCTATCAGCTGCCGCCGTACGCTCCCGAGCTCAACCCCGTCGAGGGCGTGTGGTCGCACCTGAAGAGGTCGCTGGCCAACCTCACGAAACACAGCCTCGAGCAGCTCACCGCGCTGGTGAAGACACGGCTCAAACGCATGCGGTACCGCTCCCGCCTCCTCCAGGGTCTCATCGCCAAGACCGGGCTCGGCCTCCAACTGTGACTGAGCACCGTACTTGGATCTGACCGCGCTTCGGTGCCTCCTACGCCGGGGCACGTACCTGGGGGCACCTGCACCAGGCGGAGGCTTCATGAAAGCGCGGCCAAGCCGCCGGACGGAAGGGCTCATCCGAGTGCGGGATCGAGACGCCCAGGCGATCAGGTCTCGATGACCAGACGCTCGATCAGGTCGTCGCGGAGGGCGAACTGATAGCGCAGGTCGACACTGCCTCCAGGGAAGTTGCCTTCGAGGTGGTGTGTGGCGACGTAGTGGGTCGGATCAGTCTGCTGCGCATCGGTGAGCTCGATGGTGTAGGTGAATTCGGTGGCGGAGCGGTTCAGCCACTGTTCGATTGCCGTGGCGCCCTGGTACGTCCTGCCGTCGTCGGTCACGGTGGCGTCGCTGGTGAAGGCGGTGACTGCGGTGGCGGTGTCGTGGTCTTTGTGGGCCCTCAGGTAGCGTGCGATCGTCTCGGGCAAGTCGCTCGGGGCGATGGTGTGGGGCTGATGGCTCGGCATGACGGTCCTCTTAACTGGGGCTCAGACGGTGGGGGTGGTGCCGCCATCGATGACGTGTTCGGCGCCGACGATGGCCGAGGCGCGGTCGGAGACGAGGAAAGCGACGAGTTCAGCAACTTCCTCCGGTCGGTTGGGGCGGCCGAGGGGAATGCCGCCGAGCGAGTCCATGAGCCGCCCCAGGGCGGCTTCCTGCGTGACGCCGGCCTCCTGGGCGATCCGGGCGACCAGGTTGTCGGCGGCGGTGGTCTGGATGAAGCCCGGAGAAACGGTGTTGACACGGATACCATGTGGGGCGACCTCGTTGGCCAGGCCCTTGCTGTAGGTGGTCAGCGCCGCTTTGGCTGCTGCGTAGGCCAGGGTGCCGTTCCACAGTGGCATGCGGCGCTGGATCGAGGTGACGTGCAGGATCACGCCCTTGCCGCTCGCGATCATGCCAGGCAAAAGGCCGCGGTCCAGGCGGACGGCGGCCAGCAGGTTCACGTTGAGCTCTTTTGCCCAGTCCTCCTCGCCGAGCGCCGCGAATCCGCCGGCCGGCGCCTCGGAGCCGCCGAGCGTGTGGACCAGGACGTCGACACCTTCCAGGCGTGCTCCCACTTCGGCGATCACCCGGTCGGCCCCTTCGGCGGTCGACAGGTCGGCGGCGATGAAGGTCTTATCCTCGACCTTGTCGGGGCGGCTGCGGGCGGTGACAAGCACGTCGGCGCCTGCCTCGGCGAGCCGCCGGGCGATGGCGGCTCCAGTGCCCTTGGTGCCGCCGGTGACCAGGGCGCGGCGGCCTTCGAGTGATTCGTTGATGGGGCTGGTCATGGTGTCTTCCGATCCCTGGTGCGCACATACGGTGCGACGCTCGGTTACTGCTAAAGTAGAAGCTACTGACTTCGACTTTAGCAGTAACCGAAGGGATGGTAACCGTGGTGAGCCGCATCAGGCTGGAGGACCGGGAGTGCCCGCTGTCCACGACGGTGGAGCATGTCGGCGAGTGGTGGACGCTGCTGATCCTCCACGACGCCTTCGATGGCTACACCCGCTTCGATCAGTTCCATGAGAACCTGGGCATCTCCTCGAGCATGCTCTCGGCCCGCCTGAAGTCCCTCGTGACGGACGGATTGCTGGAGCGTCGGCCTTACCAGACCAACCCGGTCCGCCGCGAGTACGTGCTGACCGACCTCGGGCGCTCCCTGCGCCCGGTAATCGTCGCCCTGGCCGCGTGGGGCAATTCCCGGCTGGAGCCGCACGAACGCAGCATGATTCTCGTCGACGCGGAAAGCGGCGAGGAGGTCGAGCCCGTGGTCGTTGACGCCAGGACCGGCCGCCGACTCGACGACAGCCATGCCTACGTCTTCGCAGCGGGTCCTGCGGCCAGCGACGCCATGCGCAACCGCTACGCCCACGGGCGACCAACGGTCCCAACGGCGGGTACGTAGGCGGGCCACGGACCGCTCGCCCGCATCCCGAGCCATCGCACAGCCTGTATCCGCCCGGTGCCGAGATCCGGGTATGCCGCGCCGAATGCCACTGGCCCACCACGTACAACACCGCGTCCAGCGAGGAGGACATGATGCGGCTGCGCCGCGCGCAGCGGGGCGTGATGCGCCGCGACGACACCACGGCCGCCGACGTGGCACGGCTGACCTCGGCGCCGCGCATGGCCTGCCACAAGGACCAGCCGGACACCGCCCACCCCTTCCGCCTGTGCGCCGGCTGGCTGGCCGTGGTCGGACCGGAGCACATCGGTGTCCGGATGAGCCTGCTGCACGGACGGCTGCCCGGCGGCGCCGTCGATCCGGCCCGGTGCCACTGGCCGCCGCTGCACGCCTCGCTGCCCGAGCTGCTCGCCCGCCGCGATGCCCAGCTGGCCGCCAGTCCGGCCCGGCGTGACACAGGGGGCGGCACTCGAGCAGCCGAGCGGCCCCACACCGCCCAGGACAACAGATGATCAGCCGATCCGGGCCACCGCCGACCTCGGCGTCATGTCCGCCGCGGCGCCGACGGGTCCGGCGAGCGGCGATGTGATCGAGCCGACCGCGGTACATGCCCCCGGCAGCGCTCCGGAAGCTGGGGACGGCCCCTGCGGATCCGACCACCCGCCGGACCGTCAACCTCCAGCCAGCATCGGGACTGGCACCGCCGGCGCCGCTGGTGGCCAGCGTCGGCGACATCGCCGGACTGCGGCCGCGCCGGGCCCGGCACGACGGCGGCGAGGTACCCGGCGCCGACGTCGACCTCGTCGACGCCATGGACCGGCTCACCTGGAACGTGGTGGCCGCCTGGCTGGCCGACTCCCCGCCGGCCAGCACCCGGCAGACCCGGCTGCAGGTGCTGACCGCGTTCCTGCGCTGGCTGCTGGGGTGCCGGTAAGAAACGTGTCATGAGCCCCAAATGAGCGTGATCCGGACCTCGCCGCCGCCTGAGAACGACCTCGTTCAGGGAGAACCGGGTCGTGGACCCAGGTCGTATCCGGTGGGCCGGGGTCGTCGAGCAGGCTCGTCTGGTCATCACCACCTACGAGGGCGGGGCGAGGCTGCGCCAGAGCCTCGCCGTCGCCGGCGGCCCCTGCCGAACCACCGGGCGCGCAGGTCGCGACCGGCTGGCCCGAGCACCGCGGCGACCTCGAGGACGCGTCTCGACGTTATCGCCTGGCTGACGCTGTCACACATGCTGCGCCGGTGGCCGGATGAGGCCACGAGACGGCGACGTTCACGGCAGTCCTCTTTCGAGGCTGATGGGGCGGGAGTGGCAGAGCCGATGCGATCTCCCTGTGCGACCAGGCCGAGGCTTGGGCGCTTTCGACCCGGACCTCGCGGTTCGCGCCAAGGGGACAAGTCCGTGCGGGGGCGCTGCTGGTCGCGGCCGAGCGGAAGCCGAGACGTAATGAGCGGCCCGCAATTGAAATGTGAGTCCCACTCTGTTTGTTTCGGTCCAGCCTGACGGATTGTGACTATTGTGAGCGCAGTTGTGGCTCTCTAACGTCAGCGGCGTGGGCCCTCCCGGGCCCCGGTCAGGAGGCGCAACGGTGGGGCTTCTACGAGAAGACGGCGGCGACGTAACCGGCCTAGTGAAGGGATGACGTCGCGTGTCACAACCAGACGAGAGCGTAATGGTCAAGAGTCTCGGCTCGACATACTGGCGCTGGCGTCAATACCAGGAAAAAACACTCTGGTGTTGGAACGCGACGACGATCAGCATCGCGAACTTCTACGCCAACGCGCAGGTTTGGACCCAGTGCGGATTCGCCGCCGCAGTCCTCAACAGGGACGACTCCAGGCTCGCCGACCAGCGACCGTTCCGCTGCTGCCCGGATGGCGAGTTACGCGGGGACTGCAACCAGGGCTGGTGGCCGGATTTCGGGCCGCTGCAGCAAGCCGGGGTCCAGGTCCCCGTTGCCGACGGTGACAGATATTCCGTCGACGCGACGTGGGTGGGCAACAGGTGGGTGGAGGTGAGAAGGCTCAGGGAGTTGACGAAGAACGAGGTCAAAGCGGAGATAGACGCCGGACGCCCAGTCATGATGAACATCGGCTGGGGTGGCGGCCTCTCCGGCCACATCGTCAACATCTGGGGGTACAGCTACCGCCCGCAGACCGGTGAGCTGGTGCACGTATGGGTGCATGACCCGTGGGAGGACACGGGCGGGGTATACGCGGGCATGGAGGACAGCCCCATCATGTGGATCGCATGGGAGACGCTCTTCGGCGGTTACCCGGGCGGCGCGAACGGCACCTGGAACCGGACCTTCAAGACTCGCCGAAACTAGCCTCAGGGAGCTTTGCAATGCCGTTGAACATGCCTGAACCGCCGGGACGGATCCGGGACGAAACACGCTCCCAGCTCGGCCTAATCGCCAGAGCCGGCGGAGAGGGCCCGAAACTGCTGGGCGAGATCGCCCCGGATGACGTGGAGGTGTCCACCCCACACCGGGTGTTCGCCCTGCTCGTCCGAGACATCGAGGCCGGCGGCGGCCTGGAAACGGCGCAGCCGGTGGGCTGGCGATTCCTGCTGGAGTCCGGCGGCAATGTGCTCGCCGGCGCCGAAGTCTCCGAGACGCCGGAACGCACCTTCCCGCCCACGTTCTACAGAAGCTCATCCGTTGGAGCCACCGCGACCGCGGTCAGAGCCGCACGAGCCCTGCCGCAGCTCCAACTGGCTGGGTTCGATCTCCGACTCCTGCGGATCCCCGAGCTCTACCAGGTTGCCCTGTGGTTGCACTCACCCAACACCGATCTGCTCATACCGCTGGCACCCTCCCCGATCGGGCGCGAGGGCCAGGTCACACCACCACCGGTGTTCTTCCGGGAACTCGCCGCCCGTGCCCAGGAGTACAGAGCCCGCCAGCCCCGCGACCGGGAGCCGACCTAACGCCATACGCTCGACTTTCGGGCCTACGCTGTCGTGCCAGCGTGCCGGGCGCCTCTCGCTCAGACCGTGAGGTCCTGTGCGAGAGGCGGGTGAGCGGTGGCCGGCCCGGGCTGGAAGCTCTGCTTGCGGACGCGCATGTAGCGGTCGCCCTTGAAGACGCAGAACACGGTGAAGGCGCCGACAAGGCCGGGAACCAGGCAGGCGGCCGACAGGCCGGAGTCGAAGGTGGTGTCCTTCAGGTCGGGGAAGGCGACGGAAATGTCCCAGGGGCCGCCGTGGAGCACCGTTTCGTTGCGGACGTCGTAGCGGATGACCTGGTCGCCCTTGAACAGGTAGATGTCGCTGAAGCTGCCGGCGACCGGACAGACCGCTTCGATGTCGCTGGTGAAGATGGTGCCGCGCAGACCGGGCCACTCCGTGGCGATATCGTTGACGCCGCCGTGTTCCTCCTCGTCGGTGTCGTAGCGGACGTACCGGCTGCGCCGGTTCGCGGGCTGGTGGCCTGGTCGATGCCAGGGTCACCCGTGATCCGCTGGCGTGCGACGAAGACATCCGGCTCGAAGTACTCGATGAATACCGCATTGGTCGTCACCCGGGTAGTGGGATCGTTGTCACGGACCTTGACGTGGTGGTGACGTCCGCCGAGCCGCAGATCGGACGTGACCGTATCCGGCTCCACGTGCGAACCGGGACTGCCGCGCCACTGCGCCATCTCCTCTGGAGCCGTCCAGGCGCGGAACACCTCCGGCCGCGGGTAGTCGTACTGCCTCTCCGTCACACCTTGGTGTCGCCTCCGGACATGCCCCTTCCTGGCGGCGACACGGGCAGTATGAGCCGGATCCGGCCGTCCAGGCGCATGCATTCCGAGCGTCGCCGCAGCTTCTGCCCCCTGAGCTCCGGAGCGAGCCGGCGGTCACGGACGGACACCGACAGGGCGGCCGTTCCGCTGCCGCAGGGCGGGCTAGAGCACCTCGTACATGCGGATCGCGACGACGTCCTCGCTCTCGCCTTCGGGGCGGGCGAGTCCGACGAACACGGTCTCGGCGAGCCATCGGTGGGCGGCGGCGTCGGTACGGAAGACGGGCGAGGTCCGGTAGTAGAGGCCGGCGTGCGTCACCTGGAGGCCCTCGTCGTGCTGGTCCGGGCTTTCCGGACCAGGCCGGTAGTAGCCGCGGTTGACGATGTCGATGACCGCGCCGTCGTCGGCCTGGATCAGGTAGCGCGCGTCCAGCTCGCACACCTCGCCGCGGGTGCTGTGCCAGTCACCGCCTCCGGGGAGCACCGTGCCGCGCAGCCGCGGGCCGGTGACGGTTCCGCCGACGATCGGGGTGAACTCGGTGCGTTCCCCGTCGCCGTGGCCAATGTGCAGCGTCGGCGCGATCTGGGCCCGAATCTCGAAGGCGAAGGCAAGCGACGGCGCGAGACACGGTGGAGACTCCCCGGCGTGTTGGACGTGCGAATGAGCACCCCAGGGTATTCACAGCCGCCGGACGCCCCCTCGCCGCACCCCCGGGGCGATGTGCGGTGCGCCCCGCGGTCACTGGCCAGCTGGAACCTCGCAGGCAGGCCGATCCTCCGCGCGAGATCGACGAGGTGCTGCGCATCTTGCCGACCTCGTGACAGCTGGCCGACACACCAGGGGTGATACGCGGTGCGGTCCGGCCAGCGAACGTGTGTGAGCCGTACTGGCATCCACTCCGCGGGGCACTGACATCAGCTGAAGATCCCGCTGGTGGGAGTCGGCGCCCGGGACGCCTACCTGGCGATCCGATCGGACGATCAGCTGGAGAACCGGCTTGAGCCGTTCGTCCTGCCGCGATGGCAGACCGATGAGGAGGCACGGTCACTGCTGGCCAGCTTCGCCGCGGCGTTCCCGCTGCGCTCGCCGTCGCCGATCGCCACACCGGAGATGGCCGAACACCTCATCACCCGCAGTGAAGGCACGATCGGTGAGCTGACCGCGCTGCTGACCAGCGCGGCCGCCGCGGCGATCACCTGCGGCGAGGAAGCCGTCAACGACCGGACCCTGCTGCTGGTCGGCTCCAGCGGACCGAGCGAGCGGCGGAGGCTGTTCGAGCGCGAGCTGGCGTGATCGACCTGACGCTGCGGCGGTGGCCGATGCATCCGGCACCCGCCCCGGGAGAGGCACTGACCTCCTGGCTGGAGCGCCTGGCGGGGTGCTACGAGATACAGGTCTCCTGTCTGCTCCGGCACGGTCTCGGCGTGGGCCCGCGGGTGCTCCAGGACTCGGCGTTGTGAGCTGGGGAGACGTCGCTCATCGCGTTATCGCGCAGCCCTGGGCCGGACTCATCCCCGAACACCTGGACCGAAACCCGGCCCCCAGTGAGGATCGGCTACACACTGCGACCTGCGGGAACGCCCCTGCCCTTCCTTCGGTGATAGCTATCCGAGCAGTGGGCCTACTTCTTGGTGACGCCGGTGAGGGTGACGACGTGGTTCATGCCTTGCGCCTGCTCACGTGGTGCACGATGAGGGCGGCGATGCACGCGACGGCGACGCCGCCCGAGGCCAGGCCGAGCGGCCAGGCGCGGCCGATGCTGTTGGCGATCAGGTTGACGACCGCGCTGGCCATCAGGACGAGCCAGAGCAGGGCGCGCAGCGCGAGAGCGCCTTTGCTCAGCGCGTGCTTGCGCGCTGCGTGCCGGGAGGTGGTGGGCCGCGGCGTGGCGCGGTCGGAGTCAGGGCTGGAGATGCGATAGGGGTCGGTCATGGCCAGAACCCTAGAAACGGGCCCGATCTGCGGAAATCCCGCACGCTGCCGAGCCGTGGTACAGCGGGCTGGAGCAAGATGTGTCCCCTTTCACCTACCATGGCGCCCGTGTTGCGGGGAATCCTTGAAAGTCTGGAACGGCTGGCCGGAGGGCTGGGCACCGCGTTCATGGCCGTCGTCGTCGCGCTGTGCTGGCTGGTGGTGGCCGCGTTGAGCCTGGTCGGGGTCGGGCTGGCGCTGGTGCCGGCGATGATCGCGATGACCAGGGGCGCGGCCGAGTGGGAACGCAGGCGCCTGGCCGGCGCGGGTGTCGAGATCGTCAGCCCGTACCAGATGTCTGCCGAGCAGTTGCCCCGAGGCTGGGCTGCCAGGATGCGGGCGGCCCGTGCCGACCCGGCGACCTGGCGCGATCTGGGCTGGCTGGTCCTCTACGCCGTGGTGGGCCCGGCCTGCGGCCTGATCGGGCTGCTCATGCCGGTGGCGGCGCTGCGGGAAGTCACCTACCCGGTCTACTGGCAGTTTCTGGCGCGCGAGGATCAGCTCACCAACTTCGCCGTCCCGGTCACCACCTGGCCGGGCGCGATCGCCACCTCGGTGATCGGCCTGGCCGTCGTGGTCGCCCTGATCCGCCTCTTCCCTGCGCTGGCGCGCCTGCAGGCGCTGCCCGCCAGGAAACTGCTGGTCCCGCACGCCTCGATCGACTTGTCGCAACGCATCGCGCAGCTGACCGTGACCCGCGCGGGGGCGCTGCGCGCGCACGCCGTCGAACTGCGCCGGATCGAGCGGGCCCTGCACGACGGCGCGCAGAACCGGCTGAACGCGGTCGTGGTCACGGTGGCCGCGGCCGAGCGTGCTCTGCAGCGCGATCCCGCCCGGGCCGCGCACGCCCTGGAGCGTGCCAGGAGCGCGGCCGAGCAGGCGTTGGCGGAGCTGCGCGGCGTGGTGCGCGCGATCTTGCCGCCGATCCTGGAGGACAAGGGGCTGGCCGGCGCGCTGGACGCGCTGGCCGCCGGATGCTCGGTGCCCTGCCGGGTGCGGGTGGGTGAGCTCGCCGTGGTGCCGTTGTCGGTGGAGAGCGCCGCCTACTTCACCGTGGCCGAGGCGCTGACCAACGTGGGCAAACACAGCGGCGCCCAGCACGCGGAGGTCCTCGTCGAACGTGTCGGCCCGGTGCTGCGCGTCCAGGTGCGTGACGACGGCAAGGGCGGTGCCCGCGATGACGCGGGCACCGGGCTGGCCGGCGTCCGCCGCCGCGTCGAGGCCCATGACGGAACAATGACGCTGACCAGCCCCGATGGGGGGCCGACTGTGATCGAGGTGGAACTGCCGTGCGAGTCGTGATCGCTGAGGATGACGCGCTGCTGCGCGAGGGCCTGGTGCTGTTGCTGAGCGGGGAGGGCATCGAGGTGGCCGCGGCCGCGAGCGACCCCGAGGGGTTTCTGGCCGCGGTCGAAGAGCACCGGCCCGATGTGGCGGTGGTGGATGTGCGCATGCCGCCCACCCACACGGACGAGGGCATCCGGGCGGCCGTGGCGGCCAAGCGCCTGCAGCCGGGCCTGGGGGTCCTGGTGCTGTCGGCGCACGTCGAGCAGGCGTTCGCGACCGACCTGCTGGCCGACGGCACGCACGGGGTCGGCTATCTGCTCAAGGAGCGGGTCGGCAAGGTCGAGCAGTTCCTGGAGGCGCTGAACCGGGTCGCCGGTGGCGGCACCGCCATCGACCCGGACGTGGTGGCCCAGCTGTTCACCCGCCGCCGCGACCCCCTGGAGGAGTTCACCCCGCGTGAACGTGAGGTGCTCGCGCTGATGGCCGAAGGACTGGGCAACCTGGCCATCGCCGACAAGATGGTGATCACCGAGGGGGCGGTGCACAAGCACATCCGCAACATCTTCGCCAAGCTCGGCCTGGCTCCCAGCGACCGTATGGACCGCAGGGTCGCCGCCGTGCTGCGCTACCTCGGCGCCTGAAGCGGCCTCTGCCACCCGGCCTCAGGGAAACGGCCTTGTGAGCTGGACCGCGGGCGGCGTGCGGTAGCCAGCACCACCATCGACCGGCCAGCGGGCGGGATCGAAACCGCCCGCGCCGCTCCCTACGTTGGTGATTGCTTCATCCGACACCCAACGTAAGGATCTGTCTTGTCGAGCAACACTCTGCGTCGTACCGTGCCGGTCACCCTGGCGCTGGCGGCCTGTCTGACGAGCCTGAGCGCTCCGGCGTTCGCCACCCCCGCCCCCGCCGGCGTCTCCACGGCGGCCGTCGGCGCCGGCCAGGAGCGGGTGGTGGCGGACCTTGAGCGCAACGCCCAGGAACTGCGCGGCACCGTCCCGAGCGGTCAGTCCCGCGACCTGCGGGCGTTGTCGGCGATGACCAAGGGCGCCACCATCGTGGGGATCGGCGAGGTCACGCACGGCTCGAAGGAGCTGTTCACGCTGCGGCACCGGATGTTCCGGCACCTAGTGCAGACCCAGGGCTTCACCACGCTGGCGCTGGAGGCGACCTGGTCGGCCGGCGTCCGCCTGGACGCGTACGTGCGCACCGGCAAGGGCGACCTGCGCACGATCATGGCCGAGGAGTTCCAGCAGTCCTACGGCGCGTGGAAGACCCAGGAATGGATGGACCTGTATGAGTGGATGCGCGACTACAACCGCACCGCCTCACGCAAGCTGCGCGTGATGGGATTCGACATCGGCGACGTCCACCCCGAGCAGTACCGGCGCATCCTCGCCTGGGCCGAGAAGCACGAGCCGTCGCTGGAGCCCGAACTGCGTCGCCGCTACGCGGGCCTGCTCGCCCTGCCCGCCGGGGTGGCCGAACGGATGAACGCCCTGGCCACACTGCCGGCCGAGCAGCGCGCCGCCCTGGCCGGCGACGCTCAGGCCGCCTACCGCCTGCTGGACGACAGCGGAAAGGTGAGCCCGACGGTCCTGCAGGAGGCCCGCGTCATCGTCCAGATGACCACCATGTACGCACTGGACGGGTCGGCCCTGCACCGTCACCGTGACCGGGCCATGGCCGAGAACACCGTGTGGTGGCAGCGCCACACCGGCACCAAGACCGTGGCGGCCGCGCACAACGGGCACATCGGCTACGTCTCGGCCTGGCCCCACCAGTACCCGGTCACCCAGGGCGCCGTCCTGCGCTCCCTGGCCGGCACCTCCTATGTGGCGATCGGCACCACCATCCACAGCGGCCGCTTCCGCGCCATCGACCCCAAGACCGGCCAGGTCGCCGTCTTCGACACCGGCGCCCCCGTCCCGGACAGCAGCGAGGCCGTCCTGGACCGGGTACGCTACCGCGACTACTACGTGGACCTGCGCCGCGCCGGCCGTACCCCGTCCACCCGAGCGTGGCTGGACACCGCCCGTCCGACCTTCACCATCCCGGCCACCTACGTGCCCGAGCAGTTCAACCGGCCGCTGGCCCTGGGAGCGGCCTTCGACGTGATCGTGCACCTCAACCGGGTCGAGGCAGCCACCCCGCTGCCCTAACCCTCCTTCCTGCGGGCTGGCCGGCCGATGGTGGTGCGGTAGCCAGCACCATCGGCCGGCCAGCCCGCGGGATCGAACCGCGCCCCCGCCCATCCCTACGTTGGTGATACACACCAACACAAGGAAATACGCGTGAACACGATGAGGGCGCTGCTGACGGTCGAGACCGTGACGGCAGGCCTGGCCCTGCCCGCCACCAGCCCCGCGCAGGCGGCCAATGGCGCGCTCGGCCGCTTTCACCAGCAGACGGTCGCCTGGCAGTGGTGCGCCGACCAGAGCCTGGCCGAGGCCGTCGCCGAGATCACCGGCATCCTCGCCCCGCCGCGCCGTACCCACTGAGATCCGGCCGCCCCGAAAACCAAAAAGCGACCCTCAACCGCGAAGCGCGGAGATCGAGGCGCGTCAGATCAGTGAACTGGACTTCGGGAATCAGTGCAGAGGACTACGGGAATCGAGACAGGGGAGCGCTCGTCACACCCCGGATCCTCTCAGAAAACGGTCTCCGGAGTTATTGAAGACCGGAGGTTATTGAAGCGAGTTTTTGAAGATCTCCGCCCCAGGTCGTCACCTCACCAATGTGTCGATTTCCGAAGTCGGCTGGACAGATGTCCAAAGTCCTGTGCACACACCGGTCCGTCGTCAGCGATGCACAGGGCGGGCTGTCTCTTTTGATCGGTTGCGATAGGCGCGTTGCTGGCAGGCTCGGGAGCAGTAGCCGGGGGGTCGTCTGGTGGCAGATGCTGCACCGCGGGGTTTCGTCACACCGCTGGGGGTGTTCTCGAGTTTCACTGACCTGGGACGACGAAGTGAGTTACAGATCGCTTCCCACAGACGGGTGATCGTTTCCCGCCGCCGATCAGCTGTGCAGACGGCTTGCCGGAACAGGCCGTCGCCGGGCACGGGATGCGTGCCCGGCGGTGGCTCGTTCATACGGTCGGGGCTTCGACCAACGTCCGAATGGTCAGGGGTTCGGCGAGGATCTGGTCGAGTACCTGCCGAGCGTGGTGGAGGTGGGGGGTGGTGAAGTGTTCGTCGAGGGCTTGCCGGTTGGCCCATTGCTCGACGACCACCATGCGGGCGGGGTTGTTGGGATCGGTGTAGGGCTGGTAGGCCATGCAGCCGGGTTCGTCCAGGGATGGTTCGATCATGGCCTCCAGCGCTGTGCGGAGCCGGTCGTGTTGCCCGGGTGCGGCGAGGAACTCAGCGATGACGACGAGAGACATGGCCCCGGTCTCCTTCATGCGTGGCGGGCGGGGCCGCTGCCCGCGCCGGAGACCGTGATCGCGGTGGCGATCTCCTCGATGTCGGCAGAGGTCAGCTCGAACGATCCCGCGCCGATCCAGCCGTCCACCTGGGCGGTCTTGCGTGCGCCGACGATGGCTCCGGTGATGCCGGGCCAGGCGAGCACCCAGGCGATGGCCACTTCGGCCACGGTACGGCCACGGCGTTCGGCGATCGGCCACAGCGCCTCGGCGAGCTGGAGGTTGGCGGTCAGGCCGGTCGTGAAGTCGGCGTGCGCGGTCCGCCAGTCCTCGGCGGGCAGGCCGGCCACGCGCTCGGCGGAGAAGGCCCCGGTGAGGAGGCCGGACTGAAGCGGCGAATAGGTGATCACGCCGGTCTCATGCGCGCGTGCCCAGGCGATCTCGGCCGCGGACGATCGGTTGATCGCCGAGAACGGGGGCTGGATGACGTCGACATGGGCGATCTGCTCGGCGGCTTCGAGCAGGTCGGGCGCGTGATTGGACAGCCCGATCGCCCGGACCTTGCCCTCGGCCTTCAAATCGGCCATGACCTGCCAGTACTCCTCCAGCGGCGTGGCGTTGGGCGACACCGCCCCGAAACCGCCACCGGCGTACTCCAGCGACTCGCCGGTGTCGGGGTAGTGCACCTGGTACAGGTCGATGTGGTCGACGCCCAGCCGCCGCAGCGAGTCCTCGAGTTCGCGACGGACGCTGGCGGGCTTCATGATCCGCCGAGGTGCGGCCGACGGGTTGTCGGGGTCCCAGACCAGGCCGACCTTGGTGAAGATGTACGGGCGGTCGGCTTGGGGCAGGTCGGCGATAGCTTTGCCGACCAGTTCCTCCGAGTGGCCCAGGCCGTACACCGCGGCGGTGTCGATCCAGTTGACGCCCGCGTCCAGCGCGTGGCGGATCGCGGCGACCGACTCGGCGTCGTCGGTGGCGCCCCAGCTGAAGGTCCAGCCCGAGCCCGACACGGCCCACGAACCAAAGCCCAATCGGGTGATCTCCATGCCGGTACGGCCAAGTAGGACAGTCATGAGTGATGCGCTCCTGTGAATCGGAAAGCCGGAACCGTTCCGGTGGGTTCCCACCCTCGGCGTTTCACGGCGGCTCAGACAGTGCCCAGCACTGCCTAGGCACACCCTGACCAGGATCACTTGGGTCTCGGCCGGTGATACTAGGAGGCATGGTCTTGGATCGACGCGCCGAGCTGGGGGAGTTCCTCCGATCCCGTCGGGCCCGGCTCCGGCCCGAGGAGCTCGGCCTGTCCTCCTACGGGGCGCGGCGCCGGGTCCCTGGACTGCGCCGCGAGGAACTGGCCCAACTGGCCGGAGTCAGCGTCGACCACTACATCCGGCTGGAGCAGGGACGCACCCTGCATTTCTCAGTGGAGGTCCTCGACGCGGTAGCCCGTGCGTTGCGACTCGATCCGGCCGAACGCGCGCACCTGCACCGGCTGGCCCGCCCTGCGCCCGCCGCGCCCCCCGAGACCGCGGACGACCGCCCGCCCCTGCGGCCGAGCATTCGCCGGTTGCTGGCCTCGATCGACAACGCCCCTGCCTACCTGGTCGACCGCAACACCAACGTGCTGGCCTGGAACCGACTGGCGGCAGCATTGATCACCGACTTCGGCGCCATCCCCGCCGCAGAGCGCAACATGGCCCGGCTGGTGTTCCTGGACGAGGGCGTGCGCAACTTGTTCGCCGACTGGCGGGCGCGGGCCCGCGACGTCGCGGGCTTCCTCCGGATGGACGCCGCCCACCGACCGGTCCCCCCGTCCACCCAGACCCTGATCGACGAGCTTTCCAGCGTCAGCGCCGAGTTCCGTGAAATCTGGGCTGAGCATGAGGTGAGGGACAAAAGACACGGGCACTACCGGTATCGGCATCCGCTGGTCGGCGAGATCGAGCTCACCTACGAGACCCTGCGGCTGCCGGACGATCCTGGATTGGCCCTGATCGTGCACACCGCCGAGGAAGGATCACCCGCCCAAACAGCGCTCCAGCTTCTTGCCGTCTGGGCCGGGCAGGGCGAAGAAGAAGGTCACAGATCGGGGTCCGGGGGCTCGTGATCGGTCGGGGTGGGCGTGAGGAGGTCCGCGCACGGCTCGCACACCGAGACACGGACCGGGCGCGGTGGCCTCGGCGGCCAGGGCGCGCCCGTCATCGGGCAGCCAAGCGCAGTCATCGCCGCAATCGCACGCTTCGACCACGGCGGCGGCGAGCGCGAACCGCACGCAGGCTGCCTGGTACAGGCCCGTGAGCACCAGCGTCTGAGCGTCCAGGACCGTCCGGTAGCGTGCGAGCGCAGCGTCGTAGGCGTCGGCGGCCTTGTTCGGCCGTACCGCGATCCGGGCCGATTCCCGCTTGGCAGGCACGGGAACCTGGTTGGCGACGAACGTCAGCCGGTCGTGCTCGGCCAGTGTCTCGGCGAGCTGCTCAGGTACGGGCCCTTTGAGTAGTCCTCGGTGCGCTCGGCGGCGACGTACGGGGGTTCCCGCTCGGTGAGCCGCTCCCACGCGGGCTGCCTCGTGCACGTCCACGGCGCAACCTCCGCCCGGCGCCGTGCGCTGAACCCCTCTGCGGAGGGCATGTCGTCAGATTGGCTGTGGGCGGCCGAACAGCAGGTCGTAGCCGGGCGGGAGCTGCAGCAGGATCCGCTTCATCAGGTCCTCGCCCGCGGTGTCGGCCACGACGCTGAGCACGGCGCTGACGTCCCACGTCGCGGTCTTCTCCGTGGCGCCCTCGATCCAGGCCGCGGTCGCCCGGACGAACCGCTCGGGCGTCAGCGGTTCGTAGGCCGGCAGGGGGTTGAGCAGGACCAGCGCCAGCGTCTCGGGGAGCCAGGCGGCCAGCTCGTTGCGCACCTCGCCCACCAGGTGCGCGCCCAGCAGGGCCAAGACGACGCGGGAGGCCTGCTCCGCCTCCTCCCGCGAGGGATATTCGCCGCGCTCCTGGATCGCGGACAAGAACGCCTCCCACCGCATCCGCATGATGCCCCTTCCGATCCGACGGCCGCCGCAGCGGCGGGCCTGGCACGCGGGACGAGAGCCCCCCATCCCCGGTTCCGGCCCGTCACGGCTGACCGGCACAAGCCCGCACAGTAACGCCGAGCCATCCCCAGGTCCGATACGTCCCCTCACCGGTGACCGCTAACCGCTACCGACCGCATCACCCTGTCCACCGCGGCCGGCGACGTCATCCGCCGGGCCTGCGCCGACCTGGAATTTGGTGCCGCGGTCGTCCTGGACACCGAGATCACCGGCCTGGACGGCGTCGGCATCGAGCGCGCGGTCATCGACGCTGCTACCGGTCACGTCCTGCTCCACCCCGACGGGGTCGGCGTCGAGAACGGCGCACGAGCCGTGCACGGCATCGGTGATCTGCTGGCGGCGCCGCGCTGGGAACAGGTGCTGCCGGACTTCCTCGACGCCGTCGTCGGCCGCCGGAGGATCAGCCGGGTTCGGAATCAGTCGCGGTCCGGAAATCACAGTGGCAAGGTCTCGGGCGCCGGCCTGGAAGAGGCCCTGCTCCAGCTCACCTTCGCCAAGCGCTGACCTACTGACATCCACCAGAGGAGTGCGTAATGTTCAGCTTCGTGAGGTTTGAGATCTTCCGGGCTCTCCGGAATATCCGATACCTGCTCCTGCTCGTGGTCATGCCCGTCGGGCTCTACCTGATCTACGGCAGGACCTCCGACTCGGCGTTCGCCATGGTCGCCATGGCCGTCTACGCCGCCGCGGGCGGAGGGCTGATCGGTTCCGGAGGCGGGGTCGCGGAGGATCGGATGCGCGGCTGGCTGCGGCAGCTCAAGGTCACGCCGCTGGCCGATCGGCACTGGCTGGCCGGGAAGATCGTGCAGGGCATGCTGATGATCGTCCCGGGAGTGGCGGGGGTCGGGGTCGCCGCTGTGACCGTCGGCGGGGTTCACCTGGCCGCCGGGCAATGGGCGGCGTTGCTCGGCCAGCTCGTGCTCGGCTCGCTGCCCTTCGCGCTCCTCGGTCTCAGCCTCGCCCTCACGCTCAAGGGCAAGACGGCGCAGATCGGGCTGGTGGTGATCTTCTTCGCCCTGGCCGCGCTGGGCGGCGTCATCGGCTCGGGTACGCTGCCCGCCGCGCTGGCCGCGATCCAGCCCTACCTGCCCACCTACAGCTTGGTCCAGGCCGGATACGCGATCATCGGCGGGCACGGTCCGCAGGCCGGCGGCCTGGCCGTCCTGGCTGGCTGGGCCATCGCCGCCGCGGCGGCCACGCTGGTCCAGTGGCGGCGGGAGTCCCATGCCCGGTGAACGTCGCCGACGCGGAGGTCCCTGACGCGATGAGCCGTACGCGATGGCCGGGGCAGGCGGCCCGATGAGCCTGCGCAGGTGGTGGCGTCCCCGGCGAGCCCTGCTCGCCGGGGCTTTCGACGTGCGGTCGCTGCTGATGATCGGCGCCACCGCATGGGCGCTGTTCTACCACTTCGCCCAGCACACCGCGCTCTGGAGCCGCGTCCTGGCCGCCGGGTGGGCACTCGGCGTCGTCGTGCTGGGCGGGCTGGTCGCGGTACGCCCCACACGCGAGCGCTACCTCGTGCTCGTCGCGGCGTGCCTGACGCTGGAGGCGTGGGCGGGCTGGCACTGGATCGTGGTGGCCACCTGGGCGACCAGGCAGGCCGGCCGGGATCTGCGGATCAAGGAGGCGGCCGGGATCAGCCTGGCGGGCATGGCACTGGCCCTGGTCCACGGCGACGATCCGGTCGCGGCCGGCGCGCTGGGCGCGTTCGTCCTGCTGCCAGGCATCTTCGCCGCGCAGAGCAGGCGGACCGCCGACCTCATCGAGGAACTGCGGGAGACGCGGCGCGAGCTGGCCAGGATGGCCGTGGTGGAGGAGCGCAACCGCATCGCAAGAGACCTGCACGACCTGGTGGGCCACAGCCTGTCGGTGGTGGCGGTGAAGACCGAACTGGCCAGAAGGCTGGTCCCGCTCGACGCCGGGCGCGCCGACGCCGAACTGGCCGACGTCGACTCCGTGGTACGCCGCGCGCTGGCCGAGGTGCGCCAGGCCGTGACGAACTACAAGCAGCCGACGCTGGCCGCCGAGATCTCGGGAGCGGTCTCGGCCGCCCGCTCGGCCGGGATCGAGTGCACGGTGTCCGTACCGGACAGCTGGGGCCTGCCGGTGCCCGTCGAAGGGCTGCTGGCCTGGGCCGTACGCGAGGCCGTCACCAACGTCCTGCGGCACAGCCGGGCCCGGACCTGCGCGATCACGCTGACGCTGGAGCCGCGCCGGGCCGCCGTCGAGGTCCGCGACGACGGCGCGGGACCTACTCGGACGGCCCCCGGCGACGGCGGCCGTCCGGCGGCCGGCAACGGCCTGGCCGGGCTGTCGGAGCGGGCCGCCGCCCTCGACGGCGAGCTCAGCGTCGGCCGGCGGCCGGAAGGCGGCTTCCGGCTCCGTGTCGCCGTCCCCCTGGAGGCATCATGACGATCCCCTGGAGGGCATCATGACGATCCCCTGGAGGGCATCATGACGATCAGAGTGCTGCTCGCCGAGGACCAGACGATGTTCCGCGGCGCCATGGCGACCCTGCTGGGGCTGGAGCCGGACATCGAGGTCGTCGCCGACGTCGGCCGCGGTGACGAGGTGGTGGGCGCCTGCGAGGCGTTTCGGCCCGATCTCGCGCTGCTGGACATCGAGATGCCCGGCATCGACGGTCTGGAGGCGGCCCGGCGGCTGGCGCAGGCCGTGCCCGAGACCAAGGTCGTCATCGTGACCACGTTCGGCCGTACCGGCTACCTGCACGCCGCGCTGGCCGCAGGCGCCGCCGGCTTCCTGCTGAAGGACGCGCCCATCACCGAGCTCGCCGACGCCATCCGCAAGGTCGCGGCCGGGCAGCGGGTGATCGACCCGTCCCTGGCGATCGCCGCGTTGAGCGAGGGCGCCTCGCCGCTGACTCCCCGGGAGACCGAGATCCTGGCCGCCGCCCGCGGGCACGGCACGATCGCCGACATCGCCCGCGACCTGTACCTGTCGCCCGGCACCGTACGAAACCACCTGTCCGCCGCGATCCAGAAGCTCGGCGCCAGGACCAGGACGGAGGCGGTGGAGATCGCCGAGCGGAAGGGCTGGCTGGTATGACGATCGTCACGGTTGAGGTCACGACGGCCGGCACTTATGCCGCGACCGGCGATTTTCTACCGTTCAATACATGACGAACTACCGCATCTCCCTCCTGGGCGGCCACAAGGGTCAGATCTCTTCCGACACCGTCGTCGTCACCCCGATCGGCGGCGCCGACGTGCGCGCCACCTCCGGTCTGACCCTCACCAAAGTCGCCCTCTTCGGCGGTGTGCGGCTCCGAGTGCCGGCCGACGCGCGCGTCGAGATCGAGGGCTTCAGCCTGTTCGGCGATCGGCACATCGCCCCGGGCGTCCCCTCGGCCGGCGGTCCCCTGATCCGGGTCCGCTCGTACGGCGTCATCGGCGGTGTACGCGTCACCCGCGACGATTCGCCTCCTGGGAGTCCGACCTGATGACCGAGTTCCACGCCCGGTACGGCGGCTCCGGCGTCATGATCTACTGGCACGTCGACAAGGGCCGGCTGTGCATCTACTCCCAGCTCAAGTCGTGCTCCTCTTCGGAGGTCGCGCGATGATCGAGGGGTTGTTGCGGCACGGCACCGACGCCGGCATCGAGGCCGACTACACCGACACGCACGGCGCGTCCCTGGTCGGGTTGGCCTTCACCGAGCTGCTGGGGTTCAAGCTGCTGCCCAGGTTGAAGAACATCGGCGCCATCCAGCTCTAGGCGCAGACCGCGAACCAGGTGCCGTGGCCGAAACTGGAGAAGGTGCTCAAGCAGCGGCCGATCGACTGGGACCTGATCGCCAACAAGGGGGGCCATGCCCGAGGACCTCCTGACGGCCTTGGTCCAGCATCACCCGAGGTCATCCACGTATAGGCGTGCCCGAACCCTCACAGGGGCCAGCGGGTGTGACGGCTCGGAGCGGCTGTGTGGCCGAGGAAAGGCGTCGGCGGGCCCGCCAGGCCGCCGAACGGCAGGGCGGCGAGCAGTAGATCGCGTCCCGGCGAATGCCGACGCCGGGCGCGAACCAGACACCGCAGACCGGCCAGCGCCGCCCGACCCGCTCCTGCAGGTGCGTCCTGATGGTGGCGATCATCTCGGCGGCGAACACCTTCTGCCAGTACCGGCGGTGCCGGCGGGCACTGGCACGGCAGGCCGGGCGCACTAGCGTGCATCGGCCCTGGCCGTGGCGCTGTCCGGTGGTTCCAACTGCCTCGTACACCTATGGCCTATGGCTCACAGCGGCAGCGACCAGGCCCCGCGTGCGGCGCTCGCCCCGCACGCGGGGCCCAGGTCGTCCTCGCCAGGCGACGGGCCCGCTGCTTGTCAGCACTCGATGAACATCCTCGTCCACCCAGTGGTCAGTAGCAGTACCAGGAGAACGCGTCGTTCACGTTGTGGAAGGCGGCTCGCGTGAGCCTTCCGTCGTAGTGCCACCGGCAGGCGTCGTGCATGTTGATTCCGTGATGTTCGCCCCTGTGCCCGACGCACCTCCAGCTCCATACCGAGCCGGGGTCGGTGGCCACCGAGTTGAGGTGCCCCAAGTGCTGGCAGTAGGCGTGCATCCGGGGCAGGCCAGGAGGAGGGCCGGCCTGAGCCCCGGCCGCACCGGCCGTCATGAGACCGGCTCCCGACCAGAGGGCCGTGGCAGCAAGGGCGATCATGGTCTTCGCGGCGAGGCGCCGCAGTGTGCGTGATGTGTTCACGGTCTTCTCCTTGTACGGGGAGTTGTGGGCCGCCAGGCTGACCGAGGGCCCCCTGGCTCCTGACTGGTATCGGGGCCGGTTGGCCGCCATACGAGTCAGCAAAGCCATGCAGCCGAGGTGTCCAACAGTGACTCGGACAGACTCGGACGGACTCGACCACCGGTCGGCCGGCCGGGACCGGACGGCAGGCAGCCGCCGACACCACCCCTCGAACACTCACGGTAATCACTCATACACTTTGCGACAGGAAGAGGTTGGTTGAGTGAGGCCGAACGGCCCGAGGCGGAAGGGCAACGGTTGAGGGTGATGCGCGAGTATCCGGAACGCGGCGAGGATCCCCGGGCCGTCAAACCGGTGGCCCGACCCGGGGTGGAGACGGTGATCTGTCACGAGGGTCTGGTGAGGGCCCTGGCCGAGCAGTTCGCGCGGGCCGATACCTCCCTGCGTGAACTGGAGATGCGGGCGGACAAGGCGGGCACGACCCGGCTGCCACGGACGACCTGTGCGGACATGCTGGCCGGCCGACGCTTCCCGAAGAAGGCCGTGATGGTGGCCTTCCTGCGGGCGTGCCAGGTGCCCGAAGACCAGCTTCCGGCATGGGAACAGGCATGGGAGCGGGTACGGGTCGCCCGCATACCCGCCAGGCCGGAGGAGAACCCCGGGATCGAATCTTCCAGCGGAGCGCCGTCCGCCGCCGCCCCGACGGCCGAGCCGAGCCAGGCCGGGCCGGCCCGCATCCCCAGCAGAGGTTGGCGCCAAGCCTTCATGCCGACCGTTTTGGTGACGCTGGCAGTCGCGGCGGCTCTGAGCGTCATCATCCATCAGCAGAAGACGCCTGAACGGATCACGCCGGACGGTTTCGGCAGCCCTGTGGATCCCGGCCACATCATCAGCGATGACGGTCGTGCGTTCGGCCCTGGCGGGTCAAGCCGGTTCACCGCGACCATCGATCCATCCAACACCGGAGTACGGCTGGTCCGCCGCCTGGACGTAGGGGTCGCCTGGCAACACGCCAGCATCACCGTGAACGGGAACCTCGCCGGAGTGTGGCGACCGCTGCCCGGTGACAGCATCTACAAGTGGAGGGACCAGGTCGTCGAGATCCCGCGAACTCTCACCGCAGGTCGACGCTCTCTCACCATCGCCAACACGTTCGTGTCCTCCTCCGAGGGCTTCAACGAATTCCGCTACGTCATCGAGCAGAAGGTCGACGGAACCTGGACGACCGCCGACACGCTCGACGTCGGCCACCTGCACGCCGCCAGCGAGGCCGCACACGACTACCACATCGTTGCGCAGGGCTGGGCCGACACCCAGACATTCGCCTATCCACCGCGCAAGCAAGACTGGAGAGTCGACTGAAGTCGAAAGCCCGCGGCACAGATCAACCGCGCCGCCCGTGAGCTGGGGTGGCGGTAGGTGCCAGGTCAAGTGCGGCGCATAGCGGGATCGGCAGCGCCGTACCCACACCCTGCAGAATCGAGTTCCCGAGGCA
Source organism: Nonomuraea sp. NPDC003727 (assembly GCF_053586935.1). Lineage (NCBI taxonomy): Bacteria > Bacillati > Actinomycetota > Actinomycetes > Streptosporangiales > Streptosporangiaceae > Nonomuraea > Nonomuraea sp. NPDC003727. Next base: position 68,544 of record NZ_JBSFNE010000025.1, read on the forward strand.
GCTTCGCCGGCTCCAACATGAACGTGATGATCAACGACATCAGCGAGGACCTGGACACCGCCGTGCAGGGTGCCCAGGTCGCGATCACGATCTTCCTGCTGGTGATGGCCGCGCTGATGTTCCTCACTGGCCGCCGAGAGGCTGGCCCGCCGCCGTGCCCAGCGCGCCCTTATCGTGGCGGGCTTCGTCGTTACGATCGCCGGCATCGCCGTGCTGTTGGGCCTGGTCGCCTGGCAGCCCGGTGCCCGGGCCTTCGCCCCCGGCCTGCTGCTGATCGGGCTGGGTCTGGGGGTGATGCTCACCCCGTCGGTGACCGTGGTCCAGTCGTGCTTCCGGGAGACGCAGCCCAGCTGTCGTCCCGCCCGGGTCCGATGGTTCACCCTGATCGCGAACCGGGTGGCCGCGGCCGACGTGGAGCGCCCGCCGTGGCCCCAGCGCAGCGCCCACGTGGTCCACTGAAGCAGGATCTTGTCGCGGCGACCGGGCTCCCACGCCCGGCCACGACCCGGTCGCGCCTACCTACTCGAACGCGCGCTCGAACTGCCTCTCGGCCGATCCGTGCTGCTCTACCCGAGCGGCGCACCGACACCTTGCGGAACCCGCTCGGCCTTCGCCTGCACTTGACCGTCGCCCATGGCGTGAATTTCTTCCGTCCGTAGCGCCAGCCCGAGAGCGAAGAACGTGGGCGCCCACTCGCCGACGAAGATGCCCCACCTGTCGGCCCGCTCGATACCCGCCGGCTCTGCGCTCGCCGACAGCCACCACGACGCGAGTGACGCGGCAATGGAAGCGAAGCCCGCGGCGTACATGTGCGAGGACTTGATGCCGATCTTGTGCAGGGTGCCGATCACGTTTCCCCCTGTGATGGTGATGGTGATGGTCCCGCCTGCTACCCCCAGCGCGAGAAGCGATACGACGCCGCGACCGGTTTTGCCACCTCTTGCCCTGGCCACTGGCAGCCTGACGGTATGACCCGCGACAGGGCCACCATCCACGACCTACTGGCGAAAATCCGAGCCAACGCCGCCGTACTCGCATGGCCGGACGCTCCCGTGGAGCCAGGCGACGAGACCTCGGTCAACCTGGTGGGCGAGTTCGGCGACGAACGGCCGTGTCAGCGACTCTCAGCGGCCTTTTTCATCCTGGACGCCGTCTTGAACCTGGACGGAGGGTGATCGCCGCAGCCGTCACTGCCATGCTCGGAAGGCTCGGCGCGGCCCTCAGGGGACGGGTAGACGATCACGATGGCGGCTACGGGCAGTTCCCGGGGGCGGACGGCCGGTGCCGGGAGAGCGGTGGATCGATGATGCCGCTCCGGCAGGAGGGGCAGGCCCGATGCGGGTTGAGCGCACGCAGCGCCGCTGGAAACCGCAGGGATGGAATCGCCCGGGTGCGCACGCCGGTGTCCGGGTCGAGGTAGCTCTCCTGGCCGAGCAACTGAGCGCCGCGGGCATCGGCCTGGAGTTCCTCACCGGTGAGCTGCAGGGCTCGCACGACGCGTCCGGGGCGTGTTCACCGTGCTGGCCGCGCTGTCGGGGATGGAACGCGAATACATCCGCGACCGCACCCTGGAAGGCCGCGAATCCGCCCGTAGCCGCGGCAAGGGCCATCGGCGGCGCCACTGTCACCGACCCACGGCCATGCCGTCCATGGCCCTGCGCCTGCGCGAGCAAGACCTCAGCCTCCGCGAGATCGCCCGCCCGCCTCGTCATCACCCAGGGCAAGAAGAATGGCTGGCGCCCCTCACCCGCCACCGTCTTTTGCGCGACCACGACGAGCAGGACCCGGCGAAGCGGTGAGCCCGTGGCCCACCACCGTCATCGAACTGAGACCTCATCTGCAGGACACTCTGTTGCCGCAGGTCAGGTGCTGCTTCGTTGGAAATTTCTTCGTTGCTACCGGGACCCCACCCTCTGAGCAGTTGTAATCACGCGATTGATTGATAATGTGTGTCCATGCCAGAAGATCAGCCTCAGGCGACGAGCAAAGCGGCACGTACGAGGGAGCGCATCCTTGATGCGGCCCTCGACGAGTTCGCCGCCAAGGGATACAGCGGTGCTCGCACGGCGGCGATCGCCAAGCGTGCGGGCATCAACGTGCAGCTGATCTCTTACTATTTCGGTGGCAAGGAAGGCCTGCTGGAGGAGCTGCTGTCGGGCTGGCAGGAGCGGCGCTCGAAGCTGGTGCCGGCAAGCAAGGCCGAGCCGTTCCTGGAGAGCTTCCGCATGGTGTTGAACGCCACCTTGCGTGATCCCCGGCGAGCCCGTCTCGTGGTGTGGCAGGCGTTGGGGGACTACCCCGGTGACGCCGAAGCGCTGGCGCGGGAATGGCGCACAGTGGCCGCCGCCGCCGTCGAGCAGACGCGCGCGCGGCAGGCGGCGGGAGAGATCGGCGATGGTCACCCGGCTGAGTTCGTGACGCTGCTCTCCTTCCTGCTCGCCTTCGCCCCGGTTGCGCTTCCGCAGGTGATCGAGGGGATCTATGGCGTGGATCCGCTGTCGGAGGAGTACCGGCAACAGGTGAGTGAGGCTCTCTCTGCCTTTCTGGGCGTACGGCACGCATGAGGCTCGTCCTCATGCATGAAATCATTCAATTGATTGATTAAGGAGTATCCATGATCCGTGTCCTCGTCGCAGGAGCCACCGGCCGCCAGGGCGGAGCCGTCGTCGCACGCCTGCTCAAGCACGGCCATGAGCCCGTCGCCTACGTCCGCGACCCTGCGACACCGGCGGCGGACGCGCTCGCCGCACAGGGCGTCCGCCTCATGACCGGCGATCTCGCCGACCGCGAAGCCCTCACCAAGGCGGCGAAGGGTCTGGATGCGATCTTCGGGCTGACCGTCCCCTTCGGCCAGAACGGCGCCGCCGAGGAAATCGCCCAGGGCCGTGCCCTCGCCGACGCGGCGAGGGCGGTGGACGCGCACCTGGTGTACTCCTCGGTCAAGGGGGCGGCGAGCGAGGTCGACTTCACTGTCGAGCACGCCTCCGCCAAGCAGGTCGTGCACCGATACCTCATCAAGCAGGGCACCACTTTCACCAGCGTTCAGCCGGCCTACTTCATGGAAAACGCCCTCAATGTGGGCCTGACCCGGCTGAACCAGGGCGTCTACGCCTTCCCGCTCTCTCCCGATCGCAAGCTCGACCAGGTCACCGTGCTGGACATCGCCGGCATGGCCGTCCACGCGATCGAGAACCCCGCCAAGCTGTCCGGCAGAGCGATCGACGTCGTCTCCGACAGCGTGACCACCCTCGAGGCGGCGGGCTTCCTGTCCGAAGCCGTTGGTTCGGACGTGCCGTACGAGAACATTCCCATCCCGATGATCCGTCAGTGGGCCGGGGATGAGATCGCTGACATGTTCCAGAGTTTTGAGGACAACCGGGTACACACCGACATCGCCGCGCTGCACGCGGAGTTCCCGGAGGTGGGCTGGCACTCCTACCTGGAGTGGGCGCAGACGGTCGACTGGGACCGGGAGCTCTCTCAGCAGCCTGGCCGGGGCTGAACCCCTCGGAGGCGGAGACCCGGCCGTGCCGGCGATCGTACGCACAACGAACGCGCAAGGGCGTACCGTCGGACGCTGCCGTCCACGCTATGTGCCGGGGGTTGAGCAGCATACGAACGAAAACTCGCGTTAAGCGGGCCGGGCGGAAGCGGCTTGGCGTGACATCCCGTTCCTGATTGGGCGTCCGAAGGATCGGACCGAATGTGGCGTAGCGAGGCAGTGCACCTGACATGCCTGAAGACCGCTGTACCTGTCTGGCAAGTACGCGCCACTCTTACTTGTCACATATGTCCGACTACTAAAAGCCGCCCGGTGTGGAGAATCGATGACACCTACATCGAAATCGGGCCGCGCTTTGGGTACGGCCCACCACCCGAGGCCTCGCCTTTCCCCTACCAGGCCTACAGCCGCGCCGCAGCTTCCGGCCACACCACCCAAACCGGAGCAGGTATCCGGCGGGACACACCCGTTACGATCTCCGGTGAGCTTCACCTTTCCGCCGAATGCCTTAAAGCCCAAGAACAGGACAAATGACCCATGAGACGGTGGGTTACCCTAGCGGTCGCCGTGCTGATCGCGTCCGTACCGATTGCCACGAGTCCCGCCGCCGCGCAGGCAAGCGCTCCCGATCCGGCGCGCGCGCTCAAGCGGCAGCTCCGGAACGAGCATGGCGTTCGGATCGCCGAGACCAACCGCTACTTCTATGGCGGGAAGTCGAAGATCTCCGGGAGCGGGATCCGGATCAGCGGTGGTCTCCAGCTCGCCCCCACGGGTCCGGCGGCTGCGGATTTCACCTGGTGGGACCTTCCCCTGCCGAAGGTCGAGGGAGTCCCGCCCAAGAAGCCGGATCCCTACCATGTGATCCGCGTCGGTGAAGACGTGTACGACGACGCCGACCAGTACCCCGGGCCGGTCCCCGACGGCAGGAAGTGGATCCGGTTCCCGAACAACCACAGGGGACGCATGGCCCGGGACATGGCCCAGGACGCCAGCCTGCAGCCGATCAACGTGTACGACCCGTCCATGATGAAGGCCGTGCTGAAGCGTTCGACGAGCAAGCCCGTCTCCGGCGGTTTCGTTTACCGGGGCACCATGAGCTACCAGGAGCTGAACAAGGTCTCCAAGGGCCACTTCAGCAACTGGAGCTCGGGTAAGCGCATCGACGAGAAGAGCAAAGGGAAGATCTCTTGGCAACTCTGGGCCGACCGTGACGGTGTCCTCAAGCGCCTGATCACCGCTGATACCGTGGGAGAGGGGAAAGATCCGCTGGTCAAGCGGAGCGACACGCGCTACACCGACTGGGGATTCGACCTCGTCATCGCCGCTCCGCCCGCGGGCGAGGTGATCGACGAAGAAGATCTGCTGGAGTACAGCCGTATGCAGAACACGCCCGTTCCGGCAGACGAGAAGAACACCTGAGGCGTCCCGGTAGCAGGGCCTGAGCACCCCCGCCGGAGGCGACCGCTGACCGCCGGCGCGCACGACCGCCTGTCCCTCCCGGCCAACCCGAACGACGGTTCCAGCGCGCGACCAGCCAGGCGCGGTCACCAACGCCGGAGCCCCGTTCGGCATGCTGCTGTCGACCGCGGCGCTCAACGGCAGCGCCGCGCTCACGGACGAGCAGGCGTTCCTCAGCTGGGGCTGGCGCATCCCGTTCTTGATCAGCGTCGTCCTGCTGGCCATCGGCCTGTTCGTCCGCGCGCGGGTCGAGGAGACCCTCGTCTTCGCCACCGCTCGCCAAGCCCCCGAGCCCCGGGTCCGCGCCGCTGCTGGACGTGCTGCGCCACCACCCCAGGACACTTTTGCTGTCTATCGGCGTGGGCCTGTCACCGTTCGTCCTGCAGGGCACGCTCACGACCTTCCTCGTCTCGTACGGCGTGCAGGCCGGCTTCGCCCGCCAACAGGTGCTCAACGGCCTGACGCTCTCCTCCGCGATCGCGGTCGCCGGCATCCTCGGCTGGTCGGGCCTGTCGGACCGAGTAGGCCGCCGGCCGATCGTCCTGGCGGGCGCGCTGGCCGCCGGCTCCGCCCTCGTCATCTTCCCGCTCACCGATAGCGGCAGCGTGGGCCTGCTCACCCTCGCCCTCGTGCTCGCACGCCGAGCCATTGGCTCCAGATCCGTCCGAGATCGCTTGGCATGCCTGGCTCACGGAGCTCGAACTGCGGAAGGTGGTCAATCGAGGGCCCTTCGTTCCAGGTGGGCGAGAAGCCCTGCGCCGATATCTTGGCCGCTCAGCTCAGTGACGAACAGCCGCTCCCTGGCTGATGCTTCCTCAGTGACAGGACGGGGTAGCGGCTTCAGCACATTCGTGACCAGCTCCGCCCCGGGTCGCTGCCTCAACCCGCTCGCCAGGTGGAAGTGTGCCGGAGGTGTCCTTGCCCTCCACGTAGGCCGGCACGTGCAGGCGCTTGCGGGCGAACCGCTCGGCCATCAGCAGCAGGAAGCTGGCCACGGCGCCGCGGCTGGGAATCTCGGTAAGGATCGCCCGTTTGTGGCTGGTGATATGGGCGTTACCGGCACCCCAGGTGGTGCCGCGCGAGAGGCTGGCGGCCGCGGTGGAGACGGTGGTGGAGTTCATGCGCGCGCAGGGGTTCCCTGTCACCGAAGAGATGGCGCGACGGACTGGATCAGGCGAGCAACCGGTCGACCAACCCGTCGAGGTAGTCAGGGGTGAGCGGGCCCGCGCCGAACAGGACGCGCATGTAGATCGGCGCCAGGAGATGGTCCAGCACCTCCAGTACGTCAGGCGGGTCCTCGCCGCGGTCGCGGGCGCGGTCGAGCACGGCCTGCAACTGCCTGGTGCGGTCGGCCAGGAGCTCGTCGCGCGCCTGAAGGCCCTGCTGACCCTCGCCTGACAGCGCGAGGGTCAGCCGCACCAGCGCCAGGCCGTCGGGGCCGGTGACCTCGCGGGCCACGTTGGCGGCGTGGGTCCGCAGGTCGCCGGCCAGGCTGCCGGTGTCAGGCATCGGCGACTGCGCGTTGAGCCGGGTCAGCAGCACATCGCTGAGCAGGGCCTGGAGGTTGCCCCACCGGCGGTAGAGGCTGGTGTCGGCCACGCCCGCGCGGGCCGCGATGTCGCCGATGGTGAAGTTTCCGTAGCCGCGCTCCCTGACCAGCTCGGTAACGGCCTGGTGCACTGACGCGCGGACCCGGGCGCTGCGCCCGCCGGGCCGCCTGGCCCGCCCCTGCTCATCCATGCCCACCACCTTAACGCAGTCGAGACTTGCGTTAGAGCCTTCGAGGGTCTACGTTAACGCAGTCACGAACTGCTTTAAGAAGGGATGTATGTGAAAGCGTTGCTCGCCCTGACCTGCGTAGGTCAGTTCATGGTGCTGCTCGACAACACGATCGTCGGCGCCGCCCTGCCCGACATGCAGCAGCGGCTCCACACCGGGCTGACCGGCCTGCAGTGGATCGTCGACGCCTACGTGCTGCTGGTGGCCATGCTGCTGCTGTCGGGCGGCGTCTTCGCCGACCGGTTCGGCCGCAGGCGGGTGTTCCTGGCCGGGGTGGCGGTGTTCACGGCCGCGTCGGTACTGTGTGCGCTCGCGCCCTCGATCGGCTGGCTGATCGCCGGGCGGGTGCTGCAGGGCGTCGGGGCCGCGGCGCTGAGCCCCGCCTCACTGGCGCTGCTCACCGCCGCGTATCCCGCCCCGGGAGAGCGCGTCAGGGCGATCGGGTTGTGGGCCGGATTCAGCGGCCTCGGCCTGGCCGCCGGACCGCTGGCGGGCGGAATACTGGTGGAGTCCTTCGGCTGGCCCGCCATCTTCCTGGTCAACGTGCCCATCGGGGCGGTCCTGCTGCTGGCCGGGCTGCGCGTGCTGGGGGAGTCCCGCAACCCGAGCGCGCCGCCGATCGACGTCCCCGGCACGGTCCTGTCCGCCGCGGGCGTGGGCGCTGTGACCTACGGCCTGATCGAGGGCGGTTCCCGAGGCTGGACCTCGCCGGTGATCCTGGGCAGCTTCGCCGCCGGACTGGTGCTCCTGGCCGCGTTCGTCGTGGTCGAGGGTCGTGTGTCGACGCCGATGCTGCCGCTCCGGCTGTTCCGCCAGCGGCTGTTCACGGTGTCCAACACGGCGATGGTCGTGGTCGGGTTCGCGCTGATGGGATCGTCGTTCTTCTTCTCCCAGTTCTTCGTCTACGTCCAGGGCACTTCGATCCTGGCCGCCGGGCTGCGGACCCTGCCCACCTCGCTGGCCATGGTGATCGTCAGCCCGTACGCGGGCCGGTTCGCGGCCAGGTACGGCTTCCGTGTCGTCGTCGGCATCGGCCTGGCCCTGGCCGGGCTGGGGCTGCTGGCGCTGGGCTTCGTCCACGCCGATACCGGCTACGGGAACGTGTGGTGGCGGCTGGCGGTCGTCGGCATCGGGTTCGCTCTCACCATGTCGCCGCTGACCGGGGCCGCCATCCAGGCGGTCAGCCCGCAGGAGGGCGGCCTCGCCTCGGGCGTCAGCAGCACCACCCGGCAGATCGGCGCGGTGCTCGGAGTGGCGGTGCTCGGGGCGATCGTCCACACGCGGGAGTCCGGCGGCGCCTCCTTCGAATCCGGCCTCAACAGCGCCTTCCTCGCGGCGGGTGCCGTGACGCTGGCCTGCGCCGTCTTCACCGGCCTGTGGCTGACCGCGGCCCGGACGCCGAGGGGCGTCCGGGCCGAACAGCCAGGAGGCCAAGCAGTCAGTGAGCCGCCGCTGACAGCTCCTCCCAGTCGGCCCACCTCTTGAGCCGCTCGACGTAGGCCTGCTTGGTCATCCGCAGCCCCTCGGTGCCGAAGAACACCCGCAGCGGCGAGCGAGCGGCCGGTTCTGGGGCGAAGAGGACTTGGGACTCGAGGTCGAGTCGGGTGGTGGGGCTGGCGTGCCGGCGCTGGTGGGCCGCGTTGGAGCAGGCGCTGCCCTCGCGCCGATGCCGACCGGCGCGAGGGCGCCGCCTACGCCAGTCTGATCGCCTGCGTGGGGCAGCCCGTCGCGGCCCGCCGTACCTGCTGGCCCGTGGCCTGCTCGTCGAGCAGCACCACGCGCCCGTCCTCCTCGTCCTGCGCGAACACCTGCGGCGCGGACAGCACGCACTGCCCGGACGAAGCGCACCGCCCCTGGTCCACCGTGATCACCATTCCACCTCCAGTCGGTGCACTCCGTAGACCGCCACGTCCTTCTTGAACGGCACCTCCGACAGAGGTACGGCCAGCCGCAGCTTCGGAAGCCGCCGGAACAGCGCCGGGTAGGCGATCTCCATCTCCAGCCGGGCGAGGTTCTGGCCGAGGCACTGGTGGGGCCCGAACCCGAACGCCACGTGCGGCGTCTTCGGCCTGGTCACGTCCAGCTCGCCGGGCCGCTCGAGCAGGGCCGGGTCGCGGTTGGCGGAGGCCAGGGAGCAGCTCACGAAGTCGCCCTCGGGAATCACCTGTCCGTCGAGCTCCAGGTCGATGGACGCTCTCCTGAGCATGACGGTGTCGATGATCGACAGGTAGCGCAGCAGCTCGTCCACCGCGGTCCTGGCCGTCTCGGGGCTTCGCCGTACCAGGGCGAGTTGTTCGGGGTGCTGCAGGAGCGCCAGCGTGCCGAGACCGAGCATGTTGGCCGTGGTCTCGTGACCGGCGATCAGCGACACGACCGCGATCCCGACCAGTTCCTCGTCACGCAACCCGCTGTCGAGCAGCTCATCGATCAGCCCTTCGCCTGGTTCGACCCGTTTGCGGGCAATCAGTTCCAGGAGGTACTCACCGAGCCGCAGCATCCCAGCCTCGAGCTCCTCCGGGCTGCCGGTGAGGTCCACCAGCAGGGCGGCGGCGTGCTGGAACTCCTGGCGATCCTCGTACGGCACGCCCAGCAGCTCACAGATCACCAGCGACGGGATCGGCAGCGCGAAGTTCGCCACCAGGTCCGCGGGCCTGGGCTGCTGCTCCAGCACGTCGAGCTGGTCGGCGACGATCTGCTCGATCTGCGGGCGCAGCCTGTTCATCCGCTGGACGGTGAACCGCCCGGTCAGCATCCGTCGCAGCCGCGTGTGCTCGGGCGGGTCCATCTGGATGAACATCCCAGGCTCCGGCCGTACGGCATGCAGCGGCACACCGCGCAGACCTCCGTCGAGCTCCGAACTGAAGCGGGTGTCGGCCAGCACCTGCCTGACCAGGTGATGGCGGGCCACCAGCCACACGTCGTCGCCGGTGGCCAGGCGTACCTTGCCGAGCGCCTCGTCGGCCATGCCGGTGGGCGGGTCGAACGGGCAGTCGCCCCTGTCGGTGGGAATCGGTCTCATCGGTCATCTCCTTGTCTTGTCGCGATCACTTCTGGCCGGTGCGGTTCCGCAGGCCGGCCGGAGGGGCGGACGTCACGGTGGCAATTGGTGGCCGCGCATCTTGGCCGCGGCGCCCCGGAGCAGCCCGGGCGCCAGTCGGCGATGGACGGCGGCCAGCGGAGGCCACACACCATGGCCCAGAAGGCGGTCGCAGCGCAGGAACGTTCCCAGCGAAACCCGCCCATCGCTCGCCTGAACGACAAGGTTGCCGGTCACGAACGAGGAAGCGGCCTCAAGACGGATCCAGTCTTCGCCGCGTTCGGCGATCCGCCATCCGGCCACGGTGTCCGGCGATCGCCCCCGGCTGATGCGGAGACCGAGGAAACCGCGCCAGATCACCTGCTCCGCGGCATCGGGGACATCGCCGAACATCGCCCGGGCCCACTGCTCCGGTGTCGCGTCCACGTCCGTGAAGAGGGTGAAGTGGTCGACGTAGTCGATGCGGGACAACGAGCTGAGAGCGCGGACGGACTCGGGGACGTTCTGCGTTCCCACGGCGCCTTCCACGGCTTCCGTACCCGGGCGGCCACGGTCCCGCCACGCGCGTTCCAGCTGCCGTACGAATGCTGGCAGGACGATGAGGTGCCGGAACGGCGCGATGGCGGCCATGTACAGCCGTCCGGGCAGGCCGTTGGGGTTCACGAGGACGGCCATGCGGAGCTCGTGCCCGCCGCTCGCGGACGGCGCCCACCCCAGGTGCATGACCGTGTGGACCGTCTTGTTCGCCAGTTCGAGGGCGCACTCGTCGTCGAGCTCGTACACCGGGGTTAACGGTGCGAACCCCACGTCCGAGCCGCGTGGAGCCTCGCGGAGGTCGCTCGGCAGGCGGTCGACCAGGGACGCGACCCGCGCCCCGACGCCCGCCTCGAACGTGTCCCATCCCAGGAGAGCGCCGAGCTTCCAGCGCACCGCGAACAGCAACCGGAAAAGCAGGGGGTCTCGCGCGGAGTCGTTGAAGGCCTGCATCGCGGCGAGCATCCTGGGGAAGTCGTCCGGCCCGGCGCCGGGCGTGCGAATCACCCAGACATCCTCGAGCCGGAAATCGCCGGTGATCTCGTGGATCCGCCAGGGGCGACGGGTGTGTGCAGCATTCGGAATCCTCATGACCGCGACCACCTCTCTTACCGCGCGAGGAGGGTAGGAACCCGGCGTGCCTTGCGGCGGCGCTCGGCAAGGCCACGCTCGGACCGCGGGTAGGGGAAGGCGACAAAACCACCGGTCATCTCACTGTCTCCGTTCGCGTATACGCAACCGTATAACTGGAGGATAGCCCGAATATACGGTGGCGTATATGCGGTGGAGAGGTGAGGCGGGACACATCGTGGGCGCAAGATCCGCGCCGGACCCCTCGGCATCAGAGAAGGTCAGGCCAGGGCTCGACCGCTTCAGTCCTGATCGGAGTCCTGTCCAGCAGTTCGACCGGGGCAATTGCGGCGGCAATGACCGGTCGCAGGGCCCTCAGGCGGTCGCCGAGACGTTGTGGGTGGTTTCGCATGGTGAGGGCCAGCCTCGGATGAGGCGCCTTGGAAGTCAGGTTCCGGCCGCGGGGTCCGATGGCGGTTCAGTGTTCCTGGTGTCAAGCGCGAGACCATCACCGTTCGCAGGCCGGAACCCCAGGCGATACCTCGACCATGATCACCGGTGTGGGCGATCCAGCTCAGAATGACACGGCGCGCCAGCTGCCGCAGTAAATCCGGAATCTACTGCGGCAGCGTCACACCGCCGGGTGAACAGCCTGGGTCAGACTCCAAACGCCGCCGGGTAGCGGATGGTGCCGGACGGCACGGACCTGGCGGGATCGAAGACGAGCGCCATCATGTACTTGTCCTCGACGTCGAAGGGTGGCCGGATGGAGTGGCCGGAGGCCGGGACGAAGCCGAAACGCGGGTAGTAGTCGGCGTGGCCGAGCACGAGCACGACGTTTTCGCCCTGCTGCCGGGCGGCGTCGAGGGCGGCGTGGATGGCGGCGGAACTCTACGCCTGGTTCAGGTCTGACCTACCTCGTGGACAGGATGGCGCCCGCCCATCGCCTCCATGACATAGGACACATCGCCGGCCGGCGTCGAGGACTATCAGGATGTCAGATCTGCCCGCCGGTGTTGCCCGGCGACGATCAGGTGCTTGCGAACGCCGAGGAACCAGCCGGGGCACGCTGGGCCGAGCTCAAGGAGCATCTCAACGAGCCAGCCGCTGAGCTGGTGGCCGACACTGAGTACCAGCAGATCGTCGACGCGGTTGGCACCTACCGGCCAGAGGTGCTGTACCCGCAGTACACCTCCCAGCTCACGGTCAGTGCAAGCTACTGGCGGCTCGTACGGGCTGCTGGTAGTTGCCCAAGAGGGTGAAGTGTTCCCGCGACTCTGCCGGGATCGGGCCGATCTCCACGGGCTTCGAGGGGGAGACCAGGCTGGCGCGGTACAGCTTGGCCGTGGCGGTGCTGTTGTTCTCGTCGGCCGCGATGATCAGAGAGCGGCGGTCCCGGGAGACGGCCACCGAGATGATCGCTGTCTCGGTGGCGGGGGCGATCTCAGCCTTCACCTTCACCTCGGTGGACTGCACGTACTCCAGGTCGTTCCGGGCGGTCTTGGGGTCGATCTCCACGGTGTAGAAGTCGTTGCTCGCTCCCGTGCAGAGCAGGTCGGTGGTGTTGATCCAGGCGACGGGGTTGCAGTCTCGCAGGTCACCGCCGTCGCGCACGGCGACCTTCATGCCAAACGGCAGGTGGATGGGAGCGTCGGCGTACCGGTCGACCGTGTTCGCCAGGATGTCCAGCTCGACTCCTTGGACCAAGGCCATCCCTACGGCCACGCCACCAGGATCGGCCGCGAACCTCCCGGAAGGGTGGACGATGCCTGGGCATAGCACGGCGACCGACCGCACGACGCGGTAGAAGGTGTCCTCGTCCCTGTTGCTGAAACAGGCCAGGCTGAGCCGGCGCGGGGTCAGCCGGCCGTTCGGGTCCGCCGAGAAGTACTGCTGGGAGTCGCGCCGGAACCAGAACGACCCGTCAGGCGCGAATCCGGGGTCCTTGTCGGAGAACGTCTCCTTGACGTACCCCTTCTTGCTCGACCTGTCGGTGAGGTCCGTGAATGTTCCCGTGCTGAGGTCCAGCCAGCCGACGTGCGTCGGGTCGCCGCTGGACGGGAAGTCCACCTGGACGGCGACCCGGCGGCCGTCCGGCGAGACCGGGCTGATGCCGGGATCTCCCTCGGCACCACACAGGCTGCGGACGAACGCCTCCTCTCCGCCCACCTTCGTGGCGATCTCGGTCAGGAGAGGCGCGAGCGTGGTGCTGGAGATGGTCGCGGTACGGGTGCGGAAGGCCTCGTCGTAGGCCGTGGCCTGCCACTGATCGTCATTCCTCGAGCAGGCGACCGGCCCTGGGGCGGAGAGCACGGCGGGGAGGCTCTTCGCCGCCTCGGCCAGTGCCATCTTCCTGACGTCCGGAGTGGCGGTGACGCTCGGGCTCGGCTGTGATTGAGCGGCGGGGCCGGCGTGCGTCGCACAGCCGGTGGTCGCCAGGAGAATCGCGACGACCGTCGCCGGCCAGCCGCCTCTGCGGGTACCCATCGAAGGACTCCTTCACGCCGTTTCAATGATGATCCATTAAAGAGTGAATACCATTAACCATGTGTTGCCTCTTCACCGCAAGTGGCCACAGTCGGCGAGACCGGAGAAGATAGGCGAGTGACAGCGTTGACGCGACGGGAACGAATGCGGGCCGAGCTCGAACGCGACGCCAAGGTCGTGGCCCGGAGGATCGCCGCGGAGGAGGGCGTCGAGGGCCTCACCGTCGCCGCCGTGGCCCGCGGTGTCGGAGTGACGCCCCCCGCCCTCTACCGCTACTTCAACGGCAGGGCAGGCCTCGTCCGCGCCGTCTACGACGACGTCACCGCGGAGTTCATGGACACTGTCGCCCGGGCCGTGCAGCGCCAGGACCCCGACGACGTCAGCGCCCAGTTGCACGCCGGCACCCGGGCCGTGCTCGACTGGTCGCTGGCCAACAAGGTCGAGTTCGACCTGCTCATGGGCGCCGGCTTCCCCAAGGTCGCCGCGTCAGAGGAGGGCATCCCGATAGTCATCGCGCGCGAGCTGGGCGGCCTGTTCGGGCGGCTGTTCGCACAGCTGTGGCACGAAGGGCAGCTGACCTGCCTCGCCGACGAGGACATCGACCCCGTCCTGGCGTCGCAGTTGCGCACCTACCGCACAACCGTCGGCCTGGAGTTCCCGATCGGGGTCGTGCTGCTCATGGTCATCTGCTGGCGGCAGATCTACGGGCTGCTCTGCATGGCCGTCTACGGACACCACAAATTCGCCTTCGAGGACCCTCTGCCGCTGTTCGAGCACATGATGGACGACCTGCTCGGCCTCCTCGGCCTCACGCGGAGTCCAAACCTGCGCGTGGCCTGACTCGCTCCTCCGGCAACGCCCCGCGCGCCGGGCACGAAGGCGCCTGCCGTAGCGGTCAGCCCTCTAGAGATGCTGTTGCGGCAGCAGCGGACCGTGAACGGCTGCGAGATAGGCGCCGACGGTGCCGACATTGCCGAGCCAGCGATACGTCACGCGGGTCATGTGGACCGCGGCCTGGGGGTTTCGCCGCGCGGGATCTCAAGTCGCCCCCACACGTCTGTGCCACCTTCAGGGCAAAGCGGAAAGGCCCTGATCGGCTGGCGCTGCTCGGCCATGACCCGATCGATCGCTCATGCGGTCCTTCTCCGGTGTAACGACATCGAACGGCCACTAACGCCCAGGTGGGAACGTTCCATGTGCGAGGTCGGCCGGACCTGTCCTACCGTCTTCGGCAGCGGGCCCGCACCCATCGTTCGTTTCCCCCACAGAGAGAGGTTCTCCATGACCATCCTCGTGACCGGAGCGACCGGCACCGTGGGCAGGCACGTGGTCGATCGGCTCGTCGCGGCCGGACGGCCCGTGCGGGCGCTCACCCGCAACCCGGAGACCGCCGGGCTGCCCGACGGCGTCGACGTCGTGCAGGGTGACCTGAACCGTCCGGGCGAGCTGTCGTTCGACGGGGTGCAGGGTGTGTTCCTCATCCCCGGCATCTTCGATCCGGAGCACGCGACCGACCTCGCGGAAGCCTTCGTCAGCCGCGCCGTGGTGGCCGGGGTCGCCCGGATCGTGTCTTTGACCAGCTCTGGCGTCACGGGCCGGCGGGCCGGCTTCTACGAGATACTGCACGCGGTGGAACAGGTCGTCGAGAAGTCCGGAGCGGCCTGGACCCACGTGCGGCCCGGCGAGTTCGCCGTCAACAAGCTCGATTTCTGGGGTGAGTCCATCCGGAGGGAGGGCGTGGTCCGCAACGCCTACCCCGATGGCGTCGGCGTGCCGATCCACGAGGCCGACATCGCCGAGGTCGTGACGATCGCCCTGCTGGAGGACGGTCACGCGGGCCAGGCGTACGACCTGACCGGCCCGGAGGCGCTCACCCACCGGCAGCAGGCGCAGGCGATCGGCACCGGGCTCGGCCGTGCGATCGCCTTCGAGGGACTGACCTACGGGCAGGCCCGCCAGGCCTACATCGAGGCCGGGCTCCCGATGGAGATCGCCGAGTTCATCCTGGGCTACCAGGCAGAGTACGCGGAGGAGCCCCCTCGGTCTCGCCCACCTTCGAGCAGGTGGCCGGAAGGAAGGGCCGCACGCTCGCGCAGTGGGCGGCCGACCACGCCGCTGAGCTGGCCCCGGCCGGCTGACGGCCGACGGCACGAGGCGCGGGGCGGTGTAGCGGGGGTCTCGGCCCGCCGCATCGCCCCTTCTGTCGACGACGCCCGCCGGCGCCGCCCGTGATCCGGCACCTTCTCAATCCCCAGTGAGCAGTGAGTGGGTGCGCGCGTAGCGGCTGACCTGCGTTTGGCCCCGTCTCATGGCCAGGAGTTCGCGTCCGCGCTCCGGCGTGATCAGGCGGGCGGCCCGGGGGTGGCCAGCAGGGCGATCGGCGCGAGATGGTCCTCATGGAGCGGCCGCCAGTGGACGAGGGCGTCGCGCAGGCGCGGCCAGGCGTCCTCACCGTCGTCGAGAGCGGCGTGGCCACGTCGAACTCCGGGTTGCCGAAGCGGAGCCGGAACCCCGGCTCCTTCCGCCGCGCCTGATGACTGCCGATCAGGTGCTTGATCCGCTGTGGGCCACGGTCTGCGCAGGAAGATCTTGACAGATCGAGGTTTAGTGGCCATTTGTTTAGCTGTATATTCAGCCGTCTTTCGGAGATTGAGGAATCCGCTTTCTTGTTTTCTGTCGACCCTGGCGCGCTAGGATTGGTGTGCGCTGTTTTCGCCTGAATGGCGTAGCCTTGCGGTTTGGAAATGAACGGCGTCAGACGGTAAGTCCAGAATGGGCGTGCTTTCCCGTGGGTCCTGCAAAGGGGTTATCGATCATGTCTCTGACTGCACCCAACCCCGTCGCATTCAACGGCCCCGTGGACAGATTCGTGGTCGTGCATGACATCGGACTCGGCGGACAGATCATCGTCATCACGGAAAGCGGCGACGTCTGGGGTCATGATCTCCAAGGCAACGCCATCGGGCCGGGCTTCAAGTTCGACGGAGCCAAGGTCGCCTTCAACGGCCCCATAGACCGGTTCGTGGTCACGAAGGACGACCGCATCTTCGTCATTACGGAAAGCGGCGACGTCTGGGGCCATGAGATCGCCGGTAGGACCATCGGGCCGGGCTTCAAGTTCGACGGAGCGAGAGTCGCCTTCAACGGCCCCGTCGACAGGTTCGTGGTCACAAGTGGCCTCAAGAATGACAACCGTATGTTCGTCATCACAGAAAGCGGCGACGTCTGGAGTCATGAGATCACCGGCAGAACCATCAAACCGGGCATCAAGTGCGGGGGAGCGAGGGTCGCCTTCAACGGCCCCGTCGACAGGTTCGTGGCCACGCTGGGCTCCCGCATGTTCGTCATCACGGAAAGTGGCGACGTCTGGTGCCATGAGGTCGATCCGGGTGGCGTCATCAACAACACCATCGGGCCAGGCTTCAAGCTCGACGGAGCGAAGGTCGCGATCAACGGTGCCATGGACAGGTTCGTGGCGCCGAGTGTCAACCGTCTCATCGTCTTCAGGGGTGACGGTGACGTATGGGGCCATAACGTCATCGGCAACACCGTTGGACCGGCTTTCCCGATGAACTTCCGCCTCCTGCACTTTACTTTCGCGAACGACATCTCCGAGGCGAACCGGAACAGGTTGATCGACCGACACAGGTTCGCGCTGAGACGTATCGCAGGATGTGACAACCTGTCGGCGGAGGAGAAGAAGAATCTCCTCCGGGCCTACGATTTCTCCATTCATCACACGACGCTCGACAAGCCCGGGACGCTCGGCGCCCATCCCCCGGGCAGCACAGAGGTGAAAGTCAACTTTCAACTTCTTTTCCCGAAGGGTGATGCGGAGATCTCCCAGACTCTCATTCACGAGATGATGCATGTCGCGGGTTTCGGGCACCCCGAAGACAAGCGCAAGCCTCCACCGGGAAGCAGCTGCGAAAATCCCAACCCGCTGTATTCGACTGCCCCGGCGACAACGGCCCGTACTACGGCGCGCCTCCGCTACGAGCCGAGTTGTGCATCGCGGGCGACCAGAGCGACCTACGCGGCCGACTCGAGCGCAAGGCTCTCGACGAACATTGCGTCATCGATGAGCAGGGCATGGCCACGATCTACACCGAAGGCGCACCCGGTCGGTGAACCCCGTGCCGACGTGGCCGGCCGGTACGGTGAGTCGGCGCGCTTGCCCACGATGCCCTCCAGGACCGACTGCCGGCTGGACTTCAGCGCCGCGTCGGCCGGGCCGGTGAAGTGCACGGCCACCTGCCGGCGGGGCCCGGCCGTACGATCACGGCGGCGCGGAGATCCCGCAGTCGATCGTCGTCATGGTCTCGGACGGGTATGAAACCACCCTGATCTGGATCGTCCAGACGCTCCTGCTGATGCTGACCGACCCGCGCCTGGCCGGGGCCGCATCGACAGGGGCCGGCTGGGAACCGACGAGGCGATGCTTCCCCCTCTCATCACACCCGGAGGACCACATGACCCCACACGATCGGCCCGCCACCGCATCCGGCTCCGCCGTTTCAAGCGGCTGCCCCCACTTAGCCGGCTCCGCCCCTGCCGACGGCCGGCAGGTGCCCGTCATCACGCTGGATCCCACCGGCGCCGACCACCACGGCGAGGCCGCCCGCCTGCGCGCCGCCGGAAGCGTGGTGCGCGTCATCCTGCCTGGCGGCATTCCCGCCTGGACCGTCACCAGCCACAAGCTGATGCTCGAACTGCTCAACGACGTGCGCATCAGCAAGGACTGGCACAGGTGGACCTGCGTGCGGCGTGGCGACATCGGCGATGACTGGCCCCTGGTCGGCATGCTGAAGGTGACCAACATGGTCACCGCCGACGGCGCCGAACACCAGCGGCTCCGCCGCCTGGTCACCCGCACCCTCACCCCGCGACGCGTCCACCAGCTGCGCCCCCGCATCGCCGCCGTCATCACCGACGTCGTCGACGAGCTACCCGCCCACGCCGACGCCGACGGCGTCGTCGATCTGCGCCGGCACTTCGCCTACCCCATCCCCATGCGGGTGGTGTGCGAACTGGTCGGCGTCCCCGACGCCGACCGGCCCCGGCTGCGGCATCTCGTGGAGAGCATCTTCCGCTCCACCACCCCGCCCGAGGAGGTGGTGCAGACCCAGCGCGACATCTACCAGGTTCTCGGCCAGGTCGTCCGGCTCCGCCACGAGCAACCCGGCCCCGACCTGACCAGCGCCCTGATCGCCGCCCGGCGCGACGACCCCGACGCGCTCACCGAAGAGGAACTGGTCGGCACGTTGTGGCTGATGATCGCCGCCGGCCATGAAACCACCCTCAGCCTGCTCCTCAACGCCGTCCGGGCCCTGCTCACCCATCCCGCCCAGCTGGCCGCGGCACGCCGGCGGGCCGTCGCCGATCCGGCGGGCACCTGGGCCGCCATCGTCGAGGAAGTCCTGCGCTGGGACGCCCCCATCGGCAACTTCATGGCCCGCTACCCCCTCAGCGATCTCGAGGTCGCCGGCGTCACCATCCCGGAAGGGGACGCCATCCTGGCCCCCTACAGCCTCCTCGGCCGCGACCCCGACCAGCACGGCCCCGACGCCGACCGGTTCGACATCACCCGCGCCCCGCAGCGGCATCTGGCCTTCGGCGGCGGCGCCCACGTGTGCCCCGGCGCGGGCCTGGCACGGCTCGAGGGCGCCTTGGCGCTGCCTGCCCTGTTCGACCGCTATCCCCGCATGGCGCTCGCCGTCCCCGCCGCCGACCTGATGCCCGTCCCGTCGCTGTTCTCCAACTCAGTCCAGGCACTGCCCGTCGTCCTGACACCAACCACCTGAGCACAGCACATCGGCACGCTGACGGTCTACCTGTCGGCCCAGTACGGCGTGAGCGGCAGGGCCGCGGTCGGTGCCTTCGGCATGCCTTCGCACCACAGAAACGGCCCTACGACCTTCGATTCGTGTTGCTGCTGGAACGGCAACCCGACGCCACCACGACGCACCCCACCACCCGCGCGCCCACACACCAGCGCCTGCCACTCCAGCGCGCCCTGCAGCGCGCGGGAACCGGCGCTGTCGTTCGGCGTTCCCTGCTGGTGCACCGAGGGGGCACTGACGGCCCCTACGGCCCCGCCGGCTACGGGTAAACCTGTGTCATCCCCGGCGGCCACGGATACCTGACCTTGAAGATGGACAGGAAGACCATGATCTCGACCGCGCGCACGCCGGGCACCGTACGGATGCGGTCGGACACCAGCCGATGCAGATGCTCCGCGTCCAGGTGGCTGACCTCCGCCATCAGGTCGAAGCCTCCCGCAGTGGCCATCAGCCACTCGACCTCGTCGACCTGCGTGATCGCCGCGGCGATCACGTCCAGGTCGCCCTCGCAACGCAGGCCGATGGCGGCGCGGTGCAGGAAGCCCACCTTCCTCGGGTTGATAATGGCCGCGATCTTGATGACGCCCGTGTCGATCAGGCGCGCCACCCGCTGCCTGGTCGGCGCGAGGCTGAGCCCGACCGCCTCGGCGATCCGCCCGTAGGTCCGCCGCCCGTCCTCCTGCAATTCGGCGACGATCCGCCGGTCGGCCGCGTCCAGCGTCACCTCCTCGCCGCTGTCGGTCAGCGCAGGCAGGACCGGGGGGCATCGCCGGGCGCCGGCAGGCTCGTCCGGCACCCGTCTGCCCGAGCCGGGGGGCCAGGAGTAGGAGGCCTTGAACAGGTTGAGATACAGGAGGGTCTCGATGTCGCGCACACCGGGGACCGTGCGGATGCGCTCGGCGAGCAGGCCGTACAGGTGCTGCTCGTCCACGCACCGGAGCTCGGCGATCAGGTCGTAGCGGCCCGCGGTGGCGACCAGCCAGTCGACCTCGTCCACCTCGCTGATCGTGGCCGCGATGGCGTCGAGGTCGCCCTCGCAGCGCAACCCGACCGCGACCCGCAGCCGGAAGCCGAAAGCCCCGGGGTTGGTGATGGCCACGATCTCGATCAACCGGGACCTGGTCAGGCGGGCCACCCGCTGCCGGGTCGGCGCCTCGGTGAGCCCGACCGCCTCGGCGATCCGCCCGTAGGTCCGCCTGCCGTCGTCCTGCAGCTCGGCGATGATCCGCCGGTCGATCTCGTCCAGCGCGGGCGAATCCTGGGGTTCGCGGCTGTCGTGGAGGGCATCGGTCACCCCGCAATCGAAGCATGACCGTCGCCTGTCCGCCACGCGGCCCCCTGACCCGCCGGGTCAGCGGAAATATCATCACTTGGTGCTTCAAGCTAGGAAAAACAGTTGTTTGCAGGCGTCCCGTCAACTATTTTGCAGTCATGAGCGAATCCTATGACGCCGCTGCGGTAGCGCTGTCGGACGGCATGCTTCGCCGCGAGTCCGGCCGCCTGCTGATCGAGGACGTGCCAGTGGACGCCCTGGTCGAGCGGTTCTCCGCACCGCTGTTCGTGCTGTCCGAGTCCACCCTGCGACGGCAGGCGCGCCGCATCCGCGCCGCGTTCGAGCGGGCCTGGCCCCGGGGAAAGGTCGTGGTGCTGCCCGCGGTCAAGGCCAACCCTGTCCTCGCGCTCCAGCGAGTGCTCGCGCAGGAGGGCATGGGCGCCGACCTGGTCGGCGCGGGCGAACTGGAGGTCGCGGTCCGTGCCGGGACCGACCCCGCCCTGATCTCGCTCAACGGCACCGGCAAGGACCGGGCCACGATCGAGCGCGCCGTGGCACTCGGCGCCCGCGTCACCATCGACGACGTGCGGGAGATCGAACTCTCGGTGGCGGCGGCCCGCGCCGTCGGCAAGCAGGCCAACCTGCGGATACGGCTGCGGCCCTACTACGAGACCGACGCTCGCATGGACGCCTTCGGCGTGTCGATCGCCGACATCTACGGCACCTACAAGTCGGGCGTCCCTCACGACGACCTGGCTGAGGCCGGTCGCGCGCTGTCCGCGCCGGAACTGCGGGTCACCGGCGTGATGATGCACATGGGCCGCTACACCACCGACCTGTCGGTCATCGGCGGGTTCAGCAGGCGGTTCGGCGAGCTGACCGCCGAGGTGTCGGAGCTGTGGGGCGGCTGGACGCCGGACACCATCGACGTCGGCGGCGGATTCGCGCCGCAGGTCGACGGGTTCGGCCGGGCGAACCCGAGCTTCGTCCCCCCTGTCCCGCCGTCGATCGAGCGCTACGCCGAGGTCGTCTGCGAAAACCTGGCCAAGGGCCTGGCGTCGGGCGGCATCGGCGTCGAGGGCCGTACCTTGGAGGTCGAGCCGGGACGCGCGCTGTTCGGGCCGTGTGGCATCCACGTGGCTACCGTGCTCAACGTGAAGCGCCAGACCCAACCCTTCCCCTTCACCTGGTATGAGACGGACACCACGCAGATGTTCCTCTCCGAGATTCCCGACCAGGCCGGCCGCCCGCCGGTGACCCCCGTACGGCTACCGGAGACCGGGACCGCGGTCGAAGTCCGGGTCGTCGGCCGCTCCTGCATGTCCGACGTGCTCGCGCGCACCGCCACGCTGCCCCCCATGAGCGCGGGTGACCTGCTGGCCTTCTGCTTCACCGGCGCCTACAACGACGCGAACGCGAGCAACCTCAACCTGCTGCCCCGCCCCGCGACCGTGCTGGTGAACGGCACGCAGGCCCACCTGGTACGGCGGGCCGAGAGCATCGAGGACCTGCTCGCGCGCGACACCCTCCCCGACCACCTCCACCACACCTTCACCGGAGCCGCCCGATGACCATCACCACGCCCGTACTCGACCACGCGGGGCTCACCTGCGCCGACCTGGCGGCCTCGCTCGCCTTCTACCACGACCTGCTCGGCATGCCGCTGCTCGACCAAGGCGAGGCGCAGGCCCGCGCCGCGGGCATCGAGGACGCCTGGCTCGCCTTCGCCATGCTCGACGCGGGCCGGGGGCAGATGATCGAGCTGCTGGAGTACCGCAGGCCCAGGAGCGCGCCGTCGGTCGCGCCGCCGGTCAGCAGCGTGGGCGGCGGGCACGTCGCCATGGGCGTCCAGGACCTCGACGGGCTGCTCGCGCGCCTGGCCGAGGCCGGGGTCCACCCGCTCACCGAGGAGCCGGTCACGGTGTCAGGACACGGGCACTGGGACGGCGCGCGGCTCGTGTACGTGCTCGACCCCGACCGCCACGTGGTCGAACTGATCCAGTTCGCCGCCGGGCGATAGGGCCGGCGCGGCCTGTCGATCACGGCGGAGGCCGTACGGTTCCCGGCGCCGCACGCCCCCGCGCAGGCCGTCTTCACCCTGGGACACGCCCTGGCCCAGGCCGGCACACCGCCCGGTCGCGCAACCTCCAGCCGGCCGACTCCGGCCACTACGACACACCTGGTCCGAGGTACTCAAGACCGGCTCACTGGCGGTGTGCGGCCAGTGTGTAGGCACCCCGGGTGCAGCCGGTGATGCGCCAGCCGCCCGGTGCCTGCCGGGCGGCGACACCCGTTACTCCGGCACTGCGGACGACCGGCCGGACGCTGCCGGGGAACCAGACGTCGAGGCCGCACCCGCTGCCTTCGCCCTGGGCCGTGAGGCTCGCCTGGTCCGACGTGAGGCCGGTCAGGCGGCCGGGGGCGGAGCGGGGGTAGGGGCGCGAGAGCTCGGCGACGTATTCAGGAGGAGGGGGCAGGTCCTTCCCGGTGACACAGTCCTCGATCATGAGGTTGCCGCCGGTCTTGGACTCGGCTCCGGCGTGGGCGTCGCCGCAGGACTGCTTCCAGACCCAGAACGCACCGCCGATGCGGTGCCGATCCTCCTGGTCGGTGTATCTCGTGATCGGGGCGGAGGCGGGGTCGCCGAACCAACCCCACTCACCCGACCAGAGCCCGGCGCCGTAGTACGCCGCCGCCCGGCTCGCCAGGTCGAAGCCGCGCTCGATGCTCGTGATCGTGAGGCCGGTGCCCTGGTCGATGGTGATCGACTCGTTGTAGAGGTGGGGGGCGAAGACGAGCAGCCGGTCGTCGGTGAAGTCCTTGGGCACCGAGGCCTCGAAGCCGAGACCTGACCAGAGCACGGACGGCTCGAAGAAGACCAGGTGCGGGAAGCCGCGCTTCTCGCCCGCCCTGATGGCCTTGATCGCTCGGTCGTAGTAGCGGCCGAGCAGGACGCCGGAGGTGATCGGCGGGGCCTCGCCGAAGCCGGGCTCGTTCAGCAGGTCGTATCCGGCGACCATCGGCTCGTTCGCGAACCGCTCCGCCAGCATGCCCCAGGCGGCGACCAGGCGCGTCTGGATGCCGTCCCTGTCCTGGTAGAAGTTGGTGAAGGCACGGGCGACGGCCGGAGAGATATCGCGTCCGGTGAACTCGCACTTGGGGGCGCCGTCGAAGCGGTCGGCCCAGGTGGGGGCGCCGTCCCAGCCGTGCATCGGGGAACCGTTCTCGCAGGTGGTGCCGGGGGCGGCGTTGACGCCCTTGCCCCAGGCGTCCTGGTGCATGTCGATGACCGTGCGCAGGCCATGCTTGGCCGCGGTCTCGACGGCCCAGGAGATCCTGGCGAGGTAGGCCGGGTCGTAGTGGCCGGGCCGGGGTTCCAGGGCTGACCAGGACACGGCGAGGCGGATGACGTTGAAGCCCATCTGCTCCATGCCGGCGAAGTCGGCCTCGGTGAGCGGTCGCGTCACCGCCCGGTCCGGAAATTTCTGGAAGTAGTCTTCGAGCTGGTTGACGTTCACGCCGCGCAGCAGCACCTCGTTGCCGTCGGCGTCGACGATCCTGCGGTCTGCTGAGAGCGTCAGGCCCTTGGTGCGTGGTGGCTGCGAGGTGGTGGTGCCGGGCTGCAGGAGCGGTACGGCGAGCGCCGCCGCGGCCACGACAGCCGCCACCCGTATCGGCGCAGAAGAGGCGACGCCCTTACGCGCCGGGAGAAGGGTGGTTCTCCGCGCCGGGAGGGTGGCGGGCAGGAGGGCGACGAGGGCTGCCGTCGCGAGGGCGAGGAGGGCGCCGAAGGAGAGCGCGGGGGCGAGGCGGAGCATGATCGCCGGTGCCCAGAACGTGTCGCCGCCCGCCAGGTCACTGGGGAGCCCGATGGCCACCTCGACCAGGCCCAGCGTCGCGGCCGCTCCCAGCGCGGAGATCCCTGCCACGACGGCCCGCGGCGAGGTGGTGGCACTGAGCCAGCGGTTCAGTGCCCAGGTCATCACGCCCAGCAGGGTGACGGCGGCGAGGCAGCCCAGTGGTCCGGCCTCGGGCGCGGGGGCCAGCGGGGAGTCGCCGATGGCGTACCCGACGGGTGAGCCGCCCCACCACGCCCCACCGACCGACGCGCCCAAGACCACGGCCACCCCCGCCGCCACCCACCCCGGCCCCCAAGCCGGTGGTAAGAACGACCCCGAGGCCGCAGCGGGTCCAGCGCCCGACCCTGGGGACGGCGGGGAGGTCGAGATCGAAGGGGGTGGGGTGGGGAGGCGGCGTAGGAGCTGGGTGAGCCAGGCGGCTGCCAGGACCGGCAGGCCGAAGACCGCCGCCTTGACGCCGGTGAAGCCGGTTGACCACGTCAGGTAGACCACATCACCGAAGGCCATGACCAGCGACATCAGCAGCTTGGCCGCCATGGCCGACCACGCCACTGCGCCCCACACCAGCAGTGCCGTACGCAGCGGGGCACGCCCGCGCGCGACCGCCCACGCCAGAACCCCGACCCCCGCCAGCAGCAGCGGCACGTAGACGGCCGGCGCGGCCACCTGCCAGAGCCCGGCGACGGGTAGCAGGTCGGCTCCTGTCCACGTGTACGGCGCGGCCAGCCCCGACGGGTCGAACGCCGCTCCCAGGACGATGACGGCGGCCAGCACGGCGACGGCGATCGGCGACAACCAGCGGTTCCTCATAGTGTCGGCGACCATACATGAGCATTGTTCACAAATGAAGAGCCAGATTCACAACAGTGCGGAAGACCAGCCGAACCTCGCTCGTGGCCCTGGCTTTGGTCGCGGTGAACCGCCGCCGGCAGACGCCGGCGATGCCGCTCTCCGACAGCCAGATCCCAGCTCGACGCCGTTCACGGCCCGCCATATCCAGCGGGAACCCTGCGGGGTAGCGTGCCCGCGTGATGAACGTGAGAGTCACCGGCATTCTCGTCGAAGACGACCAGATTCTGCTGCTCGACCAGGACACCGACACTCGCCGCTCTTACTCACTGCCAGGCGGGAAGGTCGAGGAGGGGGAAACCCTCACGGGTGCACTCGTCCGCGAGATGCGCGAAGAGACCGGCGTGGACGTGCACGTCGGCCGGCTGCTGTACGTGTGCGATCACCTGCCCGGCGGCGGGACCCACGTCATCCACATGACGTTCGAGGCCACCCGCGTCAGTGGCACCCTGGGCGCCGTTGCCGAGAGGGTCGACACCCGCCCGATCCGCGGCGTGCGGTTCGTGCCGCTCGCCGACCTGCCCTCGCTGGGCTTCGGCTCCCGCTTCGTCGAGCTGGCCCAGGCCGGGTGGCCTGGGGCCGGCTCCTACATGGGCGCCAAGTCGAACATCGGCCTGTGAAACCGACACCAGCGGCGATGTTGTGATGAATCGGGCGCGCTGCATCGGGGGCATCCACCAAGGGAAAGCGCCCACCCTCGCCGGCATGGGCGGTCTTCTCGTGGTCGCATCAGTGGACGGTGCTCGGCCCTCGAGGAACCGCACCGCGCCGGCCCGTTGCACGGAGCCGATCTCGCGGGACAGCGCCTCTCTCACAGCAGGTCGTCACAGCGCTCTGGAAGCCATCGCGTCCGCGGGCAGGTTTTCGCAGATGACCGACATGTGGTACGGGGGACCGAGAGGTGAAATCCCTCCCGGACACCCGGCCACTGTTGAGGCAAGTTCCACGACCCTTCTTGCCTCACCTGGATCAGAGTGCCGATGGGGCCGACGCTGTGCGGCATCCCAGGTTCCGGCATGCTATTGCCGTAGCCCTGATCCTCGGCGGGGGAGGGGCGCTGGCCGCGCAGGGCCGCACCGCGCCCCCGCCCGCCCTTGAACAGGCCGGACGTGCACGCACCGGACGGCCTGCTGCAGCCGACCTTCCTCCTTCTCGCCCTACTCAACCTGGCCATCGGGCTGTACTTCGGAACTCTGGGGGTGTCGGTAAGCGCTTTCGCCACCAGTCATGGGATTCCCGGCGCGGCCGCGCCGATCATCGCCGCCTCCAGCCTCAGCGGGCTGGTCTCCGGCTGGCTCTACGGGCTGCAACCGCACCCCGCCCCACCATGCCGCCAACTCGTCATCGCCACCGCCTGTCTGACGGGCGCGGCGTTGCTGCTTCCCCTCGCAACGTCCGCCCTCTGGCTCGGCGCGGCTGTGGTGGTCACGGAGGCTGCGGTACCGCCCACGCTCGTCCTGCTGAACGTGCTCACGGAAAAGGCCGTCCACCCAGCCGTCGTCACCCAGGCCTTCACCTGGAACAACTCCGCCAGTGCGGCCGGTTCGGCACTGGCGGCGTCCCTCGCCGGGCGCGCCGCCGACGCGTGGGGTGCCTCCGCCGCCCTCGGGCAGGCCCCCGCGGCCGGGCTCGTCCTCGTCGTCCTCTCACTCGCCCTCTCGCATGCCGTTCGGCGATCGGGAGAGGCCCGAGGACGTTGACCTGGTCGTCAACGCACCGCACCGTGACCACGGCGGACGGAGAGCTACTTTGGAGCTCAACGCACGGACCTGAGTGGAGGCAGGACCTGGTGGAGGGCCATCATGAGCGATCCTCTACGGGACACCAGCACAGACTCCCGGCCGCCACCGTCCCGCCGTCACTCAAGATCAACTATTTGGGCGGCCGGTGTCACGGTTCGTACCAACACCCCGTGCCGTGCTGCGGAGCGGGCGCGGTTGTCTTCCTGCGTCAGGTCATGGGGCGGCCCGGGGAGAGGCTGCGTTGGCCGAACCGGGTCGCGATCTGATGGATCGGGTGAGGCGCTCTTCGGCGGGCGGCGGCGCCCAGCCCGGCGGCCACCCGGTGCGGCGGCCACTCGTTGAGCTGCGCCAACCAGAGCGGGGATGCACCAGTGGCGTCCGGCTCGGCGTGCCGATCGGCCCAAGTGGGCGCCGGAATGTCCACGGTGGAGGCCGGTTGGGCGCAGCGTCGCCGGGTCGTACGGCGGCGGGCCCGGTGCGGTACCGACCCGCAGCGCCCTGCGGATGGCGTCCACCGTCGGGTCGGCGATGTGCACGTGCGCCCAGGCGTGCAGGGTGTCCCACGGCGGCAGCTCGGTGCCCGGCGCGCCGTATTCGGCTGGTTGACGACTTGGCCAATGCGCGCGGCGGTGGGGTGAGGATGCCGGTGATCTCAGTGATGGCCTCGCCACCGGGGCGGGTGTAGCGCATGGCGGGACGCGGTTCTTGTGGCGGGTCTTGGCCATGATGCGTTGCAAGAGCTCTTATGTGCGCTGACCCCACGTCGGCCGGCGCGACCGCGAGCGCCAGGCCGCCGTGGCCGACTGGTGACACGTGTCCCTCAGTGATGTGTGAAACAGTTCTTGTTGCCTGCGAGGCTGAAAGTGCCGATGTGATCGGGGAACCAGGAGGGGCAGCCCCTACTCGGGCGCCCGCGAAGCGGTCAAGCAAGGATGAAGTTACTGATCAGTAAATTAACTTATTGGCGTGACAGCAATACGTATTACCAATCTGACCAAACGGTACGGCCCGGCCACGGCCGTGGCGGGACTGTCCTTCGACGTCACCCCCGGACGGGTCACGGGATTTCTCGGGCCCAACGGGGCAGGCAAGTCCACCACGATGCGGATGATCCTCGGGCTTGACCACCCCACCAGCGGCACCGCCACCGTCAACGGCGTGCCGTACGCCAAGCTGAGGCATCCACTGCGCACGATCGGCGCGCTCCTGGACGCCAAGGCCGTGCATGGCGGGCGCAGCGCCCGCGACCACCTGCTGGCCATCGCGCAGAGCAACGGACTGCCCGCCTCGCGCGTACGGGAGTGCCTGGAGCTGGTCGGCCTGGCCGAGGTGGCCAGGCGGCGGGTGGGCGGGTTCTCTCTCGGCATGTCGCAGCGGCTCGGCATCGCGGCGGCGCTGCTTGGTGATCCGGAGATCCTGCTGTTCGACGAGCCGGTCAACGGGCTCGACCCCGACGGGATCGTGTGGATCCGCACGCTGATGCGGAAGCTGGCCGCCGAAGGGCGCACGGTCTTCGTCTCCAGCCACCTGATGAGCGAGATGGCGCAGACCGCCGACCACCTGATCGTGATCGGCAAGGGGAGGCTGATCGCCGACACCAGCGTCGAGGAGTTCATCGGGCGCAGCTCCCAGGGCTATGTGAGGGTCCGCTCGCCGTACCTGGCGGAGATGACGGCCCTGCTCCCGGGCGCCGAGCGGCGCCACGACCACCTGCGGGTGACGGGGATGGCGCCCCTGGAGATCGGCACGCTCGCCGCCCAGCGAGGGCTGGCCCTGGAGGAGCTGACGTTCGTGGAGCCGACGCTCGAGGCCGCCTACATGGAGCTGACCAAGGACAGTCTGGAGTACACCTCATGATCGACGTGATGCGCTCGGAGTGGACCAAGATGCGCTCGGTCCGCTCCACCGTCTGGACCCTCGTCATGGCGGGCGTGCTCCTGCTCGCCGCCGGCTTTGTGACGGCGCTGGCGGTGTCCGGCTACCCCAACGCCCTCGAAAAGATCGGCTTGGTCGACATGAGCCTGCTGGGGCTGCCGTTCGCCGCGCTGGCGCTGGCCTCGACGGGTGTGATGGTGATCAGCGGCGAGTACCGGACGGGAGCCATCCGCACCACGCTCGCCGCCGTGCCGAACCGGATCAGGATGCTCGCCGCGAAGGTGGTGGTGTTCGCCGTCGTGTCCATGGCGGTCAGCACCGTGGCGGCGTTCGGCGCGTTCTTCGCCTGCCAGGCGGTGTTCGCCCGCGAGGGGCTGTCGGTCGCGCTGACCGAGCCGGGCGTGTTCCGCGCCGTCGTGGGGGCGGGCCTGTACCTGACGGCCAGCGGGTTGTTCGGGCTGGCGCTCGGCGCGCTCATCAGGCACACCTCCGGCGCGATGGTCGCGGCGATCTCGCTGATTCTGGTGCTGCCCAGCATGGTGGCGATGCTGCCGGGCACGTGGGGGCGGTTCATCCGCGACCACTTCACCTCCAACGCCGGGATGCAGGTCACCCAGGTGAACCCGGCAGTCGGGCTGGCGCCGTGGACCGGGTTCGCCGTCTACCTCGGCTGGATCGCGGTCACGCTGCTCGCCGCGGCCGTCCTGCTGAACAGACGCGACGCCTGACCCGCCCACCGGGAAACCCGTCGTACGATCGTGCCCTTGCCGATGCCGGCGACGCCGCGCACCTGATCCGTGAACGACTAGTTGCCGTCAGGCGAGCGTGACGATCTTCACCCCTGGCCGGGGGGCGAGCCGGCGCTGGATGACACCGGCCGGATCCACGACGGCATCGGCCCCTCCTGCTCGGTGCGCGGCGCGCACCTGGGAATATCTCCCTCACTGGCAGTGTCCTGGCGCCCCGACGGAACCCCTCTCTCCGTCGCCGAAGGCCGGATCACCGGCATCCACATCGTCGTCGACCCGGCCAAACTCGCCTCGATCCATCTGCCCGCCCCGGCCTGAGCCGGTGTCGCCAGGGAGAGGGCGGAATCAGTCGATTCCGCCCCCACGGTCACATCCAAAGGGCGTCGACCCGGGTGAGCGCAATGCACACCGGGAGGCGGTCCCGGCGGCCGTGGCCCCGCTCGGCGCGACGCTCGCGGAGCTCGGCCGCGGCCGTCCGGGGCACGCACCCGGGGAGGGGCCGTGGCCGGCGCTGCCCGCCGTCCACTTGATGGTGCACGGCGGACGGTCGCCGCTGAGCCGGGGCTCGCGCGCACCGGGACGACGAGAGCCCACGGAGCGTTGATTTGTCGCAAGGTATGACGCACTATGTTGCTACAAAGCTTGCGACAAAGGAGGCGCTGTGACCCGTGAACCGTTACCGGACGCCGACCCGCCGGCGCGTGCGGCCGATCTGCGACTGGCGAGCGCGTGGCTGGCCCAGCACGACCTGGCCGGTGCCCGCCCGACCCCGCTGCTGGCCAGCCGGCTGGCGGTCAGGAGACGCGCCCGCCTCGCCGCTCACGTCATCCTGGCCGTGCTGATCCTTGCGAGCGCGCTCGCCGCCGCTTCCACCTTTGGTGGCCCCTCGCCGTACCGCCCGCTGCCGCTGCTGGCCCTGACCGCGCTGGTGGCCGCGCTGCTGCTGGCACAGTCGCTGCTCGACTGGTGGGTGCGACGCGTCGACCGGCGGGCGGGCGCGACGCTGTCCCGAAGGGCCGCCCACCTGATCCAGCCGGGCTGGCGGGCCGTGCTCGGCCAGCCGTACGCCGTCTTCGCGGTCGCCACGTTCACCGGTGGGATGGTGCTGGTCGGGAGCGCCCTGGCCGTTCCCGACCCCACCGTGCGGCAGCTGGCCGTCGTCCTGCTGATCGGCCTGCTCGGCGTGACATCCATCATCGCCATGCAGCTGCGCCACCTGCTCAGGCACCCGGTGGTGGCGGAGGACGAGGAGTCGCTGACCGCCGACGTCATCATGCGCGTCGAGGACGCCCGCGACCTCACCACGCCGAACGTGCAGTGGTCGCTGCCCATGGTGCTGCTGTTCGGCACCGCGCCCGGCTGGTGGAGCGCCGCTTCGGTCGCCTATCTGATCCTGGGCCTGGTCGCGTGCGTCGCGCTCCATGCCAGGACGCCGTCGAGCGCGACGGTGGCCCGGCGGGCCATGAGCGTCCGATGATCGTCATCGACGCGGCCTCGCCGGTGCCGCCGTTCGAGCAGCTGCGGGCCCAGCTCGCCCGGCAGATTCAGGACCGCACGCTGGCCGTGGGCGCCCGGCTGCCGACCATCCGCCACCTCGCGGCCGACCTCGGCCTGGCCGTCAACACGGTCGGCCGGGCCTACCGGGAGCTGGAGGAGGCGGGGTTGATCGAGACGCGCGGGCGGGCCGGCTCGTTCGTGTCGGCCGCCGGCGAGGAGGGCCGGGAGCGGGCCCGCCGGGCCGCCGCCGACTACGCGGCCGTGATCGCCAGCGTCGGCATCGACGCGGGCGAGGCGATCCGCATCGTGCAGGCGGCTCTGACGTCCGGCGCGGCAGCACCGGCCTCGTCATGACCGCGACCCGGCCGCGGGGTCACGCCGCCGGGCGCACGACGCCGGCATTGCCTCCTCCTGTACCGTCGACCGGGCCGAGAGCGCGGTGCTCAACCGGGCGCAGGCGCTGGAGGAGGGGCCGGCCGGTGTCCACCGGGACTCCGTGGGCGGGCGCGACAGCGGCTACGAGACGGCTTCCAGCGGTACGTCGTTGCCGCGCCAGGTAGCCGCCAGCTCCTGAACCGGCACGTCGAGTGCCTCGCCGAGGCAGACGATCGTGCCGAATCCGGGGGACGGCAGTCGTCCGGTCTCGATCTTGCGCAGGGTTTCCGGCGAGATGCCGGCCGCGTGCGCGACTTCCGCGAGGTCGCGTCCCGCTCGCGCGTGGCGCAGCAGGGCGCCGAGACGTCTGCCGGCTTCGATCTGCTCAGGTGTGAGCGGTTGGCGGACCATGCTCCCAGGATAGGGCTGGTATTACTATACCGGCAAGTGTTAAGGTGCCGGTATAGTAATACCAACACCCTGTGATGCGAGGTAGTCGTGATCGAACTGAAGACGCCTGCGGAGATCCAACGCATGCACGTGGCCGGGCGTTTCGTCGCCGAGGTGCTCTCCGAGGTCGGCCGACTCGCCGACGTGGGCGTCAACCTCCTGGACCTGGAGCGCCACGTGCGCGGCATGATCAAACGGCGCGGGGCGGAGTCGTGCTACTGGGACTACGCGCCGTCCTTCGGACGCGGCCCGTTCCGCAACGTCATCTGCCTGTCGGTCAACGACGCCGTCCTGCACGGCCTACCCCACGACTACACGCTGCGCGACGGCGACGTGCTCAGCGCGGACCTCGCGGTCAGCGTGGACGGCTGGGTGGCCGACTCGGCGCGCACGGTCGTCGTCGGGACCGCCGCCGAGGAGGACCTGCGGCTCATCCGCGCCACCGAGGAAGCGTTGGAGGCGGCGATCGAGGTGGCACGTCCAGGCAACCGCCTGGGTGACATCTCGGCGGCCATCGCGGCGGTGGCCCACGACTACGGTTATCCGGTCAACACCGAGTTCGGCGGCCACGGCATCGGCCGCACCATGCACGAGGGGCCCCACGTTTCCAACAAGGGCCGGGCAGGGCGCGGCCTCACGCTCCGGCCGGGCCTGACCCTCGCGCTCGAACCCTGGTTCGCCCGCACGACCGACCGGATCGTCTACGACGCCGACGGCTGGACCATCCGATCGGCGGACGGCTCGCGCACGGCCCACTCCGAGCACACGGTCGCCATCACCGAGGACGCCCCCTTGGTGCTCACCCGGCGTGAACCGGAGAACCCGGCCACACGGGCTGATTCCGCCAGCCGGCTGTCCACGAAGGAAGCTTGAGTCGCCCTGTTCCACCGATGCCGGCCCGATCGAACGGTGCCGGCGCCGATCGGCTGCTGCTCAAGGGTCGTGACCTCCTGAACCAGCCAGCACGACGTGATCACTCGCCTTGGTCGAGGTTGCCGTGCGCTTCCGCCGAAAGGTCCTGCCAGTCGGCCCAGGTCTTGAGCCGGTCGGCGTAGACCTGCTGGAGCATCGGGTAGAA
>NZ_JBSFNE010000026.1:0-96986 GCF_053586935.1 Nonomuraea sp. NPDC003727
GCCCAGAACCCACTCCCGCAGACACTTACCGCTTAACCTGCAGAAACAGGATCACGCGAAGATCGATTCATACACCACGTCCGTGGACGTGACCCCGCGCTCTCCAAAGTCAGCGGTAGTGCCTCGAACACTTCATTACGAGATTCTTCATGATTGTCCAGCGTTATCCGCCACTGCCTCCGTGCCCTGGCCACAGCCACCCACGCCCCTCCGCACGTCCACGGTCGTCCGCGATCGTGCGAGACCGTTGTTAGCAACCGCGTTAGCAAGAGCTCGACCTTCGCCACGTCATCCGATGGCAAGAGGACCCGCACCGCAGGGCCGCCAGGCCCGAGGAGCGGAAGCCTCGCGGCAGGCCCTTCTTCAGCACCCGCATTAGGAGAGCGATGGCCCTGCGACTGGCGTCTATGCTGTGAGCTGCGCGAACGCCTCGCATGCCTCATGCCGGTTGCCTCTGGTGGACAGGTGATCTTGATCGACAACCCCTCCAGCAGGGGCTTCTCTGCTTGTCGATCAACATGTCGCTGTCATCAGGCACTCTGACCTGCTGCTTCAGGTTGGAAAACCTCACGCGATCGACTGAACGCAAGCCTCGGCAGCGAAAGCCCAACGACTAGAAATCGAGAGCGATTCTTCAGGTTTCATCGGGATCATAGATTGCTGTCGCGAAGGCCAGAGGCGCGATCCTGGGCTGAGTGAGTAGCGGCGATATACGACGAGAAGGCGTAGAAATGCGGGTGTACTCGCCCTCGGAGAACCGAAGCTGAAGGTGTCCAGATAGCACTACGCCTCGGAGATCCCAATGGTACGACGCAAGGTGAATGGTGACTTGAGCGCGGTCGAGTCGCTCAATGTCGCTCTACAGACGCTCACGCTCTTCCACGGATACGTTCAGCAGGCCGACGCCAAACTCGCCACTGCGGCCACCATCCACCTCGGCTTCACCGCGGTCGCCGCCACCCAGGTTGGTGGCCTGGGTAGGGCATGGGCGAGCAATCCGTTGCTGGTAGTCGCCGCAGTTATCGTGGTCATGTTCTTCGCGGCCGGATTCCTCGTCTCGGGACACCACCTCATCAGCGCGCTGCATCCCCGCCTCACCGGGCCGTCCGGGCCCAACAGATTCGGCCTGGTCCGAAAAATCGATGTGTCATCATCGGCCAGCGCCGCAGAACAGCAGCGCGAGGCATGGTCACTGATCACCACCCTCTCTGAGGTGGCCTTGCGCAAGCACGAACGGATCAGGAACAGCCTGCGGTGGATGGTCCTGATGCCTATCGCTATCGTCGCTTGGCTAGCGCTGAGGGCGCTGACCAGCTGACGTCTCGGGGTGGGTTCAGCTGGTCGCCTACGTCGGCTGCGGGTCAGGAGATCTCATCTAGGGAGGCGAACAGGGAGTCGGGGTCAGCTGGTGGCAGCGGGACGCCGAGCCTTTCGAAGGCTCCGCGCAACGCGCTGTCGCTGGCGAGAACGAGATCGTAGACACTCGCCGCCCGCTGAGCGTCCACGATCTTTGCGACGAGTTTGAGAAGCTCTTCGGCGTCCTCTCGCCGAGTGTCCAGCATCTTCTCGAAGATGTCGGCTGCAGCGTCGCCATTTTCGGTCAGCCGTATGGCGAAGCGCGCGAACGAGCTTTTGGTTGCTTCTGATAGGAGTTCCTCCCAGACTGCGCTGGATTCACGTAGTTTCTTGACACGCAGTTTTGTAGCTTCGGCTTGTGCTTCGATCTCATGCATGTGAACTAGATGAGCACGCCTGATTTCCTTTACTTCCTCTGGCAACCCTAGCTCGGCCTTCCCACCCCAACGGCAGATGATCGCCGGGTCAATATGGGGAGCCTCAGTCAGGCGGTGATCGAGGGCCTCGTTGGCCGCCTCTTCCGCTGCGGCCAGCTCGAATATGGAGTGGTCCCGCGTTGCTGTGCGGACCGTCTGTCGCACGAGGGCACTAACACGACCGATCTCAGCCCGGTCGGGTGTCGACTGGTTGCGTCTACCGGTCGGCAGCTGGGATAGCCGGACGGTCACGGCGAAGTCGAATGCCTCCCCCTGGGCAGGAGAGGAGAAGACTAGAACGTCGCTCTCCACTGGCAGAGATGGCTCGGGGGCGAGGTTGAACTGCTTGATTAGGAACGACATTGTCAACCGTCCTTCAAGGTGCGGCTCAGATGATGGAAGAGCGAGACCGACACGGTTCCATTCCGCCGCCACACCATCAGATAGAGCTGGTAGGTCCGGCGCAGCCGAAGGTCACCTAAATGCCCGATCCTGAAGACGCCTTCCAGCACTGGCCGCATGGACGGGCGCCTGTCCCATTCCCTCACCCAACCGGTGAAGAGCTGCCACAGCTGGCCGGCCAGGCTCGACCCCTGCCCTGCCTTTTCGTCGGGGGACAAGCTCAGTTCCAGAGAGCGAGTCCACAGGGCAATCAGATCTTCCTCAGGGGAATGGTCGAGCAGGGCTAGCCGGGCGCCTTCGTAGCGCAGCTGACCGAGTCGTACCAGCGTGAGTGCGGCGGCGAGCCTTCTGCCGAACTGGACGTCGCAGGCCCACTTAGCCAGTTCGGTGGTGATGGACCGCGCCGTGTCCGCCACATAGATATCCGCGATGGATCGAGCCACAGCGTCACACAGCCAGTAGCTTTGGGTGGTCAGCGTGATTTGGCGGAATGAGCTAAGCACGTCGACGACGTTTCGGAGGCCTAGGCGTGAGCCGTAGGCTATTGCCGCTGTCGTCCGCTGTTCGTAGGATCCTGCTTCCGCCCATATACGAAGCAGCGTGTCCACCCGGCCTCTTATCTCGGGGTCACTGGCGGTGGCCTCCAACGCCCACGCGGCGAGCTGTTTGGGGCCAACTTTGGAATCCCGACTCCACCCGTCGAGGAACTCCTTTTCGATCAGGTCGAAGTCGTATGTCGCGAGGAGACCAACCGCGTGCGCGACTTTGATCCGTACGTGCTCGTCCGAGCTCTCGCCGAGGTGACGCAACCATGCGTAGAGGTGCTCACGGACCGCTGGCAACTCCTCCCAGATCATCGGGAGAAGCTGCGGGGCGAGCTCATCACGCAGCTGAACGCGTCGTCCCTCACCCCGCCGGCTGCCCTTCACGGCGCTGACTCCCGAATAGCTGAGCCAGGTCTCCAGCCGCTCCCAGACCGGAGGGATATCCGGTTCCTCGTCTTCCCGGGTTCCGTCGGGTATCTGTTCGGCAAGTTCGAGAGCGGCACCCGATACGACCGGTTCAGGCAAGCCATGGAGTACGGCACTGCTCACCAAGAAACACCGACCGTACCTGGACGAATCCTGGTCAAGATGCTCCCGAAACCGCTTCTGGGTGAACAGTGGCTGGGCGTCGAGCACGTCGCTGACGGTCAGATTCTGTCGTAGGCCTTCCACGAGCCGGTTCGCGAGGCGCAGGGCTTCGGTCGGCCGACAACCGGACAGCCGACTGCCGAGGTCATGTTCGTCAAGCCGATGCTTGTCCCATGCGTCCGGGTCACGGAGCAGGTACGTGAAGGTCTTCCGGAAGACCAGGTCGGCGGCCGGCTGCACGTGGTCCACCACCCGGTGCGGAAGGTCGCAGTCCGGTCCTGCGAGGATGACGATGCGGCACTCGCCTCGCGTCGCCACGTCCGATAGATGATCTGCGATTTCCTCTAGCTGCGACGTCCATGTGCTCTCGTCAGCGAGCAGGAGATACCCGGCCCCCTTCTCCAGGTCAGTCACGCTCACGTGGATTGGCTCATCCTTGAGCATCAGCCGGTTGCACGACTTGGCCACCTCCAGAAGGGCGGCGATGGCGGTCGTGGTCCTCCCAGTGTGTCGGGGCCCGCGCAGTAGCAGGAGTGGTTCGGTGACCAGCAGCGTGGATAACCGGGTCTGTGACTCTGTGGCGACCAGGCACCCTCTGAGCCGTCCCATATGTTCCCCAGGCAGTGGCACGGCCTGCACAGGAGGCCCGTCAGAGGGGGTGACCTGGTAGTTGTAGAGGTCTCGGCCGGCTCCATAAACCGTGGCATTGTCACTGGCGTGGTTGATGGGACCGCCGAACCAATCCCGCCCCGCTGCTGTGTCTTTGCCGGCCTTGAGCTTTCGCAGGCTGGCCAGCCGTAGCCTCAGGTTGTCTTCCTCTCGCCGGATACGCGTGGCCAGCGATGCGTCATCGTCATGCTCATCCGGGCCGTCGTGCTCGTCCTGCGGCTCGCGATCTCCCTGGTCTGATGTCTCCGACGGTGTCTGCACCGCCAGGGTCGCCCCTCCCTCTCCGGCAGCCTGCCCTTCAGGGACGACAGGCTCAGGGGTGGACTCGCTCATCGGGATGGCCTTCCTCTTCGCGGATCGTCGCCGAAGAAGGCGTCCCTACCCGTGGAATACACGACGCCGTTGCCGCTGGCCGTGTTGGTGCTGCCGCCGAAGTAGTCGCGGCCGACGGTGATACCGCCGGGCTGGACGCCCCCGTCCGGCTTCTCTTTGCCTTTGTCCGGTCCTGGTTCGACGTCGTACTCATCCAACTCAGCAAATTGGTGCACGTTATGCCCAGGAAGATGGACATAAGCACGGTACTCGTTGGATTTGGCCTTCACATGGACGTGGCGGAAGTCCTCAGGGGAAGGACCTCCATAGCCCTGTCCTACGAAGTCCTCGAAGATTCGATCCGAAACGATCACTCCGAGATCGGCCTGCTGACACGCGCTCATAGCGGCGCGTAGCGGGTCTGCACCTACCAATCTCCCGGACTGTACGGCGTGGCCACCGGGCGACCCAGCAGCGCCGTCCACGTGAATGGGGCCGCCATGCACTGCCAGCCGCAAGCGCATGCGGAGCTCTCCACGGTTGACAGCTTCGACGCCTTGCGCGAGCGATGTGACGAAAGGGCCCAAGATGGCCGCGGCGTCGGTGCCCGGCGGCAGAACGGCGAACTCACCGTCTCCCTGCGGTTGCCGCTTCCAGTCGAAAAGCGCCAGGCCAGCTGCTCCAGCGGCCCGATAGAGCACGCGGATGAGCATTCCTTGCAGCTCGACCTGATCGCTGTCGCGGCGGCTTCCGTAGTCCTCGATATCCGAGGTGATCATCAGGCGGTATTCCCGTTCGTCGAGCATTCGGTCCTCCTGGCTCGGTTCGAAGTTGCGCGCCAGCGTTGATTGTGCGAACGATCGGCTGTCGGAAACCCGGATTAATCCGGGTTCCAGGAATGATTTTCTGGCGGGAGCGGGTCCAGGTTGGCAAAGGCCGCCAAGCCGGAAAGGTCTGTAATGATCACGCGCCGGTGACCCGTGCGCAATATCCCTCGCGCCGACAGGCTACGAAGAATCTTCTGGACTGTGCTTTCCTTGGCACCGATCAGCCCGCCAAGTTCGACTTGAGTCAGCGGGACCCCCAGGTCCATGCCCTCTGGCCCGAGACGGCCGTGTCGAGCCACAACGGCCAGCAGCAGGCGAGCCAGGCATACGTCACTTTCGTATCCGGCGAACTCCAGCCGACGCTGGTTCGCCCAGCGCAGTCGGTCACTCATCAGGGTGCTGAGAGTCAGTGCAGCGGAAGGATGTTGCCGCAGAAAGTCGAGAAAGACTTCGCCCTTGATCAGCCGGACCACGGTCACCCCACAGGTGACCACCGTCGCTGAGCGTGCCGCCCCATCCAGCACCGCCATGTCGCCGATCACATCTCCCCTGACTCGTACAGCGAGCAGAGACTCGGCACCGTTCTCTGTGCGCGCGGATACCTTGACCAGGCCATGCATAACGACCGAGACAACTCTTCCGGGCTCGCCTTGGCGCACCATCACGTGATTGGCGGGGTGCGTGTGCATGACTCCCAGTGCAAGCAGGACACGCCTAGACGATTCCGACAGTCGTGCAAGGAAGGTTCCTGATGGCCAAGGGAAAGTTCCCAAGGAAGACGGAACACTCCGCATGGAGACCCTCCGCAGGCACGAGGCAACACGCTGTCAGCACAAAAATGCTATCTGCGGACGGAACCATCAATACGTTGTGAATTAATATCCGCCCCTATTTATGGGTATCGGAACGGATTATCCGCAGCCGGCGATTGATGATCAAGGGTGCGCAGGTCGCTCTGGCTGAACGCGGGCGTCACTGCCCCCGAAGTCGCCAAGAGGGCAGGTCACAGTGTGGACGTCCTCCTCCGCGTCTACGCCAAGTGCGTGGACGGCCAGCAGGATCACATCAACGGGGCCTTCCCGCAGCGGGCCAACGTTGCTTACAAGCTGGCAGGTGAGGGCCATGGCTGAGCCCACGGGGTCCGCACGACCACCGTGGAGGAGCGTGTCGACGTCGTCGCTCCGACGATGTTTGCATGGGTGCCGTGGCCGAGTGTGGTAGCCGGGCACTGGCTGCAGGGGGTGTCCGATCTCGTCCGCTCGGATGTGGAAACGACGTGTCGGACGTGGTTGAGCGCATCGCCGGGGGTGTCAGCCGTGATCGCATACCAGTGTCCGTGGCGTTGGCTCTCCGGTAGGCGGCGCGCCGTCTCCTCGCCGACCGGCCGGTACATTGTCGTTCCGGTCACCCGTACGAAGAAGGTGCGGTCGAGAATCTCGCAGGTGTCGCCTGCAGGCGCGTGCTTGCGCAGCCACGCCAGCGTATGCGCCTTGTCCGCCGGCCCGTGCAGCACCTGGGTGGGAAACCGGGTGGATTCGTAGCGGCTGTCGAACAGACACAGATCGGGGTCTCCTTCCACGCATCGAATGACAGCATGCCGCCAGCCCCGGGCGTCGTATTCCTCTTGGTGCAGGAACGCCTCGGCGGGTGTGAGAGCGAACTGCTGTTCGTTCCGACTGAGGACGGCAACGATCCGCTCCAGTGGCGCCGGATACAGGCGTCCGCCCGTTGTCGGGCGTCCCCACAACTGGTTGATGAACTCGGCGACGTCGGAGATCGTGAGCGCCGCGTCGACCGGAGTCAGGAGGGAATATCCGTTCGGGTGGGCGGCAGTGTTCCTGAGCGTGCACAGCGCACGCTCGATGGTGCGGTTGCGCTGCCCGCGCAACAGCCTCACGCTTCGCGCCCACGTGTGCAGGCCCTGCAGCTGCCCGTTGAACGGGATGGGCGCGTGGCCCGACGTGATGCACAGCTTCGAGCCTCGCTGGCGGCGTGCCAACTCGAGGACCTGCTCGTCATGGTCGACGGTCACCACGTGGCGGGTATTGCCGGGGCCGAGCAAGGTCACCGCGGCGCCGTCGTAGAAGGCGACAAAGCGAGCGCGGAGCGCTTGCTCGAGAATGAACAGGGCTTGGTCGTGCGCTGTGGTGAAGAGCTCGTAGGAGAAGAGCCCGTGAGCGTATAGGTCGCGCACCCGGTCGAAGGCAAGGCGTGTGTCCTCGGCGACATCCGGTGCAAGTGCGCAAGCGGCCATGATTGCCTGCTGGTACTCCGCGGCGGCTTCGGGGGTCAGCGCTCGGTCGAGGCCCAGCCCGTACGGGGTGAAGCGCAGCGTGCGTTCATCAGGGGTCTGGAGTTCGCTCAACGATCTGATGGTCATCATCATCGGGGTCACCTTGGGCATGGGCGCAGGGCAGCCTGCCAGGCTACAGCTTCATGCGTTCGCTGGTCGAGATCTGCCCTGGCGCGTCAGCATTCCCGCTGCTAGTCTCGCGCGCCCCGGTCCGCCGAGAGGGCGTTAGGCGGTCCACTAACCGGCGGCCGCGCTTGGCTGGTGACGTGCTCGAGCGCCTGATCAGGTATGTCTAGGCAGTCCTGGGACTACCTGGAATATGTCCGCGGAATGCCCCTACAGTCCTGGCAGAAAGCCGTTTTCGATACCGATGACTTCGACGACGTCGAGCTGGCAGGTACCGCCGAGACGGTCCGGGTCGAGCTGCCCTGGTGATCGTGGGGATCAGTGAGGGACCTGATAGTCCTGAACCGGTGCACCTGGGAAAACGTCGCCAAGATCATCCCGCACCCATGCACGGCTCGCGCTATCCCAAAGCTCATCCCGCACATGTCTCGCGCCCCCAAAGCCCGCCATCAGTCGCTCCGCGGCAGGCGGATGCAACCGCTGGGCCGCCAAGCGCAGAAACCGGAAACCCAGCGGCAGGCCGACTAACAGTTCACCCCTCTCCTGAAGTCTTCCCTACCGCTACATAGAACCCGATCAGCCAGGGATCGGCTCGCGTTTTAGGTCATACTGCGAAGCTGGTTGATCTTCCTGTCCAGATCACGGAGGACGCCAGGCAGTCTCTCGGCGGCGTAGCCCAGTGATGTCGCTGACTTCCGGAGATCATGCGAAGAGAACACCTCAGCGGCGAACGCCAAGGTTCTGGCCGTTCGTGCATCAGTCCCTCCTGGGGTCTCTTGCAGCATGGTGATGACCTGGCGAAGGTCCTCGAGGGAGTCGGCGGTAAGAGTTCCTGTTCGCTCAAGCTGGTCAGCGATCTTCTCGAGCCGCGCAATCGGGGCTGTGAAGAACTCGCTGAGGAGCTTGCCGAGTCGCTCCTCGGTCATAGGGAGGAGTCTGGCGAGGGCTGGCCCGTGCTCGCCCTCATGCTCGCGCTTCCACTTCAGCAGCAGGTCGGGTGGATAGAGCTCCTCGCCGTACTCGCTATCGTCGATCTCCGCGTGGTGGGCGAGGCATACCAGGATGAGATTCTTGAACGCGTCCCGCTCCCGCCGTTCTGCATCGTTCTTGCACTCGCGGTAGCGGTTGGCCCGTGGCTTGACCCCGTAGATATGGGCGATTTGGGCGTTCTTCTTGAAGACACCTGGCCGTACCTCGTAGATGACAGGGAAGGGGCACCCCGGGGCGTAGCAATGCCCGTTGCTCAGCGCCCAAAGCGCGGCCTGGACAGGAGCCGAGATCTCTCGTCGCTTGTTGGAATTGCCTCGCGGTTGCTGTGTCACCTCGTGAAAGTACGACGGAGGCGTCGCCACGCCAAGGTCAGCATGGAGTTGATACCTAGCCGACGTCCGTCGCCCTGTCGGTGCAGCGTGACAGGATGTCCCGGTGGATCAACAGATGTTGGGCCATAGCCGACGCGGCCCGTCCTGGAGCGGCGGGGGAGGAGGTAGCAGTGCCCGGCGTGGTCGAGCAGACCAAGGCAGAGATCCGCTTCGCTCTGAACCAACTCGCTGCTCGGAACGGACAACACGAGTTCGAGACCCTCTCGCGGATGCTGGCCCGGGCCACCGTCACGCGCAACGTCCTTCCCGCCACGGGCCCCGTCGCCGCGGGTGGCGATCAGGGCCGGGACTTCGAGACGTACCACACCGAGATGGCCGGGCAGACGCAGCGGC
Source organism: Nonomuraea sp. NPDC003727 (assembly GCF_053586935.1). Taxonomy (NCBI): domain Bacteria; kingdom Bacillati; phylum Actinomycetota; class Actinomycetes; order Streptosporangiales; family Streptosporangiaceae; genus Nonomuraea; species Nonomuraea sp. NPDC003727. The sequence goes on from NZ_JBSFNE010000026.1 coordinate 9,250, forward strand.
TCGGCCACGACCTCGGCATGCGCGACAATGACGGGGTTGGCTTCACATGCACGCTTCAGCAAGACAACATCGGCTCCAAGATCCGCGGGGACGTGGACAAGATCCTGGCGGACGGCTCCACGGTGCGGTTCGTCCTCGCGTATTGCGAAGTGAACATCCCGGTCAGCCGCCGACACGACCTGCAGCGTCAGGTCCGTAACAAACACGGCGTCCACCTGGAGATCTTCGACGGGACCGGGATCACGGAGCTTCTGGCACACCACGCGACGTTCTGGATCGCAGAGGAGTACCTGCACCTGCCGGGCCGCGCCCTGCCGCCGCCCCCGGACCGGCCGGATTGGTACGAGGCCGACCTGGCCCGGTGGCGCACGGTCACCGAACCGGTCATCAGCTGGGGGCACTATGTCGATCTCATGGGCTGTCTGCGGTACGCGTACCTCGCCCGTGAAGGCCGCGAGGATATCCCGTTCTGGCTGGAGAAGCTCGCACCTCTCCTGGACGACGGCGTTCCTGGGCCGCTACGGCACGCAGCGCGGCACCAGGCCATCCTCGCCCACCACCTCGGCTTGGGATCTATGCACCCGGTCGATCACCTGACCGCCGTTGAGATCGATGCCGCCACGATCTCAGCCGATCCGAACCTCATCGGGGACGCAACGGTTCTGCTCTTGCTCACTTGCGCTGCCTTGGCACGGGGCGAGACCAGCCACACTGCCGACCAGATCATGATCTGGAACAGGGCGCTCACGGCCCGTATCGAGGGACTACTCACCCACGGCCCGTACCCCGGTGAGACCTGCTCACTTCTTGAGTCGCTGGCCGCGCTGAAGATACAGCCCGACCTCGACCAGGCCGCAACCACCGGCACCGATTACCAGATCGCCGACGCCACCACCGACTTCACTATCAGTGAGCGGTTGCAGGCAGTCGGGGCGAACAAATTGACACCGATCGACGTTCCGAGCATCGACCGATCCGGCGCTATGGATGCGTTCGCCCGTCTCGCCGAGACCTTGCCGGAGGCCCCGCTCTATCCCGTCGAACACGCCAGCAGGTTCCTCACGCTCCACACGCCGTTGCTGATTGACGAACCGCGGTTCGATGCCCTTGCGGACTTTTTCGACCGTCGGCTGGCGGAATCCATGGGCAACGACGCCGCCGCGGACAAGGCACTCGATCGCGCCGACGCCCTCTTCAACATCGGCCGCCTGCAGGACGGGCTCCGACACCTGCACCGAGCCCGACTCAGTCTGTTTCATGGCGAGGCTGGGGCCCGACTCATCGAAGCAACCTTGGCGACCGCTGAGGCGTACCAGCAGCTGCGCCTCTACTCGGCCGCCAAATACTACGGCCTGGTTGCGGCGGCATTGACCCAGCGAGAAAACCCCGAACTGTACACCCAGGGCCTGTTCAAGGCCGCCGCGGCCGACTACCACCAGGGCAACTGGGTCAGCTCCACGCAACTGAACCGCGCCGCGCTTATGGCTCATGGTCTGCTGGCGGAGCAAGCCTTCGACTTCGAACGCCACACGTGGCTGGGCGCTGCCCTCTTCGAGCTCGCCAACACCAGGGCCCTGGCCGACAAGCTCGATGCCCCCTACAAGGATCTGGTGGATGACGCCACCGCTGACGCAGGTATCTCCGGGCTCCTCGACTTCTTTGTCGACGGCCTGTCCCAGAACGGGCCGCCGTGGTGGGACGACACGGATGTCGAGCAGCACGTCGCGCAGGTTGTTGAGCAGTTGGGGCGCCCGCCATTCGCCGACGCCGGTCCACATCGGCGGGTGCGGTTCCAGTGCCTGGGAGTGACCTGGACGGTCGAGTTCGGCGGCCAAGAGCCGGACGTTGTGGTGGGCGAGCGCTTCGCCGCAACCCTCCAGATCGCGCTTGCACACTTGGCGTCCGCAGACCCAGCTCTCTTCCCGACCAGGGTCAAGGTGCTTATCACCGCTGGCATGCCCAACACCGACCTCGCCATCGAGCAGGTCGAGTCGACGCCGACCGAGACCTGCTTCCGTTGCACACTCGCAACCGTCGATCACCACAAACCAGAGGTCTACGAGACCGTCACCCAGCAGACCCTAGCGGCCGCGGCCACCGTCATCGTCACTGTCTCAGCGCTGCCCGACGACCGGTGGGCGGGCCTGCTCGCCCGAGCCTTCGAGCAGGGCCTGACGTCGATCACGACCTTCGCCATGCCGTACGATGTCGCGTTCCAAAGTGCCACCCAGAACCACCGTCTCCATCTGACGCTCGACGAGCAACGACCGTTGGCAAGCGACGACACGGCTTGCCCGGCTGCCGGCCCCGGGCTGGAGTTTCCTGACATGCCGGGTCCCGGGTACACCCTGTCGCACAGTCAGGACGAGGTGCGGTTCAAGTACGAGAACCTCCCCAGGCTCATGCGCCCAACCCTGGCGGCTCTCAGGCAGGCACCGGCCTTCGCAGCCACAGTCACGGTCTTGCGCGAACGTGGCTGGCTCGATTGGCACATCCTTCTGGCGATCCATGGCGTCGCGAAGAACGCCCGGCTCTATTACAGGCCTCAGCACTCGCCAAACGACCTCGAAGCCGTGCGCGAACTCTTCCTGGCGCCGGAACCCGAGGATGACCCGGTCCCCCTGAGGTACTTCTCGTTGACCTCCCTCGAACAGACGCTGAATGTGACCCTTCCCGCCAGCGCCACCACCATGTGGAAGCTCATGCTGCGGCAGCGCCCCATAGACATCGAGGCGGCGAGGCGGTTGCTGATCGCCCGTTACGGTTGGGCCAGCGACGACATCGAGCACGAGGATCCGTTTCAGCCGCGCCCGTAGCCATGCGGTTTACTACTGATCGACGAACGGGCGGCTGATAGCCCCGCATCGGCAGCCTGCGACTGCAAGCCGTACGCCCGTCCACGATCACGAAGCTGTACCGGGATCTCATGGCCGGCGGCGGGCAAGAACGGCCGGCCTCTTTCCTCCCGGACGGTCGACTACGTCCATGCCGTCCTCCGCAAAGCCTTCCGCGACGCGGTGGACGTCGACGAGTTGCTCTCCTCCAGCCCGGTCGAGAAAGCCAAGCGCCCGCGCCGCGAGGTCAGTGAGCCGGGAACCGTCTGGACCGCGGACCAGCTCAAGGCGTTCCTCCAGGGCGCCCGGGATCACCGGCTCTGGGCCTTCTTCCACGTCGCGGCCTACACGGGTGCCCGACGTGGCGAACTTCTCCACCTCCGCTGGTCCGACGTGGACCTCGACAACAAGCAGCTCGTCATCAGGGGTTCGGCATCGTTCATCGGAGGTGAGCGCGTCGAGGGGACCACCAAGAGCGGCAGGAAGCGCATCGTCAGCATCGACGACGGCACGATCCACGTCCTCCGCAGCCAACACAAGATGCAGGCCGCCGACAAGCTCAAGGTCGGCCCGGAATGGCGGGGAGGCGGCGACTACGTGTTCACGACAGGCTGGGGCGAACCGATCCACCCGGACACCGTCAGCTCGCTCTTCCCAACGCTGGTCAAGCGCTACAACGAAATACACCCGAACGCCCCGCTACCGCATGCCCGGCTGCACGATCTCCGGCACATTCACGCGACCACGCTCCTCCTCGCGGGCGTGCCCGTCCACGTCGTCGCGGCCCGTCTCGGCCATGCCGACCCGTCCATCACGCTGCGCGTCTACGCTCACGTGATCCGCGCGGCGGAAGCCTCCGCGGCAGACATCTTCGCTCAGGCGATCGGCGAGTAGTGGGAGCCACACTGTTAGCAGCGGTGTTAGCAAGATCCCGAGATTGTCCTGACAAACACGAAGGCCCGCTACCAGGTTGTCCCTGGTAGCGGGCCTTTCGAGTGAGCGCGGCCGAGAGGACTCGAACCCCTAACCTTCTGATCCGTAGTCAGATGCTCTATCCATTGAGCTACGGCCGCTCGCTGCGTAAGCAAGCATAGCGGACCCGGAGCCATGCCTCGAACCAATTCGCCGCCTAGTCCGCTCCGATGACCCTGTGTACAACCTTCGGCGTATCCACAGCCCAGCCCCAGGTGCCATCGACACCCCTGCGACTGATGGTGAGATGGGGGGATGAGACGAGACCTCCTGGGCGCTGTCGCGACCTTCGCCGTGGGTCTCGTCCTGCTGGCGGCCGGTTCCTTCTACCCCCGGGCCGGCGTGCCCGTGTGGCTGCCGGTCGTCCCGTTGGCGCTCACCTGCGCGGGTGTCGCCGTACGGCGGAGCGCTCCGCTGGCGGCTCTCGCGCTCGGCGTGTCGGGGGTGGGTCTCGACATCGCCTTCGCCGGCCCTTCGCTGCCGACCATCGTCATCTTCACCGACAACCTCTACGCCGCCGCCCTGTACGGCCCGCCGAGGTTGAGCAGGTGGCTGCTCGGCGTCACGGGGGCCGGCGCGGTGATCATCGGTTGCGTCTTCGGTTTCGTCGAGCGGGACCTGTTGAAGATCTCGGTTTTCGGTGTGCAGGCGGGGCTGGTGCTCGTGGTGCCGGTCACGACGGCGATGGTGCTGCGGCAGCACCGCGACCAGGCGGCGGCGGAGCGGGCCAGGGCCGAGCAGGTGGCGCATCTGGCCGAGCTCGACCGCAACGCCGTGATCGTCGCCGAGCGCACCAGGATGGCCAGGGAGCTGCACGACATCATCGCCAATCACTTCAGCGCGATCGCGATCCAGTCCACGGCCGTGCTGTCGCGCAAGGATCTCGACGCGGGAGCCGTCCAGCAGATCATGGCGTCGATCAGGGAAAACAGCGTGCAGGGCCTGGCCGAGATGCGCACCATGATCGGGTTGCTGCGCCAGGACGGCGAAGACACCGACGCGTCGACCAGGCCGCGGCTCCAGGACGTCGCCGACCTGGTGGAGCGGGCGCGGCAGGCGGGAGTCGACGCCGGCATGACGGTGGAGGGCACCCCGAGGGAGCTGCCGGTGTCGGTGGATCTCGCCGGGTACCGGATCGTGCAGGAGGCGCTGACGAACGCGATGAAACACGGCGACGACCGGGCGACGGTCACGATCACCTTCGCGCCCGATCACGTCAGCGTGGTGGTCGACAATCCGCTGGCCGGCGGCGGGTCGGCGCTGCCGGGGTCGGGCGCCGGGCTGGTCGGGATGCGGGAGCGGGCGGGGCTGGTGGGCGGCCGGTTCGAGGCCGGGCCGTACGACGAGAAACACTGGCGGGTGCGCGCGACGCTGCCGACCCAGGGGGAGCCGTGACGATCAGGATGCGGGCGGCGCTGCCGATCCAGGGGGAGCCGTGACGATCAAGGTGCGCGCGACGCCGCCGACCCAGGAGGTGCCGTGACGATCAAGGTGCGCGCGACGCCGCCGACCGTGGAGGAATCGTGACGATCAAGGTGCCGGTGACGCTGCCGACCCTGGAGGAGCCGTGAGCCTTGGCGATCAGGATGCGGGCGGCGCTGCCGACGGAGGAGGAGCCGTGACGATCAGGGTGCTGGTCGCCGACGACCACGCGGCGGTCAGGGCGGGGATCGTGCTGATTCTCGGCGGCGCCGGCGACGTCGAGGTGGTGGGCGAGGCGGGCGACGGCGAGGAGGCCGTCGCCATGGCGCGCGAGAAGCGGCCGGACGTCGTGCTGATGGACGTCAGGATGCCGAAGAAGGACGGCATCACGGCCACCAGGGAGCTGGCGGGCGTGACCGACGTGCTGATCCTGACGACGTTCGACGTCGACGAGTACGTCTTCGGCGCGCTGCGCGCCGGGGCGGCGGGGTTCCTGCTGAAGAACACCGACGCGGAGGCGCTGGTCGACGCGGTGCGCCTGGTGGCGAGGGGTGACGGGCTGATCTCTCCGGCGGTGACCCGCCGGTTGATCGCCGCCTTCGCCGAGCAGCCGGTACGGCGGGAGCCGCCCGGCGACCTGCTCACGCCACGGGAGCGTCAGGTGCTCGCCTGCGTGGCGAGGGGCCTGTCCAACGCGGAGATCGCCAAGGAGCTCGACATGGCGGAGGCGACGACCAAGACGCACGTCAGCAGGGTCCTCGGCAAGCTGGGGCTGAGGAGCCGTGTCCAGGCCGCCATCTACTACTCCGAGGGGAGCTGACGGCGGCCCGGCGGTTACTGGGCGGCGGCGGGGACGTAGAGCAGGAGCGCTTCCGCGACGCAGACGGGGCGGCGCTCGCCTTCCAACTCGACCGACACCTTGATGGTGGCGAGCTGGCCGGCCGGGCTGTTCTTGATGTCGAGCAGTTCGCCGCTGGCCCGCACCCGCGATCCGACGGGCACGGGCTTGGGGAAGCGGACCTTGTTGAGGCCGAAGTTGACGGCCATCTCGATCTGGCCGACGGTCATCAGCTCGGTCAGGAAGGAGGGGAGCAGCGACAGCGTCAGGAATCCGTGGGCGATGGTCCCGCCGAAGGGGGTCTCCTTGGCCCGCTCGGGGTCGACGTGGATCCACTGATGGTCGTCGGTGGCGTCGGCGAACAGGTTGACCTGCTCCTGAGTGACGGTGCGCCACTCGGTCGGGCCGATCGTCTCGCCGGCAGCCGCCTTCAACTCCTGCACGTTCGCAAAGCTCCGCATGGGTCGAACCCTAGTGCGCGGCCGCGAGGTTGACCATTCGGAACGCGTCCGGCTTGTCTCCCTTGGCGGCTCCCCAGTATTTGATCGTGCTGGGTGCCGAGGAGGTGCCGACGCCGCTCCAGTTGTCGGGGTTGTCCGGCAGGTCGAGGATGGTGCCGGCCTCCAGGTCGACGACCGAGTGGTAGAGGAACACGTACCTGTCCAGGATCGGGTACGGCGACAGGCCGCCGACGAACCCGTCGAACGTCCTGACGTCGGACCCGTCCAGCCGCTGGCCGAGGCCGGTGCCGAGGCACCAGACGGGGCCGCAGCGCAGTTCCTTGGCGTTCGGCGCGGCTGTGACCTGGCGGGTCTCTCCCGTCTCCAGGTTGACCACCTTGGTCTGGTTCTTCCCGAGGTCGCGCTCGCCCACGTCGCTCGCCCAGGGCCAGCTGATCAGGTGCAGGCCGTCCGCGATCTTCTCGGGGTCGCCGCCGGTCCGGAGCAGGCGCCAGACCGTGCCGTTCTGCTCGGACCAGTAGATGTGCTCGCCCTTGACCGCGATCGCCTCGATGTCCAGGTGCTCGCCGGTGAAGGTGGCGACCATGCGCGCCTCGCCGCCTGCCAGCGGGGCCGTCCAGATCTCGCGCACCTGCCCTGCCACCGCCCACCAGACGACGCTCTGCCCGTCGACGGCCGCGCTCTGCGGGAAGTACCGCTTCAGCCCCGGCGTGGCCGGCACGTCCGCGACCGTGCGGAACGTTCCGCTCTCGCTGTCGTAGATCTCGATCCGGCCGGCCTTCTCGAACGACGACTCCGCGTTGAGCAGCACCTCGGTGGGGCTGATGCCGGTGATGGGGCGGTATCGCCAGCCTTCGGCGTTCTTCGCGGGCATCGTGAAGAACGCCTTCGGCCAGACGTCCTCGATCCCGCCGCCCGGCGTCGGCGCCGCGGTCCTGACGTCCCGCGGAGGTGCTTCGACGCTCGCCACGGCCTCGCCGGGGCTTCCCGAGACAGGTGACGCCACGCCGCCTTCGCCCCCGCTGGTGAAGACGCCTCTGGCGATCAGGGTCCCGGCCCCCGCCACGCCGATCACGGCCGCGACGGCCAGCGCCGCGCCCATCCACCTCTGCCTGGTACGGCGGTGCCGCCGTACCGAGATCGCGGCCGACAGGTCGTGCTGCGGCGCCCGCTCGGCCGCCTGCCGCAACGCACGGACCAGGTCCTCCTCAGTCCTCATCACGCTTTCCCCTTTTCGAGCACGCCAGGGCGGACGCGGAGTTTCTCCAGCGCGCGTGCGGCCTGGCTGCGCACGGTGCCCCGTGAGATGCCGAGGATGTCGGCGATCTCCTGGTCGGACAGGTCCTCGTAGTAGCGCAGCACGATCACGACGCGCTGCCTGCGGGGCAGCGCGCGCACCTCGTTCCACAGCTCACCGAAGGAGTGGCTGTCGTGGTAGGAGCCTTCAGGAAGGTCGTCCGTGAGGTGCTCTCTGCGGCGCCTGCGCCACCAGCTGATGTGCTGGCGCGCCATGATCGTGCGCACGTACCCCTCGGGGTTGTCCTTGTTGCGCACGCGGGTCCAGGTGTCGCCGAGCTTGAGCAGGGCCTCCTGCACCAGGTCGGCCGCGTCCTCGGCATTGCCGGTGAGCACGTAGCCGTACCGCAGCAGGGCCTGCCCCCTGGCGCGGACGAATTCGTCGAACTCCACGTACCGGGGACGCACGGGGCGCTCGAGCTGTTGCAAAGATCTTTACTCGAATCACTCGCGCACGTGTTCGACCGCGCGCTACAGTTCTGGGCAAGCACTCGAACAGAGGTTCGGCCAGGTGGGAGGGGGTGCCATGCTCGTCCAGACACGCCGTAGGTGTTTCTTCCCAACTCTAAGTCGGCCGCTATACCCGGCTATAAAGTCCGAGAGCGTGGACCCTGTGCGCAATCCCTACGCCCCCGGCGCCGGACAGCGCCCGCCCGAGCTCGCCGGGCGTGATCGCGAGCTGCAGCAGTTCGAGGTCGTGCTGGAGCGGGTGGCCCGTGGCCGTCCCGAGCGCAGCATGGTCGTCACCGGTCTGCGCGGCGTCGGCAAGACGGTGCTGCTCAACACGTTCAAGTCCATGGCCATGCAGCGGCTGTGGGGCACCGGCAAGATCGAGGCCAGGCCCGACCAGTCGATCCGCCGGCCGGTCGCCGCCGCGCTCCACATGGCGGTGCGCGAGCTGGCGCCGAGGCACCGCGCGCCCGAGCGCATCGAGGAGTTCCTCGGCGTGCTCAAGGCCTTCGCGATGCGCGACCCCTCCGCGGCCAAGGGCACCTCGCACTGGTCGCCGGGCATCGACGTGCCGGCCAGCAGGGGCCGGGCCGACTCCGGTGACCTGGAGATCGACCTGACCGAGCTGTTCGTCGACGCGGCGGGCGTGGCCACCGACCTCGGGGTGGGCGTGGCGCTGTTCATCGACGAGATGCAGGACGTGCAGGCCGGCGACATCTCCGCGCTCTGCGCGGCCTGCCATGAGCTGTCCCAGACGGGTGGGCCGCTGATCGTCGTCGGCGCCGGCCTGCCCCACCTGCCGAGCGTGCTGTCGGCCAGCAAGAGCTACTCCGAGCGGCTGTTCCGCTACGCGCGCCTCGACAAGCTCGACCGCGACGCGGCCGATATGGCGCTCCTCGTCCCGGCCAGGGAGGAGGGCGTGGAGTTCACCCAGGACGCGCTCGACGCGCTCTACGAGGCGGCCGACGGCTACCCCTACTTCGTGCAGGCGTACGGCAAGGTCGCGTGGGACTACGCGCCGCGCACGCCCATCACGCTCGACGACGTCAAGGTGTCCGCGCCCGAGGCGGAGGAGGAGCTGGCGGTCGGTTTCTTCGGCAGCCGTTACGAGCGGGCCACCCCCGCCGAGCGCGACTACATGCACGCCATGGCCGCCATCGGCGACGAACCGGTGGCGACCTCCGACGTGGCCGACGCGCTCGGCCGCAAGCCGTCGAGCCTGTCGCCCGCCCGCGACAGCCTCATCAAGAAGGGGCTCATCTTCTCCGCCGAGCGCGGCCTGATCGCGTTCACGGTGCCACACTTCGGGAGGTTCCTGCGCGCTCAGCCCATCTGACTCTCTCTAGCCGTGTCTAGAGGGGAAGCTAGGCACGGCTAGAGAGGCACATATCGCTTTGTATAGCGCTCTCTAGCGTCAGGCCGATACGGCCGTATATTCCGGCATGGAGTCCGTGTCGTCCCTGCCGACCACCGCCATGCGCACAACGGGGTGCCGTCCCGTGAGGTACACGGCGAACACCACGTCGTCCCCGCCGTGGTCGCGGAAGACGAAGAACCGCCAGCACAGCTCGCGCCAGCTGTCGTACGGCTCGGCGGAGAGGAGCCCATCGGCATGCGATCGCCAGGTCGCGCTCGCCTTCAGCTTGGCCAGGCCCGCGCTCTCGGGGACGGGGCGCTGCTCGCACGGCGCCCGGTGGCGGATCCGGGCGACGGCCTCGTCGAGCTCGGGCGACAGGACGGCCAGCACGGCCACGCCGGCCAGCGTCCACCACGAGATGCCCGACATGCCCGGCACCGGCGCCCAGACGGACATGAGGGCCATCCCGGTCAGCACGACCGTGCGGCTGATCGAGCGCACCCCGACCGGTGCCGAGCTGACCTCGCCGAAGCAGCCACAGCCCGCGTCGGGCCGGCGCCTGCGCAGTTCGAGCAGCACGTAGGTCGACAGCGCGAAGAAGGCGACGGTCCCCCACCGGAACAGCGGATAGGTCGTGACGAGCAGTCCGGTGGCCAGCACCAGCTCGCCGGCGGCGCAGCAGACCAGCGCCGGCTTGCGCAGCGGCCCCGGCACCAGCACGGCGGGCCCGAGCCTGGTCAGCGCGCCGGGTTCGGCGTCGGTGTGCACGGTGGCCAGCTTGGCGACCGTGCCGAGCACCAGCAGCACGATCAGGATCGGCAGTTGCGATTCGAGCATGCGTGTCATCCCCATCCGACCCGGGCGTTGAAGCATCCCTTGGTCAGTTCCCCGCCCAGTTCCACGAACGACGACGGCGACAGCTCGACGAGGCGCCCTCTCGGTGAGGTGCCACACTCGACGCACCGGTCGCAGAACCGTCCGGCCATGCAGCCGCACGCCACGATCGGCACGTTCGCCGCCCTTTCCGTGCAGACATTACGGATATGCAGTAACGAACCAATTGCCAGGTACGGCAGGCCGACGCACGACACCTCCGCGTCGGGACACGCCGCGTCAGAACGCTCCACCATGGGATAGGCCGTTCCGCGTTCGTCGCAGTCGAAGGCGTCGGACCAGGTGGCGGTTCCGTTGATGCGTTGCTGCGCTCCGCCGTACGCGGGGGGAGGGGTCGGTACGGCACGCGCGGGATGGCCGGGCTGCGACGTCGCGGGCAGCAGCGCTTGGCCCACCCCCTCGTCACGGACGCCGATGGCGTCGAAGAGGTAGCCCGGCTCGAGCTGGGGATAGCGGACACGGATACGCCCGGTGGCCCGGTAGGGGATCACCACAGCGCGGCGCCCCCGGTGGGGGCCGCAGTCGAGCTCCACGTGGAGGTCCCGGCGGCCTTCGACGGACAAAATCGCGCCGGTCATGCGGGTGATGTCGGCCCAGATCCGTTCGGCGACCTTCCCGTCACGCAGCGCCCGGATGGTGACGGTGGCACCGAGCGGGAGATCGGCCGGCGCCACGTCGACGCCGTGCCACGCCGTCGCCCACGGCGCGATGACCAGCCGCTCCTCCACGCCCTGCTCGGTGTCGACGATGATCAGATGCGGGCTGACGTCGATGATCTGCCCGCTGACCGCGCGGAGGGGCTCACCGCCTTCCGGGTCGGGCCCCGGATGCCGTGTGTCGCGGCCGAGCGCCGCCGCCGCGAGGACCCGGCGGCGTTCCGTGCTGTTCACTCCCCTAGCGTCACATAACTCCCGGCCCTTCCCTGCAGATGAGAGCAAAATACGCATCCTCGGTGGAACGCATGGACAACCGGTGTGTAGCAGACCTTGACTGCCCTTTGCTGTTGGCTAGGCGAATCCTGGATTCTGGTTCAGCCGCAATAGGGGCTCAGGCTGCGATTCTGACCACGATGCAGATTGCCGAGCTGGAAGAGGAGTTCCGCGAGTACGTCAGGTCTCGCGGGCCGGCTCTCCTGCGCGCCGCCCGCCAGCTGACCGGCCATCCCTGTGACGCCGAGGACCTGCTGCAGACCGCACTCACCAAGACCTATCTGGCCTGGGATCGCATCAAAGATCACGCCGCGTTGGATGGATATGTCCGCCGGGCGATGGTCAATATCAACATTTCGCAGTGGCGCAGGCGCAAACTGGACGAGTTTCCCGCCGAGGACCTTCCCGACATCCCCGTGGCGTTCGAGGCCCCCTGCGAATGGGAGGAGTCGCTCGAGGAGGCGGTGAGAGCGCTGCCCGACCGCATGCGCGCCGCGGTCGTGCTGCGCTACTACGAGGACATGACCGAACCGGAGATCGCCAGAACGCTCGGCATCAGCGTCGGCACGGTCAAGAGCACCGTCTCGCGGGCCGTGGCCAAGCTCAGGGGCGAACTATCTGTCCCGGCTCAACCGCCCCCGCGGTAGCGCAGGGATGCACGACGTCCCTGATGATGCGCAGGGTGGCCAGGAACTGGTCGAGCCGCTCCTCGTCGAGCACCCCGGTGAACGACTCCTCGATGTCGGCGAGGTGCTGGGGCAGGATCTCCTGAAGCTTCTGCTCGCCTTTCTCGGTCAGGGCCGCGTAGGAGGCGCGGCGGTCGGTGGCACACGCCTGGCGCACCACGAGGCCGTCACGCTCCAGCCGGTCGACCACGCGTGTCACGCCGCTGGTGGACAGCCCGGTCTGCGCGGCGAGATCGCCCATCCGCAGGCTCTGCTGCGGCGAGCGGGCCAGCCTGATCAGCGTTCCGAAGTCGACGTCCGACAGCCCGGCCGCGGTGAGGGCAGGGGTCATCCTCGCCACCAGGCCCGCGTGCACCTCCGCCAGCAGGCCGAACGCGGTCAGCCGGGGATCGTCAAAGGGGATCACGTTCATATCGTAGACGACGATAGTTGACGCGCGGAATATTCCTCATGTAGACATCTGTTGAAGCAAACGTCCGCAGCGCAAGGATCTCTACGAGGGAGAACGACAGCCATGAGCACGCGTACCTGGGAAGGCCTCTCCATCCCCGCCGCCGGCACCTACGCCATCGACGTGAACCACACCACCATCGGGTTCGTCGCCAAGCACATGATGGTCAGCAAGGTCCGCGGTACGTTCGAGAAGTTCAACGGCTCCATCACGATCGCCGACAACCCGCTCGAGTCGTCGGCCGAGCTCACCATCGACGCCTCCAGCATCAGCACCAACGCCGCCGACCGCGACAACCACCTGCGCAGCGGCGACTTCCTGGACGCCGAGACGCACCCGCAGCTCACCTTCAAGAGCACCCGCGTCGTCAACCACAAGGGCGACGAGTTCACCGTGCTGGGCGACCTCACCATCCGCGGCGTCACCCGCGAGGTCGAGCTCACCGTCGAGTACGGCGGCGTCGGCACCAACCCGTGGGGCCAGCAGGTGTGGGGCTTCTCCATCGCCACCGAGATCGACCGCGAGGCGTTCGGCCTGACCTGGAACGCCGCACTGGAGACCGGCGGCGTGCTGGTGGGCAAGAAGATCAAGATCGAGGTGGAGGGCGAGGCGAACCCCGCCGCCTGACCCCCCTTGTCCACAGGCCATTGCGACCTGGATGAGCCTGTCATCCACAGGATCGAGCACGTTACCCACAGGCGGTGGATAACCTTGGTGACGACCCTCGGGGCAATCACTTTGCCGCACCGCCAGAAGGCCGGTACTCTGTCCTGAGCCAGGTGGCTGTCGGGAGGATTCGCCTAGTCAGGTCTATGGCGCCGCACTGCTAATGCGGTTTGGTGGCAACACCATCCGGGGTTCAAATCCCCGATCCTCCGCGGTAAAAATGCCCTCCCCGTTTCGACGGGGAGGGCCTTCCTGGTGTCCGGGTTGCAGTTATCCCCAGAGGGCCGAGTCCATACAGCCACTCGCGTCCTTCGTGGCCACGTGTGTGTACCGCGGTGGTGGTGGCTTATCGCACTCCGGCTCGCAGGTCGAGCGGTGGCTGTGGACAGGGCACCGCTTCTTACAGGACCAGCGCACCAATTCTGTCCACAGGCATGTGGATCGTCGCATCGGTGCTTCCACACCTGACGCTGCGCCTGGAACCACGCCCGGATCTCACCCGTCTCGAAGTCGACGTACTGCCCTCGGAGACCGAGCGCCGCCCCTGCCGGATGCCCCAAAGGGCCAGCGAGCAGCGTTTCGCTTGGGCTTCCCCGTGGTGAGGATGCGACGCGCCTCCTCACGGGTCAGCGGTTCGGTCGAGAGCACCAGTCGGGATGGGCCTGGTTTGCCGCCGGACAGCCCGGTCATATAGGAAGCTTGCGTGCTAAAAGGTAACAAGGTCGGGCTCAGGGCCCGGTACGAGGACGACATTCCGATCCTGCGGACCGAGCTCTACGACGACGTGGTGAACGGCTCGCGGGCCGAAGGTCGGCCGTGGCGGCCGATCACACCCGGCACGAAGGATCCGCGGCTCGTGGTGGACGACACGGAGCAAGGGCATGTGCCGTTCTCGGTCGTGGAACTGGACGGCGGCACGCTGGTCGGCACCGCGACGCTGTGGGGCATCGACAACCACAACCGGTCCGCGCACATCGGGCTGGGGCTGCTGCCGTCGGCCCGCGGCCAGGGCTACGGCACCGACGTGGTCGCGGTGCTGTGCCACTACGGTTTCGTCGTGCGTGGCCTGCAGCGACTGCAGATCGAGACGCTGTCGGACAACGCCGCGATGCTGCGCTCCGCCGAGCGCAACGGTTTCGTCCGCGAGGGCGTGCTACGTTCTTCGGCCTGGGTGATGGGCGAGTTCCTGGACCAGGTGCTGCTCGGGCTTCTCGTCCAGGACTGGAAGCCGGCCTCGAAGGCTCACCTCTGATCTTCGCGTTCGGGACTTCGTGAACATGTCGGGCTGTGGCCAGGTGTAGCTGGTCAGGTGGCGCGGCGGGGTTCGCTGCCTCGGCGGTGATGAGCCGGGCGTTCGTAGAGTGTGCGAGAAGCCGTCTCCACGAGTTCGAGCATCGAGCACGCGCGTGTCGACGCGGGCGGGCCGGGACTCCTCCGTGGTGAAAGGCCCTCCCCGTTTCGACGGGGAGGGCCTTTCTGGTTATCGCCAGGAGGGCCGAATCCATCCGGCCGCTCGCGTCTTTCATCCGCAGGGTGGCGACATGGGTGTCGTGGGCTCGATGGGGCTGCCATGCCGAGTCGCGAAGACGAGCTCATGGCCTTCCCAGTGCTCCCCTCTCTGCCTCCTGGAGATCGCGATGCGCTTTGCGCTGGCCCAGGAGTGTTTTGCCGAAGACGATCAGCGGGCAGGAGCAGAACGGCCGAGGCGGTCCCAGACCAGGCGCCAGCGTTCCGCCGACAGGCTCTGGTCCCGCATGGCCCGATGCAACAGGTCGAAATCGCACCCCTGCGCGCTCATATGGTCGAGGAGGGGTTCGTAACGGTCGGCCCTGTCCCGTAAGAGTTCCGTTGCCAGCCGTAGCTCCAAACGAACCGCAGGAACCTGATGCGAGCCACATGCGATCCATACGTAGTGCTGCCACGGGCCGCGTCCAACGCATTCCATCGCGTCAGAGTCAACCTGCCTCTCGACGGTACTCATCTCCACCTTGACCCCGTGCGCCTCGAAGCTGGCGAAGTACTGCGAGGACGCTGGAAGCCACGAGGCAGCATGAAGGCAGGGGAACGAGGCAAGCGCGGCAGCGAACGTGTCCACATCCTCTCGCCGCGCCGCCAGGAGGTCGATGTCGCCGACAGGAAGGTGAACACCCTGGAGGAGAGCTGCGCTCGTGCCCCCCAGGCGGTAAGTGATGTCAGCGCCTGCAGCTCGCACAGTGGTGAGCACCGTGTCCAGCGCCCCAGTGACGTCCGCTACTTGAAGTGACCTTCCACCGTTGTCCATGACGAGCAGCGTAAGAGCATCAGAATGCGATTCGTCAGTCCTCTTGGGCCGGTCTCCGTCGTTGAGCACGGCGACCCCATGAAGGGCCGGTGGATCACTCCATTTCACGCCCTATGCGGTCCGCGGGGGCACCGTTCTCCGCCGGCCTGCCGTACCAGGGATCAGGATCAGATGCTTGCCTGGCGCTGCGTCGAACGACTCGATCGTGGGATGACGCCGATGTGTCCGCCGGGGCGCGGTCAGGCTGGTGTCTGGTCCGGCAGCGTGGTGTCGCATCGCCGGTGGTGCGGTGACACGCGGCGTTCGGTGGCGTCGATGTAGTCGTGGAGGGCCTGGCGGGAGCGGGCGAGCGTGTCGATGTGCTCGTCCAGTCCGTGCAGGCGTGCCCGCAGGGTGTCCAGGAGTTCGGGGCAGGGCTCGAGGTCGGGGCCCGCGCCGGTGGCGCAGGGCAGCATGTACCCGATCTCCTGCGTCGACAGTCCGGCTCCGAGCAGCCTCCTGATCTGGGTCACGGTCAGGATGGCGTCGTCGGCGTACTCGCGGTAGCCGCTGGTGCCGCGTCCAGGCTTGAGCAAACCCTGGGCCTCGTAGTAACGCAACTGATGCGCGTGGACTCCGGTCCGCCGGCTCAACTCCCCGATCAACACCCCACACGCCCCCTTGACCTTCATATCGGTATGAACGTTGAGGATTCTGCCATCACCGCCAACCCACTCGAGGGAGCACATGATGCAGAATCTCGACACTGGCCGCACGCCCGTGACGGTCATCGGCCTGGGTCTGATGGGCCAGGCACTGGCCGGGGCGTTCCTGCGCGACGGGTATCCCACGACGGTGTGGAACCGTACGGCGGAGAAGGCCGAGCAGCTTGTCGCCCAGGGCGCGAGGCTCGCCGACTCGGTCGGCGACGCGGTCGCCGCCAGCCCGCTCGTGGTGGTCTGCGTCTCCGACTACGCCGCCGTGCACGGGCTGCTCGATCCGCTGGGTGAGGTCTTCGCCGGCCGGGTCCTGGTGAACCTGACCTCGGGCACGTCGCAGGCGGCCCGGGAGACCGCCGAGTGGGCGGTACGGCGGGGCGGCGACTACCTCGACGGCGCGATCATGACCGTCCCCGCGGCCATCGGCACGGCGGACGCCGTCATCCTCTACAGCGGGTCGCGGCCGGCCTTCGACCTGCACGAGCCGGCCCTGAGCAGCCTCGGCGCGGGGACGACGTATCTGGGCGCCGACCACGGCCTGTCGTCGCTGTACGACGTGGCCGTCCTGAGCCTGATGTGGAACATCCTGAACGGGTTCCTGCAGGGCGCCGCCCTGCTCGGCGCGGCGGGTGTGGACGCCACGACGTTCGCCCCGCTCGCGAGCAAGGGGATCGACACCGTGAACGGCTGGCTGGCCGGGTACGCGCAGCAGATCGACGACGGGCGGTACCCCGCCCTTGATTCCACCATCGACACGCACCTGGCCGCGATGGAGCACCTCGTCCACGAGAGCGAGTTCGTGGGTGTGAGTGGCGAACTGCCGAGGTTCGTCAAGGCCTTGGCGGACCGGGCCGTGGCCGAGGGGCACGGCGGCGACGGCTACGCGGCGATGATCGAGCAGTTCCGCAAGCCCTCATGACCCAGCACCACCGGGGCCCGTTCGACCCACGCACGCTGCTCGCGGACAGCAGGCTCGGCGTCCTCGCGACGATCAAGTCGGACGGCCGGCCCCAGCTTTCGCCCGTCATGCCCTTCTACGACCGGCAGGCCGATGTCATCTACGTGTCGATGACCGAGGGACGCGCCAAGACGGCCAACCTGCGCCGGGACCCGCGGGCCACGCTCGAGGTCACCAGCCCGGACGGCCGGGCATGGGCCACCGCCGAGGGCGTCGCGACACTCACCGGGCCGGGCACCGACCCCCACGGTCCCGAGGTCGAGGCGCTGGTCGGCTACTACCGCCGCGCCGCCGGGGAACACCCGGACTGGGACGAGTACCGGTCGGTGATGGTGTCCGACCGCCGGGTGCTCATGACGATGACGGTCGACCACGTGTACGGCGCCGAGATCCGCTGACCGCGCTCCGGCACTCCCCCGTTGTCGGCCGGTCCCCTGGCGATGGGGCCACCCAGGGGGCAGCGGTCAGAGGGCGAGCCGGTACCGCTGTTCGAGCCGGCCGCTGCGCGGGTGCGGGGTGGCCTCGCCGTACGGGAGCCAGCCGAGCCCCTCGTAGAGCTTGACGGCCCGACGATTGTCCACGTACACGGCCAGCTCGGCCTGGGCGAAGCCGGCGGCGGGAAGGCGGTCGGGAAGCGCCGACATCAGGTGCCGGCCGACGCCCTGGCCCCAGCTACCGGGGTGCACGCCGAGGTAGCGGACCTCGGCGGTCGACTCGTCCGCCGGCACGGGCTCGACCGCGGCGAACCCCACGATCCGCTCGTCGGCACCGAGCGCGACGAACAGCAGCGACCTGGGCGAGCTGTCGACCACCGCCTGGATGACGGGCCGGGCGAGGCTCAGCGGCGCGACCTCGTCGTCGCCGTCGCGGGCGGCCGTCGTTTCGGCCCAGATGGTGGCCGCCTCGTCGATGTGCTGTCCATGGCCGGCCACCTGCACGCGTACGTTGGTCACCGGGCCCAGTGTGCCGACGCCGGCTCCGGGCGGCGACCGGATTTCCGGCACCGCCCTCAGGCCGGTGCCATGGCGGGCCGGGTGCGCCCGATTTCCGGCGCCGTCCCCAGGGTGGGCCGGGGCGGCGCCCGGATTTCCGGCGCCGTCCCCGGGCGGGCCCGACAGCACGACAAGCTCAAGGAGCGCGAGATGACCGATGACTGGACAGTCCGGCGGCTGATCTACACCACCCTGGCCGACACCGGGCGCGCCCCCTCTCCGGCCGAGCTCGCCGCGCACGCAGGCATCGGCGACGACCAGGTCCGGGCGAGCCTGCGACGGCTGCACGACGGCCACATGATCGTGCTGGGGCCGTACGGCGACGCCGTCCGGATGGCCCATCCGTTCTCGGCCGCCCCGATGGGGTTCGTGGTCGCCCCGGCCGAGCCGTACGACGACCGTCTCTGGTGGGGCGGCTGCACCTGGGACTCCTTCGGTATCAGCGCCGCGCTCAAGCTCGACGTCGTCATCGACACCCGGTGTCCCGGCTGCGGTACGGCCCTGCGCTACGAGGTGGGCCCGGGCCGGCCGCCTGGCGAGGACTGGGTGGCGCACATCCCGCGACCGGCCCGCCAGTGGTGGGACGATGTCGTGGACACCTGCACCCACATCCGTACCTTCTGCTCGCCCGACCACCTGGCGGACTGGGCGGGCCGTACCCGGCGACCGATCGGCCAGGCGGTCCCGGTCCGCGCCCTCTGGGCGCTCGCCCAGCCCTGGTACGGCGACCGCCTCGACCCGGACTACCGCCCGCGCCCGGTCGCCGCGTCCCAGCGTCTCCTCTCCGAGCACGGCTTCGACGGCGACTTCTGGAGGCTTCCGGCCTAGCGCAGGAGTGCCGGTTCCGCACTATTCTCTGATTCCCGCCTGCCGGTACTGAGCCCACTCGACGATGACCCGAGACACGTGGGCAGAAAGCCGAGTCTCGAGAATGTTGGCGAGACTCTCACTGAATCGTTCATCCGACAGCGGCACGAAATCAGCCTTTAAAAGATCGATAAGTCTCTGCACACGCCGGCGTTCTTCATCGATACGCTGAGCCCAGTAGGTATTCATGATCGAAGCCAGCTGCTGATCGAGCTCGGCCTCGAGAATGATGCGCTCGGTAGGAGTCACGTGGTCCGGCGGCTCCGGAACGCTGGGATCTTGGACAAGCTCCGCAGGTACGTGACCACTCAATACCAGCAGCGATTCAAGCCGGACCCCAAAAAGACTGCTTATCTTCAGCAATTGGGCGATGGTGGGACGTGCGCCCTTTCGCCATCTCAACACGGTGCTCGGACTAGCATCCAGCGCACGTGCCAGAGACGCATCTGAACGATAACCCAATCCTGCCGCCGTCCTGGAGAACCAATCCCAGAATTCGTTGCTCTCCTCGGGCGGCGTCTCACTCATTGGGACATCTCCACGACTCTCCGCCCTCCACTCGTTCCACGGCAGCGTCATCCTACGCAGCGACCCGCGACCTCACTCAGCAGGGGGGCGCATGATGCACCTTTTTGGACATTGCGTCAACGCAAGCCGTACGCAGCCATCAGGGCGATCGGATCAGACGGTCAGACCGAACCCGATCACACGTTCACGCCGGCTTCCGGCCCGAGCCGGCCCGATGCGGCCATTGACAAACCGCCTGCTCCACACACGAGCAGGTCAAGCGCCACCCCACCTTCGCAGAGTGACCGCTTCTTCACGATCTGTCCAAACAGTTCGGCTATTGCCTACGCGCAATGGCTTCCATCACATGCATGCCGTGTTGCGCACTCGAGCCCCGTTATGCCCTAGACTCGCCTACAGCCTCGGGCGTCGCCCCTCGCTCTGGAGACAGGGTGGGGGGCATGTTGCGTCCAGGGAGACCAAAGGGCCCGGCTATGAAGACGCGCAACCCCGCGAAGGTCACGTCTTCTACAACCGGGCCCGAATGGATCTGGTCCGCACGTCAGCTACAGCCGGGGGCGGAACCTGTCGGGAAGAATACCCATGTCGGGAGAGGTATGACACCCCTCCTGGCGGGTTTTGCCCCAGGTCCCCATCCGATGTTCCTACTCGGGACCATCGGGTTCGTCCACTTCCGCGTTACGGCTGACGTCCAACGCGAAAGGACGAAGAAGTGGCGCAGCGTCCCACCAAGCCGGAGGACTCCGACCCTCCTGAAGACAACTCTCTCGTCTCCCTGCGAAGCGCGGTCATCCTCCTCGCTTCCATCGGGGGAGGTGGCGTTGCGGGCGTGTTGGCGTACGCCGCCGAATGGAGCGTTCCTGCCAGCGTGCTGATAGGGATCAGCGCGTTCGCTGCGTGCGTATCCAGCCTCAGTAAATGGATAGACCGGCGGCGCTGATCGGCGGAGGGGGCCGTTCGCCACGGACGGCCCCAACTCCGTGACCGAGCACAGGGTCAGCTGCCGAGGCGCATATCCTCGATTCGTGAAGATCGGGGGCATCGTGGCGGGCGCGCTCGTGCTCGGGTCGGGATTCGGTGCGGCGATCTCCTTCCTCAACGCCGTCTCCTCCCCTTACGCGGCGGTCGGGAGCCGGATCGCGGGCACGGGGTGGGCGGCTGCCGCGGAGGTCGCCAGTCTGCTCCTCGACTCCGGCTGGGCCTGGGCCGGGCTGGCGGTCGCCGCAGGCTGGTCGGCCACGGCACGTACGGCAGGCATCCGCGCGGCGACCCGTGGAGCAGCCACGGCACGTACGGCGGGCGACCCCGCGACGACCCATGGAACGGATACGGCAGGCGGCCCCGCGACGACCCGGGGGGCAGGGACGGCGGGCGGTCGTGCGGTGGCTCGTGGGGCGGTCGCCGGGGTGCTGGCCCTGATCGCGGCCACGGCGGCCTACTACTGCCTCGACTCCGTCCTCCGTGACGAACCGCTGTCGTGGTACTGGCCGGAGACGGTCCGGTGGTGGGTGGCGAGCGTGCTCTTCGGAACGCCGCTGGGCGCGGTGGGCGCGAGCATCCGGCGCCCCGGCCTCGCCGGTCTTCTCGCGAAGCTGACCGTGCCGGTCGGCGCGGCCGTCCAGATGGTCGTGCTCCCGCCCCGGGAGAGCGACCTGATCGCGACCCCGCTCGTCGTGTGGGCCGCGGCCGCCATGGCCATCGGGTTCACCGTCGTCTGGTTCGTCCGAACGGCGGCCCGACGGCCCACGCCATGACGTAGAACCACCGTGTCAGGGAGCGTCGCCGCTTCCCGCAGAGGGGGGAAGCTTGCCCCGCCACGGCAGGAGTACGGCGCTGCCGGCGCAGAGCACCCCGGCGACCAGGAGCGACGAGCGGCTGGTCCACAGGGTCGCGACAACGCCGCCCACGGCGATGGCAAGCGGTTGAACCGTCCTGGCACCTACCGACCAGGCGGTCCCGACACGGATCATGAGGCGCTCCGGAGTGACGTCCATGCGGTAGGCGGCGAAGATCGGGTTGAAGATCCCCGCGCACAGCAGCAGGAAGAAGTCCGCCGTGGTGATGAGGAGAACGGCCTGCGGTCCGGTGCCGACGAAGGCCATCGGGATGATCCAGATCGTTCTTTCCCGCCCGGCCCCGAGGTCTTCGGGTGGACTGGCCCGCACCACGAACCATGGCCGCCGCCGCTGACACCGGCCTGGCGGCGCGCTCACAGGCGCTCACAGCCCCTATCGAGAACCATCGTTCACCTGCGCATCGCCGGCGACCCACCCACCGTTCACCCGGACCGGCCCGAAACCGTCACGATCCGCTGCCAGGATGCGCACGGCTGGTACGACGTGTCGATCACCTGCTCTGAGGACCCCCACCTCCTCCGCCGGCTCATGGGCCACATCGAGAACGGCGCTTTCAGCATGTCCGAATGAAGCACCCCAGGAAGGTGTCCCCCATGTGCCGCAATGCCGCTCACTCCCATGAGCATGCCCACGACGTTCCCGAAGGCACGGCCGCGTTCGCGGACCTGTCGGTGCCGGAGAAGGAGCTGTCGCCCGGCGACCTCAGCCGACGCCGCTTCCTGCTGAACAGCGGCCTGCTCGGCGCCGCCACCCTGGGGGTGACCGCCCTGGGCGGGCTCGCCGCCGCGCGCCCCGCCGCCGCCTCCACCGGGGGCTCGCGCTACTACCAGTGGCTCGCCGGCGACCACCACGTGCACACGCAGTACAGCTACGACGGCATGTACACCATCGAGCAGCAGGCCGCGGGCGCCATCAAGCACGGCCGCGTGGACTGGCTGGTCATCACCGACCACGGGCACGCCGCGCACGAGAAGTTCGCGGTCGAGTCCACCTACGCCGACATCGTCGCCTCCCGCGCCAGGCATCCGGAGCTGCTGCTGTGGCAGGGGCTGGAGTGGAACGTCCCCGGAGGGGAGCACGCCACGGTGTTCTTCGACGGAGCCCGCGACGAGATCCAGCTGCTGCGCGCGTTCGAGCGGCTCTTCGACTCCAGGATCAACGGCACCGGCGCGAGCACCCCGGCCAACGAGGCCAAGGCCCTGGAGGCGCTCGGCTGGCTCGAGACCGCCCTGCGGACCGGCTCGGCCGACTCCGCCCTGTTCCTGATCAACCACGTGATGCGGCGTGGCCGGTTCTCGCCGCGCGACCTGCGGGCCTTCCGCGACGCGGCCCCGAACGTCGCGGTCGGCATGGAGGGCGCCCCCGGCGCCCAGAACGAGCCGAGGGCCCGCGGTGACTTCAACAACACGGCGGACGCGAACTCGTGGACCGGCTGGCGGCCCGAGCACTATCCCACCTACGGCGGCTTCGACTCGATGACCGGCATCCTGGGCGGCATGTGGGACTCGATGCTCGCCGAGGGCAAGGGCTGGTGGATCACCGCCAACTCCGACGGCCACTTCTACAACAACGACACGACCGTCGAGCCCGAGCGGCCCGGCGACTGGTACGACCAGCACGGGAAGTATCCGGACCCGATCGACGGAGGCGTCCCGATCAGGCACGCCGACTTCTGGCCAGGCCAGTTCAGCAGGACCGTCGTCGGCGCGGCCTCGCGCAGCCACGGCGCGGTCATGGAGGCGCTCAAGGCCGGTCGTGTCTGGGTCTCGATGGGCGGGCTGATCGACGGCCTGCACGTCGACGCGCACGCCCCAGGCAACGCCCCGGTCACCCTCGGCGGCCGGTTGTCGGTGCGCCGCGGCGACGACGTCACCGTCACCATCTCCGTCGACCTGGCGGGTCGCCCCAACGCCAACGACGACGTGCCCCGTCTGGCCAGACTGGACCTGATCCGGGGAGCCGTCACGGGTTCCGCCGCGGACCCTGACACCTTCACCGCCCCGGACGTGCGGATCGTCGAGTCGTTCACGCCGCGCGGCAGAGGCCGGGTCGCCGAGTTCCACTACAGGTTCCGCGACGTCCGTGAGCCGTTCTACTTCCGGCTGCGCGGCACCGACGGCAAGCGCAGCGCGGCCGGGGGCCTTGAGCCGGCCGCCGACACGGGTCCCAACGAGAACCCCTGGAACGACCTGTGGTTCTACGCCAACCCGGTCTTCGTGGACGTGCTCTGACCGCTCGACCGGTGCCCGCCTGGTTCGCCGACGCCGACGCCCCGGGTGACGCCGGCCCGAGCACCAGGCCGGGAAGTGAGCCGGGACGTCGCCGCTACTCGCGGGAGGCCACCGCGTCCGACGGGCGCCGGCGGAGCACGAGCCTGGCGGGGACGACCGTGGCCGCCAGGGCCAGGACGGCCGCCGCCGCGATCACGCAGGCGTAGGTCACCGGCGCGATGGACGGCACCGCCGAGCCGGTCATGCCCAGGCTGAAGGCCGACAGGGTGATCAGCGCGATCACGGTTCCGGCGACCGCCGCGATCAGTACCGCGGCCAGCGTCTCGATCTTGAGCATCCGCAGCACCTGCCGTCGGGTCGTGCCGACCAGGCGCAGCAGGGCCAGTTCGCGGGAGCGTTCGGAGGTGGACATGGCCAGGGTGTTCACCATCGCGATCATGGTGAACGCGATGATCAGGCCCATCGCCACGTAGTTCACCTCGGCGTTGGCCGGCTTGGCGCCGATCTGCTGCTCGACGTGCTGCTTGAGCAGGGGGTACGGCAGGTGCAGGTCGCCGAAGGCCAGGCCGCGGCTGTAGACGGCGCTCACGGTCAGCGTGACGGGTGTGCCGTCGCCCAGCGTCACCGTCACCTCGTCGCCGGGCCGCACCCGCAGCCGCTCGGCGGCGGTGGCGCTCACGGCCAGCTTGGCCGGGTCCAGGCCGCCCGCGACCACGCCCAGGTCCAGGGTGGGCCGCTGGGCGGCCTGCGCGCTGTACTTCTCCAGCCCGACGCGGACCGACGTGCGCAGGATCTCGGTCGGGGCTTTGGTTCCCGCTTCGGCCTGCGCCTGGGCGGCGTTCTCCATGGTGGTCTGGACGAACAGGATGGTGCAGGTCATCGCGATCATCAGGGCCATCGGCACGACCACGGAGGCCAGCCGCCGGGTATTGGCGCGCAGGCTCCTGGCGGCCAGGTAGCCGCTCGTGCGGCCCAGCCGCAGCGGGACGTCCAGGACGGCGACGGCGGCACGGGCCACCAGCGGGCCGAGGACGCTGAGCGCGAACACCCAGGTCAGCGCGGTCAGCATGGTCACCGGGCTGGAGGCGGTCTCGACGCTGAGGCCGGACAGGACCGCGGTCAGCGTCACCGCGCCGGCCAGCATGACCAGGCCGAGCGCGATGCGGATCCACGGCAGGCGCGCGGTGGGCTGGGCGGCCTCGCCGAGCGCCTCGACCGGGCGGATCCGCGCGGTACGGCGGGCCGACAGCCGCGCCGCCGCCCATGCCGCGGCGACGGTGGCCAGGAGCGCGGCGGCGATCGGGAACGGGCTGACGACCAGGTGCAGGTTGTCAGGCATCGCGCCGAGCCGGACGAACTGGGCCCGCAGCCAGAACCCCAGCCCCACGCCGGCCAGCGCGCCCAGCGCCCCTGCCACCGCGCTGACCATCAGTGCCTCGCCGCCGATGAGCGTGCGCACCTGCTTGGGCGTGGCCGCGACCGCCCGCAGCAGGGCCAGTTCGCGCTGGCGTTGCTGGATCGACAGGGCGAAGGTGCCCACCACGACGAGGATCGCCACCAGTAGCGAGGTGCCGCCCAGCGCGCCGCCCAGGGAGACCAGCTTGACCCTGGCCTGCTCGGCGTTGAGGAACTCGACCGGCCCGCGCTCGTCGCCGGTGTAGGCCAGCGCGTCCTTCATGGCGGGCAGCCGTACGGCGGGGAAGACCCCGATGGCGCT
The DNA here is from genome assembly GCF_053586935.1 of Nonomuraea sp. NPDC003727. Classification (NCBI taxonomy): domain Bacteria; kingdom Bacillati; phylum Actinomycetota; class Actinomycetes; order Streptosporangiales; family Streptosporangiaceae; genus Nonomuraea; species Nonomuraea sp. NPDC003727. The sequence goes on from NZ_JBSFNE010000026.1 coordinate 34,634, forward strand.
GACCTTGCCCTCGTGACCGGCCAGCCGCCGCGCCTCGGCGGTGTCGAAGAAGACGGTGTCCTGGCTGGGCAGCGCCTGCGCGGTCACGCCGACGACGGTGTACGCGCCGAGCCGCTCGCCCGGCGCCAGCGCGGACCGGGCGTCGACGACGATCTCCTTCGGCCCCGAGGGCGCCTGGCCCCGCGCGATCGTGAACGGGGTCAGCGCCGCCGACTCCCAGCCGTGCCCGACGGCCCCGCGGAACGGGAAGGTCACCTCGGCGATCACCTTGTCCACGCCCGGGACCCGCTCCAGCCGCGCCACCAGGGCGGCGGGGATCCACCGCCGGTCGGCCAGCGGCTTGGCCTTCTCCTTGGTCTCGCCGTCGCCCTTGTCGACGGTCTCGCGGACGAACTGGTCACCGGCGACGACCAGCGGGGTGCCCGCCCACCTCTCGGTGGCCACCTTCCCGCGCAGCCCGGTCTCCAGCAGCATGCCGCAGGCGCAGACCAGCGCGGCGGCGCAGAACAGGGCCAGGAACGCCCCGGCGAAGGCGGCCTTGCGGTGCCGCAGCGACTTCAGCGCGAAGGACATCATCAGACCCACGCCCCCAGGTGCGTCATGCGGGCGGCGACCTTGTCGGCGGTCGGCGCCGCCATGGTGTCGACGATCCGGCCGTCGGCGAGGAAGAGCACGGTGTCGGCGTACGAGGCCGCCACCGGGTCGTGGGTGACCATCACGACGGTCTGGCCCATCGTGGAGACCACTTCGCGCAGCAGGCGGAGCACGTCACGGGCGGTCATGGTGTCCAGCGCGCCGGTCGGCTCGTCGCCGAAGACCACCTCCGGCCGGGTCGCCAGCGCGCGGGCGATCGCCACCCGCTGCTGCTGGCCGCCGGACAGCTCGCTGGGCCGGTGCTTGGCTCGGCCCTCCAGCCCGACACGCTTCAGGATCTCGGCCACCCAGGCGCGGTCCTCCTTCACCCCGGCCAGGCGCAGCGGCAGCGTGACGTTCTCCATCACGTTCAGCGAGGAGACCAGGTTGAACATCTGGAACACGAAACCGACCCGCTGCCTGCGCAGCTCCGTCAGCTCCTTCTCCCCCATGCCCGACAGCTCGGTGCCGCCGAGCCGTACCGAACCCGAGCTGGGCACGTCCAGCCCGGCCGCGCAGTGCAGGAAGGTGCTCTTGCCCGAGCCGGAGGGGCCCATCACGGCGGTGAAGCTGCCCCGCGGGATGGACACCGTCACCTCGCGCAGGGCGGCGACCGCGCTCTGGCCCCTGCCGTAGACCTTGCTCACGTTCTCGAGTCTCACCACGTCCGTCATGGCTTCCACTCTGCTGAGCTGCGCCTTCGCCAACCAGAGACGCCGTCACGACCTCGACATGACGACATCATGATCCGGACACTGGTAGACATTTCTCGTGATTCGAGTGCTTCTCGCGGAAGATCAGCACGTCATCCGCAGCGCGCTGGCGACCCTCCTCGCGCTGGAGGACGACCTGGAGATCGTCGACGCCGTCGCGTCCGGCGACGCCGCCCTGGACTCCGCCCGGGTCCACCGGCCCGACGTGGCGGTCCTCGACATCGACATGCCGGGCACCCTGGACGGCCTGGCCGCCGCCGCGAAGCTGCGCGCCGAACTGCCCGGGTGCCGCGCCCTGATGCTGACCGCGTACGGCAAGCCCGGCCACCTGCGCCGGGCGCTGGCCGCGCAGGTGGACGGGTTCCTGCTGAAGACCGCGCCGCCCGAGGAACTGGTGGCGGCCATCCGCAAGGTGGCCTCAGGGGAGCGGGTGCTCGACCCCTCGCTCGCCGTGACCGCCTGGGACCTGGCCGACAACCCGCTCACCGAGCGAGAGGTGGAGGTGCTCAGGCTGCTCGCCGGGGGCGCCCAGGCCACGGAGATCGCCTCCCGGCTGTTCCTGAGCGCGGGCACGGTGCGCAACTACCTCACCACGATCGTCGCCAAGCTGAACGCCCGCAACCGGACCGACGCGGTGCGCGTCGCTAGCGAGGCAGGCTGGATCTGAGCTCGAACCAGCCGTCCTCTACCGAGGTGGTCAGGGCGCCGGAGAGCACGGCCAGCCGGGTGGTCAGGTTGCCGATGCCCGACGACCCGCGCCGCGTCCTGGAGCGCTGCGCCCCGTCGTTGCGCACGCTGAGCAGCACCTCGTCGCCTGACGCCGAGGTCACGATCTCGACCTGGCGGGCCGCGCTGTGCCGCAGGACGTTGGTCACCGCCTCCCGCAGGACGGCGCTCAGCACGGTGTCGGCCTCCGCGGTCAGCTCGTCGTGCCCCAGCTCCACGTGCGCCTCGATGCCTGCCGCCTTGAGCACCGACCGGGCCGAGCCCGCCTCCTGGGCGAGGGAGAGGACGCGGTGCTCACCGGAGACCGCCCGCAGGTCCGCCTCGGCCTGTTCCGTCATCTCCAGGATCTGCCGCAGCTGCGCGGCGGGGTCGGCCAGGCGCCGAGCCAGCTCGCAGGTGAGCAGGATGGCGGCCAGGCTGTGGCCGAGCAGGTCGTGCAGGTCGCGGGCGGCGCGCAGGCGCTCCTCCACCACCGCGGAGCGGGCCAGGTCCGCCTTGGCCTCCTCCAGCTCCCTGACCACCTGGGCCAGGCGGAGCAGGCCGTACACGACCAGTCCGGTGACCAGCGTGCTGACCGCGTAGTTGACCGTCACCGGCACCGGCAGGCCGAGCCGTACGCCGATGGCCGCGACGGCCCCGATGACGAGGGCGACCAGGGGCCAGGCGAGCGACCAGCGGAAGGCCAGCAGCAGCGGCCCGGCGAGGAACCCCGCGACGCCCAGCCAGACCATGCCGAAGAACGCGATCGGCGCGAAGGCGAGCACGGCCATGACGGCCAGCGCCACCATGTGGCGGCCGCGGGTGGAGCGCACCTGGAGGTACCCGATCACGCCGAGGAGGACGGCGGCCGCGGGCAGCTGGGCCACCGGGAGCTGCAGCAGGGCCTTGACGCTGAATCCGGTCAGTACGGTGGCCAGCAGCGCGACCGCGAACCGGTGGGCGTGCCGTCCGGCGGTGGTGTCCGGCCGGACGGCGGGCAGCGGGAGCGCGGCCTCCACGACCAGCCGGCCCTGGGGCGTCAGGCCGGTGGTGAGCGAGCCGCCCGCGTCGGCGAAGCCGGACGGGAGCTCGCCCAGGAAACGGTCGTCGGCGGTGCGGGCCCCGTCGCCGGTGACGCGCAGGCGTACCGTCTGGCCGTCGGCCATCGTCTCGATCAGGCACTCCGACCCGGTCTCGATCACCTCGGTCACCGCCTCGCGCAGGACCGCGGCCAGCAGCGCCCCCGCGGGGCCCAGCGGTTCCGGGTGGGCGGCGCGCACCTCGAACCGGATGCCGGCGGTCGAGAGCATCGCCTTGGCCGTGGTGAGCTCGGGCGTCAGCGAGGTGGCGCGGTAGCCGGCCGCCGCCGAGCGCGCGTCCGCCAGGGCCGTGCGGGCGGTCGTGACCACCTCGCCGAGCAGTTCGCCCGCGTTCTGCGGGGCCGCCAGCGCCCGGCGGCAGCCGTCGGCGATCGCGGCCAGCCCGGCGCCGAGCCCGGTGTTCAGCTCGGCGGCGATCCGCAGCCGCTCCTCGGCCACCGCCGCGGCGGCCAGCGCGAGCCGGGCGGCCTGCATCTCGCCGACCCGCTCGGTCAGGCGGGCCAGCCCGAAGATCACCAGCGAGATGAGCGCCGCGCTGATGGTCGCGTCCAGCGTGCCGACCCAGGCGGCGATCACGACGACCAGCGGGGCCAGCAGCCGTAGCCGGGTCAGCAGCAGGGAGCCGCCCAGGAACCCGAGCAGCCCCACCGACAGGCCCAGCGCGAGCACACCCGCGAAGCACACCACCGCCTGCGCCCCCACCAGCCACCAGGTACGGCGGCGCGGCAGCTGCAGCAGGAAGGCGGGTAACGCGGCCAGCACGCCGTACGGCGTCGCCGCCACGTAGACCGCGGCGAAGGCGGCGAAGACCGCGACAGCCGTGACCCGCGCCATGACACCCCTTCCGAAACTCCGGCGAAAGGCAACATTCTCGACGAACACCCCGAAACCCACACCGGCGGCCTTTTTAGAGGCTAGTCTCTAAAATATGAGAGTTCCGAGGGTGTGGGGGGCGAGCGCCGGCGAGATGGCCGAGCCCTACGCGTGCGACAGGTTCGTCGAGGAGCCGTTCGAGGGCTGGTTCCGGGCGGTCAGCGTCCAGGCCGCCGCGGCGACGGTGTTCCGCTGGCTGTGCCAGTTGAAGGTGGCGCCCTACAGCTACGACATCCTGGACAACGCGGGACGGCGCAGCCCCCGGAAGCTCACTCCCGGGGTCGAGCGTCTGGAACGGGGCCAGCGCGTCATGTCGATCTTCGAGCTGGTCGACTTCGCGCCCGACCGGCACCTGACCCTGCGGATGACCGACGCGCGGGCGGCGGCCGTGTACGGCAGGCTCGCCGTCAGCTACACGGTGCGGGAACACCGGCCGGGGCAGTCGCGGCTGGTCGTCAAGCTGGCCGTGCCGAACGCGGGACTGGGGCGCCACGCCGTCCTGCGACCCCTGCTGGCCTGGGGTGACCTGGCGATGATGCGCCGCCAGCTGCACACCCTCCGCGACCTGGCCGCCGCGAGCTGACCTCGGGAACCGCACGGGGGCGTTCCCGAGCCCGGCGCACGGCCTACAGCGGCAGCCGGATGTCGAAGCGGCAGCCCGGCCCCTCGTTCGCCACGGTCACGTGGCCGTCGTGCGCGGCCACGATGCCCTGGGTGATCGCCAGGCCGAGCCCCGCGCCGCCCTCCCGCGTCGGGGTGCGCGCCTTCTCGCCCATGAACGCCACCTCGAACACCCGCTCCAGATCCTCCTCGGGGATCCCTCCGCACGCGTCGGCGACGGTGAGCGTCGCCGCCCCTTCCTCCACCGCGGCGCCGACCACCACCTCGCCACCGGCGGGCGTGTGCCTGATCGCGTTCTCGACGAGGTTGCGCAGCGCCCTTCCCAGCGCCGCCGCGTCGGCGCTCACGGGCACGATCCCGCACTCCGTCCGCACCTTCACGCCCTTGCGCACGGCGAGTGCCTCGACCCCGGCGACCGTGTCCGCCACCAGGTCGCCGAGCCCGATCCTGGTCCGGTGCAGCCGGAGCGCGCCCGCGTGGATGCGCGACAGCTCGAACAGGTCGTCGACCATCGAGGAGAGCCGTTCGACCTCCACCCTGATCTGGGTCGGGTACCGGTGGGGGTCGCCGACGCCGTCCTCCAGCGCCTCGGCCATGGCTCGCATGCCCGCCAGCGGCGTGCGGAGGTCGTGGCTGACCCACGCCACCAGTTCCCTGCGCGCCCCTTCCAGGGCGCGCTCCCTGGCGTAGGACTCCTCCAGGGCCTGGGCGATGTCCCGCAGCTCGGCCGGCAGGCCCGCGGGCACGACGAAGGACGGCTCCCGCACCGCGGCGGCGAGGCGCCGGCTCGCCCCCACCACCTGCCGTGCCAGGGCGAAGGCCACGCCGAGTCCGACGAGGCCGCCGACGGCCACCACGGACAGCACCAGGTCCCTGGCCGAGCCGTCGATGATCATCTTGAGCGTGATGGCGGTGACGCCGGCGAGCGTGGCCACGACCGCGACCACCGCGACGACGGCCAGCATGACGCCGATGGACCGGGTGCGCAGGCACCGCATCAGGGCGAGACCGGCACCCGCCACGACCATCCCGAGCCCGGCCGTCACAGCCACTATTTCCAGAAAAGTCATGACAATGGCTCGTATCTGTAGCCGACGCCCCACACGGTGACGATCCTTCGCGGAGCGGTCGGGTCGGGCTCGACCTTCTCCCGCAGCCGCCGCACATGGACGGTCACCGTCGACGAGTCGCCGAACGACCACCCCCACACCTGGTCGAGCAGCGCGGCCCTGCTGAAGGCCTGGCGCGGGTTGCGCATCAGGTAGGCCAGCAGCTCGAACTCCCGCGAAGTCAGCATGACCGGCTCGCCGCCGAGCCGTACCTCGTGCGCGCCCACGTCCACGACCAGGTCGCCGTCGCGCAGCACCCCCGTACCGCCGGTGACGGCGGCGCCCTGGGCCCTGCGCAGCACCGACCGCACCCGCAGCGCCAGCTCGCGCGGGCTGAACGGCTTGGTCACGTAGTCGTCGGCGCCGGTCTCCAGGCCCACCACGCGGTCGATCTCCTCGCCGAGCGCGGTCAGCATGATCACCGGAACCGGCCAGCGCTCCCGCAGCTTCCTGCACACGTGCAGGCCGTCGACCTTGGGCAGCATCAGGTCGAGCACCATGAGGTCGGGCGGTTCGGCGAGCGCGCGCCGCAGAGCCTCCGCGCCGTCGCCGACGCACTCGACCCGGTGGCCGTCACGCTCGAGATAGCGGGCCACGACCTCGGCGACGGTCGGGTCGTCGTCGACCACGAGGATGCGAGTGCTCACACCGTCACGGTACGGCTAATTCCCGCGCGAAAGCATGGTCCCGGGCGTACGGTATGCGTATGGGTCGATTGGTCATGCTCGTCGTCGGCGTCGCGCTGGCGCTGTGGGTGCTCGTCGCCTTCATCCTGCCCATGCTCGTGGGCCTGGTGAAGCTCGCGCTGATCATCGGCGTGATCGCGCTCGTGGTCTTCGTCGCCGTCGCCCTGGTGGGCAGGACGGCCCGCTAGGTGTTCAGCCTCGCGCTGGCGGACCCGGCCGGTCTCATGCTGATCGCCGGCCTGCTCCTCCTCCTGCTGGCGGCCTGGGCCGTCGGCGTGCTCCTGGCCCAGCGGGGCGGCACGCCGAGCTTCCCGCTGACCTACGCCAGGAGGACGGCGTTCCTTCGCCAGCGCGACCCTGACGCGGCGGGCAGACCGCGGCCGAGAGCTCCGTCACCGCACTTCTCGTGAACGAAGAACCTTTTCTTTCTCCGAGGAGTTGTGGTGATCGATTCTTTCGTCATGTTCATCACCGGGTTCGGCGGTAACACCGCGCTGGTGATCGTGCTGTTCACGCTGGCCGTACGGCTGCTGCTGCTGCCGCTCAGCGTGCGCCAGGCCAGGGCCGCCAAGGTGCGGCAGAGACTCGCCCCCGAGCTGAAGAAGCTGCAGGAGCGGTACGGCCGCGACCCCGAGCGGCTCAGCAAGGAGGTCAACGCCCTGTACGCCAAGGAAGGCACGTCGGCGTTCGCCGGCATCGGGCCGGCCTTCGCGCAGCTGCCGTTCCTGTGGCTGATGTACCAGGTCGCCACCCACCCGCTGGTCGGCACCGACCTGCTCGGGCAGCACCTCGCGACGGTGGTCGCGCAGTACGGCCTGGTCAGCGCGCCCGCGCTGGCCTTCGTGGCGATCATCGCGCTGATCGCGCTGATCGCGTGGTACACCTCCCGCCGCATGGAGGCCGGCCAGTTCAGGATCCTGAAGCTGCTGCCGTTCGGCACCGTGCTCGCCGCGGCCTTCCTGCCCCTGGCCACCGGGATCTACCTGCTGGTCTCGACGGCCTGGACGGCGGCCGAGCGCCGGCTGCTCTACCCGGCTTCCTTCAACGCGGCGACCTGACCGTTGGCGACGTTCGGGGCAGGGAGCACGGCCCATACCGTGGTCGTCTCCCCCTCGTGTCGCACCCCCCAGCTCTCCGCGACGTACTCCACGATTCCGAGCCCGCGCCCGCCGAGCGACGACAGCGTCGGACGGCCCGCGCGCGGCTCGGTCGCGGCACCTCCGTCACTCACCGCCACCTCGACATGATCGTCACTCCACAGCCACGCCACCCTGACCATGCCGGAGGTCAGCGGTCGCGCGTGCCGTAGCGCGTTGCTCAGCAGCTCGCTCACCACCAGGACCGCGTCATCGATCGCGGCGGCGTAGACCCCCCACTCTTGCAGGTCAGTGCAGAGGCGCTGGCGTGCGACGGCGACGCTGGACAGTGCGTACGGCAACATCACGACGCTCGACACACCCACCTCCCCGCTCCCAGTCCCCCCCAGGGAAACCCCCCCGGTACGACCGAAATGCCCCGTTACCCGGTCCCAGAAACCGCGTCTCGATCACGGCTTGTACACATTGGACGATAGATCAGGGCATCCGTGACCGGCTCGTTACCGCCTCGGTGTGTCGGGCGCGATAGTGAGAACGAGCCTCATCCGGGTGCCTCCGACGGGTCGCGGATGGGCCGTGACCTCGCCCCCTTGCGCCCTGGCCAGGCTCCGCACGATGTACAGGCCGAGCCCCACGCCGCCGAATCTGCGCCGGTCACCGCTGTCGGCCTGCACGAACCTCTCAAAGATTCGGTCACGGTCGGCGGGGGCGATGCCGACGCCCTCGTCGTCGACGACCACGACCACCCGCCCGTCCTCCGCCCACGCCGCGACGCGGATCAGCCCGCCGTCGGGTGAGTACTTGAAGGCGTTCTCCAGGAGCTGGCCGAGCACGATGTCGGTGGCCAGGGCGTCGCCCCTGACGTCGGGCAGCCCCTCGGGGACGACCACCTCCACCCTGTGCGCGTCGGACAGCACCGGCAGCCCGAGCGTGGCCGCGCGGATGCGCTCGGCGACGCTGAAGGTCTCGATGCGGACCTTGAGCTCCTCCGCTCCCGCGCGGGCGCCCAGCAGCAGGTGGTCCATCAGCTGGCCGAGCGACCTGGCCCGCTCGGCGATGGTGTGGACGGCGGAGCGCCGTTCGGGGTCGGTCAGCTTGTCCCACCGGGAGTCGAGCGTGCTGGCGAAGCCCCGCACGATCGTGATCGGGGTGCGCAGCTCGTGGCTGGTGGTGGCCAGGAACAGGTCCTTGGCCTCCTCCAGTTCCTTGGCGGCGGTGATGTCGCGGAAGTCGATCACCATCTCGCCGGTCTCCTCGATCTTCGCGCTGACCACGTCGAGCCAGCGGCCCGACTCGAGCTGGAAGGTCAGCTTCCGGCCCGGCTCGGGCAGCGGGAACGGCGGCGGCCTGCCGATCGCCTCGTCGGCGGCCACGCCGGTGAGCTCGCCGGCCGCGGGGTTCCACCGCAGGACCCGCCCCTGCCCGTCCAGCACCGCGATGCCGTCGGCGCTGGCGTCGAAGACCGCGCGCTCGTGCGCCCGCTGCCGCAGCACCTCCTGGTAGGCCTCCGCGTTGCCGACGGCGATGCCCGCATGTCCCGCCAGCAACTCGAGCAGCTCCAGCTCGAGCGGCCCCGGTTTTCGCTCGGCGAACAACGCGTAGAGCGCCCCGTACGGGCGCCCGCCCACGGCGGCCAGGCCGAGCGCGATCGTGTGCAGGCCGGGTAATTCCGCCCACACCAGGTCGTCGAGCCCCTGCGACTCCAGCATCACGGTCCTGCCGGTGCGCAGCAGCTTGCCCACCAGGCTGCTGCGCAGGTCCGCGGTGGCGTCCCTGAGCGTCTCGGGCAGCTGGTAAGCGCTGACCAGCCGCAGCCGCTCCTTCTCGATCAGTACGAACCCGCCCGCGTCGGCTCCCGTGAGCTCGGTGAGGCTGGCCGCGATCCGGTCCAGCACGGCCGGCAGCTCCAGCTCGGCGTTGATGTCGCCGACCACGTCGGTGAGCCGGCGCACCAGCATGGCCCTGCGCGCCGACCGGTCGTGCGCGGCGACGTCGTCGCCGGTCGGGTGGTGGACGTGCACGTAGCCGATCACCGCGTTGCCCTGCAGCAGCGCGCTCGTGTCGACCCGCACGTCGAGCAGCGTGCCGTCCTTGCGGAAGCGCCTGGTGCGCAACGAGACCTGGCCGCCCGTGCGAACCCGCTCCAGCACCGCGTTGTGCTCGGCGGTCAGCTCGCCGGGAACGATCGGCGCGCGCCGCCCGACCAGTTCCTCGAAACTCCACCCGAACAACCGCTCCGCCGCAGGGTTCCAGGCCAGCACGGCCTGGTCTCTGTCGAGCACGACGACCGCGTTGGGGGCGCTGGAGAGTACGGCCGCGGTGATCTCCTCGTCACCCACCTTTCCATAGTGCCGGTGGCGGCCTCGCTCCGTGGCCTGATCCGTCCGATACGCTGCGGGCTATGTCGGCTGGCGACCTCGATGCCCTGTTGAGGGTCACCTCACCCACCTACCGGCCCGAGCGACCGCCGGAGGTCGCCATCGGCACCTACGACGGTGCCGTGGGCAGGCTGGTGCTCGCGGTGACCGGCAAGGGCGTGGTCGCCTGCAGCTTCGACGACGAGCACGCCGTCTTCGAGCGGATCTCGCGGGCCGTCGGCGGGCTCGTCGGGCCCGACCCGCGCCGTCTCGACCCGGTGCGGCGCGAGCTCGACGCCTACTTCTCCAGGCGCCTGCGTGCCTTCACCGTCTCCGTCGACCTGCAGCTGGCCACGCCGTTCGCGCGCACCCTGCTGCAGATGACCATGGCGGTGCCGTACGGCACCGCCACGACCACCGGCGACCTGGCGGCCCGCATCGGACGGCCGCAGGCGCTGCGCGCGGTGAGCAACGCGCTCAACGGCAACCCGGTGTGCGTGATCGTGCCCTGCCACCGGGTCGCCGATCGCGAGAGCTACCCCGGCGGGCCCACCGCGCTCGAACGCCTGCTGCGCGTCGAAGGCTAGCGGCGCCGCCGTACCGCGCCGCCGAGCCGGCCGACCAGCAGCGTGACCAGGCCGGCGACCAGGAAGGCGCCCAGCGCCGCGCTCATCCACGGCTGGCGGGTGAAGCCGAGCGCCGCGCGGGCGCCGTCCCAGATCGCGGCCCACCACGGGATCGTGGACGGGGCGGCCAGCAGCCACCACGCGCAGAACCCGAGCGCCCACGGGACCGTCATGATCCAGCGGGAGGGGGCGCGCTCGCTGGTGTTCCAGGTCCTGCCGCTGCCGAGCAGGAAGTAGTCGACGACGAGCACGCCCAGCATCGGCACGAAGACGGCGCCGATGATGCTGAGGAAGGCGCTGTAGGAGTTGACGTCGACGAGGAGCGCCACGCCGATCGTCACGACGCCGAGGGCCACCGAGAAGACCCGCCGGTCGACGCGCGGCATGAGGTTCTGCAGCGACATGGCCGTGGAGTAGACGTTCGCGAACGACTGGTCGGTCTCGCGCAGCACCAGGATGCCGAAGAACAGCGCGCCCAGCGGCGCGGCGACGAACGGGCCGAAGACCGCCGTCGGGTCGTTCAGCACGGCGTCATGGCCGGCGATCGCGACCGCGTAGACGCCGATGGCCAGGCACGCCACCTGGGCGATCGTGTAACCGCCCACCACGCCGGTGAAGGCGGCCGAGCTGCTGCGCGAGTGCCGGGCGAAGTCGGCGGCCAGCGGTACCCACGAGACCGACAGCGCGATCACGAAGTCGACGGCGGGGGCGAAGGCGTCCCACGAGCCGCCGGCCGGCGCTGGAGCCCGCTGCAGGAGCGCGACCGCGAACCAGACGGTCGAGACGATCACGCCGATCGTGACGACCCGCCTGATGAGCCTGATCGCACCGAGCGGGTAGATCGTCAGCCCGGTGGTGATCACGCCCGCCACGATCACCCAGACCGCGTACGGCACGGCGTCGCCGACGATCGCCTGGGCGCCCATGGCGATGACCCACAGCTCGAAGGCACCCCACCCGAGCATCTGGATGATGTTGAGCACCGTGGGGACGTAGGACAGCCTCGCCCCGAACAGGCCTCTGAGCAGCACCATCGCCGGCTGTCCCGTCTGGGCGCCGGGGATGGCCGCGAGGCCCACCATGGCGGTGCCGATGAGACTTCCCACGACGGTGGCGGTGACCGCGGCGGTCATCGTCAGCGGGTTGTCGTCGAGGAGAGGGTTGATGAGGAAGAGGGCGAAGGAAAAACCCAGGAGGCTGACCCCGAGGTTGGCCCAGAAGGCGCCCTGGTCGAGGACGCCGAGGGTTTTGGGCGGGGCCTGGTCGAGGGTCAGCGGTACTTCGGCATGCTTCGGATCGACGACATGCGTCATCGCACGCTCCCTACGCCGGCATTACCCGGACAGGTTCATGCGGTCGGCGACGCCTGGGGGTCGCCCTCTCAGCCCGGCCATGCCCGAGCTCCCGCGGTTACTGGTTTGAGGCGAATTATTACATCTCGTTCCTTTTTGGCAACCACCCCCTCCCCGCCTCCCCACCCCTCCCGCCGTCCCTCCCGCAAGCCCACACCACCGAACCGGCCCTCCCGGAGAAACCCCGACCACCCGCCCACACCACCGAACCGGCCCCCCCGGCCACCCAGGAAGACCCTGCCCACGCCCCCCCTACAACCGCGACCGCACGCCAGTACCGGCCTCCCCAAGAAACCCCGGCCCGCGCCTCCCCAGCCACCCCGGAAGACCCTGCCCACGCCCCCCTACAACCGCGACCGCACGCCCGCACTGGCCCCCGAGAAACCCCGGCCCGCGCTTTCTTCGCAGTTCCGGGAGGTTGTGGTGGGGCGGGTCCGCGAGAATGGGGACATGACCGTTCCCGAAATCGACGTCACCGACGTGCCCGCCGGAGCCTTCCTGCTCGACGTCCGCGAGCCCGAGGAGTGGACGGCGGGCCACGCCCCCGACGCCACCCACATTCCACTCGGCGAGCTGCAGGCCCGCGTCGACGAGCTCCCCTCCGGCCCCGTCTACGTGGTGTGCAGGGTCGGCGGTCGGTCCGCGCACGCCGCCGCGTGGCTCAACCACATCGGCCGCGACGCGGTCAACGTCGGCGGCGGCATGCAGTCGTGGGAGCTGGCGGGCAAGCCCCTGGTCAGCGAGAGCGGCCGACCGCCGTTCGTCGCCTGACGCCACCTACGCGACATCCGCCGCTGGACGCCGCCAGGTGACGTCCGTCGCTGGACACCGCCAGGTGACGTCCGTTGCTCGACGCCGCCAGGTGACGTCCGCCGCTGGACGCCGCCAGGTGACGTCCGTCGCCTGACGCCGCCTGTGTGATGTTCGTCGCCTGACGCCGTCTACTTGAGCAGCTTCGACATCCGCCGGTCGGCAAGGATCTTGCCCTCGGTCTGACAGGTCGGGCAGTACTGCAGCGAGGAGTCGGCGAACGACACCTCGCGGATGGTGTCGCCGCACACCTCGCACGGCTGCCCCGTCCTGTTGTGGACGCGCAGCCCCGACTTCTTCTCCGCCTTCAGGTCCTTGGCCGCCAGGCCGTGGGCGCGCTCCACCGCATCCCGCAGCGTGGTGACGATCGCCTCGTGCAGGTCGGCGATCTGCGCGTCGGTCAGCGTGGCCGCGATCTTGAAGGGTGACATCCGGGCCGCGTGCAGCACCTCGTCGGAGTAGGCGTTGCCGATGCCCGCGATGATCTTCTGGTCCCTCAGCAGGCCCTTGATCTGGGTACGGTTGCCGCCCACGATCTCCTTCAGCGCCTGGACGGTGAACTCGGGGACCAGCGGGTCGGGCCCGAGCGAGGCGATGCCGGGCACCTCCATCGGGTCCTTGACGACGTAGACGGCCAGACGTTTCTGGGTGCCTGCCTCGGTCAGCTCGAAGCCGGGCGCCAGGCCGTCGTCGTCGGGCGCCAGCCGTACCCGGACCGCGAGCGGGCCCTTGCCCGGACGCACGGGTTTGGCGCCCGACAGGTCGGCGCGCCAGCGCAGCCACCCCGCCCTCGACAGGTGGGTGACCAGGTGGAGGCCGTCGCAGTCGAGGTCGAGGAACTTGCCGTGCCTCGCCACGCCGGTCACCGTCAGCCCGCCGAGCGCGGTGACGGGCGGGTCGAAGGTCTTGAGCGCCTGGAAGGCGACCACGTCGACGGCCAGGATCGTGCGGCCGACCGCCTGCTCGCGCAGGAAGCCGGCCAGCGACTCCACTTCGGGAAGTTCCGGCATGCCTCCAGACTAGAGCGCACCCCCGGCGAGCGCCCTCGGACGAGCCGGGGCCGCGTCAGGGAAAAGGTCAGCTCGTGCCGCATCCCCTCGGCGGCCGCCCTCGCTCCCGAGCGGAAGTGACCATCCAACGCCCACCATCCCGAGCGGAGACGGCCGACTCGCGCCGCGCCCCGAGCGGAAGCGCCCGCCCCGCGCGCCGCGACTCCGAGCGGAAGTGCCCGACCCGCGCGCCGCGACTCCGAGCGGAAGTGCCCGACCCACGCGCCGCGCCCCGAGCAGAAGCGGCCGCCCCGCACTCCGCGCCCCGAGCGGAAGCGGCCGCCCCGCACTCCGCGGCCTCGACCGGGAGCGGCCATCCATGCCCCACGACCCCGCTCCCCGACGGAAGCGGCGGGTTCCTGACCCCCACGATCCCGGACGGCGGGGCCCGGGGTCAGGGGACGTCCCAGAAGGCCAGCTCGTGCCGCATGCCCTCGGTGAACAGTTCCTTCGCCCTGCCGAGGTCGGGCGCGGCCTCGTCGATCATCCCGGCGATCCGCTCGGTCAGCGCGGCGAACCCGGGGTCGGCGTAGGTGTCGACCCAGGCGCGGTAGCGGGGCTCCTCCGGCTTGTTCTCGGCGAGGATCCGGCCGAGGGTGGAGTATCCCCACATGCACGGGTACAGCGCGGCCAGGCCCTCGGCGTAGTCGGCCGCCGACTCCAGCAGGAAGGCGGTGTAGGCGGCGCAGGCCGGGCCCTTCCGCGCGCCGTCCAGGTCCGCGTCGAACGACGCCGACAGCGACCGGTGCAGCGAGAGCTCGTCGTGGTACGTGGTGTGCGCGAGGTCGACCAGGTCGCCCAGGTGGGCGGCGGGCGCCTGCCACGCCAGCCGGGCGAACACGCGCACGTAGTCGTGCAGGAACAGCCAGTCCTGCTCGAGCCACGACCTGAAGACCTTCTCCTCGAGGTCTCCTCTGCCGATGCCCACGACGGTGGGGTGCGCGAGTTGCGCGTCGAGCAGGGGCCGGCCGATGGCGTGCAGTTCCGCAGAAATCGACATATGCGGCAAGTTACCGGTTTTCCGTGGTGAGAGCGGCGGCGCCGAACGACACGCTGAACCGCTTGCACCAGATCGACACGCTGGTCAGGCTGCCGAGGTCGGTGTCGGCGGGGATGGCGTAGTTGGCGTTGCCCTTGTTCCCCTTGAGATGGCCGAGCTCCACGTACCTGCCGTCGTCGAAGTTGTGCCAGGAGTCGGTGACCGGCTGGTCGCTCAGCCATACGCGCAGGTCGGGGCCGTCGGAGGTGGCCAGGCGCTCGATGCGCAGCACGCGGCTGCCGTCGGGCAGCCTGAGCACCTTGGCGACACCCGACGTCTTGTGCTCATGGGTCACGAAATTTCCGGACATGAGGATGGTGGTTGCCGCGGCCGTCGCCGCCGGGACACCACCCGCCCCAGGGCTCGGCCTGCCCGGGGAGGACCGGTCCGGGGACGGCCGATCCGGGGACGGCGGCGCCGAGGACGTGACGGCCGCCTCCGGGAACGGCTCGTCCACCTCGACAGTGGTGAAGAGCCGCCACGGCTGGAACAGGTACATCGCGACCCCGAGGACCACCGCCACGGCGATCCAGGTCAGCGGATGGCGGAGGAGCTTCTTCATGGGTCCACCTGACCACGCCCCACGCCTGACGACGCTTACGGACCCCTTACGGCGTAATTTGAGGATATGAGTGTCACCATCGCCGAAGAGGTCCTGTTGCTCGCCCACAGCGAGGAGGACGGCAGGCAGCTGATCGGCTCCGCGGAACTGGGCGCTGCGCTGGGCGGTGCCGTCCTCGCCGAGCTGGCCGTCCAGGACCGGATCGAGCTGTCGAAGAAGACGGTCGCCGTCAAGGACGCCACCGGCACCGGCGACCCGGACCTCGACGCCGCGCTGACCCGTATCGCGGAGGACGGCAAGGAGCGCAAGCCCGCCTGGTGGGTCTCCAAGATCGGCACCAGCAAGCTGAAGACCCGCCTGCTGACCAAGCTCGCCGACGCCGGCGTGCTGTCCCAGGAGCGGGGCAAGGTGCTCGGCATCTTCCCCACGACGCGCTGGCCGGAGGCCGACGGCGGGGTGGAGGCCGAGGTTCGCGAGCGGGTGGCGAACGCGCTGGCCGGCGCGGACCCGGAGCCCCGTACGGCGGTGCTGATCGCGGTCATGCACGCGTGCAAGCTCGACCGCAAGGCCTTCCCCGGGGCGAGCAAGGAACGGATCAAGCAGATCACCGACGGCGAGTGGGCCGGCGAGGCGGTCGCCAAGACCATCGCCGACATCAACGCGGCCATCATGATCGCCGCCACCAGCGCCGCCATCGGCGCCGCAGCGGGCGGCTCCACAGGCTGACTCAGGGCAAGGCACCCGCCATCCCAACCGGCCCAGAAAGCCCGCGACCGGCTCAGGAAGACCCCGGCCGACCTACGAAGGCCCGCGACCGGCCCGGAAAGGCCCCGGCTCGGGGAGGGGTACCGCCCCTCCCCGCCGGGGTGGTCACGACGGCGGGCGCACCGGCCCCGGGGTCAGCCCTTGTCCAGCGCGTCCTTGGGAACCGGCTGGTCCGCCTTCAGCGCCTCGAACAGCTGGGTGGCCCGCGTGGTGTCCCACTTGACCGCGGCCCCGCCCGCGACGTTCTCGTTGCCGCCGAACGGCACCACCGTCGTGATCGGGTCGCCGCCCATCGCGAGCCCGAGCGACAGCAGGTCGAACGCTCCGGTCGAGCCGTCGACCCGCACCGCGTCCGTGGCGCCGATGGCCAGCGGGATCGAGGTGAACGGGTTGATCAGCACCGCGGGGCTGGCCGCCTTCTTCACCACCGCGCCGAGGAACTGCCGCTGCCGCTTGGTCCGCTCGAAGTCGGGCAGCGCCCCGCCCTTCCTGGTGCGGACGTAGCCGAGCGCGGTGCCGCCGTCCATCTCCTGGCAGCCCTTCTTGAGCTTGAGCCCGGCCTTGGGGTCGTTGATCGCGTTCTTGACGCAGATCTCGACGCCGCCCACCGCGTCGACGATGCCGACGAAACCGGCGAAGCCGACCTCCATGTAGTTGTCGATCCTGATGCCGGTGACGTTCTCGACCGTGCGGGTCAGCAACTGGGGGCCGCCGATGGCGAAGGCCGCGTTGAGCTTGTTGCGCCCGTGGCCGGGAATGCTGACCGCGGAGTCGCGGGGCAGGCTGACCAGGGTGGGCCGGTCGCCGCCCTCGGGGATGTGCAGCAGCATCATCGAGTCGGTGCGCCGGCCGACCGCGCGTCCGGTGGCGAGCTTCCTGCGCTGGGCCGCCGACAGGCCCTCGCGGCTGTCGGAGCCGACGAGCAGCCAGTTGGTGCCGGGGGTGTCGGCGGGACGGCCGTCGTAGTCGTCGAGGACGCCGTCGATGCCCTGGATCCGCCCGTTGATCCAGAAGAACCCGACCACGCCGAGCACCAGCAGGATGGCGATCAGGGCGGCGAGGATCATCAGGATCGTCCGGCCCTTGATCCGGCCGCCCAGCAGCGGTCCGCGGGGGCCGCGCGGCTCCCTGGGTTCCTTCGGCGGCTTGCCCAGGGGGCGGACGGGGCTGGTGCCCGAGCGCGCCTTGCCGTACACGCGGGACGAGGAGGGCGGCGGGGGCGGGGACGGCGGCTCGTTCACCCTGGTGGGCTCGGCGCCGGGGACACGGTGCGCGGGCGCGCCGCCCGAACGGGGTTGACCTTCCTGCCGCCTGGGCAGGGGGCGGCCGTCGCCTGGCGAGCGCATGGCCCTGGTGCGGTCGTCCTCGGTCACGTCGTTTTCTCCCCCTCGGTATGGTTCGACGGTACTTCGTGGCTCTCACCAGTGCAGAGTGCTCGCCAAGGTTTTCCCATGGAAAAGTACTCAGACAAGAGCCGGAGTCCCTCCGGAAACATCTGACGCGACCTGGATCGTTACGGTTGGTGGACGACGTCGAACGAAAGGATGATCGTGTCCGCTCCGGACCCATGGAGTACTAGCCCGTGCATCCGCACGGGACCCTCTGCGAGCTCGAAATGAGCGCCTATCTCGGCATCCTCGCCCTCTTTCTTCTCACCGCGGCGACCGGTTACTTCGTCGCCCAGGAATTCGCCTTCGTCGCCGCCGACAGGGGCCTGCTCCGCGAGCAGGCGAGCGGCGGTGACGCGGCCGCCGAGCGGGCGCTGCAGGTCACCTCGCGCCTGTCGTTCATGCTCTCCGGCGCGCAGCTGGGCATCACCGTCACGGCCCTGCTCGTCGGTTTCCTCGCCGAACCCGCCATCGCCACGCTCGTCCGGCCGCTGCTCGGCGACCTGCCGGCGGCCTTCTCCGTGGCCATCGGCGTCTTCGTGGCGACCGTGATCCAGATGGTGCTGGGCGAGCTCGTCCCGAAGAACCTCGGCATCGCCAAGCCGGAGACGGTGGCCAAGTTCCTCGCCCGCTCGACCGTGGCCTACCTGGCGGTCGCGGGCCCGCTCATCAAGCTGTTCGACTCGGCGGCGACCGGCCTGCTGCGCCGCCTCGGCGTGGAGCCGGTGGAGGAGGTGGAGCACGGCGCGACCCCGGAGGAGCTGTCCAGGATCATCGCCGAGTCCACCCAGGCCGGTGAGCTGCCCCCGCGGCTGTCGGAGCTGCTGGAGCGGGCGCTGGAGTTCGGCGACCGGACGGCCGAGGAGGCGATGGTCCCCAGGCCGCGCGTGGTCGTGCTGCGCGGCGACCGGACCATCTCCGACCTCATCGAGACGATGAGGGAGTGCGGCCACTCGCGCTACCCGGTGCTCGGCCCCGACGGCGACGTGGTGGGCGTGACGGGCGTGCGCGAGCTGCTGGCCTCGGGGCTGCAGGACGGCCCCGTCAGCGCGATCGCCCGGCCCGCGCTGCTCGTGCCCGACTCGCTGCCGCTGCCGCTCGTGCTGCAGCAGATGCGCGCCGCCAAGGACGACCTCGCCTGCGTCATCGACGAGTACGGCGGCCTGGCCGGCGTCCTGACCGTCGAAGACCTGGCCGAGGAACTGGTCGGCGAGCTCCTCGACGAGAACGACCCTGAGCCCGTCGGCGTGGTCGAGCGTCCCGGCGGTGTCTGGGACGTCCCCGGCACGCTACGGCTGGACGAGGTCGAGCGGGCCACGGGGATCGCGCTGCCCGAGAGCGACGACTACGACACCGTGGCCGGTCTGGTGCTGGCCAGGCTGGGCCGGATGGCCGAGCCCGGCGACAGGGTGACCGTGGAGCTCGTCGCCGACGCCGACCCGTTCAGCGACGACGCCCAGGAGTCGCAGGCCGAGCTCATGGTGCTGTCCCTGCAGCGCAGGGTCCCCGAGTGGGTACGGCTGGCCCCCGTCCCGCACCCCGCGGAGGTGGGCCGGTGAACCCGCTCGTCCTGCTCCTGCTCAGCGCGGCGCTGCTGGTCTTCAACGCGCTGTTCGTGGCCGCCGAGTTCGCCTTCGTCTCCGCGCGCAGGCACCGCCTGGAGGAGATCGCCTCCGGCGGCGGCAAGCTGACCAGGTTCGTCGCCAAGTCGGCGGTCGAGGCCGGCAAGCAGCTGTCGCTCATGCTGGCGGGCGCGCAGCTCGGCATCACGCTGTGCACGCTCGGCCTGGGCATGGTGACCGAGCCCGCGATCGAGCACTATCTGGAGCCGGTCTTCGCCTGGATCGGCCTGCCGGAGGGGCTGCGGGTGCCGATCTCGCTGACCATCGCGCTGGCCCTGGTCACGTTCCTGCACATGGTCGTCGGCGAGATGGCGCCCAAGTCGTGGGCGCTCACGCACCCCGAGAGGGCCGCGCTGCTGCTGACGGCGCCCTTCCGCGCCTTCACGCGGCTGATGCGCCCGCTGCTGTGGGCGCTGAACGGTTTCACCAACCTGATCCTGCGCGTGTTCGGCGTGCACGCCCGTGACGAGCTCGCCACCACCAGGACGCCTCGCCAGCTCGCCATGCTGGTCGGCGAGTCCGGCCGGATGGGGCTGCTCGACCGCGACGAGCACGACCTGCTGACCAGGGCGCTGCGGCTGGAGGCCGAGGGCATCGAGCGGCTCATGGTCTCGATCGACCAGGTCGTCATGGTGCCTGCCGACGCGGACTCCGGCGAGGTCAGGCGGGTCGCGGGCAAGAGCGGCCACCTGCGGCTGCTGGTCGGCACGCGGTCCGACGTCAGGGGCGTGCTGCACGCGCGCGACGCCGTACTGCGCCCGGAGACCGCCGCCGGGGAGCTGGCGCGGCCGCTGCCGCGCCTGCCGTGCGTCACCCAGGTTCCCGAGGCCGTGGCGGCCCTTCAGGACGCGCGCGCGCACCTGGGGCTGGTCGTCGCGGCCGACCAGTCGGTCATCGGCATGGTGAGCCTGAGCGACCTGCTCGGCGAGCTGCTGGACACCAGAGCCGCGTGAGCCGGATTCCCCCGGCGCCCCATGGGCGCCGGGGGAGCCAGGCCACAGTTGTGTCACAAGAGGGCAAAGTCCGCCGGCCGCATCGCGACGCGCCGATCCCCCCGACGAATCAGCTCTGAGCGAAACATTCGAAAACACGAAATGGTCGTGTAAGCGAGTTGAAAGTGGCTCGCAAGCGAGGTCGGATACCGTTTCGCAAGCGGGCGCGGGCCGTGACCCAAAAAACGAGCCCCGGCTCTTGCGAACCGGGGCTCTGTTTCGTCAATGTTGGTCCACCGATGACATCGGGGACCTGAGTGGGCGAGGAGGGATTTGAACCCTCACGTCCTTTCGGACACACGGACCTGAACCGTGCGCGTCTGCCGTTCCGCCACCCGCCCTTGTGGGTGCGGAGAAACAGTAGCACGGATCAGACGCTGGTACCGAACCCGGATACGATCGCATCAAGACGCGGAGAGAAGAGCTGGGTGCAAGAGAGCGACTCAGGAGCCACCGGCACCCCAGCGGCCGCGACGATATGCACGGAGGAGGGGAGGTACCCGGTGGGAGTCCTTCAGCGCTTCGAGCGAAGGCTCGAAGGCTTGGTTGAGGGGGCCTTTGCGCGGGCGTTCAAATCTGACCTTCAGCCGGTCGAGGTCGCCAGCGCGGTGCAGCGGGAGATGGACGAGCGGGCCGCCATCGTGGCTCAGGGCCGGACGCTCGTGCCCAACGACTTCGTGGTGGAGCTGTCGACGACCGACGCCGAGCGACTCGAGGTCTACGCCGACAGCATCAGCCACGAGCTGGCCAACCTCGCCAGGGAGTACGCCAAGGAACAGGGCTACTCCTTCGTGGGACCGGTCCGGGTCCGGTTCGAGACGGCCCCCGACCTCGCGGTCGGGCTGTTCCGCATCCGCTCGGGCGTCATCAGGGGAGCGACGGTCGAGCAGGACGAGATCCGCCAGCCCAAGAGCGATCTTCCGGCCTCGCGGCCGGGGGCGTTCGGCGGCCGGCCGCGACTGCTGGTCTCCACGCAGGACGACCCGCAGGGCGACCGCTCGTACGAGCTCACCACCCCGGTGACCTTGCTCGGGAGAGGCACCGACTGCGATCTTCGTCTTGTCGATCCAGGCGTCTCCCGGCACCACGCGGAACTACGCGTCGAGGGTCCGCAGGTCGTGCTCGTCGACCTCGGCTCCACGAACGGCACATTCGTCAACGGCCAGCCGGTACGCAGGATCGAGCTCCAGAACGGCACTCGTGTCACCCTGGGGCGCACGACCCTGGTGTTCCGGCGCGATTAGAGGTAGACAAACGGTCCATGTCCGAGCTCACGCTGCTGCTGATCCGGCTCGCCTTCCTGGCGGTGCTGTGGTTCTTCGTCATTGCCGCAGTCGGGGTGATCCGGACGGACCTGTTCGGTTCACGTACGGCTCCGGCCGCGCCCCGGCCCAAGGCGGCGAGCCCCAAGCCCGCCGCCAAACCCAAGAGCAAGAAGGGGGAGCCACGCCAGCTGGTCGTCACGGGCGGCCCCCTGCAGGGCACCACCATCAGCCTCACGGAGACGCCCATCACCATCGGCAGGGCCAACGACGCCACGCTGGTCGTGACCGACGACTACGCTTCCAGCCGGCATGCCCGACTCTTCCCCCAGGACGGTCAGTGGATCGTGGAAGATCTTGGCTCAACCAACGGCACGTATCTCGACCGCTCGAAAGTCACCCGCCCGACCCCTGTGCCGCTCGGTGTCCCGATCCGGGTCGGCAAGACAGTCATTGAATTGCGCAAATGACCATCGCACTCCGCTACGCCGCCCGCTCGGACGTCGGCCTCCTCCGCGAAGGGAACGAGGACTCGGCGTACGCTAGCGGCCGCCTGCTCGCCGTCGCCGACGGCATGGGCGGGCACGCACACGGCGAGGTGGCGAGTTCCGTCGCCATCGCCGCAATGGCCTCTCTGGAAGAGAGCCAACAGGGGGGTGACCTGCTCAACGCCATCGAGGCGGCGGTACGCGACGCGAACCGCAAGCTCCACGAGATGGTCGGGCGGGATCCCAGCCTCAAGGGCATGGGCACCACTCTCACCGCGATGCTCTGGAACGGCACCCAGGTCGCGCTGGTGCACGTCGGCGACTCGCGCGCCTACCTGCTCAGACGCGGGGAGCTCTACCAGATCACCCACGACCACACGCTCGTCCAGCAGCTGGTCGACGACGGGCGGATCACCCCCGAGGAGGCGGCGACGCACCCGCAGCGGTCGATCCTGCTGCGGGCCCTCGACGGCAGCGGCGAGGTCGATCCCGACCTCACCCTGCGTGAGGCCCAGCTCGGCGACCGCTACCTGCTCTGCTCCGACGGGTTGTCGGGGGTGGTGAGCGCCGAGACTCTGCACGCGACGCTCACCAACATCGACGACCCCGAGGAGGTCGTGCGCCAGCTCATCGACCTGGCCAACAGAGGCGGCGGCCCCGACAACATCACCTGCGTGCTCGCCGACGTGGTCGATCTCACCGAGGGCGTACAGGTGCCCACGGAGGCGGCGGTGGTCGGCGCGGCCGGCTCCAACCGGCTCCGGGCGGGTTCCCCCGGGGAGCCGGCGGGGCGAGTGAGCGCGGCGACCGCACCCCAGCCGGTGATCACCGACGACGATGACGACTACGACGACGCCGAGGCGTCGGGGCGAGCCGTCAGGCGCCGTCGCGTGTGGCCCGTGCTGGTCTCCGTGCTCGGTGTGGCCGGGGTGGCCGCCGGTGTCGGCGGCTTCTTCGGCTGGCAATGGGTTCAGGACCAGTACTTCGTCGGAGCAAGGGGCGACGAGGTGGTCGTTTATCGCGGAGTGCAGCAGGAGGTGGGCCCCATCCAGTTCTTCGAGGTGGTCAAGCCCACCGGTCGCAAGGTCTCCGACCTGTCCTCCACCGAACAGGCTCTGGTGAAGGACGGCATCAAGGTCGCCGACGAGGGCGAGGGCCTCGAGAAGATCAACAGCCTGACGTTCAGTCTCAACGCCACCGAGCCGAAGCCCTCGGTCACCCCGTCATCAACCCCGACCAAGACGAGGTCCCAGTAGGTGAGCGAAGTGGTCGCGACCCCCGTCCCCATGCCCGCCAAGCGGCGTGCCGTCCAGCTGTTCATGCTGGCCGGAGCCGTGGCGATCGTCATGGGGGCCTACGCCAACGTCGGCCTGGCCGTCGACGGCGCCATCCCCGCCGGCATGCTGACGTACGGCCTCAGCCTCGGTGGCCTGATGCTGGTCGCCTACCTCGTCCTGGCAAAGTTCGCCCCGTGGGCGGACCCCCTCATCCTGCCCCTGGTCACCCTCGTCAACGGCCTCGGCCTGGTGATGATCTACCGGCTGGAGGTGGCAGGGCAGGAGGGCGCGTCCGCCACCAACCAGATCGTCATGACCGGCGTCGGCGTGGTGCTCTTCACCGTGACGTTGATCGTGCTGCGCGACCACCGTGCCCTGCAACGTCTCACCTACACCGCGGGCCTCGTGGGCCTGGTCCTGCTGATCTCCCCGCTCACCCCGGGGCTCGGCAAGACCATCAACGGCGCCCGCATCTGGATCGGCGTCGGCGGCTTCAGCATCCAGCCCGCCGAGTTCGCCAAGCTGGCGCTGGTGATCTTCTTCGCCGGTTATCTGGTGGCCAAGCGCGACGTCCTCGCGCTGGCCGGGCGGCGGCTGCTGTTCATCGACCTGCCACGCGCCCGCGACCTCGGCCCCATCCTGATCACCTGGGCCGTCGCGATCGGCGTCCTGGTGCTGCAGCGTGACCTGGGCTCCTCCCTGCTGCTGTTCGGCGGCTTCGTCGTGATGCTCTACATCGCCACGCAGCGCACCTCATGGGTGCTGATCGGCGTGCTGCTGTTCGTCGGCGGCGCCTACATCGCCGGCCAGCTCTTCAGCCACGTGGGCGACCGGTTCGACGTGTGGCTGGACCCCGCCAACCCCGCGTACTACGACCGCCCGTTCGGCGGCAGCTACCAGCTCATGCAGGGGCTGTACGGCTTGGGCGCAGGCGGCATCCTGGGCACGGGGCTCGGCCAGGGCCACCCCAAGGAGATCCCGCTCGCCTTCTCCGACTTCATCTTCACCGCCGTGGGCGAGGAACTCGGCCTCACCGGGCTGATGGCGCTGCTGCTCATCTACGCGCTCATCGTGGAGCGCGGCCTGCGCACCGCGATCGCGGCCCGCGACCCGTTCTCCAAGCTGCTGGCCGGCGGCCTCTCGTTCATCCTCGCCTGGCAGATCTTCATCATCGTCGGTGGCGTCACCGGCCTCATCCCGCTGACGGGTCTCGTCACGCCGTTCATGTCGCAGGGCGGTTCGGCGCTGCTGGCTAACTGGATCCTTATCGCCCTTCTGGTACGCATGTCTGATGCCGCCCGACGCCCCCCACCCCAGGCGATCCAGGACGAAGGACTGACGCAGGTGTTCCAGCGATGAACGGGCCTCTCAAGCGCGCGGCCGTGGCGTGTCTCGTCATGTTCGGGCTGCTCATGCTGAACGTCAACTACGTGCAGGCCCTCAAGGCCGAGAGCCTGAACGACGACGCCAGGAACAAGCGCAACTTCTTCGAGCGCTACGAGGTGCAGCGCGGCCGCATCACCGCGGGCGGCACGATCCTCGCGCAGTCGGTCGAGCAGAAGAAGGGCAACTTCCGCTTCGTCCGTGAGTACCCGGACGGGAAGGTCTTCGCGCACGTCACCGGCTACTTCTCCCCGGAGAGCGAGTCGGCGATCGAACGCGCCACCAATGGCTACCTCGACGCCAGCCACCCCGACCTGCTGCTGCGCAGGAGCATCGACCTGTTCACCGGCGAGCCGACGCGCGGCGCCAACGTCGAGGTGACGATCAACCCGAAGGCGCAGAAGGCGGGCCACGAGGCGCTGGCGGCCAGCGGCAAGCGGGGCGCAGTCGTCGCGCTCAACCCGAAGACCGGCGCGATCCTGGCCATGGTGTCGCTGCCCACCTACGACCCGAACGTGCTGTCGGGCACCGACAAGGGGACGGTCTTCGCCGCCTACAACAAGCTCGACAAGGACAAGACCAACGGTCCGCTGGTCAACCGGGCGATCAACCGCACCTACCCGCCCGGCTCCACCTACAAGGTGGTGACGGCGGCGGCGTTCCTCGAGGACGACTCCAGCCGCGACGGGCAGACCATCGTGCCCGCCCCACAGGTCCTCGATCTGCCCAACACCACCGCCGACCTGCCCAACTCGGGCGGCGCGGCCTGCGGTGGCGGCCAGGTGCCACTGGTGTACGCGCTGGAGCGCTCGTGCAACACGCCGTTCGGCAAGATCGGCATGGACCTCGGCTACGACCGGATGGCCGAGCAGGCCGCGAAGTTCGGCGTCGGTGAGCCGCTGTCCGTCCCGATGGAGGTCTCCAAGAGCGACGTCGGCCCCAAGGAGGACGCCGCCGCGCTCGCCCAGGCCTCGATCGGCCAGCGCAGCAACCAGATGACGCCGCTGGAGATGGCGATGGTGGCCGCCGGCATCGCCAACGACGGCAAGGTCATGCGGCCGTACCTGGTGCAGAAGATCACCGACGCCAAGAACGACACCATCGACGAGGCCGAGCCCGAGGAGCTGTCCGAGGCGGTCAGCTCCGAGACCGCGGCCAAGCTCAGGCAGATGATGGTCAGCGTCGTCAACAACGGCACCGCCAACCGCGCCCAGATCCCGGGCGTCGAGGTGGGCGGCAAGACCGGCACCGCGCAGACCACGCCGGGCAAGGCGCCGCACGCCTGGTTCATCTCCTTCGCGCCCGCCCAGGACCCGCAGGTCGCGGTGGCGGTCATCGTCGAGTCCGGCAGCGCGGGCACCGAGGCCTCCGGTGGCCAGACCGCGGCTCCCATCGCGAAGGCCGTGATGGAGGCGGTGCTCGCCAAGTGACCTCCCCCAGTCGCCGGCTCGGCGAGCGCTACCTCCTGGTGTCGCGCATCGCCGTCGGCGGCATGGGCGAGGTCTGGCGCGGCAAGGACGAACTGCTCGGCCGCGAGGTCGCCGTCAAGCTCATGCGGGGCGGCGTGGCGGCCGACCCGTCCTTCCTCGCCCGCTTCCGCAACGAGGCCAGGATCACCGCGGGCCTGTCCGATCCCGGCATCGCCCAGGTCTTCGACTACGGCGAGCAGAGCGACCTGGCCTACCTGGTGATGGAACTGGTGCCGGGAGAGTCGCTGTCGGCCATCCTGGCGCGCAACGGCGCGCTCGGCCCCGAGGTGGCGCTCGACGTGATCCACCAGACCGCCAAGGCGCTGCAGGCGGCGCACGCGGCGGGCATCATCCACCGCGACATCAAGCCGGGCAACCTGCTGGTCACCCGCGAGGGCACGATCAAGGTCACCGACTTCGGCATCGCCCGCGCGATGGAGGCCGCACCCGTCACGCAGACGGGCACCGTTCTCGGCACGGCCCAGTACGTCAGCCCCGAGCAGGCGCAGGGTCTGCCGCTGACGCCCTCGACCGACCTCTACTCGCTCGGCGTGGTGGCCTACGAGTGCCTGGCCGGCAGCACGCCCTTCCACGCCGACAGCCAGGTGGCGATCGCGCTCCAGCACCTCAGCGCGGCTCCCCCGCCGCTGGACGCCTCGATCCCGGCGCCGGTGCGCGACCTGGTCATGGAGCTGCTGTCGAAGGAGCCGTCGAGGCGTCCCGCGAGCGCGCGGGAGCTGGCCGACCGGGCTCTCGCGCTGCGCCAGACGATGCTGGGCGCCGACGACTCCGGCACCGAGCTGCGCATGCTGACCGATCCGGCCGGGTTCCGCGTCAACCAGCGGACCGGCCAGGGTCCGGTCGGCGGCTCGCCCGAGACGGTCATCGAGCCCGCCGAGCCGTACGGCGGCACGCCGACGCCGGTGCCTCCCGGCGGGGGCGGGCCGTACGGGGACGACACGGGGCGGTGGGGCGCGCACACGCAGATCTCCGAGCCCGTGCGGCGGCGCAGGCGGCGCACCACGGTGCTGGTCGCGACGGCGGGGTGCGCCGCGGCGGTCGGGCTCGGGGCGTTCGCTATCGCCAATTACGGCCTCGGCGAAACCCCCAACGTGACGGAACCCACACAAACTGTGGAAAGCACTCCGTCCATGAAGCCGAGCAGGACCAAGACACCGTCACGCCGGCCCGCCACGGTTCCGCCGAGGACCGCTCGGCCGGTACCCTCACGGTCAGCTACGGTAAGCACGTCGGCCACTCCCACGCAGCGGCCGACGACGACGAAGACGCCAAAGCCGACCCCGACCCCGACCCCGACGCCCACACCAACGCCCACCCCCACCCCGACGCCAACAGTGACACCAACTGGCTCCCCCGATCCGGGCGAAACCATCCCGCCGAACGAGGAGACGTGATGCGTCGCGGGGTCGATGATGGACACTGGCGGCCCGCGAGCCGGCCGGTACCCAAGATGAACGGTAAGGGACAGTGCAGGAAATGACTCAGCCTCGGCTACTCGGAGGTCGCTACGAGCTCGACGGCGTCGTCGGGCGCGGCGGCATGGCCGAGGTGTATCGCGCACGAGACATCCGGCTGGACCGCATCGTCGCGATCAAGACGCTCCGCGCCGACCTCGCGCGTGACCACACCTTCCAGGCCCGCTTCCGCCGTGAGGCCCAGTCCGCGGCGTCCCTGAACCACCCGGCCGTCGTCGCCGTCTACGACACCGGCGAGGACGCCACCGACGGCACGCCCGTGCCGTACATCGTGATGGAGTACGTCGACGGGCGCACGTTGCGCGACCTGCTGCGGGCCGACCGGCGGTTGCTGCCCGAGCGTGCGGTGGAGCTGGTCGACGGGATCCTGCGGGCGCTCGACTACAGCCACCGCGGCGGCATCGTGCACCGCGACATCAAGCCGGCCAACGTGATGATCACCCGCGCCGGCGACGTCAAGGTGATGGACTTCGGCATCGCCCGCGCGATGGCCGACTCGGCCGCCACGATGACGCAGACCGCGCAGGTGATAGGGACAGCGCAGTACCTCTCGCCCGAGCAGGCCAGGGGCGAGCGGGTCGACGCTCGCAGCGACATCTACTCCACCGGCTGTGTGCTGTACGAGCTGCTGACGGGCCAGCCGCCGTTCACCGGCGACTCCCCCGTCGCGATCGCCTACCAGCACGTGCGCGAGGAGCCCATCCCGCCGTCGCAGATCGACCCCGAGATTCCCCCGTGGGCCGACGCGATCGTGCTCAAGGCGATGGCCAAGGACCCGGCCCAGCGCTACCAGAGCGCGGGCGAGATGCGGGCCGACATCCAGCGCGCGATGTCCGGCATGCCGGTCGAGGCGCAGACCATGACGATGGTCGCCAACTACGGCCCCGGCACCCGCACGATGGCCGCCCCGCAGGGCGCCGGCCCCGCCACGCAGCGCACCAGCGCCATCCCGCCCTACGAGTACGGCGAGGGCGAGCCCAGCCGCGGCGGCAGACGGCGCGCGGGCGGTGGCGGCGGCAACACGGCGGCGAAGACCGCGGCCTGGATCCTCGTCCCGCTGCTGATCATCGGCGCGTTCGTCTTCGTCGGCTACAAGTTCCTCGCCTCGGGGAGCAGCACGGCCGCCAAGCAGGTCACCGTGCCGCAGCTGGCCACGCAGAAGCAGAAGGACGCCGAGGCCGAGCTGACCGCGCTCAAGCTCAAGTTCACGGTCACCGAGGAGAACGACGCCGAGGTGCCGAAGGGCGTGGTCATCAGTACCGAGCCCGACGCCGGCACCAAGGTGGACGAGGGCGCCTCGATCGCTCTCAAGGTGTCCAAGGGCCCGAAGAAGATCGCCGTGCCCGACGGCCTGATCGGCTCCTCGCCGGAGGACGCCAGGAACGCGCTGAAGGACGCCGGTCTCGAAGGCGTGATCACGCCGGTGGTCTCCTCCAGGGAGCAGGACAAGGTCTTCGACACCAAGCCCAAGTCCGGCACGGAGGTCGAGGAGGGCAGCTCGGTCAAGCTGTACGTGCCCAAGGCCCAGGTTCCGGTGCCCGGCGTCGTCGGCAAGACGCAGGAGGAGGCCGAGAGCGAGCTGAAGGCCGAGGGCTTCCGGGTGAAGGTGGTGCCGCAGCCGGGCGAGCAGCCGCCTGGCACGGTCATCACGCAGAGCCCTGAGGCGGGCAGCTCGCAGAACCAGAAGACGACGGTCACGATCGTGGTCTCGACGGGGCCGGAGCAGCAGCAGCCGACCGAGGAGCCGTCGTTCCCCGCGACCGAGGAGCCGACAGACATCCCGTCCGACCCGGCGACCGATGATCCGGGCGACACCGGCGAGCCGCCAGACCTCGGCCCGTGACCCAGGACGGCCCCCTCACCCGGTTCCCGGGGCGAGGGGGCCGTTTCCTTTCCCGCACGCTCGTGATCGCCGCCGCCCGGCGTGCAGAGCGCCGGTAGGCGGTCGTGACGGCCCCAGGACCCCGCTGGAGGCTCGGGAACGCCGCTGGGCCCCGGTACACACCCGTGGACGGCCTGGAGGACGCCGGGGGCGTTCACCCGGGGATAGGCGTGGAACGTCGCCGCCGCTCGGGGCGGCCCGGGGCCGGAATGTGACCGTCGCCGCCGCTCGGGGCAGCTTGGACGCCGGGGGCGTTCGCGCGGGGGCTGGAATGGGAAACGTCCCCGCCGCTCGGGGGCAGCCTGGACGCCGGGGGCGTTCACCCCGGGGCCGGAATGGGAAACGTCCCCGCCGCTCGGGGGCGACGGCGGGGACGTTCACCCGTAAGTCGTTCCGAGGCGGCGCCGCGTTACACGATGGTCGACAACCAGTTGCCCAGCAGCTGGTGCCCGTGCTCGGACAGCACCGACTCGGGGTGGAACTGCACCCCTTCGATGGGCGCGGTGCGGTGCCGGAGGCCCATGATCGTCCCGTCGGCGGTCCGCGCGCTCACTTCCAGCTCGTCGGGCACCGTCTCGGGTCGTACGGCGAGCGAGTGGTAGCGCGTCATCGTCACGGGCGAGGGAAGCGACGCGAACACGCCCTTGCCGTCGTGGATGATGGCGCTCGTGCGCCCGTGCATGAGCTCGGGCGCCCTGGAGACGACCGCGCCGTAGGCCACGCCGATCGCCTGGTGTCCGAGGCACACGCCGAGCAGCGGCTTGCCGGTGGCGGCGGCGTGGCGTACCAGCGGCACGCTGACTCCCGCCGCCTCGGGCGTGCCGGGCCCTGGGCTCACCAGGACGCCGGCGAAGCCGTCGGCGTCCTCCACGCGCACGACGTCACGCGGCCGCACCTCGCACACGGCGCCCAGGAAGCGCAGGTACTGCACGATGGTGTGGACGAAGCTGTCGTGGTTGTCCACCACCAGGATCATTTGCGGACGGTCACCTCATCCAGCGTCACGGCGGGCTCGAGAAGAGGAAAGACGACATACCAGAGTACGGCTCCCGCCACGGCGACCAGCACGAGGGCCGCCAGGAGCCGCGTCGGCGGTCCGCCGGGCAGGTGCCGCCAGATCCAGCCGTACATGTCAGGCCTTCCTCTGCTCGGTGGACTTCAGCACGCCGTAGACGATGAGCCGCTGGGCGGCGGAGTACTCGGGGTGGCAGGTCAGGAGCGTGATCATCGCCCTGATGGGGGTGATGTCGGGTTTTCCGGGCACGGGGGCGAGGATGTCCACCTCGTCGGGCTCGACGACGTCCTGTGAGATGACCCGGTAGGTGTAGCGGGCCTCGCGGGCGTCCACGATGATCTCGTCGCCGCGCCGGAGCTCGTCGATGCGGTTGAACGGCGCCGCGTAGGTGGTGCGGTGGCCCGACAGGACGAGGTTGCCGATCTTTCCCGGCAGCGCCGATCCCGGGTAGTGACCGGGGCCCTTCTTCAGGTGTTCGGCGTCGACGCCCTCCACCACGGCGTACTTGTAGTCGTCGCCGAGCCTGGGGATGCGCAGGAGGGCCAGGGCGTTGCCGAGCCTGATCCGGCCGAGGTGGGCGGTCGCGTCGCCCTGCTCCTCGGCGAGCTGCCGCTGGAGCAGCTGCTGCTGGCGCTGGGTGTAGGCGCTGGTGCCCCACAGCAGGTAGGCGCAGAAGAACATCATCACCAGACCGGCCGTGATGCTCAGCTCCCCGCAGGTCCGCAGCAGTGCCCTCACTCTGCTCAGGTTATGCACAGGCGTGGCGGACGCCGGGGATCGCCATGTTCCGCGCGTGGCGACTATCCTGGGCAGACCAGAGAGCCTGGGGACTATCCGGATGGCCCCCGGCCGCCAGCAGGAGTTATCCCGTGCCCAAGCCGAAGACTCGCAAGAAGGCGGTCTACACGCCGCCGCAGAAGTCGCAAGAGGTCAAGGTCAGCCCGCGATGGCTGGCGCCGACCATGGTCCTGTCGTGGATCGTCGGGATCCTGTGGATCGCGGTCTACTACGTGGCCCCTCAAGCGCCTCTGCTCAAGGATCTCGCCAACTGGAACCTGCTGGTCGGGTTCGCTTTCATCATCTTCGGTGTGGTGCTTTCCACCCGCTGGCGTTAGTACTTTCCACAGGTTTTCCACAGCCTGGGGAAAGTCTCAGGACAGCAACGACGTCGCGCGGATCACCGTCAGCGCGACCATGATCGCAAAACCCCCCAGGAGGGCCAGCGCCTGATACAGGGCGCGGTGCTTCCTGGGGGCGTAGACCAGCGCGGTGGTCAGCACCGCGCCGGTGACCAGGCCGCCGACGTGGGCGGTCCAGCTGATGCCGAATCCCGTGACGGCCGGCACCACGAACGTGATCACCAGGTTGAGCACGATGACGGTCGCGATGCCGCGCACGTCGAGCTTGAGCCTGCGCCCCACGATGAAAATCGCCGCGAACAGCCCGAAGACCGCGCCCGAGGCGCCCACCGTGGCCGTGCGCAGGTCGTCGAACCACAGGCTCATCACCGAGCCGCCCAGCGCGCACAGCAGGTAGAGGGCGGCGAACCTGACGTGCCCGAAGGCTCGCTCCAGGTAGGGCGCGATGGCCCAGATCGCCCAGGCGTTGAAGAGCACGTGGAAGATCATCGTGGTGGAGTGCGCGAAGGCACTGGTGATCATCCGGTAGTACTCGCCCTCGCCGACCACGTAGACCGTGTTCATCATGAGGGCGGAACCGAGCCTGTTGTCGGTGAGGAGCTGGCCGGCGAAGACCAGGGCGATGAGCCCCAGGATCGTGTAGGTGACGTAGGGCGTCGTGACGACGCCGCCGCCGAAGGTCGAGCGTGCCTGCCGTACGGTCCTGTTGCCCTCGGCGACGCACTCGGGGCACTGGAAGCCCACCGCCGCGTCGCGCATGCAGTCAGGGCAGATGGGCCGTTCGCAGCGCTGGCAGCGGACCCACGTCTCCCGGCCAGGATGGCGGTAGCACGTGGGCACGGTCTCCTGGGGGCTGGGCGGCTGGCTGGTCATGAGGGGCCTTTCTCGTCCACTGACCGCCAGCCTACTCATCGGGAGGGTCGGCGCTGGACCGTCGCGGGCGACAGCCTCGCGTTCCCGACGAGCGCGGCCGCCCAGCCCGTCGCTCAGCCCTCGACGCGGTCGATCGTGACCGACTGGAGGACCACGTCCTCGGTGGGGCGGTCGTTACGGCCGGTCGGCGTCTTGGCGATCGCGTCGACGACGTCCTGGCCCTCGACGACCTCGCCGAAGATCGAGTGCTTGCGGTTGAGGTGCGGCGTCGGCACGACGGTGATGAAGAACTGCGAGCCGTTGGTGCCCTTGCCGAAGCGGACGCCCGCGTTGGCCATGGCCAGCAGGTACGGCTTGTTGAAGACGAGCTCCGGGTGGATCTCGTCGTCGAACTCGTAACCGGGGCCGCCGATGCCCTGGCCGAGCGGGTCGCCGCCCTGGATCATGAATCCGTCGATGACGCGGTGGAAGATCGTGCCGTCGTAGTAGCGTCCGGTGCTCTTCTCGCCGGTGCCGGGGTGGGTCCACTCCTTGGCGCCCTCGGCGAGCTCCACGAAGTTGCGAACCGTCTTCGGCGCCTTGTTGGGGAAGAGTTCGATCTTGATGAGACCACGGTTGGTCTGCAGGTTTGCGATCAGCTTCTCAGCCACGAGACAGCTGCCCCCCTCTGTGCACAGGGATCATTCTGTGATGGTTTGCATGTCAAGGCCGCTGGGGCCACTCATGCATCCTCCCACGGCTCGTCATGATTGAGCCGCCTTGTACCGGGAAGGTCACGCTGCGGGGCCCCAACGACAGGGGAGGTTGTCGTGTCCCTGACACTGAGAAAGCGCCACGTCGTGGTAGAGATTCCCGCGACGTGGTTGGGCCGCATGAAGGCTCAGGCCATGCGGGCCGGATACCGGCTCGCCCCGATGGCGGACCAGGCCAAGACGGTCACCGCGCATCGGATCGAGGATGCCCGTTACTGGGCGGCGCCCAAACTGGAGGATGCCGCTCATCGGGTCGAGGATCAGCTCGCCCCGAGGATCAGCGCCATGCTGAGCCAGGCGGCCAGCAGAATCGACCCGACACCGGCAAGGTCCCGCCGGTGGCCGGTCATGGTGCTGATGACCGGGGTGGCACTGGGCGCCATGGGGTTCGTGTTCTACCGCCGCAACGCCCAGCAGTGGACCGACCACATGAAGGAGTCCGCCACTGACGCCTCTCGCTGGGTCAGCGAGCGGGCACACAAGGCGGCCGACAAGGTGTCATCCCACGCGGAGGACACGGCCGAGAAGGTCGACGAGGCGGCGCCGAAGACGACCTGACGGGTGCGACGCGGCCGCGCCCCTGCGCGCGGCCGCGTTGACCTCTAACCAAGCGCTTGCTACAACCAGCGCATGAGCCTGTCACCGCTCGACGACTTCCCCGTCCACCAGGCCCCTCAGGTCATGCGCCACGTGGCGACCTCCGATCGCAACTTCTACGATCGCTACTACTTCAACTGCCATGCCGGCACCGACGAGCTCATGCTCATCGTCGGGCTCGGGCAGTACCCCAATCTCGGCGTCACCGACGCCTTCGCCTGTGCCCGCCGTACGGACCTGCACCGGGTGGTGCGGGCGTCACGGGAACTCGGCGGCGACCGCATGGACACCTCCGTCGGCCCGTTCAGGATCGAGGTCATCGAAGGGCTCAAGCGGCTCAGGGTGATCCTGGAGCCGAACGAGCATGGCCTGTCCTTCGACCTCACGTGGACGGGCACGATCCCGGCCACGCTCGAACCCCGCCACTTCCTGCGCTGGCAGGAGCGGGTGATCTTCGATTCCGTACGGCTGGCACAGACCGGCCGCTGGAGCGGCACCATCGTGGTCGGCGACGACGAGATCCCCGTCGACGGATGGCAGGGCACCAGGGACCGCTCCTGGGGCATTAGACCGGTGGGCGAGCCGGAGCCGCCCGGCATCCAGGTCAAGAACCCGGGCACCTTCTACTGGCTGTACGCGCCCATGCAGTTCGACGACCACGCGATCCTCTGCATCGTGCAGGAGGACCACGAGGGCCGCAGGGTCCTGGAGGAGGCCGTCAGGGTGTGGTCGGACGGCCGGGAGGAGTATCTCGGCCGCCCCGGCTACCACCCCGTCTACGCCCCAGGCACCCGCGACGTCGTGTCGGCCACGATCACCTTCGACAAGATCGAGGTGCGGTGCACGCCGATCCTGCCCGTCCATCTCATGGTCGGCACGGGGTACGGCCTGGAGCCCGACTGGAAGCACGGCATGTACCAGGGAAGCCAGCCCGTGGTCCAGGGGGTGACCTACACGCTGCCCGAGGACGCCGGCCGCATGTGGGGCATGGTCGACGCGGTCGCGCGCTTCGAGTACGACGGGCAGGTCGGCCACGGGCTCTTCGAGTACTGGGCGCTGGGCCCGCACCCGTCCTTCGCCTGAGCCCCGCCGTACCGGACCCCCATCGCCGGTACGGCGGGGCCGCGCCCCGTTACTCGGCGCGGCAGGCGATGGTCACGGCCTTGGCGTTCTCGTCGTCCGCGGGGGCGATCGCGACCGCGCTCTCCGTGATCTCGGCGGCCTGGATCGGGGCGTCCTTCCGCTCGGCCTCCGTGGCGGGCGTCGCGGGGACGGCCTCGGTGACCTCGCTCCACCGCTGGACGTGCGGGGCGCCGTCGGGCGGGGTCGTGACCGTCACGGTCTCCCCGTCGGGCGCGACCTTCGCGGCGCGCGCCACGGCACCGGTCGCGTCGACGTCAGCGGAGAGCCGGACCTCGCCCTTCTCGGCGTGCTCGATCTCGGTGGCGGGGATGGCGTCGACGAACTCGAAGGTCCTGCCGTCGCTCGTCACGCAGGTGCCCTTGGCGGGCGGCTTGGCGGGCGGTTCCCCCGAGGCGGCGTTGGCCGATCCGGCCAGCCCCCCGGCCAGCAGCACGGCACCCACGGCAACGAGAGCGGCGATACGTCGCTTGAACACTTCCCTCTCCTTCGTTGATCGAACGGAATGAACGCAGCTTCGCCCACGCAACCTGAAGGCACCCTGAACGCCACCGAAATGATCTTCAGGTTGGCTTTAGGTCGCGTCAGGCACGCTGAGCACTGTGCGAGTTCTACTGGTCGAGGACGAGAAGAGGCTGGCCGACCTGGTCAAGGGCGGCCTGGCGGGTGAGGGCTTCGCCGTCGACGTCGCCTACGACGGCCGCGACGGGCTGTGGATGGCCTCGGAGAACGACTACGACGCGATCGTGCTGGACGTCATGCTGCCCAGGCTGAACGGGTACGCCCTCTGCGCGAAGCTGCGCGAGGCGGGCAACTGGACCCCGATCATGATGCTCACCGCGAAGGACGGCGTCTACGACGAGGCCGAGGCGCTCGACACCGGCGCGGACGACTACCTCGCCAAGCCCTTCTCCTACGTCGTCCTGGTGGCCAGGCTGCGCGCCCTGGTCAGGCGGGGCGGCAAGGAGCGGCCCGTGTCGATCACCGTGGGCGACCTGACCGTCGACCCCGCGGGCATGCGCTGCCGCAGGGGCGGCGTCGAGATCGCGCTGACCCCGAAGGAGTTCGCGGTGCTCCACGGCCTGGCCCGCCGGGCGGGCGAGGTGGTCAGCAAGAGCGAGCTGCTCGCCCAGGCATGGGACTTCAGTTACGACGGCGACCCCAACATCGTCGAGGTGTACGTCAGCGCGCTGCGCCGCAAGATCGGCCCCGGCGTGATCGAGACCGTCAGGGGCGCCGGCTACCGTCTGGAGGCGGTGTGAAGAGCCTCTTCTCCGTACGGCTGCGCGCCACGGTCGCGGCCACCGCCGTCGTCGCCGTCGCGCTCGGCATCGCCGCGGCCGTCCTGGTCGTCTCGCTGAAGGGCAGCCTGGAGGCCAGCGCCAGGTCCGAGGCGGCCAGGAAGGTCGTCGCGGCGATGCCGCTGGCCGCCGTCACCAAGCCCGCCGAGCTCGTCCTGACCGCCGACCCGGACGTCCAGGTCAGCACGCCCACGGGGACGGTGGACCCGTGGGAGACGGTGGGACCGTGGGAGACGGCGACCCCGGGCCAGTTCGCCGTCGCCAGGATGGCGGTCGACACGGAGACGGGTCCTGTCGAGGTCTGGGGCCGGGCCTCGCTGGCCGGCGCCGAGCAGGCGCTCCAGACGCTGAACGGGCTGCTGCTGCCGGGGGTGCCGCTCCTGCTGGCCGTGGTGGCGGGGATGACGTGGTTCTCCGTCGGCCGGGCGCTGGCGCCCGTCGCGGCGATCAGGGCGAAGGTCGCCGACATCACCGCGCGCGACCTGCACCAGCGGGTGCCCGTCCCCGAGTCGGGCGACGAGATCGCCGGGCTCGCCGTCACGGTGAACGCCACGCTCGACCGGCTGGAGACGGCGGTCGAGCGGCACAAGCAGTTCGTCGCCGACGCCGCGCACGAGCTGCGCAGCCCGATCGCGACCCTGCGCGCCCGGATGGAGCTGGCCGAGCCCACCGAGCTGTCGACCGAGGCGCTGGCCGACGTCGAACGGCTGCAGCGGCTGTCCGGCGACCTCCTGCTGCTGGCCAGGCTCGACGCGGGCGAGCCGCTGCGGAGGGAGGAGGTGGATCTCGGCCAGGTCGTCGCCGAGCGGAGCGCCCGCCCGGGGGCGGCCGTCACCCTCGACATCAGCCCCGACGTGGTCGTCAGCGGCTCGCGCGGCCACCTCTCGCGGCTGGTCACCAACCTGGTGGACAACGCGGTACGGCACGCCGCGACGGCGGTCGAGGTCAGGGCGTACGAGAAGGACGGCGAGGCGGTCCTGGAGGTGCTCGACGACGGGCCGGGGATCCCGCCCGAGCACAGGGAGGCCGTCTTCGACCGCTTCACCAGGCTGGACGAGGCCAGGGCAAGAGACGGCGGAGGGGCCGGGCTCGGTCTGTCGATCGCCAGGGACATCGCGACGCTGCACGGCGGGACGCTCGCCGTACGGGACGGCGGGTTCGTCGCGAGGTTCCCTGCGCACCGGAACTGACGCGGCCGGGACGGGCCGGAGCCGCCCCCGGCCGCGGCCGCCGGCCTCAGGCGTCGCGGTCGAGCTGCAGGAACGCCCGCTCGATCGCCTCCGGGTAGGGCATCTGGGAGACCAGGTCGCGCAGGCCCTCGACGTGCGCGCGGCGGGCCAGATCGGCCGTGACCGCAAGGTCGTTCAGCTGGGCCGAGACGAACGCGCGGTCGACCACCGCGCCGTGCCCCGGCACGATGACCTGCTCGGGCAGCTCGGCCAGCAACGCCGCCAGCGTGCCCGGCCAGTCGAGCGGGTAGGCGTCGCCGAAGGCGGGCGGTGCCCCCTCCTCCACCAGGTCGCCGGCGAAGAGCACACCGGCGTCCGGCACATGCACGACGATGTCGTTGTCGGTGTGCCCCCTGCCGAAGTACCGCAGGTGCACCGGCCTGCCGCCGATGTCCAGCGTCGCCCGGTCGGTGAACGTGTGGTCGGGCACCACGATCTCCACGTCGGCGGCCTCGGGATCCCGGCCGGCCGCCACCCGCTCCCTGGTGCCCTCGCCGTCCCTCTTGATCTCCTCGGCCGCCCGCGCGTGCGCCCAGAACTCGGCGGGCACGAACAGCGCGTTGCCGAAATAGTGATCGAAGTGGGCGTGGCTGTTGACGACCGTCCACGGGTCGGGAGTGATCCTCCTGATGGCCTCGATCAGGTCGGCGGCCTTGGGGTGGGACTCCCGCGTGTCGAGGACCAGGCACTGGCCGTCACCGACGACCAGGCCGACGTTCAGGTCGTAGGACTCGTGCCGACGGACGAACACCCGGTCGCCGATCTCCAGCCACTGCTCGTTCATGTCCTCATCTTGGCGGATACGAGTGGCTCGTGTGCCGGCCCGGCCTCCTCGTGGCCGGAGGCCGCGCGGACGGAGAAGGTGCCCGCGAGGTCCGGGACGGCCAGCAGGCGCAGGAGCAGGGCGCAGTGCCCCGTCGCGTCCTCGTCGCCCCACTCGACGGTGAGCAACCGCGTCGGCCCGCCGTCGCGGCCGCCCTCCCCGTTGAGCGCCTCGGTCCGCAACTCGCCCACCCGCTCCCGCATCAGCCCGGTGGCGAGCGCGACGTGCGCGGCGCCCGCCTTGCCGTACCTGCCGGCCACCGAGCCGAACGTCACCACCAGCCGGGGGCGCTCCACGGCGGCCAGCAACGCGTCCAACCCGCCGACCCGCGGCGCGACGTGCAGAGCGATCTCTCCGTCCGTCAGCTCGGTGAACCGCGCGGGGCGGTTCACGCCGCCCGCGTGCACGATCGCCGTCACCCGCCCGAGCCGCCCTTCCAACGCCCGTACGGCACGCGCCACCGCCGCGGAGTCGCCGAGATCGGCGGGTTCGTAGGCGTGCTCCCCCGGGAGGTCGGCGAGAGCGGCGGCCAGCAGGGGATCGTCGTCCGGCTCGGACCTGCCGAGGAGAGCGAGCCTGGCGCCCGTGGCGCCGGCGAGCGCCTTCGCGCACTCATGGCCGAACCCCTTACCACCGCCGCTGACCAGCACCACATCGCCGGAATCGAGGGGGATCCGCCCTTCGGCCGGCAGCTCCACCGGCACGCTCTCCCGCCGCCACGTCCCGCCCCTGTCGTCGACGACCAGCTCGTGGTAGCCGGGAACGGGCCGCTCGGGCGCGAGCACGCGGCCGTTCGTCACCACCAGCGCGACCGCCAGCTCCGGATGCTCGAGCCAGAGCGTGCGCAGGAATCCCGCGTAGGCGTCGGTCCGCGCCGCGACGAGCAGCGGTCTCCCCTCGGCGACGGCCCCGCGAGCGGCGGCGAGCAGCTCGCCCGGCGACGGCTCGACCACCGCGCGACTCTCCTCGACCGGCTCGTCGAAGGGCACCAGCCGTTCACCGAAGCAACGCACCGCACTCCGCACCCGAACTCCCCCCACCCTCGTTGCACCCTCCTCCGGCGACCCGGTCGGTCCGGCGCGCTCCTCAGGCCCTCCCGGGTATCGGCCGGCCACCCCCGCCACCGATCGGCCGCTCCCCCTCGGCCGCAGAACGGGTCGGAATTTATTCAGGCCCCTCCTAAGGGTCAACGGAGACACACGGCGCTTCCTCGACCTTTGCCGCTATGACTCTCCGCCCGGCCGGAAAACACCTTTCGTCCGGTCACGGCGGCTGCGTAATGTCCGATGCGTGATCAGACCCGATTCCGGGCGGACGGACCGGTTGCCTGCCGGCGACCGGCCGCCACCGCCCGGTGGCCTGGCGGAGCGGCTCCGCGAGATCGCCTGCGACGAGTCGGGGTCGGAGGGCGAGAAGCTCGTCGGCGGGAACACCAAGGTGTTCGCGCACGCCGGCGTGGGGTTCGACATCGAGTCGGCGGCCAGGTGCATGCGGGAGGTGCGCCGGCGGGCGCCCTCCCCGACGACGGAGTTCAAGGCGGGCATCCTGCTCCGCGGCAAGCACCGCGGGACGCTCGCGTGGCTGCTCGGTCCCGCGGGGCCGCTCCTCGGCAACGCTCACGTCCATCTCGTCGACAAGGCCTTCCTCGTCGTCCGCGCCGTGGCCGAGCTGCTGCCCGCCGCCGGAGACACCCCCGCCGACGTGGCCGCCACCCTCTACCGCGAGGGCCCTCACGCGCTCGGCCACGCGCGGTGGACCGCCTTCCTGACGTCCTTCAACGACGTGCTGCGCACCAAGAACGGCCGTGGTCCCGTGGTATCGGTCGAGGAGGCGTTCGACCTGGTCGACGTCCTGCGGTCGCCCGGTGCCGGTGGCCCGACCGGCGCCGTCATGGAGCGGCTCGCCGGGGCGCGACCTCGCGTGGCGGCCTTCCGGGCGCGGCTGCTCGGCGAGCCGCCGCTGATGCCGGTGCTCGACCCGCTGGTCCCTGCCATCGTCGGGGCGGTCGACCGCTGGGCCGCGGACGACGCTCCCCTCTTCCTCGTCCACGACCGGCAGACCATGCTGACCGACGAGCGCATCGCCCAGCTCAGGGCACATCCGGTCGTCCGCCGTGGTTCCCCGACCGGCCGGCTGGCCGGGGTACGGCTCGTCGACTCGCGCACGGACCCGCGGGTCCAGGTCGCCGACCTTCTCGCCGGAGCGGCACGGAGGATAGCCGAGGACGAGCTCGAGGGGCGCGGCGACGCCGAGCTCACCGCGCTGCTCCGCCCTTATGTCGACGCGTCCTCGATCTGGGGGGACGACCGGAGCCGGTTCCTGCCGGTGCCCGCTGGTTGAATGCGGTCATGGACGCGCTCTCGGCCAGGGACAGATTCATGACGGCGCGGACCGCCACGCTCGCCACGGCCGACACCGGCGGGGTGCCGCACCTGGTGCCGATCGTGTTCGCCGCCCACGACGACCTGATCGCGTTCGCGGTCGATCACAAGCCGAAGCGGTCCGCGGACCTGCGCAGGCTGCGGAACATCGCCGTCAACGAGCGGGTCAGCCTGCTGGTGGACCACTACGAGGAGGACTGGTCGCGGCTGTGGTGGGCGCGCGCGGACGGCAGGGCGGCGATCGTGGGCGACCCGGCCGAGAGCGCGCGCTGGATCGCCCGGCTGGCCGAACGCTACGCGCCCTACCGGTCCCGGCCGCCCGAGGGGCCCGTGGTCACGATCGCGGTGGAGCGGTGGAGCGGCTGGTCCGCCGCCGGATGATCAGCGAGCTTCGAGCGTCCGGCGGCAGTGGTCCAGGGCGTGCGCGGCGAAGGCGGCGCGGTCCACGCCCGGCACGCCGATGACGATCTGGGTGCTGAACCCGTCGAGCATCGCGCGCAGCCGTACCGAGAAGGCCTCCGCGTCTGTGGCGACGAACTCGCCCGCGCGCACGCCGTCGTCCACCACCCGCACCAGATCCTCGTGCCAGCGCCGGTCCAGCTCGGCCTGCGTCTCCCGCAGCTCGGGAACGGCGAGCGTGCGGCTCCACACGTCGACCCAGAGCAGCCAGCGCGGATCGGCGGTGCCGCTGGGCAGGTAGAGGTCGATGTAGCCGGCCAGCCGATCACCGGCCGGAGCGCCGCGCTCGACGATCTCCGCCCGCCGGGGGGCGAGCCGTTCCTCGCTCCAGCGCAGCGTCTCCACCAGCACCTGATCCTTGCTGCCGAAGTAGTAGAGGATGTGGCCTCCGCTGGTGCCCAGCCGCCGGGCCAGCCCGGCCATCGTGAGGTCGGCCAGGCCGTGCTCGGCGATGGCGGCCATCGCCGCCTCCAGCACCTGCTCCCGTGGCCGGTCCAGCCGGCGATGCCCCCGCGCCATAGCTCACCTTGCGATAACGGTCGTTGACGAGTCCTTGACGGACCAATCTACGGCAGTGCATTTTGAATGCCATTCAAACAGTTTGAACGGCATTCAAAGATCGGCCCAGGAGCGCCCATGATCCAGCCGCCAACGGCCCCCGCCGCTGCTCCCGCCCCTCCCTCTCTCGCCCGCATGCTCGGCCTGTTCGGCGCCGTCATGCTCACGCTGTCGTGCATCACGCCCGCGTCCTCGCTGTTCATCATCGTTCCCGAGGTTCTCGCCGGGCAGGGCAGCGGCGCGGTGCTCACCCTGCTGGCCGGGGTGACCGTCTCGATCGCCGTCGGCTGCTGCTACGCCGAACTCGGCACGCTCAGACCCAGCTCCGGCGGCGAGTACGCCATGGTGACGGCGATGCTCGGCCGGCTGTGCGGCTGGCTCACCTTCGGCCTGTCCATCACGCTGCTGATCGTGATCCCGCCGATCATCGCGCTGGGCACGGCCGACTACCTGAGCGACCTGCTCGCGGTGGACCGGGCCGGCGCCGGCGCCGTCGTGATGCTCGCCGCCACCGCCTTCGCGGTGCTCGACATCCGGTCGAACGCCCTCATCACCGGCGTCTTCCTGGCCATCGAGGTGGTCGCCGCCTGCGTGGTCGCCGCCCTCGGCTTCACGCACGCCCAGCGGGGCCCGGAAGTCCTCCTGTCCCCTGTCGTGCCCGACGGGCAGGGCGGAGCTTCTCCGTTCGGGATCGCCGCGCTGATGGCCGGGCTCACCGTGGCGATGTTCGTCGTCAACGGCTTCGGCACCGCGACCTACCTGGCCGAGGAGATCAAGGAACCGCGGCGCGACATCGCCCGCGCGGTGTTCTGGTCGCTCGGCCTGGCGGCCGTCGTCATCATCGTGCCGGTGATCGCCACCGTGCTGGGCGTCGGCTCCCTCGACGACCTGGTCAACGGCTCCTTCTCCGACTACGTGCGCACCTGGGCCGGCGACGGCGTGGCCACCGCGGTCAACCTGGGCATCGCCATCGCCATCTGCAACGCCGTCCTGGTCATGGTGCTCCAGAACGGCCGCGTCGTGTTCGCCTCCGCCCGCGACCGCGCCTGGCCCGCTCCCGTCGGCGCCGCGCTCACCCGCATCCACCCGCGCTGGGGCTCGCCGTACGTGGCGACGCTCGCCATCGGG
This sequence comes from Nonomuraea sp. NPDC003727, assembly GCF_053586935.1. NCBI lineage: Bacteria > Bacillati > Actinomycetota > Actinomycetes > Streptosporangiales > Streptosporangiaceae > Nonomuraea > Nonomuraea sp. NPDC003727. Next base: position 77,385 of record NZ_JBSFNE010000026.1, read on the forward strand.
CTGCCCGGCGTGGCGATGGCCGCGCTGCTCGACATCGAGCAGCTGCTCGGCCTCACCTCGGTGATCGTGACGGTCGTCTCGCTGCTGCTCGCCGCGGCCGCGCTGCGCTCCCGTACGGCACGGCACCGGGAGGAGCGGGCCTGGCGCATGCCCCTGTGGCCGCTTCCGCCGCTGGTCGTGATCGCGGCCCTGGGCTACGCGCTGCTCGAGCAGAGCGTCACCGACCTGGTCGTCGCGGGCGGCATCGTCGCGCTGTTCGCCGCCTACTACCTGCTCTACCTGCGACCTCGCCACGCCACCCACTGGGTCGTCACCGTGCCCGAGGACTGACCCCCTGCGACCTCACGGCACCACTCGCCGGGGCGCCACCGACCCCCTGCCACCTCACCGCACCACCCGCCAGGGCGCCACCGACCCCCTGCCACGTCGCCGGACCACCCGCCAGGGCGCACGGACCCCGGGGACTGACCTCGCATGACTACCCGTCGAGGAGGACGGACAACGATGACCGCCGATCTGACCGTGCGGAACGCCAGGATCCACACCGTCGACGACGCCTTGCCCCGCGCACAGGCGCTGGCCGTACGGGACGGCCGGATCGTGTGGGTCGGCGCGGACGCCGACGCGCCCGCGGCGGCGGAGACCGTCGACGCCGGAGGCCGCCTGGTGCTGCCCGGCTTCGTGGACGCGCACAACCACGTACGGCTCGGCTCCGACGACGCGTGCGTGCAGCTCGCGGGGGCCGCCGACCTGGCCGAGATCGGCCGCAGGATCGACGCATGGCGGGCCGAGCACCCCGAGGCCACCTGGATCGAGTGCGAGGGCTTCGACTACACGGCCGTCCCCGGCCCACCCCGCGCCGCCGACCTGGACGCCCTCACCGGCGCCGTCCCCACGATCGTGTTCGGCTACGACGTGCACACGCTGTGGGCCAACACCGCCGCCCTGCGCCGCCTCGGCATCGACCGCGACCACACCGAGCTGCCGTTCGGCGTGGCCCAGGTGGACGCCACCGGCACGCCGACGGGCTTCGTCACCGAGTTCGCCGTGCGCGGGCTGTCCCGGGAGGGCCATCGGGCGCTGGCCGCGCTCGGGGTGCCGTGGGCCGGCCCCGACCGGCAGTACGCCCGGCTGCTCGCCAGCCTCGACATGGCGACCGGACACGGCATCACGACCATCGTCGAGCCGCAGAACTCCCTGGACGACCTGCGACTGTTCGAGCGCGCCCGCGCCGAGGGCAGGCTGCGCTCCCGCCTGATCGCGGCGCTGTTCCACCCGCGGGGGACGTCCGCCGCCGACCTGGCCGACTTCGCGCGGGCGGCCGCCGCCTACGACGACGACCGGCTGCGCGTCGGACCGCTCAAGCTCTACATCGACGACGTCGTGGAGCCGCGCACCGCCGCGCTGCTGGAGCCGTACTGCGGGCACGGCGACCACCGGGGCGAGACGTTCTACCCACCCGGCGAGTTCGCGGACCTGCTGGCCTCGCTCGACGCGGCGGGCTTCCAGGCGTTCGTCCACGCCACGGGCGACCGGGGCATCCGCACGGTCCTCGACGCCGTCGAGCACGCCCGGCGCGTGAACGGCCCGCGCGACGCCCGCCACCAGGTGGTCCACGTGGAATGCCTCGACCCGGCCGACGTGCCGCGCTTCGCCGAGCTCGGTGTCGTGGCCTGCATGCAGCCCCGGCACTGCTCCCCCGACATCGCCGGGCCGGGACGCGACTGGGCGGAGGCGGTGGGGCCGGCCCGCTGGGCCAAGGCGTGGCCGATGCGCTCCCTGCACGAGGCGGGCGCCGTCCTGGCCTTCTCCAGCGACTGGAACGTGGCCGAGATGGACCCCATGGTCGGCATCTACACGGCCGTCACCCGGCAGGGGCTCGCGGGTGGACCCGCGTGGATGCCGGAGGAGGCGGTCAGCCTGGAGACGGCCATCCGCGGGTACACGCTGGGGTCGGCCTACGCCAACTTCTGCGACCACGACAGGGGCTCGCTCACCCCGGGCAAGCTGGCCGACTTCACGGTTCTCTCGGACGACCTGTTCGCGATCCCGGTGGCGGAGATCCCGGGGGTCCGGGCGGACCTCGTCGTGGTGGGCGGGGAGGTCGTCCACCAGCGGAGCTGACCGGGCGGACGGCCCCACCCGGCGCCGTGGGCGGGGCCGTCCCGGGGTTCTACCGTGGGGCCGTCCCCGGAATCTGCCGTGGGGCCGTCCCGGGGTTCTGCCGAGGGGCCGTCCTCGGGTTCTGCCGGGGGGGCCGTCCCCGGGTTCTGCCGGGGCGGCTCCGCGGCCGGGCGGTCTTTCAGGTGTCCGCCGCGGACGGCCATCGCGTGGGCGGCGGGCAGGCCCCAGGTCCGCGCCCCGGAGGTCCGCCCGCCGCAGATCCGCCGACGTGAGGAACATCCTGGTCAACCGGGGTGGAGCGGAGAAGTCCATGCTCCGCGCGGACAGGCCGACGAGCTTCGCCGCCCGCAGATCGGGTCGGTTCGGCTCGTCCCTCCTGGGCCTGCGGGCCAGGGCGGTCATCGCGGCGTCGACGTCAGCGGGCAGCTCGATCCAGGCGAGTTCCGGATCGTCGTCCTCGGCGACGTATTCCCCTTCCGCGTTCCTCTCGCGCATCGTGCGCGCCCGGACGAAGGAACACAGGACACCGATGACCGCCGTGTGATCGACCGCCGATTCGGACATCACGTGTTCCAACGCGTGAATACCGCCCAGCCGCTCCTCGAGCTTGTCGGAGGCGAGCTGGCCGACCGCCTTGCCGAACCGGTCCGTCACCTGTCCGCCGACGGGTGTGCGGCGAACCAGCGCTTCATCCTCGACGTGTCATGCCCATAGACAATCAGACACGGCGATCTTGCGAGTCCCCGCACGACCCCGAATGATGGTCTGCACCATGGACTTCACCATCAGCTACCAACCCACACCCGACGACGTGTCACGAGCGCTCCAGCAGGGCGTGATGCGGCAGCTCAAGCTCGTCTCCCTGGCAGTGCCGCTGGTCCTGGCCGCGTCGGGGCTGGCGTGCCTCGCCGTCGGCGCCGTCGGGCTCGGAGCCGGCATGCTCGCGGGCGCCGTCGCCTTCCCCCTCGTGCTGAGCATGGTGATCCGCCGGATGGCGAAGCGGCAGCTCACCTACTTCTGCGTCCCCACGACGCTGCGGGTGACCGGCGACGGTTACGAGACGCGAACCGACCAGTCCACCACCGCGACCCGGTGGTCGCTTTTCAGCCGGATCGAGACCACTCCCGAGTTCTGGCTGTTCTTCGTCAACAGGCAGTTCACGGGGTTCCTCCCGAGACGCGCGTTCAGCGACGGGCAGCAGGCCGAACTCGACGGCCTCTTCGCGGTCAGGAAGGAAGCACGCCGGTCAGCGAGGGCCTGACGTCGCCAGCGGGAGACAGCCGGACCCCGGTGGCCCGCTCCCCCGGTCGTGGATGTTGCGTTTCACGCGGTTTGTACCACGGGCGCCGGTCAGGCCAGAGAAGGCGGTCGCTCGTTGTCGAGGAAGGTCAGCACGGCGAGAACCCTGCGATGGCCGCCGTCTGAAGGCGGCAGTCCGAGCTTGGCGAAGATGTTGCCGATGTGCTTGTGCACCGCGTTGTCGGTGACCGTCAGCCGCTGGCCGATCTCGGTGTTGCTGAGGCCCTGGGCCATCAGCGCCAGCACCTCCCGCTCGCGGCCGGTGAGCATGTCGAGGCCGCTCCTGCGGCCGATCATGAGCTGGGAGATGACCTCGGCGTCCATGACCGTGCCGCCCGCCGCCACCCGCCGGAGATCCTCGATGAACTGGCTCACCCGGCTGACCCTGTCCTTGAGCAGGTATCCCACTCCTCCGGAGCCGTCGGCGAGCAGCTCGCGGGCGTAGAGCCGCTCGACGTACTGAGAAAGGACCAGGACCGGCAGGGCGGGGTCGGCCTGGCGGAGCGCGACGGCGGCCTTGATGCCCTCGTCCCGGAAGGACGGCGGGAGCCGTACGTCCACGATGACCAGATCGGGCCGGTGCGTGGCGACGGCGTCGGCCAGGCCGGACGCGTCCGGCACCACCGCGGACACCTCGATGCCCTTGCTGCCCAGGAGCAGCTCCAACCCGGCCGACAGCAGAACGTTGTCCTCGGCGATCACGACGCGCACGGCAGCTCCACGGTGATGGTGGTGGGGCCGCCCGGCGGGCTGTCGACGCCCACGGCCCCGTCGAAGGCGGCGACTCTCTTACGGATGCCGGCGATGCCGGTGCCACGCCTCTCGTCGACGCCGCCCCGCCCGTCGTCGGCGACCTCGACGTGGAGGGTGTCGTCTCTCCGGGCCAGCCGTACGGTCGCCCGGGTGGCACCGCTGTGCTTGGTGGCGTTGGTGATCGCCTCGGACACGATGAAGTAGGCGGCGGTCTCGACCGCGGCGGGGACCGGCCCGAGGTCGTCCAGGTCCGCCTCGACGGGCAGGCCCGCCTGGGCCGCCACAGCGTTCAGGGCGCCGGCCAGCCCCCGGTCGGCGAGGATGGGCGGGTACATCGTGCGGATCACCTGGCGCAACTCGGCCATCGCCGCCTCGGTACCTTCATGGGCCTCCTTGAGCAGCCTGCCGACCGTCCCGCTGTCGTCGCCGAGCGCCTCCCTGGCCACGCCCAGTCGCATCGCGATGGCCACCAGCCTGGCCTGGGTGCCGTCGTGCAGGTCGCGCTCGATCCGGCGCAGCTCGGCGGCGTGCGCGTCGAGCACGCCCGACCTGCTCTCGGTCAGCTCGTCGACCCGCGCGGCGAGCCGGTCCTCCGAGGACGGCGCCAGCGCGGCGAGGCAGGCGTCGGCGTGCATGCGGGCCAGCTTCGGCACGGTCCGCCAGGTGAGCGCCGCTCCCACGACGATCTGCGCCAGACCCAGGCCGAGCGCCTGCGACCATCCCGTCACCGGGAACGCCACCATCAGCCGCAGCGGGTCGTCGGCGGGGAACAGCCACCACAGCGGCGCCTCCAGGACGGCGTTCACGACGAGGCCGACGACGGTCAGGGCGGCCAGTCCGGTGGGTATGCCCGTCGCGACGTGCCGCACGGCCCACCGCAGGTCGCGCCGGCTCTCCGGACTCCGGAGCACTTCCCGCAGCTGGGCGCCGACGCCCTTCGGAAGGCGTGCTTCCCTCGTGGACACCGTGACGCCGAGGAGCGCCGCCGCCCGCCCCCGGTTCCACTCGGCCCACCTGCGCAGGATCGCCATCATGCGCGGAACCGCCACCAGACCGCCCGGAGCCAGCACGGCCATCACCAGGAGCGGCAGGGCGATCACCGTCGCCATGGCGGAGGGCAGCAGCACCAGGTGGTAGCGGATGCACCGCCACAGATACGTCAGTACCACCTAACGAAGGATCTTTCGGGCAGGAAGCTCCATGGCCCGGCACACTACCAACACCACGGCGTGCTCTTGCGCGAGCCCGACGGCCCCGTCACCGCCACGAACCTGCCACGGGGAAAGGCGAGGGAGACCTCGTCGAGCGCCACCACCTCGCCGTACGCCTTGGTCACCCGGTGCAGGCTGACGGCAGAGGTCACGAACGGCGTCCGGCGACGGCGAGGGCGATCAGGCCCGCGATGCCCGCCACGCCGCCCGCCAGCCCGACCAGCGTCACATCGCCGGCCATGGCGATGTTGGACACCAGGTTCACCGTCACACCGACCACCACCAGCACCCAGAGCAGGGCACGGAGCAGACGGCGCCGCGTCCGAGGGCGGTGCGGCGGGCGGATCGCGGGGTCAATTCGGTACAGATCGCTCATGAGTCCCACGCTAGAAGCGCCCGCCGTCCGGGAGAATCCCGCCCGCCGCCGGATGGACGGTACAGCCCGCTGTAGTAGGCGCGGCTCGGTCGCGGCCGTCAGGACCGCGTATCGTCACGATCCGGGTCGCCTGGTGGCCATGTGTCGAACGGCGTCGGCCGCATCGAATCCCTGAACTGCTTCGCCCTGGTCACGCAGTCAGGGCAGATGGGGGCCTTGACGGATCTGGCCAGGGCTCCCGGTGTCGGCTCACGGTGGGTGCCCAACACCGTCATGTCCGGAGGAAGCCCGGTCTCGGGGTCGATCGTGGCGGTCATGACAGTCGCGGGGATGTAGCCGAAGGTGCGCTTGCATCCATGACATCGGCCGATGGTCGTGATCTGCTCGTCTCCCATATGGCGTCCGCCCTCCTCCTCCGCACCGTACAACGTGAACCCCGAGCGGGCGCCGGTCAGGCCACGGGGTGCGGTGCCGTACGGGACTGACCGGCCATCAGGTGGTCGATGAGCGCCAGCAGCACGTCGCGGCCCGCCGTACGGTCGCGGGCGTCACAGAGCACCAGCGGCACCTGCGGATCCAGATCGAGCGCCTTGCGGATCTCCTCAGGGGTCCGGTCCCTGACGCCGTGGAAGCAGTTGACACCGACGACGAAGGGGATGCCGCGGCTCTCGAAGAAGTCGATCGACGCGAAGCTGACGTCCAGCCGGCGGGTGTCGACCAGGACGACCGCGCCCATCGCTCCGTTGACCAGGTCGTTCCACATGAACCAGAAGCGTTCCTGTCCGGGGGTGCCGAACAGGTAGAGCACGAGCTCGCCGCTGATGGTGATGCGCCCGAAGTCCAGCGCGACGGTGGTGGTGGCCTTGTCGCCCACCCCTTCCAGATCGTCGACGCCGACGCTGGCGTGGGTCAGGTACTCCTCCGTCCGAAGGGGAGGAACCTCGCTCACCGCGCCGACCAGGGTCGTCTTCCCGACGCCGAAACCACCGGCGATCAGGATCTTCACCGCCAGGGGGGCAGCGCCCCCGTGGTCAGAGCTTGCGTAGCCCATCCCTCACCGCCTCGAGGATTGCCATGTCGGGAAGCCCGCTCGCCTGGGCGAAGGCCAGCGGTGGCCGGGCCCGCAGCTGACCGGCCTCGATCAGGTCACCGATGAGGATCTTGGTCACCGACACCGGGAGGTTCAGCGCGGAGGCGACCTCGGCCACCGCCAGGGGCCGCTTGCACAGCGCGAGAACGGTGCGGTGCTCCGGCTGCATCCTCCGCAGGCCGCGACCGGTCTCCGGAGAGACCTCGGACATCGTCGTCACCAGGGTGATCAGCGCGAGATCGTCACGCTCGGAGCGGGTCCGCCCGCCGGTGATCGTGTAGGGACGGACAAGGGTCTCGTCGGCGTGATCGTCGTCGAAACCCTCCGTCCAGTGCTTCATCCGTGTCTCCCCGCATCGTCGGGCCGCGGGGTACGCGTGCCGGTCCCCAGCTTCTGGCCGACCTGCTGGACCAGGGTGTGCATCGCGACAGTCATCAGTTCGGCGTCGACCTCCTGGGAGGCGACCACGGCCAGATGGGTGCCGCGGCCCGCCGCTGTGACGAACAGCCACAGGTCGGCCATCTCGATGATGACCTGGTGAACCGGTCCGCCGCTGAAAAGCTGTCCGACACCGCGAGCCAGGCTCTGCTGGCCGGTGGCGATCGCGGCGAGGCGTTCGGCGTCCGAGCGTTCGATGGTCCGGGACCGGCTGATCACCAGGCCGTCGTCGGACAGCACGATGGCGTGCCGGGTGCCCGCGACCTGGTCGACCAGGCCGTCCAGGAGCCAGTCCAGGTCCGTGTCGGTGGCGGTGGTGCGCTGCGTCATCTTCGATCTTCCGTCGTAGGGGAACTGGGGTCGGGGGTTCCGTTCGGCCCGGGCTCGGCGGCGTCCTCACCGGTCCGGCGCCTGCGGGACTGCCTCTGGAACGCCCCGATCGTGGCACTGGATCGGCGGGGCTGGTCGCGGAGGGCCCAGCTCTCCTGGTCGGGCTGTTCATCCCGGTCCGCCGGGAGCCTGAGCTCGGTGACCAGGTTGGCCTGGCGCACCCGTTGGGGCAGCGGCCTGCGGTCGGCCGGCGGCTGCGCGTCGTCCCGATCCGGTGATCCGCCGGCGGGCGTCGTCACGGAGGCCATCGCGCGCCCCCTGGAGCGAGTCGGCAACTGCGCGTCCTCGTGGGGCGGGCGGTGACCGGCCGTACCTTCCCGCGGGTACGACCGCGGACCGGTGGTGTCCTGCGCGACCTCCTCGGGGAGCGCGACAGACTCGGGGACCGCACGAGGGCGGTCCACCACCAGCGGTTCCGGGAGCAGCACGATGACACGGGTGCCGCCGAAGGCCGACGGCCGCAGCTCCACCTGGAGACCCAGCCCCGCGGAGAGCCGGGCGACCACGTACAGGCCGAGACGCACGTCGTCGGCGTGGGTCATCACATCGAGCTGCGGCGGCGACTTCATCAGGGCGTTGGCGGCGGTGTACTGCTCGGGTTCCATGCCCAGGCCGCGGTCCTCGATCTCCACGGCGATGCCCCGGCTGACCGGTGCGGCCCGCACCTCGACGGGGGTCAGCGGCTTGGAGAAGGTGGTGGCGTTCTCCATCAGTTCCGCCAGGACGTGGACCAGCGGTCCCACCGCGCGCTCGGCCACCCAGGGTTCGCCCTCGACGTCGATCGAGATCCGCCGGTAGTCCTGGACCTCGCCCTGCGCGGCGCGCAGCACGTCGAGCAGCCGTACCGGCTTGCGCCAGCGGCGCTGCGGCTGGCCGCCGCCGAGGATCACCAGGTTCTCCTCGTAGCGGCGCAGCCGGGCGGTGAGGTGGTCCAGGTCGAACAGGCCCTCCAGCACCTCGGGGTCCTCGTGCTTGCGCTCCAGTTCGTCCAGCTTCTTCAGCTGAAGACCGATGAGAATCTGGGTACGGCGGGCGATGCGCTGGAGCATGCGCTGGAAGCCGCGGTGTTGTTCGGCCTGCCGTACGGCGGTGAACACCGCGCTGCGACTGGCCAGGTTGAGGGCCTGCCCGAGCTCGCCGAGCTCGTCGGGGGTGGGCTCGACCGTGCGTACTTCCGCGTCCACGTCGACGTCCTCGCCGCGCTCCAGCCGGGCGACCACGTCGGGCAGCCGCTCCTGGAGGTGGTGGGCGTCCTCGCGCAGATGGAGGATGCGCCGGCGGAGAATGGCGGTGAGGCGCCAGCTGGTGACGATCACCAGGCCCAGGGCGAGCAGGCCCACACTGGTGATGCTGATGAAGATCACGAAGAGCTGGTCGGCGTGGCCGTAGCCGAGCGCGCTGACGTTGTCGAGCCGGAGGCTGAGGAGTTGCAGCAGCTGCGCGCTGACCGTGTCCACCGACGAGCGCCACGCGGGACCGACCTCGCGGAGCGTCACCTTGTCGCTCTCGGCGCCGACCCCGGAAGCGACCAGCCGCCCCTCCAGAGCGGTCATGGTCTCCCACGCCTTGCTGGTCGTCAGCGTCGCGTACCGGCTCTCGTTGTCGAGGAGATGGGGGATCACCCGGGACCGCAGCAGGTGCTTCCTGGTGCCGATGGCGTCGGTGACCAGGGCGTACTCCTCCCTGGTCAGGCGCCCGCTCTCCCAGCCACGGGCCAGGACGGCGTCCTCGCGGCCGAGCATGTCGACGACCCAGAAAAGGTCGATCAGCGTCTCCGCCTTGCTGTTCACCTCGCCGTGGTCGGTGTGGCTGAGAACGGTCAGGACGCCGAGGCCCGACTCGAGGACGCCGCTGTAGTAGTCGAACGCCTTCTGCGGGCTGGACCAGCCGTCGTCGACCGCCCGGCGCTGCTGGTCGAGCAGACCGAGGTCGCGTACGGTCCGGGCGATGGCCTCGGAGAGCCCGTCCGGTCCTTTGGCGGTGTCCAGGGAGGTCAGCGGACGGAAGGCGCTCACGGCCCGGTCGGTCACCGCGCGCTGCTTGGCAAGCTTGTCGCGGGCGGCGCCACGGGGGTCGGCCTGCGCCTCCGCGGTGAGCCGCCGCTCCTGGTCGAGGCTGAGGAACAGGTTGGCCGCGGGTCTGCCGACGGTCGTGGTGGCCAGATCCATCTGGGCCTTTTCCGCCCGCCACTGGCTGGACAGCTGGAACATGCCCGACGCCAGCAGCGGAGCGAAGGTCACGCTCGGCACGAACACCACGATGAGCAGCACGGTACGCAACGGCAGCCGGCGGGCACCGGCCAGTCGCCGCGGCCCGCTGCCGGTCGACCCCGATAACCCGGTCCCGTCGCCGATTCCCGTTCGTCGTCGCCCGACCCTGCCCCATCCAGCCACGTGCAGGACACTCTCCTCACCGATCGGTGCGGTCATGACGAAAATCACCAAAAGAGGTGGCCCGATAGTAGCCATACGGCAAGTTGCGTCGAAAGCCCCCGCCTCACCGGCCCGGCCGCGAGCACCTGCGCACGTCGCGGTCCACCCGGCCGCGTCGCCGTCCCGTGCGAACATCGCCGACCTCCGGGCACGGGCGGGCTTGAGGGCCCACCAGCGGTCACATCGCCGCGGGCCGCGGGCCCTGCGGCGCGCGGGCCAGCGCTGTTCGGGCGGGGCGGTGGTGTTCGGGCGGGGCTCGTGTTCGGGCGGGGCTCGTGTTCGGGCGGGGCGGTGGGGTTCCGGCGGGGCGGTGGTGTTCGGGCGGGGCGGTGGTGTTCGGGCGGGGCGGAGGGGTTCCGGCGGGGCGGCTCTGCGTCAGGCGGCCGGTCGGATCTCGCGCGGGCGCGGGAGACGATTGCCCGCGTGAGGGCCTGTTCGGCGGCCACCGAGCGGGGTTCCGTCTCCCTCTAGGATGCCGATCATGCGTCCTGCTCCCCTCCTCGCCGCGACCGTGCTCGCCTGCCTGCTGTTATCCGGCACCGCACCCGCGGCGTCCGCCTACCCCATCAAGGACCGCGCGCTGACCGCGAACGAGCTGTACCGTACGGGCGAACTCCAGGCGAGCCGGTGCGCGGAGCGCGATGTCCGGCCGAACGACGCCGCCGCCGCCAAGCGGTACCTGATCGCGGCGCTGAACTGTCTCAACCGGTCGTGGGGCGCGCACTTCAAGCGGGCGGGCCTGCCCTTCACCAGGCCCAGGATCGGATTCATCACCAAACCACGCAAGTACTGCGGAGACGCCTGGGGCAACGCCTCGGCCACCTACTGCTACGCCGAGCAGCGCTTCCTCGTGCTGCTGGACGATTCCCTGCTCGAAGACCCATCCGACCTGTACCTGTTCCGTCTGGTCGCGCACGAGTACGGGCACCATGTGCAGTACCTCACCGGGATCGACCGCGCCTACGACCGTCATCCGTACCGGAACAAGAGGGAACTGAACGAGCAGAGCCGCCGCGTCGAGCTGCAGGCGGAATGCTTGAGCGGGATGTTCATCGGCAGCGTCTGGGACTCCCTGAAGGATCGCGACGAAGAGGACTGGGAAGTCCTGCGGGAGATCATGTGGAAGAGCGGAGACGTCACCCACGGCAAGGGACACAACATCGCCGCCTGGCTCGACAAGGGCTTCCGTGCGACGTCCCCGCAGGTGTGCAACACCTGGACGGCCTCCTCCTCCAAGGTCGCCTGACCACCCTCGCGAGCCATGCGGCCCGGTGGTCAACGCGCAGAGGTGACGCACGTCAGCCCGGCCACCTTTCTGCGTGAGCACGCACCGCGCCGAACTGATAATCCCGGCAGATCAGACCAGCAGGAGGGGTCGCACGAGGTTCCAGCAGTCCACGTCCGCGGCGTTGAGCAAGCCGGGGCGCGGGTCGGCCGGCCGATAAGGGCTGCCATCGGGACGGCGCGCGAAACCGCCCGCCTCGGTCAGCAGCAGGACACCGGGGGCGTGGTCCCACGGCAGGGTCCGGTGGAACAGGACGAAATCCTGCTCGCCGTCCAGCAGCCGGGGATAGTCCACGCCCGCGCAGCCCGTGCCCGGTCCCAGAGCGGCGAACCGAGGCGCTGCCGCCTCGACCCGTGCTCTCGCCGGCGGATCGAGGAACCTGGTGAGTGCCGCCCCGCGTAGTGCGGCCGGATCGGCGGGAGCGGGTTCCCTGCGCACCCGAACCCCGTCCCGCCAGGCCCCTGACCCTCGCTCGGCGACAAAGACGCGGCCGTCGGCCGGCCGTACGATCCACGCGGCAACCGTCTCCCCGTCGCGCACCAGCGCCGCCATCACCGCGTACTCGGGACGACCGGCGACGAAGTTCGAGGTTCCGTCCAGCGGATCGACCAGCCAGGCCGCCGGCGCCTCCCGCAGCGCCTCGAGCAGCCGAGGATCACCGGCGGTCGCCTCCTCGCCGACGACCGGGGCATCCACCACTCCGCGCAGCCCACGGCTGATCAGCTCCTCAGCCTCACGGTCGGCCACGGTGACCACCTCGCCGGGCGACTTCTCGGCCACCTCGCCATCGGCCAGCGCCCGGAACCGGGGGGTGATCGCGATCTCGGCGGCGTCGAGGAGTATCTCGGTCACCTTGTCGATCCACATGACCCCGACCATAGCCCTGCGCCATTCCGGACGAGCCCAGATGTGGTTCAGCGCACCATGACTCACCAGCCATTCGCACGGGAACTCGTGAATCGCGCCGCGCGCAGGGGTCGCCCGCGAGCCGTTCCCGATCGTCCCCGAGAAAGGAGCACGAGCGCGGGCCTGACCACGAAAATCGGGTTCCTCACCGGCCGCCGGGGCCTCTAATTTGGTGGCCATGCTCCCCGACCTGCGCGAAATCCAGTCGGCTGAGTCGTACGCCGCCCGGCGCAACGACCTCGCGTTCTGGGCCCCCTGGGCGAGGCACGGCCTGAAATCGCTCGGCTTCCCCCAACCGAGCACCTTCCGGATCCCGGGCGAAAGCACGAACCCGGTGCTGGTCGGCGACAACGGCATCGTGGTGAAGCTGTACGGCGAATACTGGTGCGGCCCGGCCAGCCTGTGTTGCGAATCCGAGGCCTACGAGGTGCTCGCCGGGCGCGGGCTGCCCGTTCCCCAGTTGCTCGGGCGTGGCGAGCTGCTGCGGGACTCCCCCGGCTGGCGCTGGCCGTTCCTCGTGTTGTCCGAGGTCACCGGACACTCATGGCGGCAGGTGGTCGCAGAGGCGGACCGCGCGACCGAGCTGGAGCTGGCCGCGCAGGTCGGCACGCTGCTGGGGCGGCTACGGGAGGTCCCGCTCACCGGCGCCGACATCCTGCGCCCGGGTTCGGCGGCCTTCGGTGACGTGCTGCGCGAACGCAGGCAGAAGACGGTCGCCGACCATCGCGCCTGGGGATACCTGTCCCCCCGGCTGCTCGACGCGGTCGACGATTTCCTGCCTGACGTCGATGACCTGCTCGGCGGCGTGACGCCGGAGTTCGTCCATGGCGACCTGCACGGCGTGAACCTGTTCGTCGACCCCGAGCGCACGGCGCTCACCGGGCTGGTCGACTTCAACGACGTGTACGCGGCCGACTTTCGTTACGGCCTGGTGCGACTGCACCTGGACACCTTCCGCGCCGATCGCGAGCTGCTGGCCACGGCGCTGCGCCACGCGAACTGGCCGGTCTCGGCCGGCTTCGCCGAGGAGATGCTCGTCTACACCTTCCTGCACGACTTCGAGGTGTTCGAGGAGACCCCCCTGGACCTGCGCGAGATCACCGACCTGACCGAACTCGCCCAGGTGTTGTGGGGCATCGGACAGTGACCCAGGCGGGGCTGCCTCGCGATCATCCCGGAGCCACGCGCCCCGCCGGAGGGCCCTTGTTGGCCGTGATCCGTTCGTGGGACATTGCCCCGTGGACGAATATCGGCGATCTCTCTGGTACAGATCCTGCTTGGCTCTGACCATCTTCGACCTTGGATGGGTGGCATCGGGACTGAGCTTGGCGTTATCGGATCTCAGCAAGCCATGGCCGTCATGGCACATGTGGACCGGCATCGGGATCGGCTTTGTGACCTCGATCATCAACGTGGTCGGTCGCACGCGACACCGGGCTTGGACCAAGCTCTGAGTTCTGGAGCCGACCCAACGGCAAGCCAGGCGGGAAGACATTCGCGCGGCTCCCACCCGTGACCTGCCCCTTACCGGAAGGATCTGACCTCGCGGAACGGCGTGACGCAGCCGTCCGGCGCGATTCTCGCCGATCGCAAGGCGCGTATGGGACATGACAGCGACCGGGCCACGCTCATCCACCAGCACGCCACGCGTGACGCCGACCAGAAGATCGCCGACGCCCACGACCGCGAGAGTGCTGACCGTCGCTGACGCCGCCGTCGTCTCTTTCCGCCACACGCACGAGCTCGCGCAGGTGCATGGGAGAGGATCCGACGTCCGCCGCCCTCACCCTCAGGGAGCGATCAGAACCGGAGTCCCCAGAGGCAGTCCTGCCAGCACCTTGAGCGCGGAAGCAGGCACCCGGACGCAGCCGTGCGTGACCGCCTTGCCGAACACCTTCCGGTCCGGCCAGCCGTGGAAGGCGACCGTACCGGGACCGCCGCCGAAGGTGTCGAGCGTCGCCGAGTGCGTGCCGAGCGGCAGGATCAGCGGGCTGTAGGTTTTCTTCTTCGGCGACATCAGGGCCAGCAGGAAGGTCCTGCCCACCGGGGTGGGCGTCTCAGGGCCGCCGACGGCCACCGTCCAGGTGCCGAGCTTCTTGTTCGCGTTCATCACGGTCAGCTGCCTGGTGCCCAGCTTCACGATGGCGCGGTAGCGGCTGCGCGCCTTCTTCAGGCCCGTGGCCTTGATCCAGCCGGTCACGTGGTTGGGCTTACTGGGCAGGAGCACGCGGTACCAGCCCTTGCGCGCCTCCACCACTGGGACCCAGGTCTGGCTGCCGAGCTGCTTCGCCGGAAGGGTGGCAGCGGGCGTGCCGCCGGGCTGGGCGTAGACGGCCACCGTGCGTGCGGGATGGACCACGAGGCCGCTCAGCTTGCCGTACGTGTCGGTGTCCTGCGGGAGGCCGCTCAGCTCCGTGAACGTGGTGGCCGCGGGAAGTGCGGCCGCCGTGACCGAGGCGCCTGCGGCGACGGGCGATGCGGCAACGCTGGCGTGGGACGAGGCGACGACGCTCATGGCGACGAGCGCGGCGCCAATGAGTCGGCGGGGGGCAGCGAGCGGCACGATCGGCTCCTGAAGTGCTATGACACATACGACACGAACGCGTAACCATCTGGCCAGCTAGATAACGGTTTGGAACGGTTGAACACGCCGGCCCAGCGGGTGTGACATTTTTACACAGATGAGTCCTATGAGGCTCTAGCTCACTCATAACTCCCGAGGTGCGCTCGTGACACCCCCTAGTCTCTCTTCAGTACGTCGCTGGATCGCAGCGGCGCTCATGCTCGCAGTGGCGGCGCTTGCAGTGCTCGCCGTCTCCAATACGGCCTCAGCGGGAGCGGTCCAGGGAAAGCCGCCCGGCGACAACGGCGACGTCAAGATCCACAAATGGACGACGCCGGAGGACGACCAGCGCAACGAGCCGCACGTCTGCGT
Organism: Nonomuraea sp. NPDC003727; assembly: GCF_053586935.1. Classification (NCBI taxonomy): domain Bacteria; kingdom Bacillati; phylum Actinomycetota; class Actinomycetes; order Streptosporangiales; family Streptosporangiaceae; genus Nonomuraea; species Nonomuraea sp. NPDC003727. The sequence continues at coordinate 92,624 of NZ_JBSFNE010000026.1, forward strand.
GTTCTACCTGGTCGGTTTCAACTTCGACGCGGCCGAGCAGGTGAGCTGGGAGATCAAGTCCTGGCCGCCCACGGGTGACCGGACCACTGTGAAGAGCGGCACCCTCGTGCTCAACGAGGACGGGCACGGCCGTACCGTCGACATGACCCTGCCGAACGGGCACTACAAGCTGTTCTGGACATTCGCTGGGAAGCACGGCGCGCCCAAGCACAAGGTGTTCTGGGTCAAGTGTGGGCCCACGCCCACCCAGACCCCTACGCCGACGGGAACCCCCTCCGGAACGCCCACACCGTCCCAGACGCCCACGCCGACGGTGACGCCGTCCCAAACGCCTACCCCGACGGTGACGCCGTCCCAGACGCCCACGCCGACGGTGACCCCCTCCCAGACGCCCACCCCGACGGTCACTCCGACCACGACTCCGACTTCCACACCCACCGCGACGTCCACAGTGACCCCCACGGTGACCCCCACTCCCTCGCGGACGCCCACCTCGACGCCGACGCCGAGCAACACCCCGGCCCCCACCCACCCGGGTAAGGGAGATCGCGAGACGGTGACCAGCGACTGGCTCGAGTGGGACGAGACCATCCCGGAGACGCAGGACCAGCCCAAGCCCGCGCCCACCCCGACGCCGGTGAAGACCTACATCCCGGTCACCGGCTGACACACGACACCGAACGACGGAGGGCCCGGATCACCACGATCCGGGCCCTCCGGTGTATCGGCCTCGAACTGCACGACCGACGATTGACCGCTGCTCGCCGCCCTCAATGGCACGCAACGGCACGACCATCAAGGGGCGTGAGCTGTAGAAGCTCGCATCGCCTGCCCGAGTGTGACGGGTGGCCAACCAAAGCCGATCAGAAACCCTGGGCAAAGCGGCTGACTTCAGGTCATCTGCACCATCCGAGGCGCGTGAAACCATACGACTGTGCCAAACGATGCTGTCCATGGGGGTTCCAACCAGTTCGCCGCTCGTCTCGTGGCCACCGCCACCGGTCCGCTCGACCCCGCGTCGGCGGACGCCCCGCAGGTGCTGCACTGGCCCGGGCGCAGGCTGCTGGTGCAGCGCGGGGACACCGAGCTGGCCGTCCGCGACCTGGACGGGGATGAGACAGAGGTCCGTTTCCCCGCGCCCTGGCCTCGCCGGTACGGCTCGGTGGCCGTCTCTCCCACGGATGACCTCGCCGTGTTCGCCGGCGTGCACGCGCTACGAGCCGTGGATCCGACCGGCGCCGTGCGGTGGGAGATCCGGCACGGTTGTTGGTCCGCCGCCGTGTGCATCAAGACCCATGCCTCGTTCTCCGAGTACGCCGACGACTACCACCACGGCCACGCGGACAGCGGATCGGCGGCCTTCTCCTCGGACGGCCAGCTCCTCTGGGCCCACATCCGCAACCGCGCGGGGCGCGACGCCAAGGAGGAATGGCTGATCGTCGACCCCGCCGATGGCATGGTGCTGACCCGGGCCGAGACGATGACCGTGGGATCGGGCTCCGCCCACTTTCCCCACCCGAACCCGGCGTACATGGGGCTGACTGTCGGCGAGGGTGAGGAGAACTCGCCCGTGCTGTGGGGACACTGGGATGGCGCGAGGCTCGCTGTCCAGCGGTTCCTCGAGGAGGTCCTCCTCTGCGTGAGCCCGTCCGGGGAGTACTTCCTGACCACGGATCTGGGGCAGTGGGCCCTCTACCTGCACCGGGCGGAGGACGGCATGGAACTGCGGCATCTGGACGCCGAGGAAGCCGTGACCCCTCCCTCAAACGAGGACGACGACCGCGCTCGGTGGGACTACGAGGCGGCGTTCCCATACGACGACACCGCCGTGGTCGGCACCGAGTACTACGCGGAGGTCCCCCGCCACTGGCTTGTCGACCCACGCACGATGACCCTGCGCGGCCGGATCGCCTACCCCTTCTCCGTCTCGGGATCTCCCCGATCGGCGGGGCAGGGCGCCTGGTACACGGTCTCCAAGGACCAGACCACCCTCCACCTGTGGAACCTGCCGTACAGGGAATGAGTCGATGGGCTCCATGCCAAGGCCCTGGCACTCGGCGAACGCGCCGTCGCCACCCTCAAGGCCGGGAAGACATTGACCAAGCAGCGCCGCTGCCCCCCGCCACGCGACCGCGATCGTGCACGCCATCCTCGTCCTGCACTACACCGAGACCGCCCGTCAACCACGATGAAAATGGCTCAGTGTGCCTCGCGGCCCTTGATCAATCCCACTACACTCCGGCCGGCCGAAATTGTCACTGACGGACTCTGTGCTTCCCACCCATGAGCAGAAACGAGCCTTCTGTCGTGCACACGAAACGGATGGATGTGGAGGTGGAGGACTGCGGTCAGGTCTATCTCCTGGATCGGGGGGACTACGAGGCCGCCGACAGGCCAGATGACTCACCGACTCACTCCATTGGGCTCATTAAAGTAAAGGGGAGAGGCGTCGCCAGCCTGAACATCGCCACACAGTGGGGCGTGATTCCCTTCACGGTGACTGTCGCCGACCGAGGTCCGGGCGCCGACTTTGACGGCTATGAGGACATCGCGGAGATCAGTTACGAGTCCCCGTCGAGCGAGGTATTTCTGGTGGGATGGCTCATGGATTGGGACGATGAAAAGGCGCACAGCCTTTCCACACTGCTTTCTGGTCCCGGTACGTACCGCTCGGTACCACGTCCGAGGAATGGATGAAGAGCGCTGCTCAGTAGATGACCACTACCTTCAGATATGGCCTGCGCCACAGCATGATGCGGCCATACTGAAAACTATGAAGTCCGAAGACTGACTTGAATCGAGCCCGCGCCGTTAGCTTGGGAATTGCATGAATCTTGGCTCGTGGGCGCGTGGCCGCAGACTGGGTGTGAGTGAATGTGATTTGACCCCCCGTTACCCCGGTTAATGGCACGCTAATGGCACGACGATCTCAACCTGGACCAGGGATTCCTTCTGGCAGTCCTCTGCTCTACGGTGTGCCGTTACGACGTTCTCTGTTGTGATCGGAGTGTTGAGCATGAGGTTAACAACGCCCACGGAGCCGTTCGATGTAGCGGTTGTCTTCCCTGAACTGGCAGAACAACGCAGAACCACAGTTCGGCTGCATCCGCGTCGAGGGATGCCGGCCGCCACAGACAGCTCTATTGGAGGGCCGGTGTTGTGGCCTGCGGATGAGCTGTGGCCTATCTGCCCCATGCCGCAGACTCATGACCCTTCAGAAGGATGCGACCCGCTTCCGCTGGTTCCCGTCATGCAGCTCTTTGCTCGAGATGTTCCCGAGCTGCCCTTCCCTGATGACGCCGACACCCTCCAAGTGCTGTGGTGCCCGCTCAATCATGAACCGTACTTCCAGCCGCACACGATCGTGCGCTGGCGGAAGGCGGAAGCGGTCGGCGATCTCCTCATCGAGATCCCCGCGCCGGATCCTGCCAGCGACGACTCGTACCTCCCTACTGCCTGCATGCTGTCGCCGGAGCGTGTAAAGGAATACCCTGCTGGCTGGGGACTTCCCGCTGACCTCAGGAATCGGATCTGGGCATGGGAAGATGAATTCCCCCACTCTGACGAGTGGAGTTATTTCGCACACCTCTCGAGTGCTCCAGGCAGCAAGGTCGGGGGCTGGGTGCACTGGATTCAGGATCCTGAGAAAGTCGACTGCAGTGAAGGCCATGAGATGGCGCATCTGCTGACGATTGCTAGTCGGGAGTTCGACATCGAGAGTGGGAAGCGTTGGGCTCCTATCGAGGAGCGTCCGCTGCTCGCTCCGCACGCCCCTCTGGAAATACGGGAGCCCACGGATCTCGTGATCCAGGACGCTGGATCGCTCTACCTGTTCGTCTGCCTGGAATGCCCCGAGCGCCCGGTGGGCTCTCTCAGTCAAGGGTCATGAACATGGCCCGGCATCGCGCATAAAGCCGCATGCCTGCGCCTGTCCGATCAGAGGTCACCGTGGCCTGCCGCCATTTGAGCCACCTGGCCGGAGTGCCTGCGGCGTCACCGCCTGTCGATCAGTTCCACCAAGCGGCGCCTCAACCGCGGCCGGCAGGCCCTACTGGTGCTGGTCTACCTGCGCAAGGGCGAGACCTTCGCCGAAATCGCCGCGGGGTTCGACATCGGCACCACGACCGCCTGGCGCTGATCGGGCACGCAACGGGCACGACCGCGAAAACGACCCCAATAGAGATGAAAAGCCCCGGCGATTGACCTGGTCTTTTCTGTGAGTGGAGCCTAGGAGGTTCGAACTCCTGACATCCTGCTTGCAAACGGGAGGGTCACGTCCACGGACGTGGTGTATGAATCGATCTTCGCGTGATCCTGTTTCTGCAGGTTAAGCGGTAAGTGTCTGCGGGAGTGGGTTCTGGGC
>NZ_JBSFNE010000027.1:0-93481 GCF_053586935.1 Nonomuraea sp. NPDC003727
CCCGCTACGACAAACGCGCCTACATCTTCCTGGGAACCGTCACGGTCGCAGCCTTGGTCATCTGGCTCCGCACGTGATCCAGGAAACAGCTCCTAATCGCTGGCTGGACTCGACTCCCTTGCGGGCGATACGCACCGCGATGCGCCTGCCGCGCAGCCATCGGCGCAGGTCATCACGGTCATAAGCCTTGTCTGCGTGAAGCTTTCCGGGCTTGATCCACCGGCCGTGGCGAGGGTCGCGTCTCGTTTGAAGCTCGGTCACGACGGGTTGGAGGGCTTCGCTGTCGTGGGTGTTGCCAGATGAGACACCGACCACGACATGCAGTCCGGACCGGTCGGACAGGACATGCATCTTGGAACCCGGCTTGCCCCGGTCCACGGGGCTCGGGCCTGCAAGTTCGCCCCCCCCTTTTGGCCCGCACGTGGGCGGAATCGAGCACGACACGGGAGAGGTCGAGCAGGTCGGCGGCAGCGAGTTCGTCGAGCACCGCCTGGTGCAGCTTGGCCCATACGCCGGCCCGTGACCAGATCAGAAGGCGGCGGTGCGCGGTGGACTTCGATATCCCGAAACACGGTGGCAGGGCCCGCCACGCACATCCACTCACCAGCACGTAGACGATGGCCGCGAACACCGCTTCATCAGGCGTGTTCCGCGTCCCACCGCCCTGTGGACGCACCCGCGCCAGCGGTAACGACGGCCGGGCGATCTCCCAGAACCCGTCCGGGACGGTCCACCCCCACTCGTTCCTTCCCATGCCCTCTTAACGTCCGGCTCACCACATAGGACACGCTCTAAGGGGTAACCGACCGTCGAGGAGGGGACCCGTTGCGCCTGCCTGGCACTGCCGAGGCTCCGTCCGGCCGGCAGCAGGCTTTCCCTGGGAGACCGGCATGTCCGGCTCCTCGTTCTTGCGGTAGAGCTCGGATGGAAAGTCGTACTACCGGGAGGCACGCCCTGACGGGTTCGCGGTCATGGCCGGGATCGGCACAGGTCGGCGAAACTGTGCTTGATCCTGGAGACGGCCTGCTCGACGTGCGGGAGCTTGAGGGGGTCGTCCGCGGCGAGGGACTCTTCCTGCTGTTCCGGCGTATCACCGTAGAGCATGCTTGTAGCCACCTTGAAACGCAGTGCGCGTCGATCGTCGTCGAGTTGATGGCCTCCCAGAACCGCAATGCCATATCGATCCAGCAGGCGGCGCTGCAGGCGTGGTGAATCGGCGACGCCTTGCCTGGCAAGCGCCGAGCGAAGGCGTTCGAGATCGGGATAGAGATAGAAGCCTGCCGTCGGCGGACGGCACGTCGCACCCGCCGAGACCACGGCCCGGTGGACCGCTCGGGCGACGTGGCCGTGAAGGCGTGCGGCGGCCAATCTCCGATCCTGAACTTCCAGCGGCTCGGAGAAGGCGTATTCGGCCACGGCCTGCATGGGTCCGGCGAGCGAGGACCAGACATCGCTGGCGACCGCCACCAGCCCGTCCCGGAGCCATTCACCGAAGGCCCCGTCCGGAACGCGGAGCATACCGATACGCCACCCGCCGAGCGCCAGGCTCTTCGAGAGGCCGGTAACCACGACGGTACGCTCGGGCTCCACCTCTGCGGGACTCAGAAACGTCATGGCGGAGTCGTGAAGGGTGTCCCGATAGACCTCGTCCGAGACAATCAGCAGGTTCTCCTCGCGGGCGACGGCGCAGATTTCCCGGATCAGCTCCGGGGGCACGACGGTGCCGGTCGGATTATCCGGTGTGGTCAGAATGAGAATCCGGGGGTCATGCCCTTCAGCACGCGCTCGCCGGATCGCCTTTCTCGCCTGCGCCGGATCCGGTACGCCGCCGCACTCGTCAGGGATCGCCACATGAACGGTTCGTTTCCCGGTGAACTCGGCCTGCGGCCTGTAGCTGTTCCAGCACGGGCGTGGCAGAACGACATCGCCGGGCATCACCAGATTCAGCGCGAACAGCAGTGGCTTGCTGCCGGGACCGACCACGATCTGCCCGGCGTCGGTGGCAAGCCCTCGTCGCGCGAAATAGTCGGCTCCCGCCCGACGGACGTCGCTCTCCCCCGCGACCGGACCGTACCGGTTGCGGTGAGCGCTGTCTCGAAGGAGTCGCACCAAGGGAGCGAAAGCCGGCAGCCTCGCCTCGCCGAACCCGAGGTTGAGAACCGGCTCCCCCGTCGCGACGCGCGCCGCCACTTCCTCGTTGAGCCGAAGATTGGGCGACATACGCCACGTTGTCGAAGGGATCGGAGGCGACGTCACAGTCCGGTGTCTCCCTGCGAGGGTGCGGATGGTCTGGCAGCACGAAGGAAAGCGTCCATGGTCAGCCGGAATGCTGAATCCGTGTTGATCCCGATCGCCCGGAGCACATCGGCGGAGATTCCCCGAACAGTGGACGGAAATCTTCTACGCCGGTGAAGCCCGACCGGTGAGCGAAACAGCACGCGGCGCCCAATGCAGGGGAATGCGGCACGGCAGTCGACGTCATTCAAGGAAGCGCGTCCACCGGCACCCGCCACTACAGTTCAGCCAGGTGGCTACGAGCGGGCATCCAACTCGACCCGCATTGCCGATGCGCAGGAAAGGTGCGCGCTCCAGAAATACTCCAGCTCCTCGCCACAAGGGTGTCTGAGATCTCAGCGGTGCCGCGTATCGCATGTCTCCACTCTTGTATCACATCGTTCCGGAGCACAATACACCTATGCGCGGATATCCTCCACGGAGCGCCTCAAAGTCCGTTGTTAGGCTCCTATGGGGTACTCGTTGTGATGGAGAGTCGCGTACCCGTCCATACCTGCCCGTGTCGCCGATCTTCCGATGCAGGCGGCAATACCTGCGACGGGATACGTCTGCGGAGACGGAGGACTACCCCACGTGTTCCGGAGCAGCAGTCGGCCGCCCGCGCGTCGGGCAGGGGAACTCCGGCCCTCGTGGGTATGCCTCGCTGCGGGCCGCACACTCTGCCAGGTGACGCTGTTCGGGGACGGCGCGCCGCCGGAGTACGCCACCCGCCGCGCGCCTTCCGGCCAGGAGGAGTCGGCACTCGCCCGCGTCGAGCATCCCCGTCCAGGGCCGGGCATTCGCCGTGGGCCGGTGCCCAGTCTGTGCGTTCCCGCCTGAAAGCCCACCCGGACCGCAACGCCCGTCCCGGTCGCGCGGAGCTCGGCAACTCACGGCGTCAGAAGGCAGCTCACCCGACGCACCGGAGGCATGGCCGGCTACTGCGCAGCCGCTCATACTGAAGGGCGTAGTTCTCGTAGAATCGTCTGCGGAGGCTACTCCACGGCGTCCTTGCATGGTATATCTGACGGTACGCAGCAATTGAGCCCATACAATCAAGAGAACACTTCGAATAAGCAGAGGAAGCCGGGCAGCGTCTCACACCGTTCTGCCTCTCATCGTGTTTCCGTACCGAACACCGAAAGCGGGTGCAGGGGGCCTGAAGGCGGTTCTCCCCGCTTTGTTTGTCGCCCGGACTCCGCTGCCGACAAGGTGGTTGTCGAGAGTAGTCGCGTCGTACGGCACAGTACGTTCCACAACCAGGGAGAGCCTCGTTGAGCGATCGATCAATGCGTAGCGAACGCTTGTCGGATTCCGAGATGGAGCGATGGCTCACGCTGTTCTGGATGACCCAGGCCGATCAGACCCCTGTTCTCGAAGAGCACTGGCGCCTCAACCTGCCGGCCACGAGGGAACAGGTCACAGCGGGGGTATCACGCCTTTGCGCAAGACATGAGATGCTTCGGAGCATATTCGACATCGAGCCAAGCGGGCTTCCGGTTCGCAGAGTGGTTCCCATGGAGGATTTCGTAGCGCCGACCGTCTTCACTGACGCCGATACCCCGTTTCCGACTCCGGAGATCGGCGACGCGGTATCATCGGGCAGATTCTTATGGTACATGGTCTTTCTAGTTGAGAACGACCTCATCCACGAAGTTCAATTATATCTGCAACACATCATCGCGGACGCAGCAGGCTTTGCCCTATGGCGCACACAAATGGATCAGGCGATTCAAGGCGTGGACTGGACGCCCCAAAGGCTCGCAAAGAGCGACGGCGGGCACGCGGACAAAAGTGGTACCGACTCTCCGGCGAACGCGCATCGCGATGAGCGGCTTGCGCGATCAAGCCAAGCGATTGTGCCGGCAGTTCGCAGCGATGCCCCCCACTCCCACTTTCAAATCTCCACTGTACTGCCCGGCCTGGCGGTCGAGCTTCAACGAGTGAGCGACGCCGCAGGCGTAAGCGTCCCTGTCGCCGCAAAGTTCTTGCTCGCATGGGCGATGTCGCAACTCTCAGGGCGATCCGATGTCTTACTCGCCAACGTCGCCTCTACCGGAAGCCTCAACAGCGAGGAAATAGGCTGCAGGATTTCAAACCTGTACGAGCTGGTCACCGTACGCGATGAAGCCACATTCCATCAAGCACTGAGCGAGCTGCAGGCCGAATCGTTCAACACCTACTTGGCCTGGGAGGATCGCGACTACTCGCAAGAGGTTGACCGGCGCGCGCGGATGCTGCAGCGGAGAGGGATCGGCGGCATCGCACCGGTCTACTTCGACTACATCACCGCGGTCCAGCAATCCGCGCCCCTCCACAACGAAACCACAAGGCCGCGGCAGATCGTCATCGAGGTCGGCGCCAACGCCGTGGACTGTCTGTCGCCGGTGTTCATTTTTTACCATGTGAACGATCGAGACATTCAGCTTGAGATTCGGGCAGACGAAAGGGTCATCGACTCAGACCTTGCCAAGGATCTGCCTCACATTCTCACACGGCTGACTCTTCTCGCCCAGCAAGTCTCGTTGCCGGTCTCTGCGGCGAAAGAGTTTTTTCCCCAGAAATTCCGCAATCGTTCGGACGCGATTTCGGTCGGCGGTCGCTGGCTCTCCCCGTCAGGTTTGAAGCGTCTTCTGGCGGAGTCTCCAGATGTGATTCACGCGGAAGTGGAGATTTCAGGCGAGCAGGTAGCGGCCGAGCTGCAGCTTGCCGAGTCGGCCGACATATTCGACGTACACGAGTTCGTCACCTGCCGCCTCTTCTCCAATCGCACGGTCTGTGCTCCGGATGTCTATTTTTGGCACAAGCCGGGCCGTCCGGCACGTCAGAAATGGACGGCAAGCCGCGAGGCGCTGCCAAGGCTGGCATGCGAAACGGAGAACGAGGAGCTTCTCGTTGCGTCTATTCAGGCATTTCATCGTGACGAAATTTCGAACCTGGCAGAGTCTTACGTCCAAGCAGGGGGTCGCCTGCTCCTGGCTCCGGCGGTTGTGCGCCGATTGGAAGAGCATGGGCTGACCGGGCTTGGGAGAGAGCATTTTGAGGCGCCGTTCTCGTTGCGTAGTCTCGCGCGACTGCTGCGCCCCTCGCCTTTCCCAGTGCTTCCGCGCGCCCGGCAGCCCGGCAGCGACCCGGTTGAGGCCGACTCGGCTCAGGTGCCCCTCTTCCTGCAGCCCCCAAACTGACGCCACCATTTGTTCAGGACCAGGCTGGCGAAAGCCGTGGTCGTGGCGGCGGCGGGTTCGACCGCGCCCAGGAGCGCGGTCGTGATGGCCACTTGACTGCCCTGCTCCGTCGCAGGCCACCCGGAGCGATTCTTCCGCTCGGCGACACGGACCGGACCGCGGCCGGTGAACGGCGTGGGACGCACCACCGCCTCGGCTTCATCCACTGGATGGTCCCGCCCGGATTGTATGGACGCCATTCCCTCCTCGGCGAGGTGTTGCGGTACTCGATCAAGCCCGTGTGCCGCAGTACGGTCTGAACACTTGGCCGAATCGAAGAGGGGAACCGCTATGAGCTCCGCCACGTACGCGAACCCTTCGATTCCGAACCCGAGTTCGCGCTGATCGGCGGGGAGGTCACCGAGGGCGTAGTGCGCGTCGGTGATACGGTACGGCGTCCGGTCGGCTTCAACGCCCCGCTCGTTCATGCCGTGCCTGCGGGTGATCAACCCGAACTCCGCCACCCTGGCGGAGGTCATCTCGGCCGCGCCGCTGGAAGGTCAGTGGTGGTTCTGGTGGTCGTGGGCCGAGCCGATCACCCCTGTCGGCGACATCGCCACGACGGCCGAACGCATCCGCCGCGTGCTGGCCACAGCCGCGCCAGCGCGCGCCCTTCCGAGCGGTGTGACCGTGCCGATGACATAGACCCTGTCACCGGCAGCCTCCCGTCCCACGGGTGCGGGAACGGCCGGTGACAGCACACACGCCCTCACCCGCGCCGAAACCGGGTAACCAACGGCGCAGGCCCCGGCAACGGCCGGGTGAGGGTCCTTCTGTAGGGGTGAGAGCCGTAGCGCCGGCGCGCTTGCCCACCCCCGCAAACCGGTGACCGCAGGCGTCTTGCGCCACGGTGACCGCAGTCACCCTCCGGTGGCTGACCGGATTGAAGAGGAGGTCCGGTCCGCCACCCCCTCTCGACGATTACGGCGGAACCCCGTCCGCCGAATCGTCGCCAGGGCGGTCCCTCGCCCAGGTCAAAATTCGCGGCGGCTGGGGGCCGCGACGCGAGGGACCGCCCACCCCCCAGACGTCCGGCAGCAGCACCCCCTCCCATGTGTGAGAGCTGCTGCCGGGCCGCAGCCTCCGAGCGCCGGATGCGCGTCGCTGAGACGCTTCCGGCGCCCGGGGGATCTCCTTCGCCGGAGAACCAGAGAAGGGGAGGGAGGGCCGCCGTCAGGGGATGTCCGGCGGCCCTGCCTCCCCAACCTCCGCACGCGTCCTCACTGCCCCCGAGGTCTGCCCTGGTGTCTAGTTCTGACTGGTGGGCGGGTGGATCACCGACCCTCCCCGCTCGGTCCCCGGACCGGTTCCTCGCCCGGCAGGTCGTGGAGATCGGCGTCCGAACGAGCTCGGCGGCATTGGCGCCACGGGCTGGGCCGCCAAGAGCGCGGCGGTCGCCTCTGCCGCAGCAGCGGCGGCCTCCGGATAGACGCTGGTGTAGGTGTCACGGGTGAAGGCCGACGAGCGGTGCCCGAGCGTCTCCTGCACGATCTTGATGTATCGGCGCGGCGTTCGTGGCGTGTTCGGAGGCGTTTGAAGGCATAGAGCCAGGCGAGGGTGCGTTCGACCGGCGTCGGTGATCAGGTGATGCTTGGAACCGGGCCGGGCACGGTCGACCGGGCTGGGCCCGGTGTGATCCCCCTTTTGAGCACCCGGACGTGCGAGGAGTCGACCACCGCGTGGGCCAGGTCGAGAGCGCCGACGGCGCGTAGTTCGGCCGGCAACACCTCGTGCAGTCGCTGCCAGATGCCTTGCTCATGCCACTCGGCGAGGCGTCGCCAGCAGGTCGACCCGGACACCCCGAACGCGGCGGTCGGCAGGTCCTGCCAACCGATCCCGGTACGCAGTACGTACAAAAGACCCCGGAAAAGCTGATCTTGGCAGGGTCGTAGCCGCAGCCTGCCGGGAGACACGACACGACGGGCGGAGGCTGATCGGCGGCCGCGGCGCCGGCAGCGGCTTAAGCAGGCCGCCGGGGCCGAGGGCCCGCCGCCGCAGACCGGTTCGGGCCACGGAGTCACCGGCCGGCGGACGGCCGCCCGCCACCGTGCGTGGTTTCGTGGAGCAGTTCGCGACGCTGCCGGTCGGGACCGGCCTTCCACACAGGATTCCGGCCGCCGCGAGCGGTACGTCATCGACGACGACGTCTGGCTCCGGGCGTTCAATGCCGACACCGGGGCACAGGCCGAGCCGATAGCCGTAGGGTGGTTTCCGCCCTCTCAGCGGACGGGCTGCAGAGTGACGGGGAGCGGCCCAAGCTGAGATCTTTTCTCGGCACGTGGATATGGGTCTGCGGGGTTGTGGAGACGCTTGCCGGTGGCGTCGCCTGAGCAACTTCCTGAGTTTCCCACGGCCGGCGTGGCCAAATCCCCATCACGCAATACTTGCAATGGACCCAACAGGCCCGCAATGCGACCAACCCTCGCCACCACTCTACTGCGATGTCGCCTGATGCCGACTTTGACATTCAATGTTGAAGAGGCGCATGTGATGGCTCGCATCTGGGACCACGTCCCAGATGCGGTTGCGGTTGATCGAAAGTCGATCTGGTTACGATCGCTGTTCGACCTATCCAAATTGTGGCAATCCGGTACCGTGTTAGCAAGGCATAGAGGAGTCCATATGGCAAATCGCAGACTTCCACCCGCCATCCCTGCGCCCCCGTGGCGGACCGTCGCCAGGCCGGAGCCCGACAAGGAGCCGTTGACGCGGAATCTCATCCTGAAAACAGCCCTGCGAATTATCGACAGAGAAGGCTTGGACGCCTTGAGCATGCGCCGGGTCGCCCACGACCTGCAGACGGGGCCGGCCTCCCTCTACGCGCACGTGGCCAACAAGAACGAACTTCTGGAATTGCTCATCGATATGGTGTTCGGGGAGGTCTCGGTCCCACAGGCTGACGCCGAGCACTGGCAGGAGAAGCTGAGGGAACTCGCCTTCGAGCTCAGGCGGGCGCTGACCCGTCACGGGGATATCGCGCGGCTGGTCAGCGCCTTCGCGCCCTGCGGTCCGAACGGGGTATGGGTGGCCGAAGCATTCCTGTCCATACTGCGCGCCGCCGGGCTGTCGGACCAGGAGTGCGGCTGGGCGGTGGGCCGTCTGACCTTGTACATCACCGCGGACGCGCTCGAGGTGAGCCAGCACTTCAGCAGGGGGCGTGCGACCGAGCCCAACGTCGAGGCCCACTGGCGGCGGCTGGGCGACTACTACTCCAGCCTTCCACCGCAGCACTTTCCGCACACCACGGCGATGGCGGAGACCCTGCTCTCCGGTAGCGGCGACGCGCGCTTCGAATTCGGCCTCGACCTTCTCATGCATGGCCTGAAAATTGTTTGCGAAAATCAGCAGACGACGTCCGACGAAACTCCAGAACCTGCCGCATTCGTAGATCTTTAGATTAGGGTTCGCCACGTCGGCGATAGTGGCTGATCCGTACCGGGGATTGATGGACAAAGCCGGAAGTACGGCCGGCCCGGCACGGAATCGACGACGTTCGCGGTCGGAACGAACAGGCGCACCAGAACGTGGCGGACCTCGGTGAGCAAGGGCTTAAAGCAGCCAGAGCGTCAGCCGCGGCTGTTTCAAATCATGATGTCGGCGGCTGAACCTGCAGATCGATAGATGCGGTAGTACTGAACCGGTGTACCCGCGGCCAGCTCTTCGGCCAGTATTTCGATCACTTGGTGCACCCGCCAGAGTGCTCCCGCCCGCGCGCCAGGAACGGCCTCAGCGTTTCAGCGAGCTCACCAACACGTTCGAAGATCGAGAAGTGATTGCCGTCGTGGCGCACGACCGTGCACTCCCGCTGCGTGCAGTGCGCCCAGCCCGCGCCCGCGTCCGGCCCTACGAGCGGGTCCTCCCGTCCCTGGATCACCAGCAACGGAGCGGAGATCCGGCGCGGTGGTGAGCCGGAGTCGTAGGAGACGGTGTTGCGCACGTCGGCACGGATCAGCGGCACGAAGAGCGTGGCGGCGATCGACGGGCTGAGCCCGGCCGGCACGCCACCCACGGTCTGGAGCGCCTCGAACAGCTCCAGGTCGGTCAGCTCCAGAGCGTCATCCCCCCAGTTCGCCCTCGTCTGCGGTGGGTTGCGCCCGGAGACGACCACCAGGCACGGCCCGTCGCTCGCCGAATCCTCAATGATCGCGGCCATCTCGTAGGCGATGAGGCCGCCCATGCTGTGCCCGAACAGGATGTACGGCCCGCCCCCCGCTCTCTCCCGCACGCGGCGGGCGAGATCCATGGCGGCCGCGCGCACGGAAGGCGCGACCGGCTCAGCGGAGCGGGTGCCGCGGCCTGCGAGCTCCAGCGGGACGACCTCGGCATCGTCGGCGAACCACTCCTGCCAGCCGCGGTAGACCCGGGCTGATCCGCCGGCGTAGGGCACGCAGAAGAGCAGCGTCATTTGTGGAAGTCCTCAGGGTCGGCGGTGGCGATCTGGATGGTTCGAGGGCGTTCGGCGGGCAGGAGCAGGGAGTCGAGTTCCGACCGGAGCCTCGCTTCCGTGTCCGGTCGTGTGTCGGTGACCGTGATCTCCAGGTCGAGGGCACTCTCGCCGCCCGCGCCCTCGGTCAACCGCGGTACGCAGCGCACGACTCCGGCGATGGCGTTGACCGTCTGCCGCAGGCCGCTGAGCGAGACCTTCTCGCCGCGGATGATCGCGAAGTCCGACAGCCGGCCGCAGAAGTAGTGGTAGCCGTCATCGTCGACGGTGAAGACGTCGCCGGTGGCGATCCGGCCGGGGGCGATCAGGGTGCGCGCGGCCGCCGATCCACCGATCTTCCTCTCCAGCACGGTGTCAGACTCCACCAGGAGTTCGCCGGTCTCCGGGCGTAGGGACGTCCGTACCCCCGGCAGGGGCAGGCCGACGGAGGCGTGCCGGTGGGCCGGTTCGGCGTGGGCGGCGAGGGTCAGGACGCGCGGGCCCGCCTCGGTGAGGCCGTAGGTGAGGTACAGCTCGCCGTCTGGCCTGGCCGCCAGCAGCCGGGCTACCTGGGCCGGGTGGATCTGGTCCCCGCCGATGGTCATGACCCGGGGACCCGGTGACGGCAGGGCACCGTGGGCCAGGAGTCTGCGGGCGAGTTCCGGGGTGATGGAGGAGTGGGTCACGCCGTGGGCCGCGATGGCCGATTCGTAGCCGGCCGGGGTGAAGGGCGGCCCGGTGACGACGATCCGAGCGCCCGTGACATAGGCGGCCAGCACCTGGGCGACCATCGCGTACGAGTAGTACAGCGGCAGGTTGACCAGCACGGTGTCATCAGCTGTCATGCCGACCGCCGCGGCGTGGCGGCGGGCGTTGCGCAACAGGGCGTCGACGCGGTGCAGGCAGGCGCTGAAGGCTCCGGAGGTGCCGGAGGTGGACATGAGCACCTGTCCGGCCCGGTACGGCGGCGCCGCGTCGGCGTCGGGTTGCGCATGCCCGGCCCGGTACGGCGGGGCGGTGCCGGCCTCGGGTCGCGCTCGCCCGCCCCGGCCGACCGGCGTGTCGCCGTCGAGCAGCACCGCCTCAACCTCGCCGACGGCATGGCTGGCGGCCGCGCCGTACCTCGCCGGATCCGGTCTGGCGGCCAGCAGGGCCCGCGCTCCCAGTGTGGCCGCGAGCCGTCTTGTCCGGGCAGGCGGGGTCCTGGGGGCGATGGCGATCGGGACGAAGCCGAGCAGCAGGGCGGCCAGATAGGTGCGCACCGTCCGCATGGAGTTGGACAGCGCGATGATGACCGCGTCACCGGGTTCGAGGCCGAGCTTCGCGAGGTCGTCCAGGGTGCCGTCGATCCCTTCATGGGATGTCCGGGCGGCCAGGTCGGCCGACCTGGCCAGGAAGTCGGCGACCGGTCTCACGTCCAGCGGCGGTCCGTGGTTGGTGGTGGACATCAGAGGCATTCCCTTCATGCCGTCGTGGCGAGAGAGGCGATCGGGGCGGTCAGGAGGGCGCGGGGATCGGTGCCCGGCTCCGTGGCGGCCTGCAGCACGGCGCACCGGGCGGTGTGTCCCTCCGGGTGCGCCTGATGTCGCACCGCGATCACGTAGCGGGCGTGGCCGGAGCTGAGCCACGACTCCGCGACCGTCAGAGCTGTGTCGACGGTGTCGTCGTCGGCCGCCGCGAAAACCAGCGACGGTCCGCGCAGGCCCCATTGGATGCAGGTGAGCCCGGCCAGGATGCCCGGGTTGGCGCCGGCGAAGCGCAGTGGCGAGACCCGGCCGCGGGTGGTCGCCTGAGTTGCGAGGGCCCTGGAGGTCGGCAGGGGCCGGCTGCCGGTGAGCACGATCACCGCCACGTCGTTCCGGGCGGCGAGCACGTCCTCCCCGCAGCCGCTCTCGCCCAGGGCCGCCTCGACCGCCGCGGCGGTCAACCAGGCCACTGGGTCGGCGTAGAGGGAAGGGCGGTTGGCGGAGCGGGTGGTGGGATCCTCGACCGTGACTGCACCATGACCGGCGACGGCCGGAAGACCGGGCCAGGTGACCTCTTCTCCGGCCCTCCGCTCCTCGGACCTGCTCTCCGTTCCCGCCGTGCCCTCGCCGTGCGAGAACCGGACACAGGTGTTGAACCCGCCGAACCCCAGCGTCAGGCTGAGCCCTGCCCCGCCGTGCAACTCCTGCGCCGTGCCGTCCGCCAGCCGCAGCGTGAAGCCGGGCATCGGCGAGTCCAGTCCCGCGAGCGGCGGCGTCGCCCGGTGCCGCAGCGCCAGGATGGTGGCGATCGCCTCGATCGCGCCGGTGGCGCCCAGGCTGTGGCCCAGGGCGCCCTTCGTCCCGAAGACGACCGGATCGCGCTCGGATCCGGCGAAGAGCTCGTGCAGGCTGGTCGCCTCCACCTGGTCGTTGACAGGGGTGCCCGTCCCGTGGGCGCACACCACGGCGACGTCTCCGGTGCCGCCCGGGCATCGGCGCACCGCGGCGACCACGCTGTCACCGGTGGGATCGGGAGCGGTCAGGCCGGTGGCGTCGTTGGCGGAGCCCACGCCGTCCAGGCGGGCGAGGATGCGAGCGCCCCGGGCTCGAGCCGTCTCCTCCAGCTCCAGGACCAGGAACCCCGCGCCTTCACCGAGCACCATCCCGTCATGACCGGCGTCGAAGGCACGCAGCCCGGTCCTGCTCATCGTGCCGAGCGCCGAATGGCCCAGGCGCTTGGCCTCGCTCAGCACGTCGGCTCCACCCGCCACGCAGATCCCGGCCCTGCCACTTCGGAGCAGCGCCTCCGCGACGAGCAGGCTGTCGGCTCCCGCAGAGCAGGCAGTCGTCACACACAGCGGGGTACGCGGATGCCCGAGCCGGCGCGCGACCTCCTGGGTCCAGTGCCGTTCGGGCTCCTCCTCCGCGTCGAGCTGCCCTCCGAAACTGGTGCCGAGCACAAGCGTCACCGAGGGATCGTCCACCGCGACTCCAGCCTCAGCGAAGGCCTCGGCCAGCGTGCGGACAGCAAGGGCGATCTGCCGTTCTTCCGGAGCCAAGGACACATACGGCGGGCACGGCACCTGCCCGGCAAGCGACGTGCGGAGCCGGTGCGGCGAGCCGACCGGGACGACGCCGGTGGCGCCCGCACACAGCCGGCGCCACACCTC
The DNA here is from genome assembly GCF_053586935.1 of Nonomuraea sp. NPDC003727. Taxonomy (NCBI): domain Bacteria; kingdom Bacillati; phylum Actinomycetota; class Actinomycetes; order Streptosporangiales; family Streptosporangiaceae; genus Nonomuraea; species Nonomuraea sp. NPDC003727. The sequence continues at coordinate 13,058 of NZ_JBSFNE010000027.1, forward strand.
GTCGAGCCCGTCCCCGAGCGGCGTGGTCCACGCCATCCCGGTGACGACGACCACGGGCGCGTTCACCACAACTGCCGGCCCATCGCGCCGACCGTTGTCCGGGTGAGCGTCCCCTTGAAGGCTGCGACCGTCGCGCTGCCGACGGACGCGCGACACGAGAAGAAGAACGCGTCGCCACGCAGCCGATCAGCCCGGACATCGAAGACGACCTGGTCGCCGGGGACGACCGGCTTGGTGAAGCGGGCGGTGACAGAGCCGATGAGGGTAAGCTCGTCCTCGGCCAGCGGCCTGGTGCTCAGCAGGTAGAGGATGATGCCCGACTGGGCGAAAGCCTGCATGAGATGACTGCCCGGGTAGATCGCACGCTCCGGAAAGTGTCCCGCGATCGCGTCGAGGTTGCCGGAGACGGACAGCAGGCTCCTGAGGAACACCCCGGGCTCATGGTCGGTGACCCGGTCGATGTAGATCATCGGGTGACGGTGGCGCAGCCACTTCTTCATCTCGGTGAAGCCGAGCGTACGGTCGGCCGACGACTGATCCGCCTGCGGTGACGCCGTCTGGAGTTGCATGGGGCGGTCCTTTCTTTCTCCGCGGGAAGTCAGCTGACCATTTCCTCGTCTTTTTGGAGATGCTCCACCAGCGCCTGGACCCCGCCGAGCGTGGTGAAGTGCTCGGGGGAGAAATCGTCGTCGTCGATGGTGATCCCGAAGGTCTGCTCAATGCAGACCCGCAGCTCGACGTAGCCGAGCGAGTCGAGGCCGTAGACATCGCGCAGGCTGTCATCGGGCTGCATCCGCTCCGCCGGGATGTCGACGAGAAGCTCGGAGACGAGAATTCCCTTAATGGTCTGCAGGACGTTCACTGGTTTTCTCCAACAGGGTTGAATTCGTTTGTTAACGCGTCGACGAAGGCAGTGGAGTGCCTGGCCGCCACGAAATCCGGCTGGGCCAGCAGCCGCCGCAGCAGTGGGATCGTCGTGGCCATCCCTGGCCCCTCGACGGCGAACTCGGCCAGCGCCCGGTCGGCGCGGACGATCGCCTGCTCGCGCGTCGGCGCCCACACGATCACCTTGGCGAGCAGCGAGTCGTAGTCCGGCGGGATCACGTCGCCCTGGCCGAACCCGGAGTCGACCCGCACCCCGGGACCGCCCGGCGGGTGGTAGGAGGTCAGGCGGCCGGGCGTGGGGCGGAAGCCCGCCGACGGATCCTCGGCGTTGACCCGGCACTCGATGGCGGTGCCGGTCAGCGTGACCTGTTCCTGGGTGATGCCCAGGGGTTCACCGGCCGCGACGCGGATCTGCTCTCGCACCAGGTCGACACCGGTCAGCAGTTCGGTGACCGGGTGCTCCACCTGGATGCGCGCGTTGATCTCCATGAAGGTGATCTCGCCCGCGGCGTCGAGCAGGAATTCCATGGTTCCCGCCCCGGTGTAGCCGACACGGCGCGCCCCTGCCACGGCGTACACGCCGAGCCGCTCGCGAACCCGGTCCGGCAGGAGTGGTGAGGGCGCCTCCTCCACCAGCTTCTGGTTGCGGCGCTGCAGCGAGCAGTCGCGGTCGCCCAGGTGCAGAACGGTGCCGTGCGTGTCAGCCAGGAACTGGACCTCGACGTGGCGCGGGGCCTGGACCAGGCGTTCCAGGTAGACCTCGCCGTTGCCGAAAACCTGGCGTGCCAGGGCGGTCGTGCGCCGGTAGACCTCGCGCAGCTCGGCGCGGTCGCCCGCGGGCTCGATGCCACGGCCGCCACCACCGGCGGCGGCCTTGACGATGACGGGGTAGCCGATCCGCTCGGCCACCTCCTCGGCCTCGGCCTGCGTCGCCACGGGACCGTCGCTGCCCGGCAGGATCGGCAGCCCGGCCGCGGCGAGCAGGGCGCGGACCCGTGCCTTGTCGCCCACGCACTCCATCACCTCCGGGCTGGGCCCGATGAAGACGACCCCGTGGTCGGTGCAGATCCGCGCGAAGTCCGCATCCTCAGAGAGGAACCCGTAGCCGGGGTGGATGGCTTCGGCGCCGGTGCGCAGGGCGGCCTCGATGATCGCGGGCGGGTAGCGGTAGCTGCGCTTGGCCGGGGCCGGCCCGATGTGCACCGCCTCGTCGGCGTAGGCCACGAAGCGGGCGTCGCGGTCGGCCGTCGAATAGACGGCGACCGTCTCGATGCCCAGCTCGCGGCAGGTCCGTGCGATGCGGAGGGCGATCTCACCCCGGTTGGCGATGAGGATCTTGCTGAAGCTCACGGCTCCTCCGCCCTGATCCGCACCAGCGCCTGGCCGTACTCCACGGGCGTCGCGTCGCCGGTCACGACCTCGACCACCTCGCCCGCCAGGTCGCTCTTGACCGGATTCATCAGCTTCATCGCCTCGACGATGCCGACGGTCTGTCCCGCCCGCACGTGCTCCCCCACCTGGATGTACGGCGGGGCGCCCGGCTCCGGCGCCACGTAGAAGGTGCCGACCAGCGGGGCGGTGATCTCGTGCAGACCGGTATCGTCCGCTTCCGTTTCCTCCTCCGGCGCCGTCACCAGCGGCAGCGGGGCAGCGGGTGCGGTCCCGTGCGCCCACGAGATGTCCAGTGCCCACTCGCCCATCCGCAGCGAGAGGCTGGCCAGCGGACCCGACACGGTCTTGACGATGTTGCCGGCCTCTTCGCGCAGCAGGCGGAGGACCGCGTGCCGCTCGTCGGTGTGCTCAGTCATCGGCGATCATCCCCAGCACCCGGAAGCGTTCGTAGCGATGTTTGCGAAGCTCGTCGCCGCTCAGCCCGGCGAGCTCGCGCAGGGCCTGCCGTACACCGGCCTTGAGGTGTTCGGCCGCGGCGGCCGGGGCGGTCTGGGCACCGCCGGGCGGCTCGGGCACGATGCTGTCGACGATGCCCAGGCGGAGCAGGTCCGGTGCGGTGATCCGGAGCGCCTCGGCCATACGCGGGCCGTGGGACGGGTCGCCGAACAGGATGGTGGAGCAGCTCTCCGGGCTGATCACCGAGTAGACCGCGTGCCGGAGCATGAGCACCTGGTTGGCCACCGCCAACGCCAGCGCTCCTCCGCTGCCGCCCTCGCCGATCAGGACGGAGACCACCGGCACCGGCAGTTCCGACATGCCGGCCAGGCACTCCGCGATCGCCCAGGACTGCCCGCGGTCCTCGGCGCGGATCCCGGGAGCCGCGCCCTGCGTGTCCACGAGCGTGACCACCGGCAGGCCGAGCCTGCCCGCCAGCCGCATCAGCCGCAGCGCCTTGCGGTAGCCCTCCGGATGGGCCAGCCCGAAGTTCCTGGCGACCAGCTCGTCGGTGCTGTGCCCCTTCTGGTGCGCGATGATCATGACGGGGCGGCCGTCGAGGAGCGCTGGGCCGCCGACGATGGCCGGGTCGTCGCCCTCCAGCCGGTCGCCGTGGAGTTCGACGAAGTCCGTGCAGATCCGCCAGATGTAGTCCAGGGCGGTGGGGCGGCGGGTGTCGCGGGCCAGGCGCAGCGTCTCGTACGGCGTCGGCGCCTCCTGTGGTCCCCCCGGCGCCTCCTGCAGTTCTTCCAGTGGTCGCTCCCACGCGGTGACCTGGCCCGGATCCCGGGCCGAGGTCACCGCCAGCAGCCTGGCCAGCAGCGGGCGCAGGCCGTCCCTGGTCTCGACCCGGTCGATCAGGCCGCGGCTCTTGAGGTACTCGGCCGTCTGGAAGCCCGGCGGCAGTTCCTCCCGAGTGGCGGCGGCGATCACCCGGGGGCCGGCGAAGCCGACGCGTGCCCCGCGTTCGGCCACCAGGACGTCGCCGAGGGTCGCGAAGGAGGCGGTGACCCCGCCGAAGGTGGGATCGGTGAGCACACAGACGCTGAGCGGCCCGGCCTCACGCAGCGCGCGCATGGCCTGGGCGGTCTTGGCCATCTGCATGAGGGAGACCGCGCCCTCCTGCATGCGGGCCCCGCCGGAGGTGATGGCCAGGATCAGCGGGATCCGCTCGCGCAGCGCCGTCTCGCAGGCGCGGGCGACCGTCTCGCCGACGGCCGAGCCCATGCTGCCGCCCAGGAAGGCGAAGTCCATCGCCGCCACCACGACCCGCCGGCCGCCGATGGTGGCTCCGCCGTACAGGATGGCGTCCTGCAGTCCCGTACGGCTGCGCGCCTCGGCGAGCCGCTCGGGGTAGGGCCGCGAGTCCGCGAAGCCCAGCGGGTCGCCACCGCTGACCTGCGGCGCGGGGGTGAAGGAGCCGGGGTCGGCGATGGTGTCGATCCGTTCCCCGGCGGCGAGCCGCTGGTGGTGCCCGCACTCGGGGCAGACGCGGCGCGATCGCAGCAGCCGCGGCCGGTAGACGAGCGCGGCGCATTCCCGGCACAGCTCCCAGTCACCGGCATCCTTCGCTATGGCCATGAGCAAGACTCCTCGAGGTCGGTCAGGAGCGTCGGGGCGCGCTCAGCCGCGCGCCTCCGCTTCGATGGCTTCCTTGATCAGCTTCAGCTGCACGGCTGAGTTGGCGTTGACGCGGTCGGCCATGCCGGCGTCGTCAACCGGCATCTCCGGCTTCAGCTCGAAGTCCTGCACCCAGCGCAGCAGGACTCCCTCGTCGGTCTGGAGGTACTCCCAGAACAGGAACATGTACTTGAACGGCCCGAGCTCGACCCGCTGGGAGCGCACGGTCCTGGTGGCGGGGTCGGCGGTCCGGTCCGACACCCAGCTCCACACGACCCCGTTCTCGTCGGGGTGCATGGAGAGCCGGAACCGCACGGTGGTGTCGGTCCGGTGCAGGATCTCCGCCGCGCTGTACTCGCTGAACAGCTTCGGCCACGACTCGATGTCGTTGGTCATGTCCCACACGAGGTCCATGGGCGCGGCGATCGTGATGGCATTGTCGGTGTGTGCTGACATTTCAGGACCTCACTGCGTTGTCTGGGGTAGCGGCCATGAGGGCGTTGACGTAGTCGACGGCCTGCCGCGGCGTGCGCAAGTGCTCCATCGTCTTGTCCGAGATCTGGATGCCGTGCCGGCGCACCAGCTGGGAGACCAGCTCGTACTTGGCGAGCGAGTCGTAGCCGAGGGACTCGAACTCCTCATCGGCGTTGCTCTCGGTCAGTTCGTCGGCGTCGTCGACGCGCAACATCGACCGCAGGTCTTCGAGGGTGAAGACGCCGGTTGCAGGCTCTGACATGGTGTCGCTCTCTCCTCGTCGAATCGGTGAGTCGAATCGGTGAGTCGAATCGGTGAGTCGAATCGGTGAAGGGTCATGCGCCGAGCACGACGGCCGAGACGAAGCCGCCGTGCCCGCGGGCCACGACCATCGCGTGCCTGACCACGCACGGGCGCGGCTCGTTCAGCACGAGGTCGAGGTCGTAGAAATCGGGAACCGTGGTGGTCGCCGCCGTGTGGGGCACGCAGCCGTGGCGTATGGCGAGCAGGGCCGTGACCAGGTCGAGTCCGCCGCCCCCGGCGTGGAGCCGTCCGGTGAGCGCCTTCGGGACGGTCACCGGGACACCACCGCCGCCGAACACCTCGCCGATGGCCCTGGCCTCGTCGGCGTCGTCCGCGGGGACGGCCATCCCGTCCGCGAACACGACGTCCACATCTCGCGGCCCGATCCCGGCGTCGTCGAGGGCCCGCTCCATGGTCCGCCGCAGCGCCGACGGGCGGCCGGTCCACGGCGCCGGGTCGAAGCCCGCGGCGTGGCCGAGCACGGTGCCGCGGATCCGCGCCCCCCGCCGCCTGGCTTCGGCGGCGGGCTCCACGATGAGCATGGCGCCGCCCTCTCCTGGCACGTAGCCGGCCGCGGAGGCGTCGAACGGGCGGTAGGCATGCTCCGGTTCGTTCACGGTGGACAGGCGGCCCGAGGTGAGCTGGGCCGTCAGCCCGTAAGGGCACAGGGAGGCGTCGGTGCCGCCGACGATGGCGGCCTTCACCTCGTCCCTGACCAGGCGCCGCGCGAGCGCGACGGCATCCAGGCCGCCCGCCTGCTCCGCGCAGAGCACCCCGGCCGGCCCCTTGGTGCCGTGGCGGATCGAGATCTGCCCGGAGGTCGCCGCGTAGAACCAGGCGATGGACTGGTAGGGGCTGACCCACGAGGGGCCGTGCTGGTAGAGCCGCTCCATCTCCTTCTGGCCGAACTCCGTGCCGCCCGACGAGCTCGCCGTGACCACGGCCACCGCGTACTCGGGGAGCTCGGCCGGGTCGAGCGCGGCGTCCTGGAGCGCGGCCTGGGCCGCGCTCAGCCCCATCTGGGTGAAGCGGTCGGTCTCCCTCACGAACCGGGAGGGCATGGTGCCCCTCGCCACGTAGTCCTCCACCTGACCGGCGACGCGGACGGGGTAGGAGGCCGGATCGAAGCGGCTGATGGGACGGATCCCGCTGCGGCCTGTGAGGACCGACGACCAGTGCTGGTCCAGGCTCTGGCCGGTCGGCGCGACGACGGCCATGCCGGTGATCGCGAGCGTGCTCATGGGCGAACCGTTCCAGGTGCGGCCAGCAGGACGGCGGTCTGGAATCCGCCGAAGCCGCTGCCCACGTTGAGGATCACGTTCATGCGATGATCGCGGGCAACGAGCGGGACGTAGTCCAGGTCGCATTCCGGGTCGGGCACGTGCAGATTGGCCGTGGGCGGCACCACCTGGTGTTCCAGGGCGAGCACGCAGGCCGCCAGCTCGATCGAGCCGATCGCCCCCAGGGAGTGGCCGATCATCGACTTGATCGAGCTGATCGGCACCCGGCGGGCGTGGTCGCCGAGGCTGTCCTTGAAGGCCGCGGTCTCGTGCCGGTCGTTCTGCTTGGTGCCCGACCCGTGGGCGTTGATGTAGTCCACGGCGGTGGGGTCGAGCCGGGCTTCGCGCAGGGCGACGCGGATCGCCTCGGCCATCTCCCGGCCATCTGGGCGCAGGCCGGTCATGTGGAAGGCGTTGTTGCGCTGGCCGTACCCGACCAGCTCCGCCTGGATCCGGGCGCCGCGCGACCGCGCCCTGCTCTCCTCCTCGAGCACCAGGATCGCGGCGCCTTCGCCGAGGACGATGCCGTCGCGCCGGGCGTCGAATGGGCGCGAGGCGTGCTCTGGGTCGTCGTTGTTGGCCGAGGTGGCCTTGATCGCATCGAAGCACGCGTAGGTGATGGGTGACAGGGGCGCGTCGGTCGCGCCGGCGATGACGACGTCGGCCGAGTTCTCCTCGATCAGCCGGGCACCCATGCCGACGGCGTCCAGGCCGGACGTGCAGCCCGTGGAGACGAGCTGGACCGGCCCCTCGGCGCCCGCCTGCCAGGCCACCTCGGTGGCCAGGGTGCTGGGGACCATGTACCCGTACAGGTGCGGGACACCGTAGGTGTGGTCGACGAGCCACTGGCGGCCCTCGTCGGACAGGACCCGGTACTCCTCCTCCAGGGAGATCGTGCAGCCGACCGCGCTGCCGAGGCTGACCCCGACGCGGGCCGGGTCCACGCCGGACAGGTCCAGACCGCTGTCGGTGAGCGCCTCCCGCGTGCACACGACGGCGAACTGGGCGGCGCGGTCCATACGGCGCGTCTCGCGCTCGGTCAGGCCGGCCGCGCGCGGGTCGAAGTCGACCTCGGCGGCGAGCTGCGACCGGAACGGAGCGGGGTCGAACATGGTCAGGGTGCGGGTCGCGCTCTGGCCGCCGGCCAGCAGTTTCCAGAACGCGTCCCGCCCGACGCCACCGGGGGCGAGCACCCCCATCCCGGTGATGACGGCACGTCTCATCACGGCTCTCCCACTGACGGAAGGGGTTCCGTGTCGACGTGGCCGAGGTCGGGTCGCGGCGCCAGCGGCGAGAGATGGAACACGACGTGCGCCGTCGAGTCGCCCACGTTGGCCAGGCGGTGGCGTTGCCCGATGGGCACCAGGAACGAGTCGTCCGGGCCGAGGGCGATCGGCTCGTCCTCCACCTTCAACTCGAGCTCGCCCCGGATGACGTGGATGAACTCCTCCGAGTACGGGTGATAGTGCTCGCTCACGTACTCCCCGGGCTGCAGCAGCACGGAGCCGCCGAACCCCGACGTGGCGCCGCAGGTCTTCTGGCTCAGCGTCACCCGGATCTCGCCGCCGCGGTGGCGGTTGGGCGTGACGTCCGCGGCGTTGATGACCTTCGTGGTGGTTGTCATGTCTCAGGCCCCGTTCAGTGGTCGAGGGAGTGGCCGATGAGCAGGCACATGGGAGAGGTGGTGTTGATCGTCTCCGCCAGGCTGAGGCCGGAGCGCTCGAACAGCTCGGCCATCTCCGCCTTGGTGCGTTCGCGGCCGCCGCGCAGCACCAGCATCTGCAGGTCCAGGAAGGCCGCGCGCTTGTCGCCCGTCATGAGCTGCTCGACCACGACGATCCGGCCCCCGGGGCGCAGGGCGGCGCGGCAGGCCCGAAGGATCCTGGCGGCCGAGTCGTCGTCCCAGTCGTGCAGCACCCGGTTGAGCACGATGGTGTCGGCCTGCTCCGGCAGCGACTCGAGGTAGTCGCAGTCCACCACGTCCAGCCGGTCGCCGAGCCCGGCCTCCCGCGCCTTCTCGCGGACCTTGGCGGTGACCGCGGGCCGGTCGAGCAGGACCCCGGTCAGCGACGGGTCGCCGGCGAGGATGTCGACCAGCAGGGTGCCGTGGCCGCCGCTGACGTCGGCGATCCGGCCGGCGTCGGAGAAGTCGTAGGCGTTCAGGATCGTCCGGTTGAGGAAGCGGGACAGACCGGTCATCGCCTGGTCGAAGAGGACCCCGTCCTCGGGCGACATGGTGTCGAGGAAGGCCGGCAGGCTCGTGCCGACTACCTGGTCGAGAGCCGGCTTGCCGTGCCGTACCGAGTATTCGAGCTGCGACCACGCCTGCCACTGCCAGTTCGAGCCGAACAGGCGGGCGACGGCTCCGACGGAGTGCGGGTGGCCGTCGGCCAGCACGGCCGACAGCGGTGTCTGCTGGATCTTGTCCTCGCCGGTGCGGGCGAAGAAGCCGACCGTGCTGAGCGCCGAGATCAGCCGGCCCAGCGCCGCGGGATCGCAGCCGCACTCGGCGGCGAGCTCGGCGAGCGTGCGCGGCCCATCACCGAGCTGCTCGGCGATCCGCAGCTGCGCCGCGACCTGCAGGGCACGCGCGATCCACATCCCGTTCAGGAGCTCGAGTACGGCGAGCGGGGCGAAGTGCCCCTGCTGCTCCGCCTCCTCGGGCTCCTCCTCGACCGTCTCAGCCCGCGGCGGGATGTTCTGGTTTCCGGAGAAGACGTTGGCCGGGTCGTAGCGCCGCTTGAGCTCTACCAGCCGCTCGTACTTCTCTGGCCCGAAGGCGGCCTTGATCCGGTCCCCGCCCTCCTTGCCGATGAAGTTGAGGTAGGCGCCGCCGGTGCTGTACGGCTGGATCGCCCGGTGGAACTCGCGGGTCCAGGAGATCTGCCGCTCGGAGTCGGCCGGGTCCTCCCACATGGACAGGATGTGGATGTTGAAGGGCGCGTCGCGCTGGCCGAAGGCCATGGCGTCGTTGTCGACGCGGGCCAGCGCGCCGCCCAGCGGCATGAGGATCGTCTGCGTGAAGCGGGAGGGCACGCTCTGTGTGAAACGCACGATGTGGTCGATCGCCTCATCGGGCAGTTCAGCGAGGAACTCGGCCTTCCAGTAGTTCTGCATGCCGTCGTGGGTGCCGGGCTCCAGCAGCCCTTGCAGGTCGGTGTAGGCGATGGGCGCGACCATGTCACGCACGGGCGGGCCGAACTCGCGCAGCGGCCTGAGCACCTCCTCGCCCTCCTCGATGGGGCCGAAGTAGGACAGGACCGCGCCCACGACGGGCTTGCCGCGCGCGAACTCGGGGACGAACGGCTCGTCCGGCGCGGAGATGAAGGCGAGCCCGGCGCCGACCTCGTCCGGCGCCGTCGCCATGAAGTCGCGGAAATGCCGGATGAGGTCGGCGATCTGGAACGGCGGGTACATGACGAGCCCGCCGAGAACCTGCGGTCCGACCGGGTGGAGCTGGAACTCGAACTCGGTGACCACGCCGAAGTTGCCGCCGCCGCCGCGCACGCCCCAGAACAGCTCCTGGTTCTCCGTCTCCGAGGCTCTGAGCACCTTGCCGCCGGCGGTGACGATCTCCACGGAAGCGAGGGAGTCGCAGCTGAGGCCGAGCTTGCGCTCCAGCCAGCCGCTCCCGCTGCCGAGGGTCAGCCCGGCCACTCCCGTGCCGCGGACCCGCCCGCCGGTGACGGCCAGTCCGTACTTCTGCGCGGCGGCGTCGAACTCACCCCAGTTCGCGCCGCCCCCGACCCGGGCGCGCCGGCGGTCGGGGTCGATGGTGACGGAGTTCATGGGCCGCAGGTCGAGGCAGACCGAACCGTCGAGGACGGCGTCGCCCGTCACGCCGTGACCCCCGGCCCGCACAGACAGCGGCAGGCCCTGCCGCCTGGCGTGGGCGATTCCTTCGGCCACGTCGGCCGATGAAGCGCAGCGGATGATCAGGTCAGGTCGGCTGTCGATCATGCCGTTGAACACCTTGCGGTATTCGTCATAGTGCGGATCACCGGGCCTGACCACGCTGCCCTGAATGCGATGGTCGAGGGTCGACTCGTCAGAAGGCATGATTCTCCCTGGGACGGAGGGGGCTAGTGGAGAACGCGTATGCCATTCAGACGCGGGTGGGCATCGCCTGATACAGGAAAATATTCGGTATCTACGGCGGGGCTGCCCCGTCTGTAGGGCATGCCTTACACGCCGAGCGTCAGCAACAACGGTTATGAGCCTGAGCGGCGCCTGGAGCCTGAAGACCCGGCATACGCGGGCCAGGCCGCCTACACCCCATTCTTTCTGAAATACGTCTACGATCCGCTCGTCATCCGTTTCCAGAACAGGTTCACCTGGCGCTGTCCCAGCAAAGCCCTGCTCGCGCTTTATCGCGGGAACGCGTCGAGCGACCATCTCGACGTCGGCCCCGGGACGGGGTGGTACCTCAACAAATGCAGGTTCCCGGCCGCGGAGCCGAGAATAGCCCTGCTGGACGTCAACTCCGACGTTCTCCGCCGCGCCGCCGAGCGAATCGCCCGGCACCAGCCGCAATGCATCCGGGCCGATCTGCTGAAACCCCTCTCGCTGCGGAAAAGGCAGTTCGACTCGGTCGCCCTCGTCCATGTCCTGCACTGCCTGCCGGGCAACATCCAGGACAAGGCGCAGGTCTTCGACCAGCTCGCGCCGCTGCTCAGGCCGGGCGGCAGGCTGTTCGGCTCGACCATTCTCAGCCTCGGCGTGCCCCAGACCAGGCTGTCGCGTTCGCAGTTGGGCTACATGAACAAAATGGGCATCTTCGCCAACGAGCAGGACTCCCTGGAGGATCTCGAAAACGCGCTGGCGAAGCGGTTCACCCATGTCACGCTACACACCCGTGGCAGCGTCGCGCTGTTCTCGGTCACTGTCTAAGGAGGAATGCCGGATGACCGTTCGCATGATGCTCTTCTCGACCGTGGACGCGGAGCGGGAGCGCGAATTCGAGGCCGCGTTCAGCAAAGTCAGGGAACGCGTCGCCACCATGCCGGGGCACATCAGGGACGAGCTCCTCCGGCTGGAGGACACGGCCGGATCCTATGTCCTGGTCAGCGAATGGGAAAAACGCGAGCAATTCACCGCATGGCTGGAGTCGCCCGCCCACGACAGCATGACGGCGGAGATGCGGCCGTTCTTCCTCCGGCCCAGTGAGATGCGGTTCTATTCGCTCCGAGTCCCCTCTCCGCGAGGCTGATCCCATGCGCTTGATCGACCTGAGCATGACCATTGCCCAGCACCCTGACGACCCGGGCGTCCGGGATATCGACCGGTGGACTCACGACAGCGGTCCGGAACGGCTGGGCAATGCCGCGAAATCGCTGATCCAGCAGATCGCCGAACGCGAGGGAATTTCTCCCGTGCCTTTCCTGGAAAGGGAGCATTTTCCCGACGGCGTGTTCATGAGCAACGAGATCGTCACCCTCAGCGTGCACGGTGGTACCCATGTGGACGCTCCATATCACTACGGGCCGTCGTCGGCGGGCCGGCCGGCCAAGACAATCGAGGAGGTGCCGCTCGAGTGGTGCTGCGGCCCTGGGGTGCGGCTGTCGTTCCGCGACAAGAGGGCACTCGAGGTCATCACCGCCGACGACGTCCGGCGAGAGCTGGACCGGATCGGCCACCGGCTCAGGCCGCTCGAGGTGGCCCTCATCGAGACGGGCTGGAGCGAGCGCTGGCCGGACCCCGAGTACTACTCCGCGCACCCGGCGATGTCCCCCGAGGCGATCGAGGTCATCGTCGACCACGGCGTGAAGCTGATCGGGGTCGACACCGCCGGTTTCGACCTGCCGACCGCCCACATGATCGAGCAGTTCGTGAAGACGGGCGACTCCCGGCACCTGTGGCCCTGCCACATGTTCGGGCGCGAGCGCGAGTATCTGCAGATCGAACGCATGGCCGGCCTGGGCCGGCTCCCCGGGCCCACGGGCTTCACGGTGTTCTGCGCCCCGGTCCGGGTCCAGGGCGCCGGCGCCGGCTGGGCGCGGCCCGTCGCATTGATCGACCAGTGAACGGCGCGAGGAGTCAGTCACCATGCTCGACCGAGAAGGCACCCTGGCCGACTACGTCAACGTGCGCGACGGTGTGCAGCTGTTCTGCCGCCATGCCGGTCCGCGTACGGCGGAGCGACTGCCCGTGATCATGCTGCACGGCAACCGCGACAACCACTCGCACTACGCCGACCTACAGGAGCTGCTCAGCCCGGACCATCACACCGTCGCCGTGGACTTCCGCGGCCACGGCCTGTCCTCGACGCTGGACGTCCCGCCGAGCGCGACGCTGTTCGCCGACGACATCGAGCAGCTGATCCTGCACTACGGCTGGGAGAAGGTGGTCCTGGCCGGGCACTCGCTCGGCTCGGCGGTGGCCATCACGCTGGCCGGCCGGCGGCCCGACCTGGTGGGCGGGCTCGTCCTCATGGGGTCGGCGGCTTCCTTCAGCCTGCCCTTCCGGCGGCCGGAGCAGGTGCCGACCAAGGAGACCTGGGCCGAGTACGTGCGCGAGGCCAACACCCGCGCCGTTCCCTTCTTCTTCCACGACAAGCATCCGGACGTCGCCAGGCGGGTCAGCGCCGCCTGGTCCGCCATCACCTTCGAGGTGCACCAGAACCTCGTCAGGATGCGCCATCCGGATCTGGAGGAGACGATCCGCGGGCTCACCGTCCCGGCCCTGGTCATCGCCGGCGAGCATGACAGATGCACCACCGTCGAGCAGGCCCAGTGGATCCAGCGGCACCACCGCGACGCACGGCTGCGCGTGATCCAGGAGACCGCGCACTTCATGTACATGGAACGCCCGGGGGCGGTGGCGGAGGAGATCCGCGCCTTACTGCTCGGCCTGACGTGACATCCTCCCGCAAAAACGGGTGATGGGGCGGCCGCGGCCGCCCCATCACCCGCTCAGGCCGATTCCCTCCGCCGCTCCGGCGAATCCCCGGCCATGCCCATCGACTCCCGCAACCGGGCGATGACACGCAGCCGGGTGGGCCCGATGCTGCCCACAGGCATTCCCATCCGCTTCCCGATCTCCACGTAGGACAGGGGCGGATCGGCGACGAGCAGGTTCAGCAACTGGCGGTGCCGGCTGCTCAGACCCTTGAGTGCGCGGGCCAGCGCACGCTTGCGTTCGTGGGCGGCGGCCTCTTCGATCCAGTCGTAGCTGACCGTGTGTGCCGCGTCGAAGAAGCTGGGCCAGTCGTCGAACAGCACCAGGGGCCGCGACCGCCGGATGACGTTCACGCACTCGTTCCTCGACGTGGTGGCGATCCAGCCGGCCAGCGACCGCGTGTTGCGGATGCTCTTGATGTGCTGGAGGAGCTTCAGCCAGACGACCTGGTTCACATCCTCGGCGTCCTGACTCTGGAGCCCGTGTCTGCGCGCTATCAGCTGGACCAGCGGGAGGAAACGGCACAGAAGGCTGTTCCACGCCCACTGGTTGCCGTCCCTGGCCAGCTTGACCAGCTCTTCCAGACGGCGGTCGTTGCGGAAATCCTCCTTGCCTTCACCGGCGTACTGCGCTTTCCCCGGTAAGGAACCCGGTAAGGAACATGGCGCAGCCGCCGAAATCCGTTTTCTGCGGTTCAAAGCAACCCCTCGATCTCCCCGTGACGACACCTGGCCCCACTAATCGGCCAAATCCCCATGTGTCGCCTGTTGTAAAATCTGCCACTCGGCTACCAGTCTCATGCCGGAAAGCGCGAAATGTCAATCGTTGTGTGAATGAATTCAGCCAAACGCCTCGCCCGGCGATACGTGCTCTCATCTGCGAATACTCCGCAAAGAAAGGATGAAACCGGGCAGCACAATAACCCGTCCGATCTGCGAATGAGCAGATTCAGCGGGTCATGTAGAAATTCGTACGTGTTCGCGGAATTCCGCGAAATCAGGCCGAGACCCGTTCATTCCATTCGATGTGGTGATGGTGCATCCAGCCAAGGGAGGCTCCGCCATCGCCGGCGTAATATTTGAGCATCACCGGCATGATCATGTCGCGGATCATTCGCGTGACCGGCCCCACCGATTTGAAGGTTGACCATTTGGCGCCCGTGGCGACCACCCGCTCCACCCGCTCACGGCGAAGCGCCTCGTAGGCGCGGAACGCCTGCCGGACATCGGGCAGGTCACGCAGGCAGCGGCCGAGCTCGACCGAGTCCTCGATGGCCATCGACGCCCCCTGCCCGGCCGCCGGCGACGTCGCGTGCGCCGCGTCGCCGACGATGATCATGCGATCGCGGTGCCAGCGCGACACCGTGGGGATGTCGTGGAACGGCCACGCCGCGAGCTCGTGATCGGTGGCCTCGACGATCTTCCGGGCCGGTCCTGGATCCACGCCAAGCAGGTCGGCGAGCACCGCCCGCCAATGGGCGTCGCCAAGCTGTCGCAGCTCGTTCTGGCTCGGCTCGTTCGGGTACGGCGGGTTGGCGAACCACCACACCTCACCGCCCGGGGCTACGGTGTAACCGAAGAAACAACGCCGGCCGAAGACCATCTGATACTCCCCTGGCGGCACGTCGACCACCCCGGCCCTGGCATAACCGCTGATGTAGAGGTTGGGGATGTACCTGGCCGGCGGCGCGGCGGGATCGATCAGCGCACGCACCCTGGACTTGATGCCGTCCGCCCCGACGAGCAGATCGGCCTCACGCCTGGCGCCGTCCTCGAAGACAGCCGTTATGCCGCCGTCCTCGCCACTCATACCGACCAGCCGCCGGCCGTACTCAAATCCGATCCCGCGCCGCAACGCCTCGTCCCTCAGCGCCCCGCACAGGTCGGCTCGCCGGATCGTGCGCCCGACCGTCCCGTCGGCCAGCGGGAGGCCGGTGCCCGCCACGCCCAGGGAACGCCCGGTCCCGCTGCGGAAACGCATCTGCGGGGTGTCGAATCCCAGCCCGTCAAGGCACTTGTCCGCGTCGATCGCGCGTAAGGCGTCAATGCCGTTGACGTGCAGGATCACAAACGCGCCCACCCCTTCCGAGCCGCTGGGATGCGACTCGTAGACGACCGGTTCGAACCCCGCCAACTGCAGGGCCATCGCCACGGTCGGGCCCGCCACGCCTGCTCCGATAACTGCGACAGTCTTCATGATCCGTCTCCTCTGGTGAGGGATCGTGGAGTGGTCGTTCGGTCGCACAGGTCCAAGGGACTGCAGTCGCCGCCGACGCTGATCGCATCGCGACGGCGATCGAAGGGATACGTATCAGACGTGTCGGGGGCGTTCCAGATACGCATGGTTCGCCGATTCCCTCCATCCGGCGCCGGTTTTCCGGCCGCGCGATGTTGTGGACCTCAGACTCTTGCCTCCTACGACTACTCTCGCGAGACTAGTCGCGTGTCGTCAATACGCATCTTCATCCTCAGCGCGTTGTCGGAACGCGGCCCCATGCACGGGCACCACCTACGCCTCCTGTCCGAGGAGGAGCACCTCGACCTGTGGACCGACATCACCACCGGCGGGCTCTACGGTGCGATCAAGCGCCTCGCCGCCGAAGGACTGATCGAGGAGATGCTCAAGGAGACGGTGGGCTCCTACCCGACGCGCAAGATCTGGCGGATCACCGAGGCAGGTGCCCAGGCCCTGTCATCGCTCAAGATCAGCGGGCTGCGTGAAATCGTTCTCCGGCCCGACCCGTTCGACCTCGCCCTCACCCGGCTCGACCCGGACCGGCTCGATGGCCTGGAGTCCATCATCGCGGCCCGCCTCACCTCGCTGGAGGCGATGCTCACCGACTACGAGGCGCACATGCATACAGTCGCCCGCTACCTGTCCATGGCGGAGTCCCTCGCCATGCGGCACCACGTCGTGCGGCTGCGAGCCGAGATCGCCTGGCACCAGGAGCTCGTGGCGCAGCTGCCTCAGCTGATCCTCGACGAGAAAGCCCGGAGGAACTCGCATGACCCAGCAACATGAAACCCCGGTGACCACCCGTTCCACCTGGCTGGCGCTGGCCGTCCTGCTGGCGGGCGCCTTCATGGCGTTATTGGACAGCACCATCGTCAACGTCGCCATTCCGACGATCTACACCAGCCTCAACGCGTCGGAGGCCACGCTGTCCTGGGTACTGTCCGGCTACATGCTCGCGTACGGCCTGGCGCTGATTCCCGCGGGCCGCCTCGGCGACCGGTACGGCCACAAGCCGGTCTTCATCGCCGGGCTGGTCCTGTTCACGCTCACCAGCGTGGCCTGCGCGCTCGCCCAGAACGACCTGCAGCTCAACCTCGCGCGCGCCGCCCAGGGACTCTCGGCCGGCATCTTCTACACCTCCATCACCGCCTTCATCCACCTGATGTTCCCCGGCAGCCTCCGCGGCAAGGCCCTGGCGATCATGGGAGCGGTCATCGGCGTCTCCAGCGCCATGGGCCCGCTCGCGGGAGGCCTGATCATCGAGGCCTTCGGCGCGGAGAACGGCTGGCGCTACATCTTCGGCGTCAACCTCCCGATCGGCGTCATCGCCGTCCTCGCCGCATTCTGGCTGCTCCCCTCCGCCGGCAGGACCGAGGAGGACGACCGGGCCGACTGGGCCGGCCTCGTCATCCTCACCGTCGCGCTGGTCGTCCTGCTCGTCCCGCTCGTCGAGGGCCACAGCCAGGGCTGGCCGCTGTGGTCCTACCTCGTCTCGTTGCTCAGCGTGCCGATGCTCGGCGTGTTCGCCCTCTGGGAGCGCCGCGTGGCCAGGCGCGGCGGCAACCCCCTGGTCCCGCCGCACCTGTTCACCAGCCCCGCCTTCACCGGCGGCGTCGTGCTGGCCCTGGTCTATTTCGCCGCGTTCACCAGCATCTTCTTCACCATCTCGCTGCTGTGGCAGGCGGGGCTGGACGCGTCGGCCCTGGAGTCGGGCCTGCTGCTGATGACCTTCGCGATCGGCACCATCATCGGGGCCGCACAGAGTGACCAACTCGCCGCTCGCTTCGGCCGTACCGTGCTCATCATCGGCCTGGCCCTCGTGACAGCGAGCATGACCGCCATCCTGATCATCCTGGCTGTGGTCCCGCCCGGCAGCCTGCGGGGCTGGACGCTCGTCGCGCCGCTGGTCGTCGGCGGCATCGGCAGCGGGCTGTTCATCCCGCCCAACATGGACTTCATCGTCGCGACCGTCTCGCGGCGCGACGCCGGCGCCGCCAGCGGGGTCATCGGGACCATGCAGCGGGTCGGCAGCGCCATCGGCATCGCCGTGACCGGGCGGGTCCTGTTCGACACCCTGGACTTCACCACCGGTGGTTCCCCCGACGTGGTCTTCACCCGGAGCGCCACGTACGCCATGGGCGCCAGTGTCATGTTCGCGCTCGTCGCCATGGCACTCGTCTTCGCCCTGCCCAAGCACAGCGACGACGCCCCCGACTCCGCCAAGGGAAAGGAGCCCCTCCATGCTGCGTAACCGTATCTTCGCCTGGCATCTGGAGCTGAAGAACGTGCACCAGCGCCTGGAGAAGGCGCTGGAGGAAGCCAGAAAGGCCATCCGCGAGGGCAATCGTGCCTCCGCACTCAAGCCTGAACTGCGTGAGTTCTGCTACACGTTCTGCTCGGCGATGGGCAGCCATCATCGCAGCGAGGACGCCGAGTTCTTCCCTGCCCTGCTCGAGCAGATGCCTGAGCTGGAGCCCATCATCACCCAGCTCACCCGCGAGCACGAGGTCCTCTCACAGCTCCTGGCCGATTTCCAGCGGGCCCTGGACTCCTCCGAGTCGTCGCCGCAGGAGCTCTTCCGGCAGATAAACGAGATCAAGGGTGCTATGAAGGCGCACTTCGGCTTCGAGGAGGGGTCGCTGAAACGTGCGCTGCGCGTCCTCGATGCTCCGGAGAGCGACAAGCAGCGGATGTTCGGTGACGCCTAGTCTAGTCGCAGCCCGGAGAAACGCCATCGGACGGGCAGTCCGCCACCGCCCGTCCGATGATCAATCGCGCGCATGGCCGCATTCTTGGACCGTTCGAACGCCTCATCCACGACCTGCCACCATCGTGAAGATCACCAACAGCATCCGGGGAAAGCGTCAGAGCCACAATCGCGTTGCCCCGTCACGTGGTCGGGGGCCGCAGGCCGAGCCACTGCTCGGCGTCCCAGGCCTGGAACCGCTCGACCTCGGTGAACCCCAGCTTTGCCGCGAGGCGCATCGAGCTGACGTTGGCGCTCTGGGTGGTGAGCACCACCGGCTCGCCGGGAAGGACGCCGTCAAACCAGTCGAGTGCCGCCGCGCACGCCTCGGCAGCGTACCCTTGCCCCCAGGCCTTCGACAGGAACAGGTAACCGAGATCGGCCTTCCCCACAGCAGCCGGGCGACGGTGCCCGGCTGCTCTCCTGAGCAGGATCTGGCCGATCATCGCCCCGTCGAGCTCGACGACGAAACTCCCGGGCCATCGCTCGGGCACCTCGGGCATCTCACGCTCAAGCTCGTCACGCGGGCGGGGACCGCCGAGGTAGGTGTGCACCTCTGGCGAGGCGAGCAGCTCGATGAACGTTGCACGGTCCCGCCCCTCCGGCTCACGGAGCACGAGCCGCTCGGTCCTGATCAGCTCAGGCGGCCAAGCCACATGTCCTAGATCTGACATGCGCGCAGGCTGACAACCCTGGAGGACGACGTTCAACGTGGGCATGAACGCGCGCCTGATACTCAATGCCGCATCGACGCAGTGGGTTCGTCGAAGACCATGGTGTGCCCGAGTGGCCAGCCGGGGTCGCCGGTGCGGGCGAAGCGCACCCAGGCGGCGTGCATCGCGTCGGCCACGGCCTGCGGCGCGCCTGGCCCTGCGGTGCGTTCGACGCCGGGCGCGTCGAGCACGTCGAAGACGAAGGGCAGGTCGAGGTTGTGCACCGCGCCCACCCGTCCGCCGCCGACCGGGCTCTCGACGGGCGACTCCCACCGGAACTCGTAGGCGTAGGCGGGCCTGGCCTCCCGGATCCAGCGCGTCTCGCGGGTGAACAGGTGCTGGGTGAAGGCCCGTCCGACGCGCTCGGCGGGTGTGAGGCCGGGTTCGTCGACCTGGACGCCGAGGTGGTCGAGCGCGGCCTGCGCGGCGGCCTCGTCGAGGTCGGCGGCCAGGCGGCGGACGAACACGTCGGCCTCCTGGGAGGTGCAGCCGACCAGCAGTGGAAGGTGCCCGCTCGCGCCCGCGCGCAGGGCGGCCAGCGGGACGGCCGGGATCAGGTCGCCGTCGACGACCGGCTTGACCGGCACCGACTCGTTCAGCCCGCCGGAGTCGCCGGTCAGCGGCGGCGGCTGTTCGGCGACGAGCGCCTCGGGGGACAGCCCGGCGAAGGAGGATCTGGTCGGGTCGATCCGCAGCCGGGCGGCGAGCGTCCTGGCGTAGTCGCGCGCCTCCTGCTCGGTGGCGACCAGGTTGGCCGAGCCGCTCATCACGATCGCGCGCCGGAACAGCCCTTCGGCGCGGGGCATCGTCAGCAGGGTGGCGACGGCGGCGGCGCCCGCCGACTGTCCGGCGATCGTCACGTTGCCGGGGTCGCCGCCGAAGGCCGCGATGTTGTCGCGTACCCATTCCAGCGCGGCCAGCCAGTCGAGGACACCCCGGTTGAGCGGGGCGTCCTCCAGGGCCAGGAAGCCCTCGAAGCCGAGCCGGTAGTTGATGGCCACGCAGACCACGCCGTCGCGGGCGAAGCGGGGGCCCTGGTGCCAGGCCGCCCCGTTGCCGCCGATGGAGAACCCGCCGCCGTGGATCCAGACCAGGACGGGCAGCCCGGCCCGGCCGGTCTCAGGGGTGCGCACGTCGAGGTTGAGGCAGTCCTCGCCCACCTCGAAGACGTCGGGCGCGTACAGGCCGATGTCCTCGCCGGCGGCCTGCGGGGCGGCAGGGCCCCGCGTGACGGCGGGCCGTACGCCGTCCCACGCGGGTGGCGGGACGGGCGCGCCGAAGCGGTGCTCGCCGAAGGGCGGGGCGGCGTACGGCACGCCGAGGAAGGCGAGCACGCCCTCCTCGGCCCTGCCCTCGACCAGCCCGCAAGTGGTTCGCACGATCATGCGCGGCGCCATCCGGCCGTCCCTTCGACGATTCTGATCGCCGCCCGGGTGAGCGGCTCGAGGCTGGCCTCGTGCACCTTGTCGAGGGTGTCGGCCGAGTCGAACAGGTACATGGGAGCCGACAGGAAGTGCACGAGCGGCACCCCTTCGGGGTGGAAGAAGGCCCCGTCGGTGGGCGGCATCGGGGAGAACACGTCCGGCGGCAGCACGAACGAGCGTCTCAGGTCCTCCGCGACGAGGGCCGCCGCCACCAGGCTCTCCAGCTCCGGCTTCCTGGTGGTGAACCACCAGCCGGGTTCGGGGTCGCCGGTGGGCACCAGTTCGCCGTCCACGACCACGCACCGCCGGGCGGCGTGCTCCAGGTGGAGCTGGAGTACCACGTCGCCCAGCAGCCCGCGGTTCTCCTCGATGAAGGCCCGGGTGCCCGCGGCGTGCGCCATGTGACCTGCGGTCAGCAGGAAGATCAGGTTGTGCGGCCGGTCCCGTTCGGGCACGCCCGCCCAGTACTGGGCGGCGGCCAGCACCAGCGCGATCCCCGAGGCGTCCTCGACGGCCGAGGCCCATGGCGCGTCGTGGTGCGAGCCGATGATCACCCACTGGCCGGAGCGGCCGGGGAGCGTGCCGATCACGTTGTGCGAGACGGCCGGGCCCGTCTCCGACTCGACGGTGAGCGTGCCCGTGCAGGGTCCCTCGTCGACCAGGGCGAGCACCCGCCGCGAGTCGCCGCCCGACAGCCAGACGGCCGGCAGGTCGCGGTGCACGGCGTCGTAAGGCACGTAGTAGTCGCGTGTCTCCCACGGCACCCCGGTCAGCGCCCCCGCGAAGGCGGCGGCGCCGCCGTCCATGACGCCCTGGATGACGTCGAGGTAGTCGAGCTGGAACGGCAGCGTCTGGACCAGCTCGTCGAAGACGCCCTCGGGGTCGTGCACGGCCGTCGCCTGGTCCCTGAGGTAGGACTGCGGCAGCTCGGTGAAGGTGTACTCGGGCACAACGATCGCGCCCGGCACGACCTCGCGGCTGACCGGCGCGCTCACGGTCGCCTTCGGCGTGGTGTACGGCAGGGCGGACGCCGCCACCCGCACGACTCTCGACGGGTCAGCGTCCAGGCGCACCACCAGGTCCGCCGTCACCGGCCGCCAGACGGGCAGCTCGACCGGCGCCAGCCGTACGTCGCCGAGCCCGAACCCGGTGAAGAGCTCGGCGGCCCACGCGGCGGTCCAGTCGTCGGCCGGGTAGCCGGGACGCCTGATGCCCCGCGAGGTGACCGTCTCGATCCACTCCATCATCCGTGCGGTGTCCGGGATCATCGTTTCAGCCCTCCGAAGGTGAGCCCGGCCACGTAGTAACGCTGCAGCGCCACCATCAGGATGAACGGGGGCACGGCGGTGACCAGTGCCGCGGTGGTGGTCAGGTGATAGTTGAAGCCGGCCTCGCTCTGGAAGCTGGCCAGCCCCACCGGCAGCGGCCACAGCTCCTGCTCGTTGGCCACGATCAGCGGCCACAGCAGGTTGTCCCACTGCGCCAGGAAATGCACGAGGAACAGGGTGATGAGCGCGGGCTTGAGCAGCGGCACGGCGACGCGCGCGAAGATGCGGAACTCCCCCGCGCCGTCGACCCGCGCGGCCAGCAGCAGCTCCTTCGGGATGCCGAGGGCGAACTGCCGCACCAGGAAGACGCCGAACGCGCTGATCATGCCGGGCACCATCATGCCCTGGAAGGTGTTGACCCAGCCGAGCTCCTTCACGATGAGGAAGACGGGGATGACCAGGACCATCGGGGTGAGCGCCAGCGTGCCGACCACCAGCGCGAACAGGACGCGGCGGCCGGGGAAGGACAGCTGGGCCATCGCGTATCCCGCGGCGGCCGAGAAGATCACGTCCAGGACGCCGGTGCCGACGCACAGGATGAGGCTGTTGCGCAGGTAGGTGGGCAGGTTGCCCTCGCCGAACAGCAGCCTGATGTTCTCGGGCAGGTGGAAGCCGTTGAAGACCAGCCCGCGCAGGTCGGTGTCGTCGGGCGCCGAGGCGACGACGAGCATGGCGTAGACCGGCAGCAGCATGAACCCGACCGCGACGATCAGCCAGACGGTGCGCAGGATGGTTCCCGCTCTCATTCGTCGCCTCCCTTCAGGAACCCGAACTGCAGCGCCGAGACGATCACCATGGCGACGAGCAGCACCATGCCCATGGCGGCGGCGTAGCCCATGTGCTCGTAGGGGAAGGCGTTGGCCCAGATGTAGTACGGCAGCACCTGGGTGGCGTCGGCGGGCCCGCCGCCGGTGAGCAGGAAGGCGGGCACGAAGGCCTGCATCGATCCGGCCACCGAGATGACCAGGACGAACAGCAGGGTCCTGCGCAGCAGCGGGAGCGTGATCCGGGTGAACGTGGTCACCGCCCCTGAGCCGTCGATGGCGGCGGCCTCGTACACCTCGCCGGGCAGCGCCTGCAGCCCGGCGGTCAGGATGATCACGAACAGCCCCATGCTCTTCCAGACGACCATCACGACCAGGGCCCAGATGGCCAGGCCGGAGCTGGTCAGCCAGGACTGCGGATCGATCCCGACCAGGCCGAGGAGGGTGTTGGCCAGGCCGCGGTCGGAGTAGATGATCACCCAGACCATGGACGTGGCGGCGAGCGGCATCACGGCCGGAATCATGACGAGCGCTCTGAGCCGGCGGTTGAGCCGTCCCGGCTTGCTCAGCGGCACGGCCACCAGCAGGGCCAGCACGATCGTCGGGACCACCGTGCAGACCGTGTAGACGACGGTGATCCACGCCGAGTTGAGGAAGCCGGGGTCGGCGAACATGCGCTCGTAGTTGGCGAGGCCGATCCAGTTGGGCGTCCCTGCCATCTCGTAGTCGGTGAAGCTGAGATAGATGGCGGCCAGGAACGGGACGAGCCAGAACACGACGAAGAAGACGGCCACCGGGAGGGTCAGCGCCACGCCCGCCGTGGCCTGGGGCCGGGCGCTGACCCTGCCGAGCACGCTCACAGGACCAGCCGCACGGTGGAGTCGAAGGTCGCCGCGGCCTGGGCGGGGGTCGACTTGCCGTGGGCGACGGAGTCGACGGCGCCGGCCGCGGCCTTCGCCAGTTCGAGGGCGCCGGGGATGATCGGGCCGAAGTCGACATGCGGGAGGCCGTCGGCGACGATCTTCATGATCTCGGACCTGCCGCGCGGCCCGGCGTCGCGCCAGCCCCTGGCCGGGATGATGATGCCGTTGTCGAGGTTGGCGGCCACCGACGGGGCGCCCTGCAGGTAGTTGATGAGGTGCCAGGCGGTGAACTGGTTGGGCGAGTCCTTGGCCACGCCCCAGCCCCAGGTGTAGGCGGGAACGACGGGCGGGCCGCCGGCCCAGGTGGGCATGGGCGCGACGCCGTACTGCTTGCCGAAGGTGAGCTTGTCCTTGCCCAGCTTCTCCAGCGCGGGGCCGAGGAAGGCACCGCTGACGACCATGGCGGCCTCGCCGGAGTAGAACAGGCCGAGCGCGCCCAGCGGGTTGGAGAGCTTGGGGTTGCCGATCCCCGACATGTACGTCAGGGCGTTGAGGCCCTGCTCGGTGGACAGCGACGCCTTCGTGCCGCCCGCCGTGACGAGCTCGCCGCCCTTGCCCCTGACGAGGGCGGTCAGCGTCATGAGGGCCCACTGGGGGTCGCCGTAGAGCCACTGCAGGCCGACTCGCCTGCGGTCCTCGGAGGTGAGCTTGGCGCTGTACTCGGCGACCTCCTCCCAGGTCGCCGGGGGCCTGCCGGGGTCGAGTCCGGCCTCCTCGAACCGGTCCTTGCGGTAGTAGAGCATGCAGGGGTTGAAGTCGATGGGCACGCCGTAGGGCACGTCCTGGTAGGTGAGCGGGGTGGTCGTGCCCGGCTCGTAGTTCTGTAGCGAGAGCGCCCTGGTGTCGACGGGCGC
This sequence comes from Nonomuraea sp. NPDC003727, assembly GCF_053586935.1. Lineage (NCBI taxonomy): Bacteria > Bacillati > Actinomycetota > Actinomycetes > Streptosporangiales > Streptosporangiaceae > Nonomuraea > Nonomuraea sp. NPDC003727. Next base: position 37,391 of record NZ_JBSFNE010000027.1, read on the forward strand.
GAGCCGCTTCTTCCTGGCGTGCGCGGGGAAGCTCCAGTGGCCGATCTTGAAGACGTCGGGCGGGGCGCCGCCGCTGAAGGCGGTCAGCAGTTTGGCGTCGAGCTGGCCCACGGGCAGGTGGAGCAGCTTCACGTCGACCTTGAACTCGGCGATGTAGCGGTGCACGAGCTCCTGGAACTGCCGGCCGGTGTCCTGCGAGCCGTGCAGCCAGACGGTGACCTCGCCGTGCGGCCTGCCGTCCGCGGCCTGCTGCCGAGGCTGGTCCTTGCCGCATCCGGCGAGCAGGGTGAGCGCGCCGGCGGCGAGTAGCCCACGCCGCGTCGGATCCGCCATGGTGGTTCTCCTAGGTGAGGTTCTTGAGGGCCTGGTTCTGCCAGGCGGTGTTGGTGGGGAGCTCGGCGGTGCCGCCGGCGAACGCCCCGCGGGCCTGGGTGTCGGCCTGGAGGCGGTACCTCAGCCAGGCGGTCACGTAGCCGAGGAAGGCGCCGCCGGTGTTCTGGATGTCGTTGTGCCCTGCGCCCTTGAGCAGCGCCCTGCCCGCTCCGGCGGTGGCCTGGTCGTAGTAGCCCTGCACGGTCGCGGCCGAGGAGATCAGCCAGTCGTTCGCGCCGCTGAGGAAGAGCACCGGGCAGGTCAGGTCGGCGACGGAGAACTCATCTCCTGGGCCGGCCATCCACTGCGCGGGCACGGCGATCGGCACGACGGTCTTGATCAGCCCTGCGGAGTCGTTGGCCGCGTTGATGGATCCCCCCGCGCCCTGGGAGTGGCCGGCGGCGGCGACCTGGGCGGTGTTCAGCTTGCCGTGGAAGACGCTGGCGGGGTCGGTGTCGAGGCTGATGAGGTGCTGGGCGGCGGCGAGGATCTCGGCGCCGGTGCCCGTGGTCGTGTCGGTGGAGGCGACCACCGCGAAGCCCCACGAGGCGAGGTGGTTGAGCAGTCCCGGATAGTCGTCGGGGGTGGCCCACGAGCCGTTGCCCCATGTGACGATCGGGTGCGTGACGCCGCCCGAGCCCAGGGTGGAGGGGTAGTAGAGCCGGTGGCCGCCCGAGGTGCCGGTGGCGACCGGCCACGGACCCGCTGCCTTGTAGATCGTCTCGATGGTGGAGGCGGCGTTGGCCTCGGTGGTCCACGACAGGAATCCGGCCGGCATGAGGCCGAGTGCCCCTGCCCGTAACGCCTGCCGGCGGGTGAAGTTCTCCATGGTCACCTCGTAGGCTATTTGGAGACGTGAACGTCTCCTAAGAGAGGGAAGTACGATCGGGGAGCGATGTCAAGACACGAACAGAAGGAAGTTCCGGCGGGCCGGCCACTCCCCAGGGGGCGGCACGGACTGTCCCCCGACACGGTGCGCGACTCCCAGCGAAACCGCCTCGTGGAGGCCATGCTGAGGCTCGTCGCGAGGCGTGGATACGCCGCCACGAGCGTGCCGGACGTGATCGCCGCCGCGCGGGTCTCGCGCAACGCCTTCTACGCCCAGTTCGCCGACAAGGAGGCGTGCTTCCTCGCCGGATGCGAGCGCGACCTGCCCGATATGATCGACTCGATCTACACGGCCGCGTCGGGGGCGGGCGACCGCTGGCGCGAGGCGCTCCGGCTGGGGATGACCGCCTACCTGCGGTGGTGGCAGGAACGCCCGGAGTACGCGCAGGCGTACTTCGTGGAGTTGCCGAGGGCGGGTGAGCGGGCCGTCGAGCAGCGTGACGCCGCCTACCGGCCCTTCCTCGACATGCTCGGGGCGCTGGCCGCGCAGGCCAGGCTGGAGGATCCCTCGCTGCCGCCGCTGCGTGCCGCGGTGCCCCGCCTGATCGTCTACGGGACCACCGAGTTCATCGCCTCGGAGGTACGTGAGGGCCGTGTCGCCACTCTGACGTCGTCGGCCGGCGACCTCTACCACTACACGCTCACCCTGCTCGCCGGCCCCGATCACGGCATCGCGACCACTCCTTCCGCCTGAACCAGCCAGCCTTCGGGGAAGCACTCCTCCGCCGCCATGTGGGCCACGGCGGCCAGCAGGCCACCGTTGCCCGGCAGGTAGAGGGGCAGCAGCCCGGGCCACTGGTGGTTGTGGCCGCTGGCCAGGTAGGTGTTCTTCGGGGCGTCCATCAGCAGCGCGTCCACGGCGGTGTCAGGCTCGCCGAGCCTGGCCGCGCACATGGCGAGCATCGGGAAGTCCCAGCCCCAGGCGCTCTCCAGATCCCAGTCGGCGAGCACGTCGTGCAGGGTGGCCCGCATGGTCTCGGGGTCGATCAGCGGGGTGGGCGGCACGAACCCGAGCGCGCCGGTCATCGAGGGGTGGTCGGTCCTGATCGTGTACGGCTCCACGCCGATGGCCGCGTAGACGCCGTCGCGCACCAGTGGCCGGGCCAGGCCGTGCAGGACCCGCGCCCACTCCGGGTCGGGGGCGAGGCCGAGCAGGCCCCGCCACTGCTGGGCCGTCTCCAGCCCCCACCACCAGTAGGCCAGCTCGAACGCGGGATCGCGCACCAACCGCCTGGACTCGTAGTAGGACTCCTGCGCCGGGACCAGCGGCGGCCCCAGATGCCCGCCGCCCGCGAAGGAGGCCATGAACTCGGCCGTCTCGAACACCAGGTCCCGGTAGTCCTCCAGCGCCCCAGGGCGGATCCGGCGGAGCAGCTCGGCGAAGTAGATCAGGTGCGGCTGCTGCCAGATGATGAAGGCGCCGATCTCGCTCGGGCTCTCCCTGCCCTCCGGCCCCACCTGCTTGGGCCAGCGGGCGCCGCGGAAACCCTGCCGTCCGGCCGTGGCCCTGGCCCGCGGCAGGATCGAGCGGTACCACGGCAGGCTCCGCTCCAGCAGCTCGGGCCTGCCCCACAGGGCGAAGTGGGCGGCGTGCCACCAGTGCATCTCCAGGTGGAACTTGCCGCTCCAGGAGTTGACGGCCAGCCCGGTCTCCTGCGGCGGGGTGGAGCCCGCGCAGTTGACCGCGGTGAGGTACTGCGAGAGCACGACCCGGCGTTCGAGCTCGGGCGCTCGCGGGTCGGTGCTGCCGTCGAAGCTCACCGCTCCCCCGCTCGTCCAGAACCTCTCCCAGTGGTCGGCGGCAGCCGTACGGACCTGGGAGAAGGACGGGAGCGCGGCGCCGACGGGGTGGCGCGCGAACTCGACGACGAGCTCGAGCTCGTCGCCCTGGATCAGGTACACGTGACCGCCGGGCGACGTGAGCCGCGCCGACCCCGCCCACTCGGCGGCCACGTGGTACCGGTCCGCGTCCAGGACGCGGGTGAAGTCGCAGCGCGAGCCGTACGGCGTGTGCGTGAGCGCGTGCGTGGTGGTGTGCCTCTCGGGTTGGTCCCAGTCGGCGGTGGTGTGCCAGCCATCGCTGGCGTAGGGGAAGGCGATCCTGATCCCCGCGCCGCCCACGACGCGGACGGCCAGCAGGTCCCGCTCGGGGTGACAGACCGTCTCCACCTCGTACGGCAGGCCGCCCAGCTCGAAGGAGCTGGACAGCGTGCCGGTCCACAGGTCGAGGGTCTGCGCCGACCGGCCGAGCGGGGCGGCCTCGTCGACGTCGAGGCCGATCCGGCCGAGATGCAGGCGGTGCGGGTTCACGTGCAGCCAGCCTCCCGCCTCGGTGGCCGGATACAGGTCCGGATAGCCGACGCCGTCGTAGTCGGTGAGCGCGTCCTCCAGCACGTGGCCCTCGGGGTTGGGCATCGTGTGCCAGCCCCACTGCGCCTGCGTGCCCAGCGGCGCGAAGGTCTGCAGCCCGGTGGCGTCGGCGGTGAAGGCGAACTCGCCGTTGCCGACGGTGAGCGGACACCCGGCGTCGGCGACGGTGTGCCGGCGCACGAGCCTTTTCCTGTCTATGCTCACGCGCACCCCGGCGTGCCGGAGGCGCGCTGCTGGCGCATGGCGGTCACGTCGCCCGCGACGGCCGACTGGGCCATCGGGCCGAGGTCGAGCACGACGTCGGTGAAGGCGAGGGCCGCCTTGCGCATCGCCGGCAGGTCGATCGCCTCGGTGCCGAACTGCGGCGAGAACAGCGTCTTGGGCGCGGCGATGGGCGCGATGACGGGCAGCAGGTGCTGGTTGTACGGCGTGCCCTCGCCACCGAAGCCGCAGTGGTGCGGCACCGTGGCGAGGTCGGCCGCCGACAGGCCCTTGAGGATCGCGGTGCGCCTCACGTCCCAGTACTCGATGTGGCCCTTGACCAGTTCGCGCAGCGGCGTGCTCTCGCTGACGGGGACCATCAGCAGTTCGGTGAGGGCGGGGTTGGCGACGAGCTGCTTGCCCGGCAGGCCGTTCGGCCTGGCGACCGCGTCGTAGCGCTTGGCGCCGAGGTGCTCGAGCACGACGACGGAGGAGACCCCGCCCTGGTCGTACTCGGCGTCGAGCTGGGCGGCGAGCTGACCGGCGCCGCCCTCGCGGACGTCGGGGCCGGTCAGGTGCTGGTAGAGGTGGCCGGTCACGAACGCGAACTGCACGGTGCGCGGACGGCACTCCACCGGTAGCGACGACAGGTAGCGGGCCATCTCGATCATGGCGAGCGGGCCGTTGTCCCACACCGGGCTCATGCCGTCGGTGTGGCTCTCCACGACGATCTTCTGGGCGCTCCCGCCGGGAAGCGTCGCGAGCAGGGTGCGGGTCGTCGTCGGCGTCCAGGCGGCGTGCACGGTCAGCGCGGCCCGGACCGGCTGCCCGGCGGCCAGCGCGTCCTTGATCTGCTTGCCCTGGTCGGCGCCGACGTATGCGCCTGGCACGCCGTACGGCAGGCCCTCGTAGGGCGCGTACTGGCCCTGGATCTGAGCATGCGGGAGCTGGCTGACCTCGATCACGCCCACCGCGCCCGCGGCGGCGGCCGCCTTGAGGTCGGCGTCGGCCGCGGCCGGGGCCTCCATCGACTCCGAGCCGAGCAGGTTGATCGTGAGGGCCGGGTCGTACATGGAGTAGCCGAGGGCGGGCGGATAGAACAGCAGGTTGGGCATGTTGGTCCACGGCAGGTCCCGGACGACGATCTTCCCGGCGGCGTTGGCCGCGGTGATGTTCGTCCCTGCGGCCAGGTGGACGAGTGGCGCCGAGACGCCGCCCGCGCCGGTGGAGGAGGAGAACGGTACGGGGGCCGCGACCTGCACGGCCGTACCGCCGACGGTCAGGCCGGTGCCGAGGCTGTCCCAGCGGTCGATGGCGTAGGGCAGGGAGGAGAGCTGGAGGCCGGGGATGGCCGCCATCTCGTCCTCCAGCCAGTCGACGTAGTCGGCGTGCGCGGTGGAGCCGGTCGGCCTGGGGCCGAACGCCTCCTGCTGCTCGGCCAGGCTGCTCAGGCGGGCCTCGGCGGCGAACGCGGCGGGGTCGACCCTGACCGGGCAGGCCGGAGCGGCCGTCTGGGCGGAGGCCGATGGCGCGGGCGCGACCAGCGGGAGGAGAAGGGCGAGGAGAGCGAGTCGTCTCACGTGGGGGGTCCTTCCATCGAATCGTTTTAATTCTTGGTCCGCGACAGTCCCCCGACAGGCGGCCGGTGTTCAGCGGCGAGGCGGTCCTGTGGTTCCGCGGACGATCAGCGTGGGTGACACCGACGACGTCACCGATCGTGAGCGTCCCTCGATGCGTTCGACGAGCAGGCGCGCGGCGGTCGCCCCGATCACGTGCCCGTCCTGGTCGACGCTGGTGAGCGAGATGCGCTTGAGCGAGGCGATGCCGATGTTGTCGTATCCGGCGACGGAGAGGTCCTCCGGCACCGACAGGCCCGCCTCGTCGGCGGCGCGCAGCACGCCGAGCGCCGCGATGTCGGCCCCGGCGAAGATCGCGGTGGGCCGGTCGTCGCGCGCGAGCAGTTCCCGCGCGCCCTCGAAGCCGCCCTCCTCGGTGAAGGAGGTGGCCAGCACGTCGTCGGCGAGTCCGTGGGCGCGCATCGCCTGGCGGTAGCCTTCGGCGCGCACCGTGTGCGGCAGTCCCTGGGCGCGGGCCCGCTCCAGGTGGGTGATGTGCGCGATCCGGGTGTGCCCGAGCCCGACCAGGTGGTCGACCACGAGCCCCGCCCCCATCACGTCGTCGTCGACGACCGCGTCGTAGGCCGCGGCGCCGCCGTGCCTGCCCACCACGACGATCGGGATGGCCGTCGCGATGGCGGCGAGTTCGGCGTCCGACATGACCGGCGAGATCAGGATGAGCCCGTCCATGCTCCGGTCGATCATGGCGTCGGTCATCCTGGCCTGCGTCTTGGGCTCGATCCCGCCAGGTCCGAGCAGCACCTGGTACTCGGTGTCGCCCAGCCGGCCGGTGACGCCCTCGATGATGTCGGGGAAGAACGGGTTGCGGGTGTCCGAGAGCATGACGCCGAGGGTGTAGGTGCGTCCGCGCAGGGCGCGGGCCGCGGCGTGCGGGCGGTAGCCCAGCTCGTCGATGGCCTGCGTCACCTTGGCCTGCATCTCCGCGCTCACGCCGTAGGCCCCGCGCACCACCTTGGACACGGCGGCCGTGGAAACCCCGGCTCGCCTGGCCACATCGGCGATCGTCACCCGTCCGCTCGTCACACGCCGTCCTTCATAGAGCTTTCGTAGAACGCACTACACACTTTTCCGAAAGGTGAGGCTAGCCCGCTACCGGCACTCAGGTCTACCTCTTGACGGGCGATTCTCTCGTGCCCTAACAATGGAGAACGTTCTACACAGCAATCCCCAAAGTGAACAGGAGCACGGGCGTGAGAGCACCATCCCGTCTGCTCGGCGCGGCGATCGGCGCCGCCCTCGCCCTGTCCCTCTCCGGCTGCGGGTCGTCCGCCCCGGAGGGGACCGGTCAGGTGAAGCTGACCCTCTGGCACAACAGCGCGGACCCGGCGCCGCTGCTGGAGATGTACAGGAAGTTCGAGAAGCAGTCCGGCCACAAGATCGAGCTCGTGTCGATCCCGTCCGACGGCTTCGAGGAGACCACCCAGACCAAGTGGGCCACCGGCGACCGCCCGGACATCCTGGAGTACCACGCGACGGTGAGCGGCCTGCTCGCCCTCAACCCGGCCGAGAACCTGCGCGACCTGACAGGCGAGGCGTACATCGCCAGGTCCGGCGACCTCTACGAGGCCGCCGGGTCCGTCAACGGCAAGGTCTACGCCGCCATCACCGGCTTCCCCCAGGTCTTCGGCCTCTACTACAACAAGAAGGTCTTCACCGCGGCCGGGCTGACCCCGCCCTCGAACTTCGCCGAGCTCGCCGCCGCCTGCCCCAAGCTCAAGGCCGCCGGCGTCACGCCGGTCTTCGAGTCGGGCGGGTCGATCTGGCCGGTGCAGATCCTGCCCATCCTCTACCTGGCAGGCGCCAACCAGTCCAACGCGTACGGCAAGGCCATCGCGAGCCACAGCAGCACGCTGGCCGACGCGGGCTCGCCCTTCGTCGCCGGCCTGACCGCCTACGCCAAGCTGAAGGCCGACGGCTGCTTCAACAAGGACATCGTCACCGCCAAGTTCGAGGACTCCATGAAGGCCCTCGTGACCGGCAAGGCCGCCATGGTCGCCCAGCACTCCGACATGCTCCCGGCCCTCCTCGCAGCCGCGGACGGCGACCAGAAGACCGTCGACGAGTCCGTCGGCTTCGTCGGCCTGTCGAGCGCCAAGCCGCTCGCGACCTACGCGCCCGGCCCGATCGGCACGTTCTACCTGCCCAAGACCGGTGACGCGGCGCGGGAGAAGGCATCGCTCGACTTCGTGCGCTTCATGACCGGCCCTGCCTACGCCGAGTACATCACCGCGTCCAAGACCTTCCCCGTGTTCAAGGACGTGCCCGACCCGCAGGGCGTCTCGTCCGTGCTGCAGGACGTCAAGAAGGCGTACGACACCGGCGCGGTCATCTCCTTCAACTCCGACATCCCCGGCATGGGCGGGCTGGCCCAGCTCATGTCCGAGCTGATCGCCGGGCAGAAGGATCCGCAGAAGGCGGCGACCCAGCTACAGGGCCAGGTCGAGCAGGCGGCCAAGGCGGCAGGGCTGCCCGGATGGTGATGCGGAACAGGGTGGCCTGGCTGCCCTGGGCGCTGCCCGCGATCGTGCTGGTCACGGTCTTCTTCGTCGCCCCGTTCCTGCTCAACGTCCGGTTCGCGTTCTCCTCCTGGACGAGCTTCCGGGCCGAGATCACCTGGAACGGGCTGGAGAACGTCCGCACGCTGATCGAGCAGGACCTGCTGGCCAACGCGGTCACCGTGACCGTGCTGTACGCGATCCTGTGCATGGCGATCCAGAACACGGTCAGCCTCTCGCTGGCCCTGGCCCTCCAGCGGACCAGCCGGATCAACACCGTCTTCCGCTCGGCCTTCTTCCTGCCGACGCTCATCTCGCCGCTGGCCGCCGGATACATCTGGCGCGGGCTGCTCGCCCCCGACGGGGCGGTCAACTCCTTCCTCGGCATCGAATGGGCATGGCTGGGCGAACCGTCCACCGCGCTGGTGGTGGTCGCGTTCATCGACGCGTGGAAGTGGAGCGGGCTGATCACCCTCGTCTACATCGCGGGCCTCAACTCCATCCCGAAGTCGCTGCTGGAGTCGGCGACGGTCGACGGGGCCGGGTCGTGGACCCGGTTCCGGAGGGTGGTGTTCCCCATGCTCGCCCCGGCGCTGACCTTCAACGTGGCGGTCACGCTGGTGGGCGCGCTCAGCGCGTACGACGTGATCGCCGCCACCACCGGCGGCGGGCCCGGCGACCACACGCGGGCCCTGAACGTGGTGATGCGCCAGCAGTGGGGGCAGGGCTTCTTCGGCTCCGCCAGCGCGCTGGGGTTCACCGTGACGCTGCTGGTGATCGCCACCGCCGTGCCCCTCGTGTGGTGGCTGCGGCGCAGGGAGGTGACGGGATGAGAGCGGTCCTCAAGTACACGGCGCTGACGCTCTTCGCGATCCCGTGGGTCCTCGTGCCCGTCTGGCTCGTGGTCGTCAACTCGTTCAAACCCGCCGGCGAGGCCGCCGAGCTGGGCCTCGGCCTGCCCAGGACGTGGGCGATCGCCGAGAACTACGGCATCGTGCTCGACCGGGGCGGCTACCTGACGGGGCTGGTCAACAGCCTCAAGGTGACCGTGCCGATCGTGGTGGCCGTGGTGTTCCTCGGCGCGGCGGCGGCGTGGGCGTTCGGGCGCAGCCGGTCGCGGTGGCTTCAGGCGGCCTACTTCGTGATGGGGCTGTCGATCCTGCTGCCGCCGTCGATCATCCCGACCGTCTACCTGCTGCGTGCCCTGTCGCTGGACGACGGCTCGCTCGGCTATGTGCTGACCATGACCGGCTGCCGCCTGGGCATCGTGATCTTCCTGGCGACCGGATTCGTCCGGGCGTTCCCCCGCGACCTGGAGGACGCCGCCGCCATCGACGGCGCCTCCCGCCCGCAGGTCTTCGTCCGCATCCTGCTGCCCCTGCTGCGGCCGGTGCTGTTCGTCGGCAGCGTGATCCTGATCATCAACGTCTGGAACGACTTCTTCTTCGCCCTCTTCCTGCTGCAGGGCAGCGCGAACGCCACGCTGCCGCTGAGCCTGTTCCAGTTCGCCTCCGGCACCCTGCAGAGCCTGAACTGGAACCTCGTCTTCGCCCACGTCCTGCTCACCACACTGCCCCTCGTGGCGGTGTACGTCGTCGCGCAGAAGCGCGTCCTGGCCGGTCTTACGGAAGGTGCACTCAAGGGATGACCACTCACGACATCGCGCTCGACTGGGTCAGGCGCGAGATCAAGGAGGGGCGGCTGCCGTGCGCGGTGTTCGGCGCCGCCACCTCCGACGGGATCCAGGTGCTGGAGGCGTTCGGCGCGCACGACGGCCGCGAGACCAGGACCGAGGACCACTTCGCGCTGTTCTCGGTGACCAAGCCGCTCATGGGGCTGGTCGCCCTGCGCCAGGTCGAGCGCGGGCTGCTGTCGCTGCGCCGCCCGCTGCGGGACGTACTGCCGAACTTCGCCCGGCCCGACGTGACGCTCTGGCACCTGCTCACCCACACCAGCGGCATCGCCGAGCAGACGCTCACGCCTGACGACCTGCTGGAGCACCTCGTCACCGCGCCGTCGATGTTCGAGGCAGGCACGCTCAGCCAGTACTCCAACCTGGCCTTCGCCGGGATCGCGGAGATGGTCCGCGACGTCACAGGCCGCGACGTGGCCGACGTGATCGACTCCGCCCTGAACACGCTGGTGCCGGGCGGCGGGCGGATCACGTTCGACCCGGCGTGCGACGCGGCCGAGGTCCACGGCATCGAACTGCTCGGGCCTGGCTTCGACTTCGCCACGTTCGTACGGCTCCGCCACCCGGCAGGGGCGCTGTTCTCCCGCGCCGAGGACCTCCTGGCGCTGGGCGGGGCGCTGCTGCGCGGCGACCGCGGGCTGATCCACCCGACCACCCTGGCCGCCATGACGACCCCGCAGACGACCGGCCTGGTCAAGCTGCAGCCCGACCCGGTCAACGCCGGGCAGGACTGGGGCCTCACCTGGAACCTGCGCCACTCGGCTCCCGGACTGCTCGACCGGCGGCTGTACGGGCACGGCGGCGCCTCGGGGTGCCAGTGGTGGATGTACCCGGAGCAGGACGCGTGCTTCGTGCTGCTGATCAACGTGATGGCGCCGAGCCTGTCCGGCGTCGACGTCGACGGTCTGCACAACGCCTTCACCACCGGGCTCGATGCGTGAACCGGGATTCGGGGGTGCTCGGAGTGCAGGTCTCCGGCGCGCAGGCGCCGTTCATCCGTTCGGCCCTGCCCGCTCCACGGGTGGGCCTGACGTGCGGTCTGGCGGATCCGGTGGGCGTGGACGAGCCGTCGCCCCGGCTGTCGTGGGACGCCCGGCTGATCCAGGAGGCCACCGTGGTGGTGTCCTCGGACGGGCGCGAGGTGTGGCGGTCGTCCGTGCCTGCCGGATCGTACGGCGTGGACGTGCCGGATGAGTGGCTGGCACCGCTGACGCCGTACACGTGGAGTGTGGAAGGGCACGCGACCGGCGCGTTCACCACGGGCCTGCGGGCGCGCGGCGGGTGGGACGCCCCCTGGCTGGCGGGCGACCCCCGGGCGGCGGTGAGCCTGCGCGGGTCGTTCACCTGGCGTCACGCTCCCGGGCGCGCCTGGCTGGCCGCCACCGCGCTGGGCGTCTACCGGGCGCTGCTCAACGGGGTGCGGCTGGGCGAGGAGGAGCTGGCCCCCGGCTGGACCGACTACGGTCGCCGGACGCGCTATCGGCTGCTGGAGCTCACGGAGCTGCTCGTACCCGGCGAGAACGAGCTGGAGCTGTGGCTCGCTCCCGGCTGGTACGCCGGTCACGTCGCCGGCGGCGGCCCGCGCCGCTACGGCGACCGGCCCGCTGCCAGCGCCCAGGTGCTCGTACGGGACGACGACGGGGTCCGCCGCGTGTTCGCCACGGACGCGGCCTGGACCCGGCGGGATCTCGGCCGCCCGCGCGCCGACCTGGTGATGGGCGAGACCGTCCAGGCCCCATCCCGGCAGGTCGGACCCGCCGAGACGACGGCCGCCCCGGAGATCCTGGTGGAGGCCGACCCCGCTCCCCCGGTGCGGGTGACCGGCACGGTGCCCGCCGTGTCCGTGACCGAACCCGCGCCGGGCGTCCAGGTGGCCGACTTCGGGCGGAACGTCGTCGGGCGCGTACGGCTGCGCGTCGACGCGCCGGACCCCGTACGGATCGTGGTGCGGCACGGGGAGGAGCTGACCGCGACCGGGCGGCTCTACACCGACAACCTGCGCACCGCGGACCAGCGTGACGAGTTCGTCCTCGGCCCCGGCGCGCACGTCGTGGAGCCCGCCTTCACCCTGCACGGGTTCCGCTACGCGGAGGTCACCGGCTGGCCGGGCGCGCTGACGCCGGACGACCTGGAGGCGGTGCTGCTGTCCTCCACGCTCGCCGTCACCGGCTCGCTGACCGTGAGCGATCCCGCCGTACGGCAACTCGTCGCCAACATCGGCGCGTCGGCGGACGGCAACCTGGTGAGCGTGCCGACCGACTGCCCGCAGCGCGACGAGCGGACCGGCTGGACGGCCGACATCTCGGTGTTCGGCTCGACGCTCAGCTTCCTGCGGCACACGCAGGCGTTCCTGTCCGGCTGGGTGACGACGCTGATCGACGGGCAGCGGGCCGACGGCGCGGTCCCGCATGTCGCGCCGGTCCTGCCCGAGTACGGATACGACTCCCCCGTATGGTCCGACGCGCTGGTCGAGGTGCCGTGGCTGCTGTGGCGGCGCTACGGCGACGACCGCACGCTGCGCCGCGCCTACGACCCGATGCGGCGGTGGGCCGACTACTGCCTGGCCCAGGCCGAGGACGGCATCAGACCGGGCAGGGCCCTGGGCGACTGGCTGGCCCCCGGCACGGTCGAGACGCCCAAGAGCCTCATCGCCACCGCCGCCCTCGCCCGCAGCCTCCGCCTGGTCGCGCACGTGGCCGACGTGCTCGGCGAGCCGCACGCGCCGGAGTACGGCGAGGCGTTCACCCGCGTGTCGGGCGCCTTCCAGCGGGCCTTCCTCAGCGGGCCGAGGCTGCACACCGAGACGCAGACCGGCTACGCCGTCGCCCTCGCCTGGGACCTGGTCCCGCCCGAGGACCGGGCCGCGTCGGCGCAGGCGCTGGCCGAGCTGGTCCGCGCCGACGGGCACCGGCTCATGACGGGCTTCGTCGGCACCCCCCTGCTGCTGCCCGTGCTGTCCGAGACCGGCCACCACGACCTGGCGTGCCGGATCTTCAACCAGGAGGGCTATCCGTCCTGGCGCTACCAGCTCCGCGCCGGGGCGACGACCATGTGGGAGCGCTGGGACGCCTGGCACCACCGGCACGGCCTGCAGACGCCGGCCATGAACTCCTTCAACCACTACGCCTACGGCTGCGTGGGCGACTGGCTGTTCCGGCACGTGGCGGGCCTGGGCGACGACCCGCGCGGGACAGGTGGCGGCTTCGGCGAGCTGCTGCTGCGTCCCGGCCCCGTCCCGCTGCTGCGCCAGGCGCACGCCCGCTACGAGAGCGCGTCGGGGACGGTCGAGTCGGGCTGGCGGGCCGGGCCCGACGGGGTGCAGTTCACGTTCGCCGTCCCGGAGGGCGTGACCGCCCGCGCGGTGCTGCCCGTGCGCGGCGCATGGGACGGGATGAGCGTCAACGGCACCTTCCTCATGGGCCTCAGCGAGCAGCTGCCGACCACCAGGCTGGCCGACGGGGGCTGCGCCCTGAACCTGCCGCCGGGCCGCTGGTCGTTCACGGCCCCTGCGGCGGCCACGGCCCACCTGCTCCAGGAGTGGGACGACCTGGGCCGGTGAGCTGGTTGTGAGGCTTGCGGTCACCACTCGTGTCGCTTGTCGTCACTGAGTGGTGACGCCGCCTGACGGGTGAGGCGCCGCTCGGCCGTACAGGCAACTACAGTCAGCTGACGGAAGCCGGGCCCCACCACGCGTCCGTAGCGTCGGCGGCATGCACGTTCCCACCTACTCTCTCGCCGAGCGAGACCGCCGCTGGGCGCTCGCCCGGCAGATCATGGAAGCCGAGGGCGTCCAAGCTCTCATCGCCTACGGCGAGCATGAATGCGCCGACCTGGCGCCCTTCGCGCCGGATGTGTACTTCACCAACGACCGTCCCGGTGCGATCGTCATCTTCTGCCGCGACGCCGACCCGATCCAGCTGACCTGGTCCACGCTTCCCGTCGCCGACCACATCCAGGCACGCAGACGCGGCGAGGAACTGTGGATCGCCCCGCGCGACATCCGCGTCGCCAAGCACGCGGCAGGCGTGGTCGAGGTCCTGCGCGAACACCGCCTGGAATCCGCGGCGGTCGGCGTGCTCGGGCTGGACCCCTACCCGCCCTTCCACATCAACCCGATCATGCCGCACGGCTTGTGGAGCCAGGTACTCGCCGAGCTGCCCGAGGTGACCTTCACGCCGGTCGGGCTGAGCCACCTGTTCGCCACCATCTGCCAGTCGGAGGAGGAGCTGGCGGTCGTCCGGCACTCAGCCGCCGCCGGTGACGCGATGGCCCGGGCCATGCTGAACGCGGCCAGGCCCGGCGTCAGCGAGGCCGAGGTGTACGCCGCGGGTATGGCGGCGGCCTTCCAGCGCGGCGTGGCCGCCCCCGACATGCTGCTGTCCTCCGGTCCCGGGTTCATCTCCTGGGGCCCGCCCGCCTGGTCCTACCGCCCGCAAGCGCCACGCGTCATCGACGACGGTGACGTCATCATGGCCGAGGTGTTCTGCCGGTTCGGCATGAAGGAGACCCAGCACCAGGTCGCCATCGCCGTCGGCGAGCCGCACCCCGACATCGAGCTGGGCGCCGAGGTCGCCCGCGCCAGCTACGAGGCCGGGCTGGCCGCGGCCCGGCCAGGCAACACCTTCGGCGACCTCGTCGAGGCCATGCAGGCCCCGTTGAAGAACGCCGATGCCTGGAACATCCACCCGCTCGTGCACACCCTCAACCCGATGGGGCCCGTCTGCGGCTTCGGCGCGGGACTGCGCCGCGTGCCCGAGGCCCAGGAGTACGGCCGGCTGTTCGAGGTGCCCACCATGGGCGGCGAACTCCCGCTGGCCCCCGGGATGACCTTCGCCTTCGAACCCAACGCCGTCATCGGCGACCACCTGGTCAATCTCGGCGGCACCGTCGTCATCGGCGAGGAGGAACCCCACGAGCTCAACCCGTTCACCGCCCAACTGCTGAGGAGCAACTCATGATCACCGTCGACCACGTCGCCCGCTATCCCCAGCCGGTGGAGGCCGTCTTCGCCGTGCTGGCCGACCTGGGTGGATACCCGGCATGGCAGTCAGACGTGCTGGAAGCACACCTCGACGGTCCACTGCGGGAGGGCGCCGCCCTCAACCAGGTGCGCAAGGTGATGGGCCGCCGTACCGAGATCGCCCTCACCGTGACCGAATGCCTGCCCGGCGCGCGCATCTCGCTGCGGACCGCGCCGGGCACCCGACCCGGCGTCTCTCAGACGTACGGCGTGCTGCCTGCCGAGGGTGGGTGCGCGGTGGAGTTCCGTCTGGAGCTCGACGGCGTGCCGAAGATGGCAGAGCATCTCGTCAAAGCCCAGCTCGGCAAGCAGGTGCCGCTGATGTTCGAGCGTCTGGAGGCCCAGCTGTGACCACCCGCATCCCCGACCGTGAGATCGCCGAACGGCCCGCCGGATACGCCGGACCCAACCTCTCACCCGCAGGTTTGCGACTGCTCCCCCGCGAGTTGGCGCCCGGCGTCCACGCGCTGATGGCGAACCTGCCGCCGAAGGACAACAACGGGCTCGTCGTCGGCCACGACACCGCCCTGATCGTCGACGCGGGAATCACCCCCGAGGTGTCTCGGCAGATCCAGGACCTGGCCGCCGAGCTGACCGACCGGCCGGTGCGCTACCTCGCCAACACGACCTACCACGGCGACCACACCTTCGGAAACCTGGCCTTCCCCGAGGACACCGTCATCGTGTCGTCACGCCTCAACAAGGAGAACATGGCCGATCTGGACTACGAGAAGCAGGTCAGGTCGGGCAACATGTACGGCGACGAGGCGTCGTTCACCGCCGTGACCCGCTGGCGGCTCCCGGACATCACCTTCGACTCCTTCGCCGAGATCGACCTCGGCGGCCGAACAGTCCAGCTCTGGCACTTCGGCCCCGGCAACGGCCCCGGCGACACCGTCGTCTACGTCCCCGACACGCGGACCGCCTGGACCGGCAATTTCCTGGCGCACGCGGGCATCGCGCACATGCTGCTCCAGGGCGGCCCGCTGCCGTACCTGGAGTCACTGCGCCGGATGAGGCAGGCGCTGCCCGACCTGGAGACGATCGTGCCCGGCCACGGCCCGATGGGCGGCGGGCACGCCGCCATCGACACGCTCATCGCCTATCTGGAACTGCTGCACGAGGAGGTCCTCGCCGCTGTGCGGGCCGGCCGTCCCTTGGATGAGACGATGGCCGCCTGCACCAACCCGTGGGCCGAGCGACTCGATCCGGAGCTGTCAGCCGCGCTCGCCACCTACCAGGTCCCACCGGACCTCGCCCGGCACGCCATGCTCGACCTGTGCAGGAACCTGCATCGGCTCAATATCCTGGCGACCTACCGCCTCTATGTGGGACGTTGAATCACATGCTGAAGGAAGTGGTCGCCCGTCCCATCGGTCACGTGATCGGCGGGCGGGAGGTGGTCTTCGACGACGATTGGGGGACGGTCTCCGCCGTCATCAGGTTGGACGCGGCGCAGTTCGGCCCTGACGCGCTGGCCGGCCTGGACGGTTTCTCGCACCTGGAGGTCATCTACTTCTTCGACCGGGTGCCGGCCGAGAAGATCGAGACCGGCGCCCGCCACCCCCGCGGCAACACCGACTGGCCGTTGGTCGGGATCTTCGCCCAGCGCGGCAAGAACCGCCCCAACCGGCTCGGGCTCTCTCGCTGCCGCCTGACCAAGGTCGATGGGCTGGAGGCGCACGTGCGGGGCCTGGACGCGGTGGACGGCACTCCCGTGCTGGACATCAAGCCGTACATGAGCGAGTTCGGCCCCGTCGGACCCACGACCCAGCCCCCGTGGGCCACCGAGATCATGCGCCACTACTACTGACGTACCGCGCCCGACCTGCCTCGTCACACCGGTCGGTAGGGTGGCGGGCGTGTTGAGGGGGCGGGCAGCCGAGGTCGCAGCGCTTGAGCGTGCCCTGTCGCGGGCGCGGGAAGGCCGTGGCGGTGCCGTGGTGATCCGCGGCGAGGCGGGCGCGGGCAAGACGACTCTGTTGGAGTCCGTGTCTTCCTCGGCCGGGGAGTCCAGGCTGCTGTGGGCCTGGGGCGTGGAGTCGGAAGCCGAGCTCCCCTACGCGGGATTGCAGGTGCTGTTCCGTGAGGTGCGTGATCTGGCCGATCGGCTGCCGGAGCAGCACGCCCGCGCCCTGCGCGGGCTGATCGATTCGCCGTACGGCGCGGCGGGCGATCGTTTCCTGGTCGGTGCCGCCGCGCTGACCCTGCTCGGCGAGCTGGCCGAGGAGCAGCCGGTGGTGGTGTTGATCGACGACGCGCACTGGCTGGACCTGGAGTCGGCCGAGGCGCTGCTGTTCGCCGCCCGCAGGCTGGGCGCCGAGCGCGTGGCCATGATCTTCGCCGTGCGCGACGGCTCGCCGGTGTTCGACCGTCCGGGCGTGCCGGTCGTGGAGTTGGGGCCGCTCTCCGACGAGGCCGGGGCGGCCCTGCTCGCTGATCATGCGCCCGACCTGCATGTCTCGGCACGTCAGGGATTGCTGTCCCAGGCGCAGGGCAATCCCCTGGCGCTGGTGGAGCTGGTCGGCGCGCTCAGCCCTGCCCAGCGGGACGGCATTGAGCCGGTGGACGAGCACGAGATCGGTGTCATGCCGGTCTCCTGGCGGATCCAGCGGATCTTCGATGCGCGGATCGGTGCGCTACCCGCGCCTGCGCGCACGCTGCTGACGATCGCGGCGGCGGACGACACGGGCGACCCGGCCCTGATCGTACGCGCGGGGCAGCGGATGGGCGCATCGGTGGCCGATCTGGGGCCTGCGGCCGACGCCGGGCTGATCCGGGTCGCCGAGGGCCGCTTGAGGTTCCGCCATCCGCTGGCACGCGCCGCCGCCTATCAGAGCGCGCCGCTGTCGCAACGGATGGCCGCGCACCACGCACTTGCCGAGACGGTCGGGGATGGCGGACGCCGGGCCTGGCACCTGGCCGCGGCGACGGTGGGCCATGACGAGCAGGCGGCGACCGAACTGGAGCGCAACGCCGAGCTGTTCAGGTCGCGTGGCGGCCTGGCCGCGGTCGCCGCTGCCTACCGCCGCGCGGCGCAACTGACCGAAGATCGGGACACCCGGGGGCGCCGCCTTGCCGCAGCGGCCATGGCGGCGAACGAAGCGGGGCTGATCGAGCACGCCGCCGCGCTAGCGGGCGAGGCGCTGCCGTACGTGCGCGACCCGGCGTGGATCGCCCGCCTGGCCTTGACGAGGGCCCGGTTGGAACATGCCAGGGGCCGGCCGGAGTCAGCGCGCACACTCCTGCTCGACGCGGCCACGCATGTTGCGCCGCTCGACCGCCAGGCGGGTGCCTTGATGACGTTCGAGGCGATGGCGGCGGCCTGGGACTCGCCCGTCCCTGAGGCAGCAGCCGGGGACACCGCTGCCCGGCTGTCCGGCCTGGACGTGCCCGATGCCTTTCTCCTCCGGGGCGCCGACGGGCTGCGCCTGCTCGCCACGGGCGACATCGCGTCCGGCGCTGCCGCGCTGCGGGATTTCGCGGCGCACGTCACCGCTACCCGTCACGATCGCGGCCTGTCCGAACAGTCGCGGCTGCAGGGCTGGGAGATGCTGCTCGGCGACCACCAGACCGTTCACGATGACGCGGTCGCCCTGGACCGGGAGTGCCGTGAGCAGGGCGCGCTCGGCGCGCTGCCCAGAGTGCTGCTGCGACTGGCGCACTGCCGGCTGTTCCTGGGCAGGCACCACGACGCGCACGCCACCGCGATCGAGGGGCTGGAGATCGCGCGTGACACGGGGCAGCGCCACTACGTGACGATGCTCGTCGGGGTGCTGGCCATACTGTCCGCGATCGACGGCGACAAGACGGGCTGCCGGCGGTCGGCCGGCGAGGACCTGCCGAGCCCCGCCTGGCACGCCTACGCGCTGGGCCTGCTCGATCTCGGCTTCGGACGGTATGAGGCGGCGGCGCACCGGCTGGCCGGCGTCACCGCGGGCCCCCACCGGCATGTCGTCGTCGCCGTGCTCAGCCTGCCCGAGCAGGTGGAGGCGGTAGCCAGGCTGGGCGGGGACGCGAGTGAGGCGTGCGAGCAGTTCGAACGATGGGCGACCGGGACGGGCACACCGTGGGCGCGGGCCATCGCGCTGCGCTGCCGGGCCCTGCTCGCGCCGGACGAGCAGGCGGGCCCTGCCTTCGAGGCCGCGCTGGCCGCGCATGCCGGGGACGGGCGACCGTTCGAGCTGGCGCGTACACACCTGCTGTATGGCGAATGGCTACGGCGTGCCAAACGGCGTGGAGCCGCACGCCGGCACCTGGGATCGGCGCTGGAATCGTTCGAGCGGATGCGCGCCGCACCCTGGGCCGAGCGGGCCAGGAGCGAGCTGCGGGCAACCGGCGCCGATCCGCTGCCCACAGCGGGTGCGGGGGATCTCGTCGCGCGGCTGACCGCGCAGGAGTTGCAGGTGGTACGGCTCGCCGCGGCCGGCATGAGCAATCGCGAGATCGGCGCTCGGCTGTTCATCAGCCCACGCACCGCCGGCTATCACCTGTCCAACGCCTACCCCAAGCTGGGCGTGACCTCCCGCATCGGGCTGGCCAGGCTCGACCTGGCCGACAACCCGGTCATCTGACAGATCCGGGACTCCCCGCCCCACCAGTAGCGTCGCTCAACGACGCGAAAAGAAGGGTTCCCATGAGGGCTCTCGTGCTGGGCGCTGCTCCTCGACCGCGTCGTCGCCAACAGGACGAGCATGCGATCACGTTCGCCGACACCGCACCTGACGTGCATCGCTGGACCGGGCAGGGCCAGGCACTCACGGCCGCGGTGCGCGCCGCCGAGCTGATCGGCGGCCGGGTAGATCTGGCAGACATGGCCTTTGCGAAAGGAGGTCCGGCAATGGACAGGTTCAAGGCACGGTTCGAGGTGCTGGACGAGCGTTTCGGATTTGACGGCGGCGACGATTACGTGGAGGTGTTGCATCGCGGCAGCCGCAAGACCGAGGGGCCGGTCTACTTCCCGGCCGGGCGCTACCTGGTATGGAGCGACATCCCCAACGACCGGCTGCTGCGCTGGGATGAGACGACCGGTGCCGTCGGCGTGTTCAGGAGCCCGTCCGGTAACGCCAACGGCAACTCGGTCGACCGCCAGGGCAGGCTGATCACCTGCGAGCAGGGGACTCGCCGGGTGACCAGGACCGAGTACGACGGCTCGATTACCGTGCTTGCCGACAGCTACCGGGGCAGGAGGCTCAACAGTCCGAACGACGTCGTCGTCCGCTCTGACGGCTCGATCTGGTTCACCGATCCACGCTACGGCATCACCGGCTACTACGAGGGCAGCCCGGCCGACAGCGAGATCGGCGCAGACCACGTGTACCGGCTCGATCCGGAGACCGGCGAACTGACGATCGTCGCCGACGACTTCGTCCGCCCCAACGGGCTGGCCTTCTCTCCGGACGAGAGCCAGGTGTACATCGTTGACACCCGCAAGCGGCACATGCGCGTCTTCGAGGTCCGCGACGACGGCACGCTGTCCGGTGGCAAGGTCTTCGCCGAGGCCTGGTTCGACGGTATCCGGCTCGACTGCTACGGCCGTGTCTGGGCCGCCGCCCTCGACGGCCTGCACTGTTATCACCCCGATGGCACCCTGCTGTGCAAGCTCCTGCTGCCCGAGTCGGCCTCGAACCTCACCTTCGGCGGCGCCAAGCGCAACAACCTGTTCATCACCAACTCGGCCGGTGACCTGTACTCGATCCGGCTCACCTTCGCCGGGATCGCGGCATAGAGACCGATGTTGTACGGGCGCGAGAACGAGCAGATGATCATCGACCGCCTGCTCCGCGACGCTCGCGACGGCCGGGCCGGAGCGCTGGTCGTGCGGGGCGAGGCGGGCATCGGCAAGTCGGCGTTGCTCGACCACGCCGCCACCACATCGCAGGCCCGCGTGCTGCGGGTGAGCGGGGTGGAGTCGGAGGCTACCCTGCCGTTCGCCGCCCTGCAGCTGTTGTTGCGCTCTGTCCTCGACCGCATCAAGGCGTTGCCGCGCAATCAGGCCGATGCGTTGCTGGGCGCGCTGGGTGCGGTCACAGCCGCGCCCGCGGAACGGTACCTGATCGGGCTGGCCACGTTGGGCCTGCTCACCGAGTTGTCGGCCGACGGGCCGCTGCTGTGCCTGGTGGACGACGCCCACTGGCTCGACCGGGAGTCGGCCGACGCCCTGCTGTTCGCCGCCCGCCGTCTGCACGCCGAGCCGGTCGCGGTCATCTTCGCGGCCAGGGACGAGGTGGGCGCGTTTCCGGCATCGGTGGTGCCGGAGCTGAGACTGGGCGGGCTGACCCTCGACGCGGCCAGGCAGTTGCTGGCCGGCAGTGATCGCGAGTTGGCGCTGGCCGTCCGTGAGCAGGTTGTCGCCGAAGCGCAGGGAAACCCGCTCGCGCTGCTGGAACTGCCCCGCACGGAGGTGTTCGCGCCGTTGGCGCTCTCCCTTGGCGGCGAGCCGGTCACTGGCCGCGTGGTGGCCGGATTCCGCGCGCGGCTCGGGGAGCTGCCCGCCGCGGCCCGGACGTGCGTGCTGGTGGCGGCGCTGGAAGACACCGGCGCTCTGGACACACTGACGCGGGCGCTGCGAGAGCTGGGCGGCAGTCTGACCGATTTCGCGCCGGCCGAGCGGGCCGGACTGATCACAGTGACGGAAGCGGGCCTGCGCTTCCGTCACCCACTGGTTCGTACGGCGGCGCGACTGTCCGCTGACGTCGCCCAGCGCATGGCAGCGCACCAGGCCTTGGCGAAGACCGTCGACGACGACCGCCGCGCCTGGCATCTGGCGGCGGTCACCACCGAACCCGACGAACAGGTGGCCGCGGCTCTGGAGACATCTGCCACTCGGGCCAGGCATCGTGGCGGCCAGGCGACCGCCGCCGCGGCGTACACGCGCGCCGCCGAGCTGTCGGCCGATCCCGCAGCCAAGGTACGCAGGTTGACGGCCGGTGCGACGGCGGCGTTGGACGCGGGGCTGTGGCAGCAGGCAGAGGGCTTGGCTCGCCGCGCCGACCGGCCACAGGACGAGGAGGTGGCAGCGGAGCTGGCGCGGGTGCGGGCGACGCTCGCCTTCCAGGCGGGCCGGCCGCTGGAGGCGACCCGGCTGCTGCAGGAGGGCGCCGAGCTCATCGCCGCCGCCGACCCGGTGTCTGCGCTGACCATGCTCGGCCTGGCGAGCGTGTACGTCTGGAGCAGCAGGACACATCCCGACCAGGTGCCGCTCGCCCGCCGGACCGAGGAGCTGACCCCCCGCCTGGACGGGCCGCTCGGCGCGGTGCACGCGCTCAACCACGGGATGCGCCGCCTGCTGGAGGGCGACCTCATGGCCGCGATCACGGGCCCAGGCCTTCGCAGTGAGGAATCGGTGCCGGTCGACCTGCGGTTGCTGGCCGCATACAGGGGATTCATGCGCGGCGACCAGCACGCCATGCTGCAAGACGCCACCCGGCTCGTCGCCGAGTGCCGTACCGCGGGGCGAGCCGGTCGCCTGCCGCAGGCCATGATGCTGCTGGCCCTGGCCCAGCTCACCAATGGACGACATCACGCCGCGCGCGAGAGCGCGGCCGACGGAATACACATCGCCGAGGACGTCGGCCAGCCGTACTGGCACGACTATCTCACCGGCCTGGCCGCCTGGCTCGCCGGCGTCGCCGGTGAGGAGGAGCGCTGCCGCGAACTGGTCGCCAGGGCGGACGACGTGGACGGGGCGTGGATGACCGGCCTGGGCTGGGGAACGTACGCGCTGATCGCCCTCGATCTCGCCGCTGGACGACACACCGCGGTGCTCGAGCGAATGGACCAGGCCCTGGCCGGACCGGCTCGACATGCCTTCCTGTGGTGGTACGCCTGCCCCGACTACGTCGAGGCCGCCGCCCGTGCCGGAACACCCGAGCGGGCCCGGCCGGCCTTCACCCGCTTCCGCGACTGGGCGAACGTCATCGACCAGCCCTGGGCACATGCCGTACTCAAGCGGTGCGAAGCGCTGCTGAGCGGCGACGGCGACGGCTACGCGCGGGCACTCGCCCTCCACCGGCAGGCCGATCAGCCCTTCGAGCAAGCCCGCACCGAACTGCTGTACGGCGAGTGGCTGCGCCGCCACCAGCGGCGCGCCGAGGCCCGCACACACCTGCGCGCGGCGATGGAGGGCTTCGAACGGCTCGGCGCCGCTCCCTGGGCGAAACGCGCGGCGACCGAACTGCGGGCCGCCGGCGCCTCCCTGTCCGACCGCCGCCACGCCGAGGATCCGCTGGCCGCCCTCACCCCACAAGAGCTCCAGGTGGTACGGCTGGCAGCGACGGGCGCCTCGAACCGTGAGATCGGCGCCCACCTGTTCCTCAGCCCGCGCACGGTCGCCTACCACCTGTACAAGGCGTTCCCGAAACTGGGCATCACCTCGCGCGGCGAACTGGCCCAGTACGTCACCGTCATCTGACGGAGCCGCCCCATGAGCGCGCGCAGCTGCGTGCGCTCGGGGTCCCAGGCGTGGACATCAAGCGAGACGACAAGGCCCTCAAGGGCACCGATCAGGTCGCCGGACCACCACCCACACGATCACGAACACCCGGCGCTGGTCAGACTGGTGCCGCCGTCACCAAGGGACAGCCCGACACTGCCACTACCAGGGCAGACCTCACGTCCGCACGCCTGAGCGTCCCTGTGTCTGGGAAGCGGTGGGGCTGGGTTACGTCCAGAACGCCCACAGGGCCTTGCTCGCGTCAAGCAAGATGGCGGCTGTGGCCCCGAGGACGACGCCGTAGAGCATGTACCGCCGCTGGGTGCCTTGGCCGCGTTTCTCCACACGCTCTGCCACATCGTCGATCTTGCTCTGGAGTAGGAGGTCGAACGCCTTGGCCTCTTCCTGGCGCCGCTCCGCTACTTCACGACTCGTCTCGGCCTCACGCCTATTGGATTCTGCTTCGGCCGCGAGCCTGCGGGCCATGGCGGCGCGCGCCCGCATCGCATTCTCAAGCTCTTCCAGTTCTTGGAAAGTGTCCTCCAGCCGCTCGGCCAGATAGTGGAAGCGCTGATCGAGGTCGTCGTCTTCGGACGTGACCGACCTGCGGCGCAGCGTGGGGGATGCCTCTTTGATCAGGTTTTCGAGTTGTTCGAACCGCCAGGATAAGTGGGCCCGATCGCGAAGGACCGTGGTCCCCACAAGGGCCATGACGAGCAACGTGGCGCTCTCAGTGAGTCCAGGTGGCAGTTCATCGACGGTTGTGCCCAGCACGGCTACGATCACAGCAAGGGCAAGGGCGATCATGCCGTCGGCGTTCATGGTCGCCCAAGCGGCGAATCTCCGGATGATGTCAAGGCGCATCTGTCAGCTTTCCATCCCTCAGGCTCCGACGCGGTGGGGGCACGGTGCGGACAGTCTTGCAGGGAATGACAAGGGTCGAAATGGATCTCCTCTGACGACCTCACGGATTACTCGTCAGAATGTCAATTCTCTGAAGTAATTCCAGCACGCGCTCCGCGAGGGCCTTGCCTCAGCCGCACGGGCTGCCCGCTGAGAACTCGGGCGTTCCGCCCGGGGGCTGGACACCTGAGACCCTGAACCCTACTGGTTCGGGGAGATCGGGAGAGTGTCCCGTTGGGGATGAAGAACTGTCCACCGCAGTTCAAGAAGGACGCGGTGGCGCTGTATGAGTCCAGGCCAGGAGCAACGAGCGCGGGGATCGCCACCGACTTGGGGTCGGCCCCGAGACGTTCCGGAACTGGATCCGGTCCGCGCGCACGGAGCGGGTTGAGGCGGGCCGGCCGGGACGCAGGCCGAAGAGCGCCGGCACCGGCGGCGAGGCGTCGCCGGAGGCGGTGGAGGCCGAGAACGCCGAGCTGCGCCGGCGGGTGCGTGAACTGGATGTGGAGCGGGACCCTGTGCAAGACGGCTCGGTATTTCGCCGGGGAGACGGCGCGATCCCCGCCGTCGTCGGATCTGTCGACCACCTGTACTGATGGGACTGCTCCGTGCGTGGTGACACACCAAGCTGCCCTCGATCGAGAACCTCGGCATCCCGCCTGTAGAGGGCCGGGAGTTGCCCAATGTCGCCCCCGGAATTCCGGCCTTGTGAAATATCGGGCAAAATTCCGGCTCCGTGAATTCTCGACCATTGACCGCACCCGGTGACCCTCCAACGATCGAGCTACAGCCTTTCGTAGGTCGGGGAGTGGCGATGAGAGCCGTACGGCTTCACGAGTACAACAAGCGCCCGGTGGTCGAGGACGTCCCCGACCCCGAGATCAGCGGGCCGCTGGACGTGCTGGTCGAGATCGGCGGGACCGGGTTGTGCCGTACGGACCTGCACATCGTAGAAGGTCAGTGGGCGGAGAAGTCCGGCGTGGCCTTGCCGTACACGATCGGGCACGAGAACGCCGGCTGGGTGCGGGATGTCGGCTCGGCCGTGACGGGCGTGCAGCCCGGCGACGCGGTCATCCTGCACCCGCTCGTCAGCTGCGGGCTGTGCCGCGCGTGCCGCGCCGGCGACGACGTGCACTGCGCCAACGCGAAGTTCCCCGGTATCGACACCGATGGCGGCATGGCCGAGTTCCTCCTCACCAACGCCAGGTCCGTAGTCAAGCTGGATCCTTCGATGGAGCCCGCGGACGTCGCCGCGCTGGCCGACGCGGGACTGACCGCCTACCATGCGGTACGCAAAGCGCTGCCGCTGCTCTACCCGGGCACCCAGGTCGTGGTGATCGGCGCCGGCGGGCTGGGCCACATCGGCGTGCAGTGCCTGACCGCCATGGCGTCGGCCGAGATCATCGTCGTCGACCGGTCGCAGGCGGCACTCGAGCTCGCCAAGGGGTTGGGCGCCACGCACACCGTGCCGGCCGACGGCAGCCAGCTCAACGCGGTCACCGACCTCACCGGCGGGCGCGGCGCGCACGTCGTGCTCGACTTCGTCGGCGAGGGAGGCACCGAAGCCGAAGGCGTGGCGATGCTGCGCCGCGCGGGCTCCTACTTCGTGATCGGCTACGGGGGCCGTGTCGAGATCCCCACCATCGACATCATCTCCAACGAGATCAACGTGATCGGCAACCTCGTCGGTTCGTACAACGATCTGGACGAGCTGATGGCCCTGACCGCGCAGGGAAAAGTACATCTGCATACCAGGAAATATCCCCTCGAAGCCGTCAACGAG
The DNA here is from genome assembly GCF_053586935.1 of Nonomuraea sp. NPDC003727. Classification (NCBI taxonomy): domain Bacteria; kingdom Bacillati; phylum Actinomycetota; class Actinomycetes; order Streptosporangiales; family Streptosporangiaceae; genus Nonomuraea; species Nonomuraea sp. NPDC003727. The sequence continues at coordinate 63,187 of NZ_JBSFNE010000027.1, forward strand.
GCCATGGACGACCTGGACAGCGGCCGTCTGCAAGGCCGGGGAATTCTCGTACCCGCGAGGAGCTGAGATGTACGAAAAGGATGGCCGGCAGTATTTCGTCGTCGACGGGCACATCCATTTCTGGGACGCCAAGCCGTCGAATCAGGCGAACCGCTATGGCGAGGGTTTCATCAACTGCTTCTACGACTACCACCGCAATCTCTCTCCGGCGTCGGAGGTCTGGCCGCTGGAGGAGTTCTGGCAGCAGAGCGAGGAACGGATCCTGCACGACGTCTTCGAGGCCGGCTACGTGGACAAGGCCATCTTCCAGCCGACCTACCTCAACGACTTCTTCGTGGCCGGCTTCAACACCACCGAGCAGGACGGGGTGCTCGCGGAGAAGTACCCGGACAAGTTCATCGTGAACGGGTCGTGGGATCCGCGCGACGGTGAGGCGGGGCTCGAAAGGCTCGAGGCGCTGGCGGAGCGCTGGAATCTCAAAGGGGTCAAGCTCTACACCGCCGAATGGAAGGGCGCTTCGAAGGGCTGGAAACTGACCGACCCGTGGTCCTACCGATACCTCGAGAAAAGCCAGGAACTCGGGATCCGCAACATTCACGTCCACAAGGGGCCGACGATCTACCCGCTCAACCGGGACGCGTTCGACGTGGCCGACGTGGACGAGGTCGCGAGCATGTTCCCTGAGCTGACGTTCATCGTCGAGCATTGTGGGCTACCCAGGCTGGAGGATTTCTGCTGGATCGCCACGCAGGAGCCGAACGTCTACGGCGGGCTCGCCGTCGTGATGCCGTTCATTCACACCAGGCCGCGCTACTTCGCCCAGGTGATCGGCGAACTGCTGTACTGGCTCGACGAGAACCGGATCACCTTCGCCAGCGACTACGCGATCTGGACGCCCAAGTGGCTCATCGAACGCTTCGTGGACTTCCAGATCCCCGTAGACATGCGCGGAGAGTACGGCGAGCTCACCCCTGAGGTGAAGAAGAAGATCCTGGGCCTCAACGCCGCCCGGCTCTACGACATCCCGGTACCGCCGGAGCTGGACATCGTGGAAGCCCACGCGGGCAGCGACGAGCCCGTCGGGTCCGGGCCGAAAGTGCCGGCATGAGCGTGCCGTCCCTCGACCGCGACGTTTGGGACGCGCTGGCGACCGTACGGGATCCCGAGCTGGACGAGCCGATCACCGAGCTCGGGTTCGTCAGCGAGGCCGAGGTCCACGAGGGGCACGTCTCGGTACGGCTCCGCCTGCCGACGTACTTCTGCGCGCCGAACTTCGCCTACCTGATGGTGGCCGACGCCTGCCAAGCGGTACGAGCGGTACCCGGCGTGGTCGCGGTCGACGTCCGGCTGGAGGACCATTTCGCGGCCCACGAGATCAACGCGGCTGTCTCGGAAGGGGCAGGGTTCACCGGGTCCTTCCCCGGCGAGGCGTGCGGAGAGCCTGACGAGCTGCGCCTGACGTTCCGGCGCAAGGCCTACCTGGCGAGCCTCGACCGGTTGGGCACCCGGTTGACCGCCGAGGGCCTGCCGCCTGCGCGACTGCGACTGGGCGAGGTCCCGCCGTCCCCAGAGCTGGCGCGGCTGCTTCACCGCAGGGCCGAACTCGGGCTGGACTGCTCGCCGCAGTCGCCGCTGCTTCTCGACGAGCGCGGCGAGCCGATCCCCGACGAGGAGGCCGCGCTGCGGCTGCGCTTCGCCCGTGCCGTGCGAGTCAGCATCGAGGGCAACGCCGACTTCTGCCGCGGACTCCTCCACACGCGTTACCCCGAAGCGGCGGGGCGGGACTCCCCATCCTGTCCGCCCTGACCGCCGGCCGACACCACCTCCTGGCCTCCCGACCGCGGTATCGGACGCCGCCGTTCGTAGTGGCTGCGCACCCGCTGCGACGGCGTTCCACAGGCCGGGCAGGCGGCCTCCACGGTGCCGGTCCTGGCCCGGATCCTTACCGTGGTCCCCGGCCGGAAGACCTGATCAACGCACACGCCGACCAGATGAGGGAACAGGACGGCGACAAACTCCTTGATCAACACGCTGCGGATGCTCGTGATCAGGCTGGGCGACCGGCCGGAACACCCGAACCGTGATCTACTCAACGGGGCCTATCACGGAAAGTCAGAATTCGGCCGTCGTTGACAATATGTCCGTTCCTCTTCAACGGCACTGATCGGTGTCGTCGTGATCTGTAGCTGTTTGAGCCGCACGAATAGACCGCTTGGAACTACTTCCCGATTCTGAGCGTCTACTGGAGCATAACGAGGAAGGCAACAGCATGGACGCGACCCCCCCACGCAACCGGCGCAAGTCTCTCGCTTCTCTCTCACTCGACCGCATCGAAGACCGCATCATCACCGTCATCTGCGTGATCGTTGTCGGCGCAAGCGTTCTGGGCGCCGTCTTCGACTGGCCGCCTGCCGCGTTCCTACCATTGATCTTCGTAGCGCTCTACGCGATTCTACGGTGTCTCCTCCCTCTACGCGGCATGGACCGGACCCTGGAGAAGCTCGCCAACCACCAGTGCACAGAATTCCGCCGCTACAAGAACAACGCCGAGTTCTACAGCGCTCTCCGCACAGCGATCCTCCGGGGCGCGGAGAACCAGCTCGACGTCTGGTACGTACGGCAAGCGCCGCCGAGCACCCTGGCCCAGAAGGAGGCCAAGCAGTACTTCGACGCCGTGCTTGACTGGGCCGGAGGCAACTCCTCTCGTTCCGTCCGCCGCCTGATCTGCGTGAACTCTGACGCGATGCGGAAGTGGGCAATGACCCATTTCGACCAGACTTGCGAAGTTCAGAATTATGAGGCCCACGTGGTGGAGTGGGACATCAAGGCGGACCTGCTGAACATGGCAATCGTCGACGAGCGCGTCGTCTTCCTGGCCTTCTCCGGTGGAACGGAGCAGGTAATCAGGGGAATGAGCATGGAAGACCCCGAGGCGGCCAAGTACTTCACCGACTACTTCAATCAGCACTGGCACAAGTCGGAAACCCTTCGCACATGGGTTGCGCGAACGACGAGTCAGGCGGCCACACCCACTCCCTGAGCGGGCCCTCAGCCGGGGTCTCGGCCGTGACGGTCTTCAAGCACTTCCCGCGCGAGGAGGACCTCCGCCTGGACCGCGAGGTCGACGCCGTCGATCCTGCGCTCAGCGGTACGCGACCGCGCCCCGGACGCCGGAGTGCTCCAGTCCCTGCGCGACACGGCGTTCCATCTCCTCAAGGAGCGGCACGCCCTGTCCGGCCACACGGACGGGTCCGTCCCCTTCTTCCGGACCGTAGCGGCCTCGCCCGCGCTGGTCGCCCGCGCCAGAGAGATCGCCTCCGACCTCCAACGAACTTGCGCCGGCGAGCTCGAACACGACCCGGCCTTCGACGGCCCCTGCTCGCCGCCTTCTTCACCGCCGCGCTGGTGGAGAACGCCCGGCGCCTGATCGCCGGAGAAGCGGCCGGCACCATCGCAGACGACCACCGTGCCCGCCTGGAGCGTCTGTTCGACGCCCTCAGCAGCGGAGTCGTGCCCGGCCGTGAGGATCACCGCCGCACTGCGCGCAGTGGCGGGCGAGGCCGTCGCCGGCCTCGCCCGCGTCTGTCAGGAAGTCGTCTGGAGGTTCGGCGAGGAGATCGCCTATGAGATCCGGCTGACCGGTACGAACCAGGCACCGATCGGCAGTCCGACCTGGGGCCACTCCCTTCGGCCAGTACCGCGGACCCCGGCCGCCTGCCGTCCCCGCACTAGCGGTCCGTGCAACACGCCCGACCTGCCAGAAGAGATCACCTGCGAAGAGAGGTCAGCATCAACCCCGTGACGATGCTGACCTCGTCGGAAGCTCCTGGGAAGTCGGGTTGACGTTCGAATCTGATGCGACCGGTCCGTGAGATGGGCTGGTAGAGGCTGCGGGCCAGGGGGAGTGGTCACGTGATGCGGTTCGCCTTTTCCGCCGCCCTGCGGAACTGCGTGCCGTCCCATCTGTAGGTTTGGCTGACGATCAGGTCAGGGCAGCATCTGGGGGCCTGGTCGCTGAGCGCCTCGCCGTGCAGGTGCACACGCCCGCCCCGGATCGCGACCTTCAGGGACTTGAAGTAGCGGTTCTTGCCGAGTTTTCCGAGCAAGCGCGGAGCCGAGGGCTTGGAGGCTCCGTCGTAGACAAAGGCGATCAAGGGATTGCTCGACGTCGTGCTCGGGCACGACGACACGACGACGGTCTCACGCCTGCCGTCACGGGTAAGGTCGCCGACGGCCGCCACGCGGGCGCGCACGACGTACCAGGTGGCGTGCGGCCCCGGTCTGGGGCACTTCAGAGCCGGCTCCACTACGGACGCCCAGTCGACCCGGTCCAGCCGGCCGGCGGCATCCGCCGCGATGGCGGCGCCGGCCTGCGCCGCCGCGCCGTCCACGGGGGCCGCGTTGGCGGTACCTCCGCCGAGGACGACCGTCAGGCAGGCGGCCAGGGCGGCGGCGTTGGTCCAGGCTTCGTATCGGCGGGCTCTTGGGTGGCTCGTGCGCTCGGTAAGTGAGGTCATAGTCAGTCGGACGCGGGAAACCTCGAAGATGTTGTGGGCTGTTTGTGCATGCCGGGAGACCAATGGCCGCTCCCATCGTGATGCTCGACCTCATCGGCCCTGCTTGGGGCGGGGTTCCGCGGGCCGAGCCAGGCTCGATGTCGCATCACGGACAGGGTGACGATCTCACCGGCGTCACGGCGATGTCGCAACATGCTGCGACAGGCGGCCACCATGCCACACGTGAAAGAAGAGAGGCGCTGCCGTGTTCGGCGACCAGGTGGTCGGCGGAGTCGGCACGTCCGAGCACGGGGTCGATCTCACCGATGATCTGGGCCAGCTTGACCATCCCGACGCGCGGCAGCGCGTGGAACGGAGCTTGGTCGTCACCGCCCGATCGGCCCGCAGGACGGAGGCGGACGGCACCGGTCCGGACGGCGCGACCAGCGGATGTCACCGGCATTTCGCCACCCCTACGGCCTGCCGCCATCAAGTCCGTAACCGCAGTTAATAGTCGACCGATTTGATCCGACTCGCCCATGCCCCATCACTGGTCCGCTCCTCAGGAGAAAATGTGCGACGTCGCCCTCTCATCCTTTTGGCCACCGCGGCGCTCATGCTGGTCGGTACCCCCGCCTTCGCCGCCGGCAAGGTTGCCTCGCCTCCGGGTGACCCCGCTCGCGCGACCCTGCTCGCCCGCGCCACACTGCCCGCCTACGCCCCGGCCCCCGGCCCACCCACCGGCGCCTTCAGCGACCCCAACAACGGCATGACGCCTCCTTACCCCAGCCAGTTGGTGCTCGGCATCTCGTCCATGCTTCCCGACGGCAAGGGCTCGTTCTGGGCCATGCCCGACAACGGTTTCGGGACCAAGGGCAACTCGGTGGACTTCCTGCTGCGGCTTTACCACTTCACGCCACAGTGGGAGACGGCCGGCGGCGGAGCCGGGACCATCGACGTGGGCCGGTTCCTCTCGCTCGCCGACCCGGACCACAAGATCCCCTTCAAGATCGTCAACGAGAACACCGCGGACCGGCTGCTCACCGGCGGCGACTTCGACCCGGAGTCGGTGACCCGGACCCCCGACGGGTCAATGTGGGTCGGCGACGAGTTCGGGCCGTTCCTTCTGCACTTCGACAGCACCGGCAAGCTGCTGCAGGCCCCGATCGCCCACCCCTCGCTCAAATCCCCGAACAACCCGACGCCGGCGAACGGCGAGCCCACGACGGTACAGGGCAGCCGCGGCTTCGAAGCCCTCGCTTCCTCCCCCGACGGACGCTTCCTCTACCCCGCGGTGGAAGGCCGGCTGACCAACGACGCCAACCCGTTCCGGCGCTACATCTACGAGTTCGACACCCAGCAGAACCAATACACCGGTCGTTCCTGGCAGTACCGGACGGACGGCGAGGACTACCGCATCGCCGACATGCAAACCCTCGACGCCAACCGGGCCATCCTGATCGAGCGTGAGGACGACGAGGGGCCCAAGGCCACCTTCAAGCGCGTCTACTTGATCGACCGGCGCAAGACCGACGCCGACGGCTACCTCGTCAAGACCGAGGTCGCCGACCTGCTGAACCTGCGCAACCCTGCCCACATCGGCTCGGACGACCCCGCCGGGGGTTACGGTCTCGGCGACCCCTTCAAGTTCCCCCTGCAGTCCGTGGAGGCGCTGCTCCCTCTGCCGGGCAACAGGATCGCCGTCATGCAGGACAACAACTTCCCGGACAGCGCCGGCCGCGTCCCGGGCAAGACGGACGCCACCGAGATGATCGTGATCGGATTCCCGAAGCGGTAGTCCTGAGAGGCGCCGGAAGGGTCTGTCCCGAGCCCCGTCCGGCGCCGCCTCACGCCTTGGGGACCACGAAACCGGTGGTGACCAGGCCGCCGCCGTTGATCTGCTGGGTCAGGTTGCCGGCCGGGTCGTACTCGGCCGGCTCCACCACGTCCGCCGGCGTGGCCGAGCCGTTCCGCTTGGCGCCGTCGGCGATCCTCTGCCGGAGCCGGTTGTCCATCCAGTAGGCGTAGGCGGTCTTGCGGCCCATCGCATCCACGGTGGAGGTAGCCGCGGGATCGAGCACCACGTCAGCGGCGGGCTGCGGGTCGGCCGGACCGCCGTCCACCCCTTCAGCGTGCGGGCGATGGGTTCGCCGCGCTTGCTGTCGCCCTGCTCGATGAAGGTGCCGCACGGATCGGTCTGCCGCGCGTTTGCCAACGGTCGGACCGTTGCCTCACGAGGCCGTTCGGTTCTCCAGCTCGTCCTGGAATCGCGCCACGATGCCGGTATGCCGCACGTCCTCCTCCAATGGCTCCCCAATGATGCGGCCCGCCAGGTCGGTCGACAGACGGCCGATCTCCGTACGGAGCTGGGCGAACGCCGCCTGTCTGTCGGCCTCGATCTGGGCGTGCGCCGTCCCGATGAGGTGGCGAGCCTCGGCCTGCGCCTGCGCGCGGAGCTCGGCCCTGATCTGCGCGCCCTGCTCGCGGGCTTCCTCCCGCAGCAGCGCCGCGTCGCGCCGGGCCTCTTCCAGCTGCTTGCGGTATTGCCGCTCCAGATTCCGGACCTCGGCTTGGGCCTCCTCTGCCCGCATGATTCCGCCGTCGATCGCGTCAGCCCGCTCGGCCAGCGTCTTCTGTAAGCGCGGTACAAGCAGTTTGCCGAGGACGAACAGAGTAACGAGGAACATGACGAGTCCGATAACGGGCTCGTAGAAGTTGTCCGGGGAGAGGGGGTTCACGAGATGACCTTTCGTCAGTGTGGTTGCCAGAGGACCCATACGCAGCGAACTGCCGACGTACATCGACATCACGAACTAAACAAATATCCCGAAGGCGGTGAAGACAGCGTTACGATCACGCCGATTACATCCGTGCTGGAGCCGACAGGTATCCACACTGCTCGCTTCGAACAGCACACCCCCGGAGAAGTTCGGGCGAAGAGACAACGAGTGAAGGGGTTGGCCCACAGCCGCTCAATATTTGGCAGTAACGCGTCGGAGGTTGGCGGGTACCGGTTCCGTAACCCCGGACCCCGGTACAGGACGGATGGAAGGGACTCGCGGCCAAGTCGAGTGTCACGGGAGTACTAGACGTCCCAGACATTCTCGACCAAGATCAAGAGGTGCGGCTGGGTCGCGAACAAGACGAGCCTACAAGCGCTCATACACGTAGTAAACATGATAGATCTACCAGCGCGTACGCGGTACTGCGCCGCTGATCGTGGTACCGCCGCCCGGCGTGCCATTGATGCCGAAGGATCCGCCAACCGATTTCGCGGCCCGCATCACAGCGATCCCCGAACCAGGACGAAGCTTCTCGAACCCATACCCGTCGTCGCTGATCGTCAGCCTCAAGCCGGATGGACTGACCGTGATGACGACAGAGACGGTGCGAGCCTGACTGTGCTTTTCGATATTGGACAAGGCCTCGGCGATGCAGGCGGAGATCGCCGCCATTACACGGATCGGTACGATCTCATCCGGGAGCGCCCATATCTCTACGTTGACTCCACTATCCCTGGACCATTGCGCCAAGTACCGAGAAAGAGACTCCCGGGAGAGTATTTCATCAGCCGGCCTCACCTTGGCCCGCTCGGCCATCAACCATCTCCATACAGAACTCGACAGGCGCATCGAGTCGCATCTGCGGACCGACGCTCAAGCCCACGTGATCCGGCGTCCTTCTGACCAAGGACATGCACATGATCCGGGCCGCGCTTACCGCTGTGCGCCGGCGCTGCTGCTGTTGCCCGCCATGCAGGTGGAACGCACAGGCGGCACCGCCGTCAGCGAGACACGTGCCTCCAGCTGGGCTCCAACACCTTCGGCCGGCGTACTGAGCAGATCGACGCCGAAGGCCGTACCACCACGACGACCTACGACCGGGCCGGGGCGCCTCGCCAAGCAGACCTTCCTGACCTAGAGAGCCCCCGCTATCCCTCGTACAGGGAGGTGGCGGGGGCTCCATTGCACAAGCACCAAGATCCCGATTCGATCACGCGGCACGACCGTCCCAGACGAACGCGATGCAATGACATCATGAAGACCCGTAGCAGGTCAGCCAAGACCGCCCGCAAGTACCGGTATGCAATAGCCGTCGTCGCTTTCGTTGCACTTGTGATCGCCGTCGCAGAGCCCATGCCCGCGCTATGGCCCCGCAACTTCGGCGAGCTTCTCAGCACCGCCTTACGCTACGCAACCATGATCGCAGTCCTACTCGTGTTTTGGTGGGTCAACTGGGTCGATGAGCGGAAAACCAAGGAAGCTGCAGAGGACCCCGGAGAACGGCTGCGCCGCCGCATCGAGGCCGTCAACTCGGCCTTCGCAGAAGCGGCCGCACTGATGGAAGACCTCCAGCGCGATCTCGACGTCCAGCAAGCGATCCGCGACACACTCCTCGCTGACGCCGAGCACCAGCGGAAGCTCCTCGAACTCAACAAGGAGGAAGCCGAGAAGATTCGCCACATTCTCGTCGGCGAGACCGAAGCCACCATCCGCGCTGAACGACGCCAACAATGGATCTACATCGGCATCGGCGCCCTCGTCTCCATCCCCATCGGCGTCGCTATCAACCTGCTCGTCCCATGACGCAAAAACCAGCGGCAGCGCCGAGAAGCGCAGATCGGCGAACGCCTCGTCGGAGTACTGGGCAACCGACTCGCTACTGGGCTCTTACTGTGCGGGTAGAGACGGCGGACTCCCACGAATCACAACTCTCAGTAATGAGCGGTGGAGCCCCCACGCCCACCCATGCCTTCCTGGTCGGCGCCCTCGTCGCCATCACCGCACCCAACGCCACGCCGGCATCCGCCGCACCTCAGACGCCGACCTACGCCGGCCCGCTCCTCGCCGAAGCCGTCGCCACTCTCCCCCCCGGCGCCGAATCGCGCGCGGGCTACCAGCACAGCGGCTTCAGGCCCTGGATCGACGCCGATCGTGACGGCTGCTCCACCAGGGTGGAGGTCCTCATCGAGGAAGCCTCGATGCCTCTCTCCAGATCGGCGATGGCTGCAGAACTGTCAGGCGGCCGCGGGTACTCCTACTACGACGATCAAGTCGTCACCGATCCCAGCGGGCTCGACGTCGACCACCTCGTATCTGTGCCTGCCACAAGAGGGCCGTTGACGAGGGTGCAGCCTCCGTCGACGGCCGTGTTTTCGTTCGCAGCAGCGACATCAACACGAGATCGACTGGCTTGCGCGGGATCATGCAAGATCGAGCCATGGAGACCGACGCCCATAGACGCTTCGATGCCGGGGCGACAGCCGTGCGCCGCCACATCTGGAAGGGGAAGGTCTGGACAGCGGTCCCGTACCGCGTTCTCCAAGACACCGAGAAGTATCTGATGGTGGCCGGATGGCCAGGGCTTCGCGGCCTGGCGTCCACCACGTGGATCGACTCCACCCTGAACGGCGGCAGCCAGCGGGAACGAACGATCCGCGAGCTCGCCTCGGGCAGGTGGGAACTGGGATGGTGGACCTGGCAAGGCACCGCGGTGCGCAGCTGGTATGGCATCGACACCTATTTCACCGTCCGCCAGTTCTTCGACTCCGATCATCAACCGCTCGCCTGGTATGTCGACTTCGACATGCCGAAACGACGCACTCACCTGGGCATAGACACCTTCGACCTCATGCTGGACCTCATTGTCGAACCTGATCTTTCTCAGTACAGATGGAAGGATGAAGACGAATATGAGCACGGCAGGCGGCTGGGGCTGATAGACGATCAAGTTCACCGCCGCGTTGCCGAAGCCCGTCTGGAGGTCATGGGGCTGATCGAGACTCGGCAAGGACCGTTCGCACACGAGTGGGCGCCACTTCGATATGAGGCGTGGCCGGCACCGACATTGCCCGAGGACGTCCAGGAGATCGTCACGAAATCCACTGCCCGCTAAGCGATCCCCAGGTGCCCATGGCACCCCTACTCGGCTTGCCGAAGGCCACGAGGGCGATCATGTCGGCTCGTATCGGTCGAGGCGTCGCCGCAGCTCAAGGTTTTCGCCCTGGGCCACGTCCAACGCTCTGCGCAACTCCGCCACCTCGTTCCGTCGAGCGCGCCGCTCCTCTTCAAGCTTGCGCGTGAGAACCCGCACGGCAGATGAGGCCGAGGAGCCGGGCTCGTCATCCGTGGCCGCATGGCGCGGTGAGCTGCGGAACTCGGCTCGTTGTCGTTCGATCTGCGCGCGCAGTTCAGCGGGACGATGCGGGACGGCGATGCTTGCTGTAGTCCCACGTCATCGCCACGAGTTTGCGGTGCCAGGCCAGCAGGGTGGCTGGGAATGTCGGGAAGCTCATTGGCTGCGGGATGCCACTCCCACAGCAGGGCTTTATTGCACAGTCTGTAAATATTCACCTTGGAGACCTTGCGGCGTAGCGGCGACGCCGGGATGATCCCGGTAGAGGCCCTTCACTGGGGACAACTTCCTCTGGAGTCTGTCAATAATGTGCTGCCACGTGCCGACTACCTGTGACGACACGCAGAGGTCACGTCACCTGAGCCTGCCCGGCGCCGTCTCCCACCCTGTGCGAGGTACAACCGGAATACCGTGTCCGCGCAGACGCGCAGCGTGCGCTCGTTATCGGGCCGCTGAACATGCCCTGAGGGCGAGACCACGAACTCTTCTTCGAAGCTGACCCAGGAGCGGCGAGCCGCACGCTTCGGTCGCCGTCGGCCGGCGCCCCCACACTGCCGCCCCGGCCCTGACTCGTGCCTTGCCGCCGCCGCGGCCTCTCACCTGGCAGCACTTCTCGTACACCCGCGACCGACCCCCTTGATCCCCAAGAAATCTCGCAGAAGGAATGCCCATGCGCTTCTTAGTCCCTCCGCTCGCCGTCGCCGTGGCCTTGACCGGACTGCTCGCCGCCACGAACACCACCGCGGCCTCCGCCGACCGCGGAAGCAAGCCGAGCTACCGGTTGGACTGCGACGGCAACGGCCCCGGCAGCACCTGCACAGTGGTCGCCACCGGCAAGGCCCGACCTCACCGCGTCGAGGAGTTCGTCACCACCGTCAGGAGCGGCGACCAGGTATGGGCGCGAGACACCTTGTACACGCGTGACGGGCAGGTGCGCAGCCGCCCCTTCGTGCTCCCCGACAAGGATGTGACGGTCGACGTCTCCCTCACCTCCCTGCCGGAGAAGCACGTGGGAACACCGCTCCGGCTGATGTCATGGAACCTCTTCGTCGGCGGCACCTACAACCGCCAGGAGAACACCGGCGAGAACCTCGCCCAGATGATCGACTACATGAACGAGGTCAACCCCGACATTCTTTTCGTGGTCGAGGGGTACGGCTCCGGCCAGAAGATCCTCGACGGGCTGAACGCCGGACGGGCGGAGGGCGACCGATTCGCCGGCGTGCAGCTCACCACGCCCGAGGACTACAGCGTCAACGGCGACAACCTGTGGCTCTACACCAAGCTCGACATCCAGAAGGTGTACCCGCGCTACGCCGACGCGGACATCAGTTCATTCAACCTGGGCGGCGCCCGGCTCGGCCTGCCCAACGGCAAGCATGTCCACGCCTTCAGCCTGTGGACCTGGCACGACGGCTGGGCCTACGGCGACACCCACGACGCGGCGGTGCAGAACACCCACGGCCTGCCCCGCACCAAGACCAACGAACAGATCCTGGAGGGCGACAACCTTCGCCGGGTCGCCATGGGCAAGGCCATCCTCGAGAAGGCGATCCCGTCCTTCATCGGCGACGACGATGCCCCGGTGCTCATGGGCGGCGACCTCAACGCGCAGTCGCACCTGGACTGGAGCGAGCAGTTCGCCGACGCCCCCGGCCACGGCGGCGTGGTCCTGCCCTGGCCGTACACCAAGCTGTACACCGACCACGGCTTCATGGATACCTTCCGCTACGCCAACCCCGACGCCGGACGCTACCCCGGCCGCACGTGGAGCCCTTACCACGGCATGGGCGCCATTCCAGGCCGCATCGACTACGTCTTCGCCCGCGGCAAGGACGTCCGCATCCTGGGGTCTCGCGCCGACATCGATCGCCTGCCCCGCCACCGACAGAGCTGGCTCAACCAGCCCTACCCCTTCTACTCCGACCACGGCTCGGTCATCACCGACATCCTGATCCGCGGCAAGGGGACCGGACCTGACCGGGAGCCCGTCACCGAGGAGCCCGGCAAGGGACGCCACATCTGGCCGGCCGAGCCCGCCGGTCGCCGCATCCCGCCCGCCGAGCTCAAGGCCACCGCCAGCACCTTCAAGCCCGGCGTCGGCGACCCGCGCAATGCCATCGACGGCAAGCTGACCACCGACTTCCACTCCGACTACCCCGCGGTCCCGCCGCAGCCGCACACCATCACCGTCGACCTCGGCCGCGTCAGGGAGCTGTCGGCCGTACGGTTCCAGCCCAAGCTGCGCACGAACATGAACGGCACCATCCTCAAGGGCATGGTGCAGGTCAGCGACGACGGCATCACGTTCAGGGACGTCACACCCGTCGAGTGGCCCCGCATGACCGCGCCCAACGATGTCAGCCTCCAGGGGCTCTCGGCCCGGTACATCAGGCTGCGCTCCGACTACGGCATCGGCGGAGCCTCCGCCCTGGCCGAGATCATCCCCTACGAGAAGGCCTGACAACGACGGCCGGCCGAGCCAGGTGAACCCGGCTCGGCCGGCCTTCAAAAGGAGGGGGCGTCAAGAGATGCGCTGTGGAGCAGCGGGGTCGAGGATGGCCCCTTCCAGTGAGAAGAGCCGCTCGTCCACATCGTCCAGCGCCAGACAGGCTCCGCCCAGGGCGACGCATTCCTCACCGAGCGTCGACGGCCGGATGCCGGGAACGCGCAGGCAGTGGGGTTCGAGGGCCCGGTTGAGCGCGGGAAGCAGCACGTCGGCCGAGCGGGAGAAGCCACCGCCCAGAACGACCAGTTCAGGATCCAGGGTCAGCACCATGGCGGCGGTGCCGAGGGCGAGGTGGTGGGCGTAGGTATCGACGGCGGCCTGGGCTTCGGGGTCTCCGGCGCGGGCGGCGTCGAAGACGAGCCGGGCGGCCTCCTCAGGTGATGCGCCGGCGGCCGCGCGACAGACCTCCAGGTGGCCGGCCATGGTGCGCCACCCGGTGACCTCCATGAGGCCCACCTCGCCGGTGGCCCCGCTGAACCCGTGGTGAAGCCGGCCGTTGAGGATGAGCGCGGCACCGGGCCGGCGGCCGACGTGCAGGTAGACAAGGTCCTGAACGCCTGCCGCGACGCCGAGCCGCTGCTCGGCGAGAGCGGCTAGCTTGCTGTCGTTCTCGATGGTGATCGGGCAGGTCAGGCGCTGCCCGAGATGGCCGGCCAGATCGACTCCGGCCCAGTCGGGAAGATCGTGGACCCGGGTGACCAGCCCTTCCCGGTTGACGACGCCGGTGCTTCCTGCGGTGGCGCCCCACAGGTCGGAGGCTTCCCGGCCGGCGGCGACGAGTGCTGCGTCGACGGCTCTCCACACGGCCTCCAGCCGCTCATGCCGGGCGGTGTGCCGGTCGACGGCGACCCGGCCGCTGGCGATGGTCCGGCCCGCGAGGTCGGTGACCACGGCCAGGACCTTGTGGACTCCTATGTCGATGCCGAGCACGTGCCCGACGTCGGTGCGGAAGCGGTAGCGCTTGGCGGGCCGGCCCAAGGTGCCCGGTGCGGGTTCTACCTCGGCGATCCAGCCACGTTGCTGGAGCTCGGCGACGACGTCCCCCACGGAGGCTCGCGACAGCCCGGTGCGCGCGACCAGCTCTGTGAGCGTCAACGGCGCGCGCGCCTCACGCAGGGCGCGGAGGCTGTTCAGGGTGTTCTGCTGACGCAGCCGCTGAAGGTCTCCACCACTGACCTGCACGGGCGTGCTCCTCACTATCAACAGTGTCTGAATTATGTCGCGCTGGTCTACCTGGATCATCCGGCACCGGGGTCTTGACCGCAAGGCGAGATCCGTGAATATCTATGGAGCCTGTAATAAAGGGGGTCTTCGAATGACTTTGACCATAGCCGTCGTCGGGGCGGGAGCGCGCGGCCAGATCTACGCCAGGGCGGCGGCTGCCGACGGTCGGGCACGCATCGTGGCTGTGGCCGATCCCGACCCGGCGAGGCGGGCCGCGCTGGCCACCGAGCACGACGTGCCGGAGCAGTCCCGCTTCACGGGATGGGCTGACCTGGCCGCCGTGCCGAAGCTGGCGGACGCTGTGGTCATCGCGACCCAGGACCGGTTACACGTCGAGCCGGCGGTCGCCTTCGCCGAGCTGGGCTATGCGATCTTGCTGGAGAAGCCGCTGGCCCCCACCGAAGCGGAGGCCCGCCGCATCGTCGAGGCGGTCGAGCGCAGCGGCGTCGTCTTCGCGATCTGCCACGTGCTCCGCTACACCGCCTACACACAAGCGTTCAAGGAGCTCCTGGGCAGCGGCAGGCTGGGCTCGATCTCCAGCGTCCAGCACCTGGAGCCGGTGGGCTGGTGGCACATGGCGCATTCCTTCGTACGGGGCGCCTGGCGCAATGCGGCCGAATCAGGGCCGATGCTGCTGACCAAGTCCTGTCACGACATCGACTGGCTGCTCCATCTCGTCGGCGACGAACCGGTCGCCGTGTCGTCCTTCGGCTCGCTGACCCATTTCCGGCCGGAGAACCGGCCGGAGGGTGCGGACACGCGGTGCGTGAGCTGCCCTGTCGAGCCGACCTGCCCTTACTCGGCCACACGCCTCTATCTGGGCTGTCTCGGCGATCCGGCCCGGGAGTTCTGGCCGCTCGGCGCCGTCACCTCCGACGCCAGTACGGCAGGCGTCATGCGCGCGCTGGAGACCGGTCCCTACGGCCGCTGCGTCTACGACTGCGACAACGACGTGGTGGACCAGCAGGTCGTCACGCTGGAGTTCGCGCGGGGCGCGACCGCGTCGTTGACGATGACGGCGTTCACACCGCTGGAGCACCGCAAGACGCGGGTTTTCGGCACCCACGGCTTCGCCGAGGGGGATGGGCGCCACATCAGGATCGTCGACTTCGCGACCGGCGCCGAGGAAACCCTTGACACCGGGACGAACGCGGGCGCGTCGCTTGCCGATGGCCATGGCGGTGGCGATGCGGGCCTCGTCAGGGCGTTCATCGACGCCGTGGCCGCCGGAGACCAGGCGCCGCTCGGCGCCGACCCGGCCGAAGCTCTGGCCGGGCACCTCGTCGTCTGGGCCGCCGAACGCGCCCGCGAGACCCGGACGGTGCAGGCACTGTGACCCTGATCCCGGCGCCTTCGCGCTGCGCACTCGGACAAGGGCTGTTCACCTTCACCGCCGCGACGCCGTTGACCGCCGACCCGGTGCTGGCCGGTGCCGCGACGTGGCTCCGCCAGGCGCTCACCTCGGCCACCGGCCTGCCACTGCTCGAAGGGCCCGGCGGGGTCGAGATCCGCCACGCCGTGGGCCTCGGGCCCGAGGAATATCGGCTCACCGCCACGACGGAGTCCGTGCTGATCGAGGCCTCGGCCCAGTCCGGTGCCTTCTACGGGGCGCAGACTCTTCGCCAGCTGCTCGACCCGGCCGCGTTCCGCGCCGGCCGTACCGGAGACAGAACCTGGAGCATCCCCGCGATCGAGATCGCCGACGCGCCCAGGTACGGATGGCGCGGCTGCCTCATCGACGTCGCGCGGCACTTCCTGCCCAAGAACGACCTGCTGCGGTACATCGACCTGCTGGCCGCGCACAAGCTCAACGTCCTCCATCTGCACCTGACGGACGACCAGGGCTGGCGGCTGGAGATCAGGAAGTACCCGAAGCTCACGGAGATCGGCGCCTGGCGGCGCGAGTCCCCGCTGGGCGCCAAGCGGCATCGCCTGTTCGACGGGCGCCCGCACGGCGGCTTCTACAGCCAGGACGACATCAGGGAGATCGTCTCCTACGCCGCCGACCGCTCCGTCATGGTCGTCCCGGAGATCGACCTTCCCGGCCACACTCAGGCTGCCATCGCCGCTTACCCCGAGCTCGGCAACCTCGACGTCCCCCTGGAGGTGCGCACCGAGTGGGGCGTCGGCGAGAACGTGCTCAACGTCTCCGACGACACGATCGCCTTCTTCACCGATGTCCTCGACGAGGTCCTCGAGCTCTTCCCCGGCGAGTACGTCTGCGTCGGCGGCGACGAGACTCCCAAGACCCAGTGGAACGAGAGCCTCCCCGCCAAGGAACGCATCCGCGAACTCGGCCTGCGCGATGCCGATGAGCTGCAGACCTGGCTCATGCGGCACTTCACCGACTACCTGCTGGCCCGCGGGCGCAAGCCGCTCGGCTGGGACGAGCTCCTGGAGGGCGGCCTGCCCCCGGGCGTCACCGTCGGGGCCTGGCGCGGCGACAGGTGTGCTGCGATGGCCGCGCGGGCCGGCCACGACGTGGTCGTCTCCCCGTTCGCCGAGACGTACCTGGATTTCCGCCAGGCGGAGGGCGACCAGGAACCGGTGCCGATCGGCAGCGTGACCTCCCTGCGCGCCGTCCACGCTTTCGACCCGGTCCCCCATGGCCTCACCGGGGAGGAGCGGAGCAGGATCCTCGGCGCGCAAGCGGCGCTGTGGACCGAGCACATCGACTCGCCCCGCCTCCTCGACTACATGGCCTTCCCGCGACTGGCCGCCTTCGCGGAGGCGATGTGGAGCGACGAGCGTGACTTCGAGGACTTTCGTGTACGGCTCGCCGTACACGAAAAGCGGCTCGACGCCCTGGGCGTGGAATATCGCCCGGCCACCGGTCCGCACCCCTGGCAGCAACGCCCTGATGCCCCCGGCCACCCCCGGACCAGGGCCGAGATCGAGCGCGAGCTCGCCGACTGGACCTCCAGCCTGCGGCCCTGAACACCCCCCAACCATCTGGAGACAACCATGCGTTTCCGTCTACCCCTCGTCTGCCTCACCGGCCTGGCCGTCATGGCTGCCGGCTGCGGCTCGTCCAGCGAGCCGGAAGCCTCAGGAAAGGCCACGATCAGCTACGCCATCTGGGACAAGAACGACCAGACGAGCGCGGAGAAGATCATCGCAGCCTTCCAGCAGGCCAACCCGAACGTCACAGTGAAGCTCGAGATCACCCCGTGGGACCAGTACTGGACCAAGCTCCAGACGGCCGCCTCCGGCGGCGCCGCACCCGACGTGTTCTGGATGAACAGCCTCAACGTCCGCATGTACGCCAAGGGCGGGATCATCACCCCGCTCGAGGAGTCGAAGGCCCAGGGCCTTCCCCCGGCGGTCGTCGACGGCTACCGCTACGACGGCAAACTGTACGGCCTGCCGCACAACGTGAGCATCCCGGCACTCTGGTACGACAAGAAGCTCTTCGACGCCGCCGGAGTGGCCTACCCCACCGCCGACTGGACCTGGGACGATGTCAAGGCCGCCGCCAAGAAGCTGACCGACCCGTCCAAGAAGCAGTTCGGCATCCTCGCCCACATGTGGGACCAGGGCGCCTTCTACCCCACCATGCTTCAGGCAGGCGGCCACGTGCTGTCGGAGGACGGCAAGAAGAGCGGCTTCGACGATCCCGCCTCGATCCAGGGCCTGGAGTACTGGACCGGCATGATCAAGGACCAGGTCGCCCCTGTCGCCGAGGTCTACGCCGACACCGACCCCCTCACGCTCTTCCAGTCCGGCAAGTACGGCATGCTCTACGGCGGTGTCTGGTTCGCCTCCACCTTCTGGGCCAACCCCGAGATCCGCGAGCGGATCGACGTGGCCCCGCTGCCCAAGGGTCCGGCCAAGGACGCCGTCATCCTGCTGGGCCTTGCCAACGCCGTCTCGGCCAGGAGCGAGCATCCGAAAGAGTCGGCGGCCTTCGCCGAGTTCGTCGCCTCCGAGCAGGCTCAGAAGATCCTCAGCGACAGCGGCGGCGGCGCCCTCTCGCTCCGCGACGGCACGCAGGAGGGCTGGTTCAAGGCCTTCCCCACCTTCCACCTGAAGGAGACCTACGACGCTTCGATGCCGAACGGCGTGCCGTACCCGGTGTCGCTGAACACCGCGCAGTGGCAGGACGTGCAGAACAGGCTGCTCGCCGAGGCCTGGGCAGGCAAGCGGCCGGTGGCCGACGTCGCCAAGGAGATCGCGACGCAGATGAACGAGATCCTGGCCAAGGAGTAACCGATGCACTCCAAGCGCGAGTGGGCGTGGGGATACCTCCTCATCGCCCCGATGGCGCTGGGTCTGGCCGTCTTCTACCTGTGGCCCATCGTTCAGACCCTGTATCTCAGCATGACCGAGTCGGGCGTCTTCGGCGGCTACACCTGGGTGGGGACGGCCAACTTCGCCGAACTGTTCACCGACGAGGAGATGTACGGCGCGCTCGGCAACACCTTGCTCTACTCGGTGTTGGTACTGGCGGGCGTGCCGCTGTCCATCGTCGTCGCCGCGCTGCTGAACGTGCCGGGGCTGCGCGGGCTGAGCCTCTACCGGACCCTCTACTTCCTGCCCGTGGTCACGATGCCCGCCGCGGTGGGCTTGACCTGGAGGTACCTGTTCAACGGCGACTTAGGGGCGATCAACCACGTCCTGGGCACGGTGGGGATCGACGGGCCGTACTGGCTCGGCGACCCCGACTTCGCGATCTACGCCATCGCGGTCGTCGGGATCTGGAGCTCGGTCGGCTACAACGCCGTGTTGTTCCTGGCCGGGCTGCAGGGCATTCCGCGTCACTACTACGAGGCCGCCGAGATCGACGGGGCCGGGCGGCTGCGGCAGTTCGTCCGCATCACGCTGCCGTTGCTCACGCCCACCACGTTCTTCGTCGTGGTCATAACGATGATCAACGCGCTGCAGGTCTTCGACCTCGTCTATCTCATGATCGACCTGAAGAGCCCGGCCCTGGAGGGCAGTCGCACGATCGTCTACCTCTTCTACGAGACGGGCTTCGTGCAGAACCAGCGCGGGCTCGCCGCGGCGATCGCCGTCATCCTGCTCGGGCTGGTCCTGATGCTGACCGCGTTCCAGTTCAGGCTACAGAAGAAGTGGGTGCACTATGAGTAGGCCCAGGACCTGGCCGGCGCACTTGTTCCTGGCCGCCGGCGCGCTGGTCATGCTCGCGCCGTTCGCCTGGCAGCTCGTGGTCTCGCTGCAGACCCTGCCGGACTCGCTCCGGGTGCCGCCGAAGTTCACGCCCTCCTGGCAGTGGTCGAACTTCGCCGATGTGTTCCGGTCGGTGCCGCTGGCCAGGCAGTTCCTCAACACGGTCGTGGTCACCGCCGCCGTCACCGCCGGGCAACTGCTGCTGTGCTCGCTGGCCGCGTTCGCCTTCGCCCGGCTCCGCTTCCCAGGCAGGGGCGCGCTGTTCCTGCTCTTCCTGGCCGTCCTGATGGTGCCCGGGGAACTGTTCCTCATCCCGCGCTACGAGATCATGATGGAGCTCGGCTGGCTGAACTCTCTGCAGGCGCTGATAGCGCCGGGCGTGTTCGGAGCGTTCGGCACCTTCATGCTCCGGCAGTTCTTCCTGTCGTTGCCCAGGGAACTGGACGAGGCGGCCTCGATCGACGGGGCGAACCCGCTGCAGATCTACTGGCACATCCTGCTCCCTCTGGTCAGACCCGGCCTGCTGGCGCTCGGCATGCTGACTGTCATGTGGTCGTGGAGCAGCCTGCTCTGGCCGCTGGTGGTCAACACCGATCCGGAGATGATGACGCTCTCGGCCGGCCTCGCCTCGCTGCGCGGTCAGTACCTGACCAACTTCCCCATCCTGTTCGCCGGGTCGGTCGTGGCCTCACTGCCCGTGATCGCTCTCTTCGTCGTCATGCAACGCCAGCTCATCGCCGGCATCGCCTTCACCGGCTCGAAGGGCTGATGTCATCAACTGGTCGGATCGCGGCCGGACCGGTGGTCGGCGTCGGCGTCGGCTTCCGTCGGTGCCGCGGACGCCCTCGACCCGTACCTGCACGGCCCGCGTTGGACTGGCCCGGCTTTCGCACGATCACGCGCGGCGCCAGCCGGCCGTCCCTTCGACGATGCTGATCGTACTGATCACGCTGATCCCGAGGAGGTACGGCGAGCCACCCCGACGGCACACGCGGCCCCACCCACGAGCAGGACAGCGACCACGACGACGACCCGCACGAGCCCGTCGGCCGAGGAGGGCGCGGCGAAGTAGACGCTCCCGAGCCCGGCGACGGCGGTCACCCCGGCGAGCATGGGCCCGGTGGAGTTCAACGCCGAGATCGCTGACGCCAGCCGCGGCTCGACCAGCGCTGTGATCTGCGCGATCAGCGGGCTGTACCCGGCAGCGTGCCCGGCCCCCGCCAGGAGCAGCAACGGCATCGCCACGACCGGCTGCCACTGATCGCGGCAGAAGAGCACCAGCAGGCTCGCCCCGCCCGCGAAGGCGATCGGACCCGCGATCGGCAGGGCGCGCTGCAGCCGCTGCGGGAATCGGGTCCAGCTCAGGCTGAGCGCGCCGAACCCCAGGGCGTACGGGACGAACGCCAGCCCCGCGTGAAGCGGCGAGAAACCCAGCGCGGTCTGGAGGTGCAGGGTGAGGGTGAGCAGAAAGACGGTGTAGCACCCCATGACGGTCCAACAAGCCACCAGCCCCGGCTTCACCCCGCGCGGCCGTACCGATGCCAGGTCCAGCAGCGGATACCGCGCCCTGGTCTCATAGCGGACAAATCCCACCGTCAGCGCGGCACCACACACCAGCGAGATCCAGACCCAACCGGGCCAGCCGAGCTCGCGGCCGAAGATCAGCGGGACCGTGATCGCGGCCATGGCAGCGGTCAGGACCGCCACTCCACCCGGATCGAGGCGTGCCTGCCCGTCCATGCGGGAGAGCGGCAGCAGGCGCGGCCCCACGGCCAGCGCTATCACGCCGATCGGGATGTTGATCAGGAAGACGGGCCGCCAGGACAGGCCGAAGAGGTCGGCGCTGACGACCAGCCCTCCGACGACCTGCCCCAGCGCGACTCCCAGGGCGAGCACCATGCTGTAGAGGCCGATCGCTCTGCGGCGTGCCGTACCCTCCCAGTGCGTCTGGATGAGCGAGAAGATCTGCGGAGTGAGCAGTGCCGCCCCCATGGCCTGCGCGATGCGTGCGAGCACCAGCACGTTCACGTCGGGAGCCAGCCCGCACAGCAGCGATGCGCCGGTGAACCAGCCCAGCCCGAGCAGGAACGCGCGCCGCTGCCCGACGACGTCACCGATCCGCGCGCAGGTGACGAGGAGCACGCCGACGGTCAGCAGGTAGCCCGACACGATCAGCTGGATCGCCGCGCCACCGGCGTGAAGATCATCGCGGATGGTTTCCGCAGCCACTGACACGATCGAGCCGTCCATGGACGCCATGACCTGACCGGTGAGCAGTACGGCGAGCATCCGGCCGCGGCGCGCACCCGCCACCGGCGAAGGAGCAAGAGAGATCACGCAGCCAGCATGGGCTGTCCGCGCCTGCCCGGTCTTGAAGAAATTTGCGCACCGGGCCGGTCGCCGTCTTGAGGCTCGCGCTCCCGGCACCGGACGCCGTTCCCGCCGGCGGAGCACGCAGGTACGGATGTGGGGCAAGGTGAGCGCCTCCGTGGACCTGCCGTGCGACCTGGCGAAAACGTCCCGCACGACGTCCTCGGCACTCCCCCGGTCACCGACCAGCAGCGCCGCCAGGCGTACCAGGGCGAGCCGGTGCTCGCCGTACAGGTCGGCGAGCACGGCCTTCGGCGTCGGGCGGCGCGGACAGGCGCGGGAGGGGCTCACCGTTCATGTCAGGTGAACGCGCGCCGCCGCGGATCTGCCGCGTCGGAAGTCTCTATCGCCGGGCCGTGGCAGTGGCTTACGTTCTCGAGATGGCCTACGACATCCTCGAGCTGATCGCGAACCCCGCGCTCGCCCTGACGCCGACCACGACCGTTCACTCCGGTGTCGTCCGGGTGGGCCACAACGCCCGCGTCCAGGTGTGGCGATCGAACGAACCGGCCACGGAGTTCGGCTTCTACCCGCCCGACGTGCCGCCGCTGGCCGAGGGTGTGCCGGCGCCGCTGATCTGGGCAGAGGCCCAGGTGATGTGGTTCGTGCCCGGTACGCAGTCGTCCGGGCACTTCCCGATCGGCGTGGAGCGGATCTCCGCCGCCTACACGCCCGATCCTCGTGGCGGTCCGGCGCGCTGGCTCCTGGTCAGCGGCGCGGCCCACGCGTCGGCCGGACTCCGGCTGGCCTACCGCATCACGGTCCAGGGGCAGTGAGCGGCCGGGGAGCGCGTCAATGCTCGATGACCTCCAGCCGGGTCAGGAACGTGAGCATGTCGTAGTGTCTGGAGGATCGAGTTCAGGGGTTCACGGCCGATGCGGTCTCCTTCAGCTCGTCCGAGGTCATGTCGGCGATACGGCCGGCGAAGAACCTGGAGTCGCCGAAAGGGCCCTCCAGCTCAACCCGCAAATCGCCGTGGGGCTGCGTCTCCCCTGGCCGGATGACATACGCTCCCGCGGCTGTGGCCTGCTCGGCGAATCCGGCGACGTCCGGCACGAAGACCACCCAACCCGGCACACCGCATTACCAAGCGCTTGCTTGAGATAGCCGTACGGACTTACAGTCGAGGAGATGTCCATGCCTGAAGGTCCTGTGGCCGGAGTGCGGGTGCTGGAGCCGGCCGGGGTCGCGCCGAGCCCGTTCGCCGGGATGATGCTCGTCGACCACGGCGCCGAGATGCTGCGCGTCGACCGCGTCAAGACGGTCTCCGGCAAGCCGCGCGCCGACGTCATGGACCGCGGCAGGCACACCATCGGGCTGGACCTCAAGACCCCCGACCGGGTGGCCGCCTTCAAGGAGCCGGCGAAGCAGGCCGACGTGCTCATCGAGGTGTTCAGGCCGGGCGTCACCGAACGGCTCGGCATCGGCCCGGACGACCTTCACGCGATCAACCCCAGGCTGATCTGCGGCCGGATGACCGGTTGGGGCCAGGACGGTCCGCCTGCGCCCACCGCCGGGCACGACATCGACCGCATCGCCGTCTCCGGCGTTCTGTCGATGCTCGGCCGCGAGGGCGACCCGGTCGGTTTCACCGTCGACGAGCCGTTGTGGAGGGAACAGCCATGAACCTCGGCGGCCAGGGAGTGCTCGTCACCGGCGGCGGCAGCGGCATCGGGCTGGGCATCGCCAAGCGCCTTGCCGCCTCGGGCGCCACCGTGACCATCTGCGGCCGCACCGAGGACCGGCTGGCCGCCGCCTGCGCGGAGATCGGCAAGGCGAGCTACGTGGTGGCCGACGTGGCCGACGAGAAGCAGATGGCGTCGGCCGTACGGCGGGCCTGGGAGCAGGCGGGTGGCCGCCTCGATGGGGTGGTCGCCTCGGCGGGCGGCTCCGGCTGGCTGGGCCCGATCACCCGGCTGCCGATCGAGGAGTGGCAGAAGGTCATCGCGACGAACCTGACCGGCACCATGCTGGCGCTCAAGCACTCCGCCGTGCTGATGGCCACGGCGGGCGGCGGCTCGTTCGTGGCGATCTCCTCGATCGCCGCCTCCAACACCCACCGCTGGTTCGGCCCGTACGGCGTGGCCAAGGCGGGCATCGACCACCTGTGCATGCTGGCCGCCGACGAGCTCGGCCCCAGCGGCGTCCGGGTGAACGCGATCCGTCCCGGTCTGATCCGCACCGAGATGGTGTCGATCATCACCGAAGCGGAGAACCCGGTCCTGGCCGACTACCAGGCCTGCACCCCGCTGCCGAGGGTGGGCGAGGTGGCCGACGTGGCCGCGCTGGCGGCCTTTCTCCTGTCGCCCGAGGCCTCGTGGATCACCGGCCAGGTCATCAACGTGGACGGCGGCCACTCGCTGCGCCGCGGCCCCGACTTCTCCCCCTGGCTCGAACCCGCCTACGGCCGTGACGGCCTGAGAGGGGTGACACCCACGCAGACCCCATCCTGATGTGTCCGGCGCCAGCGCTGGACACATCAGGACACTTCGGTATGACCGCCACATCGTCGGCGCGAGCGATGCGGCGGCTCCGTGACACTCCCCCACCGGAGCTGACCATGCACGATCTTGTCATTCGCGCCGCCACCGTCGTGGACGGGACTGGCGCCCAGCCGTACACCGCCGACGTCGCCGTCACGGACGGCCGCATCACCGAGGTGGCCCGCCAGAACGGCGCCGGCCGGCCGGGGCGCGCCCGGCGCACCGTCGAGGCGGACGGGCTGCTGCTCACGCCCGGCTTCGTCGACCTGCACACGCACTATGACGGCCAGGCCACCTGGGACCCGCTGCTCGGTCCCTCGTGCTGGCACGGCGTCACCAGCGTGGTCATGGGCAACTGCGGCGTCGGCTTCGCACCCGCCAGGCCCGACCGGCGCGAGTGGCTGATCGGCCTCATGGAGGGCGTCGAGGACATTCCCGGCACCGCCCTCTCCGAGGGGATCGCCTGGGAGTGGGAGAGCTTCCCCGAGTTCCTCGACGCGCTGGAGCGGCACCCGCACGTCCTCGACATCGGCACTCAGGTGCCGCACGGCGCGCTGCGCGCGTACGTGATGGGCGAGCGCGGCGCGCGCAACGAGCCCGCCTCGCCCGACGATGTCGCCAGGATGAAGCAGCTGGTCAAGGAGGGGATCGAGGCCGGCGCGCTGGGGTTCTCGACGAGCAGGACGCTGGCGCACAAGGCGATCGACGGCGAGCCGGTTCCGGGCACGTTCGCGGCGGAGGACGAGCTTTTCGGCATCGGCGAGGCGCTGCGCGAGCTCGGCAGGGGCGTCTACGAGATCGCACCGGCCGGAGCCGCGGGCGAGGACGTCAACGCGCCGATGAAGGAGGTTTCCTGGATGAGCAGGCTGGCCGAGGCTGTCGACCGGCCGGTGACCTTCGCGCTGCTGCAGATCGACTCGGTGCCCGACCTGTGGCGTGAGCTGCTGAGCGAGTCGGCCAAGGTGGCGCGGCTGCACCCGCAGGTGGCCTGCCGGCCGTTCGGGATGCTGATCGGCCTCGAGGCGCTGCACGCCTTCGCCGATCACCCCTCATATCAGCAAATTTCCACCTTGCCGCGCCACGAACGTGTCCAGCGCATGCGCGAACCCCAGGTCAAGCACCGCATCCTCCACGAGGTCCCGAAAGTGGAGGACGTGCTCGCGGCCCTCTGCCGCGGCTTCACCGACCGCCTCTATCCGCTGAATCCCGAAAGTCCGGACTACGAGCCGCACCCCAGCACCTCCGTCAAGGCTCAAGCCGAGCGCCAGGGCCGAGAGCCGCTCGAGCTGCTGTACGACCTCATGCTGGAGGACGACGGCCAGGCGATCTTCCTTCTGCCGATACTCAACTACGCCAACGGCGACCTGGATCCCCAGCGCGAGATGCTGCTGCACCCGCAGGCCGTGCTCGGGCTCGGTGACGGCGGCGCGCACTGCGGCTTCATCTGCGACGCCTCCATGCCCACGACGATGCTCTCCCACTGGGCGCGCGACCGTTCGCGCGGTGCGCGGCTGCCGCTGGAGCACGTCGTCAAGCTGATGTCGCGCGACACCGCCCAGCTGTACGGCCTGCACGACCGCGGCACGATCTCCCCCGGCATGAAGGCCGACCTCAACCTCATCGACTTCGAGCGGGTCGGCAACCACCGCCCGCGGATGGTGTACGACCTGCCCGCGGGCGGACGCAGGCTCATCCAGCGGGCCGACGGCTACGTCGCCACCTTCGTCGGCGGCGTCCAGACCTTCTCTCACGGCGAGCACACCGGGGCACTGCCCGGCCGGCTGATCAGGGGCGGAGCATGAGCGAACCGTTCAGGACCACGGAAGTGGTGATCGCGGGCAGGAAGGCTATGGCCGACGGTCACCGGACCGGCATCGACCTGCTCGACGGCGACATGTACGCGGACGATCCGTGGTCGCTGTACGCCTGGCTGCGCGAGCACTCCCCCGTCCACTACGACGAGGCGAACGACCTGTGGGGCATCTCCCGCCACGCCGACATCTGCGCCATCGAGCGCGATCCCAAGCTCTGGACCAGCACCGGCGGCTACCGCCCGCAGCTGCCGTCCGACCCCTCCATGATCGGCACAGACGATCCGCGGCATGCCGAGCGCCGCCGCCTCGTCTACCGCCGCTTCACCCCGCGCTACGTGCACGACCGCTACGCCGAGCGGATCAGGTCGGTGGTGGTCGAGCAGATCGGCCAGGCGCTGGAGGAGGGCACGGTGGACGCGGTGACCGCGCTGGCCGCGCCGCTGCCCGCCCGGATGATCGGCTGGCTGCTCGGCTTCCCCGACTCCGATTGGCCCAAGCTCAAGCACTGGTCGGAGACGACGATCGCGGCGGGGGGCGGCCTGCGCTACGTCACTCACGAGGCCGCGGTCGCCGCCGGGGAGTTCGGCCGGGCCGTGCTCGACCTGGCCGCCGAACGCCGCAAGTGCCCGCACGACGACCTGATGTCGCTGTGGTCGGCACGGCCCGACTACGACGACGAGCACCTGGCGAACGAGGCGCTGCTGCTGCTCGACGGCGGCGCGGAGACCACTCGCACGGTGATCGCCACCGCCATCGACGCGCTGATCAGGCACCCTGACCAGTGGCGGCTGCTGCGTGAGGAGCCGTCGCTGGTGGAGAACGCGGTCGAGGAGTTCATCCGGTGGACCACGCCCATCCTGAACATGTGCCGCGCCGCCACCCGCGACACCGAGCTGCACGGCCACACCATCAGGAAAGGTCAGCAGGTACTGCTCATGTACGGCTCGGCCAACCGCGACCCGGCCGTCTTCGCCGACCCCGACGTGTTCGACGTGACCAGCAAGCCGGGCGGCCACATCGCCTTCGGCCTGGGCACGCACTTCTGCCTCGGCGCGGCGCTGGCCAGGCTGGAACTGAAGATCTTCTTCGAGGAGTGGGTGGCCAGGGTCGGCTCGGCCGCGTGGGCCGACGCGGAGGGGCCGCGGCTGATGCGCAACTCCTTCGTGCGCGGCGTCACCTCCTTCCCGATCGTCCTGGAGGCTCGATGATCAACCTCGCGGACGTCTTCGAGCGCGCCGCCGACACGGTGCCCGACCGGCTCGCGCTGGTCGCGGGCGAGGACCGGCTGACCTACCGCGAGCTGGACGAGCGCGCCAACCGGGTGGCGCACTGGCTCCAGATCCAAGGGGTACGGCCGGGCGAGCACGTGGGCATCCTGTCCTGGAACCGCGCGGAATGGCTGGAGAGCATGATCGGCTGTTTCAAGGCCAGGGCGGCGCCGGTCAACGTCAACTATCGCTACGTGGAGCGGGAGCTGGGCCACCTGCTCGGCGACGCCGACTGCGTGGCGTTGCTGGGCGAGGCCGATCTGCTGGCCAGGGCGCCCTTCGACGGTCCCGTGCTGGCCTTCGGCGAGCCGTACGAGAGGGCGCTGGCGGGCGTGCCGGGCGGCAGGGACTTCGGGCCGCGGTCGGGGGACGACCCGTACATCCTCTACACCGGTGGCACGACCGGGCGGCCCAAGGGCGTGTTGTGGCGTTCGGAGGACATCTATCTCGCGGCGATGAGCGTGTACTCGGGGCCGATCAAGGATGTCTCCGAGCTGCGCTTCGGGCCCGAGGGGCTGCGCTTCCAGGTGCACGCGCCGCTGATGCACGGCAATGGGCAGTGGAGCACCTGGATCTGCCTGTCGGCGGGCGGCACGGTGATCCTTTGGACGGGGCGGCACTTCGACCCTGTGGCGGTGCTGGAGCTGGCCGAGCGTGAGCGGTCGCAGGTGCTGACGTTCGTCGGGGACGGCATGGTCAGGCCGGTCGCCGACGAACTGGGGCGCAGGACGTACCAGTTGGAGGTCTTCTCGGTGGGGTCGGGCGGGGCCCCGCTGTCGGCGACGACGCGCGAGAGGATCCGCGCGGCGCTGCCCGACGCGACGATCGTGGACAACTACGGCGGGTCGGAGACGGGCGCGGTAGGGGCCGCTGTCGAGGAGGAGCGCCCCAGGTTCGCGCTGAGTCCCGGCTTCGCCGTGCTCGGCCCCGATCACCTCCCGGTACGGCCAGGCCAGCAGGGCGTACTGGCCAGATCAGGACACATCCCGCTCTGCTATTACAAGGATCCGGTGAAGTCGGCGAGCACCTTCGTCACCGGACCGGACGGGACCCGCTGGGCGCTGCAGGGCGATCAGGCGATCCTGCACGAGGACGGCACCGCGCTCATGCTCGGCCGGGGCACGACGGTGATCAACACCGGTGGGGAAAAGGTGTTCCCCGAGGAGGTGGAGATCGCCGTGCGCAGCCACCCGAAGGTGTACGACGCGCTGGTGATCGGTACGCCCGATCCGCGGTTCGGCCAGCGGGTGACAGCAGTGGTCGCAGGTGAGGTGACGCTGGAGGAGCTGGCCGAGCACTGCCGCGGGCGGCTCGCGGGTTACAAGATCCCGCGAGCGCTGCGGATCGTACCCGAGATCAAGCGGACGCCCGTGGGCAAGCTCGACTACGCCTGGGCGCGGACGCTGGTCGCATAGAAGCGTGTTCGAGTCGTCGAGACGGAGGCCCGAGGCGTTCGGCCAGGCGGCGGGTCAGCGGGATGGGAAGGCCGTTGATCAGCCGGGCACCCCGGGCCAGGGCCCACATGGCACAGTTGGGCGGTTAGGACTGGCCGCCCTCCTGTGACAGCCCCGTGCGCCCAGCGACCCGGCGCCTGTCCTGCTGTCACGCCATCCAGCCGGCGGTCTGCAGTCGGTTCACCAGCCGACGGCGAGTCCGGCTCGCAGTCTGTTCAGCACCGCGCGCAGGATGCGGGAGACGCGCGCCAGTGTTGGGACCCCGGCCGGATGGCCGGGGTCCCGCCGTCAAACTGGCCGATGAGATCTGGAATGGACAGCGATGCCTACGCGGCGGGCGGCTGCTTACCGGAGCCCTGGGCATCGGCTTGGCCGACGCGACGACCGCCGTCGCGTAGCGGTCGACTACGCTGGGCGACGTCCGTCGTGTCCCGCGCAGTGGGCATGGCGTGTTTCTCTCACATGTCGCAGTGCCTCGTCGCAGGTGGCGCGCCGTTCTAAAATCTTGTGCAGGCCCGTTCGGTACAGCAGGTCGTCCAGGCTCGCTGGAACGCCGCTGAGCACGAGCCGTTTTCCTCTGTTCTGACTGTGCTGCAAGGCCACAACGAGCTCGCTCAAACCGACCGAGTCGCAGAAGGTCACCCCCGACAGATCCAGGATCAGCACGGAGGACGCCGACGGTGCTGTCGCGGCGCGCAGATGCGCGCGCAATGTAGGGGCGGTGGCAAGATCGAGTTCGCCCGCCACACGGACCAAGGCGACCTTGCGGGACCGGCGAGTCGAGACGGTGAAGGGTGTACGGCCTTGTAGTTGAGATGTCATATTGCGGCACTCTCTACGAGACTGCTGCGTTCGGCGGAGCCGGCTCGCACCGATGCGTAGCTTGAGGATGGCGGACTGCTTTCTGCTGCGGAACGTTTGTCTATGAGGACTGGGCATCGCCGCGGGATTCGGCTGACCGGCGAGGTCCGCGCATGCGTGGCCTGATCGCCGACGCTTTCCCAACGCCGCAGCGCCTGCCGGAACGGGGTGATGGACGGATTCCTCCGTGTCCCGAACCGCGTCCAGCGGCGGTTTTCGTCTCCTCGGCTGCATCCTCCTCAGGAGCGTTCGTCTCGTCGTGCTACCCCGGATGGGCCGCCGAACACCACATCCGACTGTCGTGACCACCGAGGACGTGCGGTATCGACCACCGGGTCAATATGAACCCCTGGGACGTCGCGTGCGGGCCGGTGGTCGGGCAGCGCGCCGAGGTCGCCGCCGATATCGGCCACCGCCAGGGGCCGTGCTCGGCGGCGGCGCGGACCCCGGCGAACGCGGCCCGCGCCCGCGCCGGATCGATGTGGTGGAGCGCCGGCCGCGGGCGGAGGGGCGCGTGCCCGAGCCCGAGCAGCATGGTGATCCACGAGTAC
>NZ_JBSFNE010000028.1:0-91383 GCF_053586935.1 Nonomuraea sp. NPDC003727
ATTGAAATGGTGAGTGTAGTCAAGACGGGTGATCTCCCGAGCGGGCCCGGGCCCGGCCGGGCGGCGCGGTGTCCGGGGGCGGTCCCCCGGACACCCGGGTCGTGCGTCAGCGGGGGCGGACGACGAGGGCGCTGCCGCCGCCGAGGCGGGTGGGTTCGGCCACGGCCAGCACACGGTCGCCGTCGAGGAACTCCAGGGCGGTGGCGGCGCCGAGCGGCCACGGGGCCCAGGGGGGCGGCTCGAAGGCGTGGCCACGAGCCGTCAACGCGGCGCCGTACTGCTCGACGAAGCCGGGTTCGGCCAGGGTGACGGGCAGGTTGAGCTGGCCGGCCCGGGGAGCGGCCACCGCCTCGGGCAGGGGCATCCCGAAGTCGACCCGGTTGAGCAGGATCTGGATCACGGTCGTGATGATGGGCGTGCCGCCCGGTGACCCCAGCGCGAACAGCGGCCGGCCGTCACGGAGCACGATCGTCGGCGCGATGGAGGATCGCGGCCGCTTGCCCGGCCCGGCCAGGTTCGGCCCGCCGGCCGAAGGGTCGACGGTGAACCCGGACAGCTGGCTGTTGAGCAGGAACCCGCGCCCGGGGACGACCAGGCCGCTGCCGCCGATCTCACCGAGGGAGACGGTGTAGGAGGCCACGTTGCCCCAGCGGTCGGAGACCACCAGGTGCGTGGTGTGCCCGCCTTCGGCGGACGAAGCGGCGGACGGCGAGGCCGACGAGGGCGCGCCCGGGGCCTGGCACGGCTGGTAGGAGCCGTCGGGCGAGCCGGGGGCGGCGGGGTGCGGCATGGCGGCAGGCCCGATGAGGCAGGCGCGTTCGCGGGCGTAGCCGGGGGACAGCAGCTCCGACACCGGCACCTCGGCGAAGTCGGGGTCGCCGACGTAGCGCTCGCGGTCGGCGAAGGCCAGCCGCGAGGCCTCCAGGTAGCGGTGCAACGCCTCGACCCGGTCGGCGGGCGCGTCCATGGCCGACAGGATGGCGAGAACCTCGCCCACGGTGGTGCCGCCGGAGGAGGACGGCGGCATGCCGTACACCTCGAGGCCACGGAAGCGGGATCGGGTGGGGGCGGGTGACAGCGTGCGGTAGGCGGCCAGGTCACGGGCGGCCATCAGACCGGGGCGGATCCGGCGGCTCGCCGAGGGGGCGACGGGCGGCTGCTTGACGGTCCTGACGATCTCCCGCGCGACCGGGCCGCCGTAGAACCAGGCGGACCCGTGCCGTGCCAGTTCCTCGTAGGTGCGGGCCAGGCCGGGGTTGCGGAAGACCGAGCCCACCGGCGGCGGCCGGCCGCCGGGCAGGAAGAGATCCTTGGCGGAGCTGACGTCGGCGAAACGGTCCTGGTTCAGCGCGGTCTGCGCGTTGAACTCGGCGTCGACGAGGAAGCCGGAGCGTGCCACGCGGATGGCCGGGCGCAGCGCCTGCCGCAGCGGGATGGTGCCGAACGCGCGCAGGATCGTCTCCCACTGGTGCACCACGCCGGGGACGCCCACGGTCAGGCCGCTGGTGACGATCTCGTCCTCGGGGATGGGCGTGCCGTCGTCCAGGAAGGAGTCGGCCCGCATGGCGGCGGGGGCGCTCTCCCTGGCGTCCAGGCTGTGGACGCGGCCGGTGCGGGCCTCGTAGTACATCAGGTAGCCGCCGCCTCCGATGGAGGTCATGTGCGGTTCGGTGACGCCGAGCGTGGCCGCGGCGGCGACCGCGGCGTCGGCGGCGTTGCCGCCCCGCCGAAGGATCTCGAGGGCGGTACGGCTGGCGTCGGGGTCGACGGTGGCCACGGCGCCGCCGGTGCCCTCGGCGACGGGCCGTCTGCCGTCGGCGGTCACCGGTTCGGCCGTGCCCTCGGTGGCAGGCCGCTCGTCGTCCGAGACGGCGGCCGCTCCGGGCACGGGGATCATGCAGGTGCCGACGATGAGGCAGAGCGCGGGGTGCAGGATCTTTCGCATGGCTCACGGCTCCCTGTCGGCGCCGAGCCCGATGCCGGCGTACACGTCGGGGCGGCCGGCACGGACACGCAGCGCCCAGACGACGCCGGCGACGGCGGCCAGCGGGTAGATCGCGGGCAGGATCCAGCGCCAAGGCGAGCCGGGGCCGACTCCGAGCACGGTGTCGAAGTTGCCCACCCCGAAGGCGAGGACGACGCCCAGCGCGCAGCCGGCCAGCCCGGGGGCGATCAGCCGCCGCCAGAGGTTCTCGACGCCCGGCCGCCGGGCGAAGAAGACGATCACCGCGACGGAGGTGACGACGAGCAGGGCCAGGGTGCCGAACCCGCCGAAGCTGCCGACCGCGACGAAGAGCTGCCGGACGGGGTCGAGCCCGGCGGCCGCCCACAGCACGATGACGAGCAGCGCGGCCCCGCTCTGGGCCAGGGAGCCGGCCACGGGCGCGCCGCGCCGGGAGGTGCGCGCGAAGACGGCGGGCAGGGCGCGCTCGCGCCCGAGGGCGAAGACGTAGCGGGCGATCGCGTTGTGGAAGGCGATCAGCGAGGCGATCACGCTGGTCGACCAGACGATGTAGGCGACCGAAGCCGCGCCCGCCCCGGCGTTGGCGCCGAGCAGGTTGAAGAACAGCGCCGAGCTCTCCCCCTGGGAGCGCGCGACGACCTGGCCGGTGCCGGTGGAGACCGCGGTGCTCCAGGCCGACAGGGCGTACAGGCCCGCCAGGACGGCCAGGGCGAGGAAGGTGGCCACCGGAATGGTCCGCGCCGGGTTCTTGGCCTCCTCGGTGAAGACCGCCGAGGACTCGAAGCCGGCGAAGGAGGCGATGGCGAAGACGAACAGCGCCCCCACCCCCGGCACGAAGAGCTGCTGCGGGCTCAGCGGCGCGAGATCCAGGCCGCCGGCGGCCGGGTTGAGCAGGTTGGCGGCGTTGAAGAGCAGCACGACGGCCAGCTCGCCGAGCAGCAGGACGGCCAGCACCTTGCTGTTGACGTCCACGCGCAGCATGCCGAGCAGCGCGACCACGGCCCAGGCCACGAGCGCGACCGCCCACCAGGGCACGGTCAGGCCCGACAGTTCGGCGACCAGGGGACTGGTGGCGGCGCCGACCAGCCCGTAGAGGCCGATCTGCAGGCCGTTGTAGGCCAGCAGCGTCATCCAGGCCGCACCGACCCCCAACGGCCTGCCCAGCCCCTGCGCGACGAAGGCGTAGAAGGCGCCCGCGTTCCGCACGCGGCGCGCCATCGCCAGATAGCCGAAGGAGAACAGCGCGAGAACCGCGCCCAGCAGCAGGAAGGCCAGGGGGAGGCCGAGCACGCCGGTGATGGCGTAGGCGGCCGGCACGCCGCCGGCCACCACGGTGAGCGCGGCCGTCGCCGAGATCACGAAGTAGACCACGGCGGGGATGCCGAGGCGGTCGCTGGCCAGGCCCCGCGCGGCCGGCCGGAGTCGGGGTGGTCGGTCGGTGATCGTCATCGGGCAGCTCCGTGGGTGTGCGTCACGTGAACACGTGTGGTGCGGGTTCTTCCTCGGGCGTCATCTCGGGGCTGAGCCGCCCGTAGCGCCGGGACAGCCGGAGCACCGGGTCCAGCAGCGCGCTGTCGACCCGCCCGTCGTCCCACACGCTGGGCTCCACGTGGATGTGCACGACCCGGCCGATCACGAGGTTGCCGTTGCCCACGGGGTGCACGTCGACGAGCCTGCACTCCATGTGCGCCTTGGCCTCGGCGACACGGGGCGCGCGCACCACGGCCGACGGCGCCGCGGTGACCCCCACCTCGACGAACTCGTCCAGCTCCGGCGGGAAGGACGAGCCCGAGCGGTCGAGCATGTCGAGCAGGCTGCGGTCGGCGACGTTGACGACGAACTCCCGCGTCGCGCGGATGTTGCGCAGGGTGTCCTTCTCGCCGATGGAGCTCACGGCGATGTGCGGCGGGTGGTCGGCGACCAGGCTGAAGTAGGAGTACGGCGCGAGGTTGCGCCGGCCCGACATGGACTGCGTCGACACCCACGCGATCGGCCGCGGCACGACGAGGGAGGTGATGAGCTGGTACAGGTCGGGCTTCGGCAGCGCGTCGGGGTCGATCTCCCGGCCCGTGGCGAGTGTCGGGGACACGGTCATCTGGTCGTCACCTCATCGGGTCTGCGGCTTGTCGCGGTCACCCAGCGATCGCCGAACCGCATGTACTGGCAGTAGGCCGCGGCACGCAGGTGCCGCATCTTGCGCAGCGTGCTGGCGGCGTTCTGGACGGTCGTGCCCGGCTGGACCAGCGAACGCTCGCCGCCGACCATCGTGTCGGCCACGATCACGTGCCGCTCCAGGTCGATCAGGTCGGCTTCGAGCACGGCGTTCCTGGCCTCCGCGAGGGCCGGCGCGCGGGCGGCGAGCTCGTCGTAGGGGGCCGGCAGCTCCTCCAGGAGGCGGCCGAGCGCGGCGCGATACCTGCGGTGCTCGAGCTGCATGACACCCGTCAGGTTGGTCCGGACGTGCGGCGGGGCCATCGTGGGCCGGACCACGTCCAGGTAGTAGCGGGCGGGGAAGGCGCAGGAGTGCACCATGGCCGCCGTGAACCCCCTGACCAGCACGGCCGCCTGGTCCATGGCCGCGGCCGCGGGCTCGTCGCGGCCGTCGCGGGCCAGCTCCGCGGCCCGGTCGAGCCGTTCGGCCGCGAGCAGGTTGAGCAGGAAGTAGTAGTGGTGGGCCAGGAACCAGCGGTCCATCCAGTCGCCGCCGGGCACGTACCACGACTCCGGCGCGCTCTCGGAGGAGGGGTCCGCGAGCTCGTGGCTGGGCTGCGGGCGCAGCAGCTCCATCACCGTGATCATGCTCTCGACCTCGCACAGGAGGTCGTTCGGGTCGAGCATGGCGACGTCGAGGTCGGCGAGCATGCGGGAGATCAGGATCGCGGCCGTCGTGGCCTGCTGCTCGGCGGTGAGGGGAGCATGCCGGATGCGGAAATAGTCCGAATGCACGGGCACGGGGGGCGGGTACGCCGACGGATCAGGCAGCGGGACGGCCGCCGCCAGCGACCTGGCCACGGCGTCGGTGGCCACCGCGGCCTGCCGTACGGGCCGGCCCGAGCCTGAGCCGACGGCGGCCACGACGGCGCGCAGGGCGGCCAGGCCCTCCGCCCAGAGCCCGCACAGGGAGGGGCGGAGCAGGGCGGTGGCGCGCTCCACCGGGTCGGCCAGCAGCGCCATGGGGACGGCGCTGCCATGGCGGGTGTTCATGGCCTCTCCCTCAGCCGATCGTCGCGGACACCCGGCCCAGGCTGACCGGCATCCGGGACAGCCCGCGCAGCGTGGCGTTCTCCCACCACTGCAGCTCGCCCGCCAGCCGCACCTCCGGATAGGTGCGGAACAGCGTGGTGAGCACGACCCGGCCCTCGATCCTCGCCACGGCGTTGCCGAGGCAGGAGTGGGTGCCGCGGCCGAAGCCCAGGTGCGGGTTGGGGTGCCTGGTCAGGTCGAGCTCCTCGGGCCGGTCGAAGCGCTCCGGGTCACGGTTGGCGGCGGCGAGCACGGTGACGACGAGGTCGCCGCGGCTGATCTCCCGCCCGCCGACCTCGGTGTTTTTGGTGCACATGCGGCTGACCACGTGGACCGGGCCGGAGAAGCGGACCAGCTCCTCGACCGCCGTGTCGACGTCCTCCAGCGTCCCCTCCAGCAGCTCGGGATGCCTGAGGAGGGTGGTGACGGCGTTGCCGAGGAAGCGCGCGGGCACCTCGAAGCCGGCGTGCCAGAAGGCGCGCAGCGAGTTGCACAGCACCTCGTCGGAGTAGTCGAGCTGGCTGCGGTTGTCGGCCACGTAGGCCGAGATGCCCTCGGTGGGCTCGCCGGCCAGCCACCGGGCGACGTAGTCGCTGAAGGCCTCGCGGGCCGCCAGGCCGGCCTCCTCGCTGTCGGGGTCGAGCCCGGCGTCCATGCTGCGGTGCAGCTGGTCGTTGCGCCGGCGCCACTCCTCGTCGGCCTCCGGCGGCGGCATGCCGACCAGGCGCGAGATGGTGCCCAGCGTGAACGGCGTGGCGAAGTCGTGCACGAAGTCGAAGGTCTGCCGGTCGCGCAGGCCGTGGAGCAGGACCTCGGCCCGCTGCCAGGCGTCCCGCTCCAGCTCGCCGAAGTCCTGCGCGCGCATCGCGTCGATGGCGAAGTGCCGCAGCGGCGTCTGGTCGGGCGGGTCCAGGGTCTGCAGGCTGAGCAGCGGCCCGGGGGTGGGCACGCCGACCTTCCTGAAGTCGGTGGTGAACAGGTCGGGGTTCTTCAGCGCGTGGGTGCAGTCGGCGTGCCGGGTCAGGATCCACGCGCCGAGCTGCTCGTGCCAGTAGACCGGATCGGTCTCCCTGAGCCTGCGGTAGATGGGATACGGATCGCGGATGACTTCCGGGTCGAGCGGGTTGAACAACTCGTCTCGCTTGCTCACGGCGACCTGCCCATCCGGCCTGAGGGCCGACTCTGATTCGTGCGGCGGTGGCGGGAATCGCGGCCCGAATTCCGGTAATTGATTCAGGCCGCGATCCACCGGTTTTCATTAGTGGAGGTAACGCACGTCGATCCCCTCCTCTCCGGTTCCCGGCAGGGCTTGGAAGTCGAGGATGTAGGGCGTGATACCGCCTCCGCATAGCCCTCATCATCGAGCGCCAGCACCTCGGATTCTTCGGACCATCAACCGATCCCGTCAAGAAACTCAGACAGATCTTTCGATCCCCTTCAGATACGCAAGAAGTCCGTCAGGAACGGCCGTACGGCATTTTCACTTATTAATGTGACCAGAACTGGATAGTCCAATGAATTGCGCCCGACAGAGAGGACGCGGTGCGGTGTCAACAGTTGCCGATGAGGTCGGCCGGCTATCGGAACAAGACAAACGCGCGCTCCTGGCACAGCTCCTCGGCCAGGACGGTGACCAGGGCGGGGAACGCCTGCTACCCGCGCAGCGCCGCTACTGGGTGTTGCACCAGATGGCTCCCCAGCTGCCCACACACGTCGTCCGCGTGCTCGAGGTCGGCGGAGAGCTGGACCACGAGGCGTTGCGGTCGGCGCTGGCCGCGCTCACGGACGCGCGCGAGGAACTGCGGGCGCGCTTCCTGTCGATCGAGGGCAGGCCGGTACGGCCCGTCGCCGACGCAGGGACCGTCGCGCCGGAGCTGAAGACCTTCTCTGTCGCCGACGCCGAGGAGCTTCGCAAGGTCAGGCACCGCGAGGCCGGCCGCCCCTTCGACCTGGAGACGGCGCCGCTGCTGCGGGCGGCGGCCATCAGGGTCGCGGAGGACCGGCACGAGGTGGTGCTGACGGCTCACCAGGTGGTCTGCGACGAGGTCGCCATGGACCTGATCGTCGGCCAGTTGCTGGAGGCCTACGACGCCGTCCGGCGCGGCGAGCGGCCCGAGCCGCAGCCCAGCGGGATTCCCTACGCCAAGGTGGTCGACCGCCAGCGCGCCTGGCTGCGCACCCCGCTGGCGCGCCGCCAGCTGGCCTTCTGGGCCAAGGCGCTCGCCGGGATCACGCCCGTCGACCTGCCCACCGACCACCCCAGGCCGGTGGGGCGCATGCCGTCCCTGCGCGGCGCCAGGCGAAGCCGTACGCTCGGCGCGCAGGCCGCGCGCGGCGTCGGCGAACTGGCCGCGCGGTGCGAGGCGAGCAGGGCGTCGGTGCTCCTGGCCGCCTACGCGGAGGTGCTGGGCCGCTACACCCGCGAGCGTGACATCGCCGTCGGCATCCCCGCGCCGGGGCGCGACCACACGCAGAGCGAGATCCTCGCGCCGCTGGAGAACACGCTCGTGATCCGCGCTTCCCTGGCCGACGAGCCCACCTTCGAGGAGCTGGTCCGCAGGGTCCACGCCGCCTGGGCCAAGGGCCGCGACCACCAGCTGATCCCGTTCGAGCACATCGTCGGCAAGGTGCAGCCGGACACCGACCTCGGCAGGGCGCCGTTGCACCAGGTCCGGTTCGTCCCCCACCAGGCGGCCGAGCCGCGGCGTTCGGGCGGCGCCACCTGGACCGCGACCCCGGCCGATGTCGGGCTGTCCGCGTTCGACCTGAGCGTGCACCTCGTCGAGGGCGCCGACGGCGGCCTCGACCTGCACGCCGACTACAGCACCGAGCTGTTCAAGCCGGACAGCGTGGACCTGGTGCTCGGCCACATCGAGGTGCTGCTGGCCGCCGCGGCGGCCGATCCCGGCAGCCCGAGCCACCGCCTGCCCATGCTCTCCGACCGCGAGCTGGACACGGTGATCGAGCAGTGGAACCGCACCGACAGCCCCTTCCCCGGCGACCGGTGCCTGCACGAGCTCATCGCCGAGCAGGTGGCGCGCACCCCCGACGCGCTGGCCGTGGTGGCGGGACCCGACCGGCTGACCTACCGCGAGCTCGACGAGTGGGCCGGCCGGCTGGGCAACCGCCTGCGCGCCGAGGGCGTCGGCCCCGAGACCCTCGTCGGCGTCGTCGCCGGCAGGCGGGTGGCCACCGTGGCGGCCTTCCTCGGCGTGCTCAAGGCGGGCGGCGGCTACGTCCCGCTCGACCCCGAGCAGCCGGCCGAGCGCACCCGCGCGATGATCGCCGACGCGGGCATCAGGATCGTCGTCGTCACCGACCCCGAGGCCGCGGCGCCGCAGCCCGAGCCGGGCGAGGCGTGGATCGACGTCCACGGGGTGGGCGAGGAGTCCGCGGACCTGGCGCCGGCGGACGTCGACCCGGCCAACGTCGCCTACGTGATCTACACCTCGGGCTCCACCGGGCAGCCCAAGGGCGTCGTGGTCCCGCACCGCCAGATCGTCAACTCCACGCTGGCGCGCGGCGCCGACGGCCGTCCAGCCCCCGAGGCGTACGCGATCCCGGTCTCCCTGACCTTCGACGCCTCCGCCGCCGGGCTGTACTGGACGCTCGTCAGCGGCGGCCGGATCGTGCTGCCCAACGAGGACGAGGTCGGCAACCCGGCGCTGCTGGCCCGGCTGGTGCAGGCCGAGCAGGTCACGCACATCACCCACATGCCCTCCTACTACCAGCTGCTGCTGGCGGCGGGCGGGCGCAAGCTCATCTCGCTGCGCGACATCTCGGCCGGAGGCGACGTCTTCCCCTCGCAGCTGGCCGTCGACCACTACCGGACGCTGCCCTGGGCCAAGCTCTACAACGACTACGGGCCCACCGAGGTCACCGTCTGGGCGACCGCGCAGCTGGCCAAGGCGGACGAGGACGGCGCCAGCGTGCCGATCGGCCGCCCGATCCAGAACACCAGGATCTACCTGCTCGACGAGGAGCTGAACCCGGTCCCGATCGGGGTGCCGGGGGAGATCCACGTCGCGGGCGAGGGCCTGGCCCGCGGATACGTGAACGCCCCGGGCCAGACGGCCGACCGGTTCATCCCCGACCCCTTCTCCCCGGCCCCGGGCGGGCGGCTCTACCGGACCGGCGACCTGGCCAGGTACCTGCCCGGCGGGCAG
This sequence comes from Nonomuraea sp. NPDC003727, assembly GCF_053586935.1. Classification (NCBI taxonomy): domain Bacteria; kingdom Bacillati; phylum Actinomycetota; class Actinomycetes; order Streptosporangiales; family Streptosporangiaceae; genus Nonomuraea; species Nonomuraea sp. NPDC003727. The sequence continues at coordinate 9,373 of NZ_JBSFNE010000028.1, forward strand.
CTGGAGTTCATCGGCCGGGCCGACACACAGGTCAAGGTCCGCGGCTTCCGGATCGAGCTCAGCGAGGTCGAGAACGCGCTGCAGCGACACCCCGAGGTGCTCAGCGCGGTGGTCGACGTCCGGCGCAACCTGGCCGGCGACGAGAACGAGCTGATCGCCTACGTGCTCCCGGCGGAACCCGGGCGGGAGGTGGACACCGAGCACCTCACGGCCCACCTGCGCACGATCCTGCCCGACTACATGATCCCGGCCACCATCGTCGTGTGCGAGCGGTTCCCGCTGAACGCGCACGGCAAGGTCGACCGCAAGGCGCTGCCCGACCCGCAGGTGCGCACCGTGACGGTGCCCACCGAGGCCGTCCCGCGCAGGCGCATCGAGCGCGAGATCGCCGAGGTGTTCGCGGAGGCGCTCGGGCTGCCAGGGGTCGGCCTGCACGACGACTTCTTCTCCTTCGGCGGCAGCTCGCTGCAGCTGTCCAAGGTGGGCGCCAAGCTTGCCCAGGTCTACGGGCTGGAGCTGCCGCTGCACGCGCTGTTCAGCACCCCGACCGTGGCAGGCGTGGCCTCCCGCATCGAGCTGTTCGAGCGCGAGGGCTTCGAGGGACTGCGCGCCACCCGCGACCCGGCCGACGACCTGGACAGGGAGGCGTTCCTGGAGGAGTCGATCACCGCGGAGAACCTGCCGCTGGCCGACATCTTCTCGCCCAGGGCGGTCCTGCTCACCGGCGGCACCGGCTACTTCGGCGTCTTCCTGCTCGACCAGCTCATCGCGCAGACCACCGCGGACATCTACTGCCTGGTGCGGGCCAAGGACGCGGCCGCCGGGCTGGCCCGGCTCAAGGCCAGCTGCGAGCAGTACGAGGTGCCCTGGGACGACCGCTTCGACCGGCGGGTCAAGGCCGTCAACGGCGACCTGGGCCGGCCGCTGTTCGGGCTGTCGCCCGAGCAGTTCGACGACCTGGCCAAGCTGGTGGACGTCATCTACCACAACGGCGCCCTGGTCAACTTCTCCATGCCGTACTCCGCGCTCAAGGCCCCCAACGTGGACGGCACCGTCGAGATCCTCCGCCTGGCCTCCCGCTACAAGGCCAAGCAGGTGCACTTCGTCTCCACGATCGACGTGTTCATCGCGGGCCACATGACCCGGCCCTTCCTTGAGGTGGAGCTGCCCAGCAAGCCGCCCCAGGTGCCCTTCAGCTACCCGCAGAGCAAGTGGGTCAGCGAGAAGATCATCCTGAAGGCCAAGCAGCGGGGCCTGCCCATCACGATCTTCCGGCCGTCGATCATGATGGGGCACCCCAAGACGGGCGCCTGCCACGCGCAGAACTACGTCCTGACGGCGCTGCGCGGCTTCCTCGAGTTCGGCATCCTGCCCGACTACGCCGAGTCGATGAACGCGATCACGCTCGACTACGCGAGCGCGGCCATGGTGCACGCCTCCCGGCAGGAGTCGTCGGTGGGCAACATCTTCCACCTGTGGAACACCGACGCGATCTCCCACAACATGCTGTACCCCTGGATCCGCTCCTACGGCTACCCCTTCGAGGTCGTGCCGTTCGACGAGGCGCTTGAACTGGCCATCAACGCCGGTCCCGACCACCCGATCTACCCGATGGTCCCCGTGCTCCTGCTCTACTCCAGCGGCGACGCCGGCGTGGAGATGACCATGGAGACCGAGGACGCCATCGACAACCGGCTGGAGTGCGTCAACCTGCTCGAGGCCATCAAGGGCACCGGCTGGGAACCCGCGCCGCTGAACGAGAAGTACATGCACGACTGCCTGGACTTCCTCGTCAGACACGGCCAGCTCGACCCGCCCGACCGTTACCCGCGCAAGCGCTGACAGGAGAGGACCGATGAGCGACATCGACGCCGCCACCTTCACGGTGGTGGTCAACCACGAGGAGCAGTACTCGGTCTGGTGGGCGGACCGGAGCCTGCCGGCCGGGTGGCGGGAGGCGGGCTACCGCGGCACCAGGAGCGAGTGCCTGGCCCACATCGACCAGGTCTGGACCGACCTTCGTCCCCTCAGCCTCAGGGAGCGGTCACAGTGAGCGACGCGAAGCAGGGCTCCGAGCTGTCGGAGCTCAAAGCGGCCCTGCTTCGCCAGTGGCGTGAGGGCAGGGTCGCGGCACCGGCGACACCGGTCATCCCGGTGCACGGTCCCGGCCCCGCGCCGCTGTCGTACGCCCAGCGCCGCCTGTGGTTCCTGGACCAGCTGACCCCAGGCTCCTCCGCCTTCAACCTCAGCCACTGCGTGCTGCTCGACGGCCGGCTGGATCCGGCCCTGCTCGCGCGGGCACTGGACGACCTGGTGGCACGGCACGACACGCTGCGCACGGTGATCAGGGTCGTGGACGACGAGCCGCTCCAGATCGTGGACGAGACGGCCAGGCCGTCCCTGGAGACCGTCGACCTGCGTGACCTGCCCGCCGCGCAGGCTCTCGAGGCGGCCCTGAGCAGGGCGAGGGCGGCGGTGGACGGGCCGATGAACCTGGCCGGCGGCCCGCTGGCCCGCCTCCTGCTCATCCGGCTGCCCGAGCAGGACATGCTCGTCATGGTCGTGCACCACATCATCGGCGACGGCTGGGCGCTGGCCGTCGCCCTGCTGGAGCTGTCGTCGGCCTACCAGGCCAGGGCCGCGGGCAGCGCCCCCGTGCACGACGCGCTGCCGATCCGCTTCGCCGACGTCGCCGCCCACGAGCGCCGCAGCGGCGGCCAGGCCGGCGACCTGGCGTACTGGCGCGACCGGCTGGCCGGGATCAGCCCGCTCCGACTACCCGCGGACGAGCCCCGGCCGCCGGAGTTCACCACCGCCGGCGACTGGCGGGCGCTGCCGTTCCACGACGACGACGACGCCCTGATCCGCGCCGCCGCGCGCGCGGCCAACGCCACGCCGTACATGGTCCTGCTCACCGCGCTGGCCGTCCTGCTCAGGCAGACGACCGGGGTGCGGGACATCGCGATCGCCGGCGTGGTCGCGGGCCGGGACCTGCCGGAGACGCGGGGACTGATCGGCAACCTGACCAACACCGTGGGGCTGCGCGTCGACGTGGAGACCCGGCAGAGCTTCCACGAGCTGCTGGCCTCCGTCAGGCGGACCTGCCTGGAGGCGCTGGAGCACCAGCACGTGCCCTTCGACCTGCTGGTGGAGGAGCTGGACCTGCCCAGGGACGCCTCGTCGAGCGGGCCGTTCCCTGTGACGTTCGTGATGCAGCCGCCCTCTCCCGTCAGCGACTTCGCCGGCCTCCGGTTGGAGCCGGTCCAGCTCGGCTGGCGTACCGCCCGCGCCGACCTGGAGTTCTTCCTCTGGGAGCGGCCCGCCGTCCACGGCAGCCTGGTGTTCCGCGCGGACCTGTTCGGCCCGGACACCGCCGAGCTGCTGGCGCGCCGGTTCGTGGCGACGGTGCGGACGCTGCTCGCGCGGCCCGACACGCCGATCGCCGAGCTCGACCTGCCCTCCGCCGAGGAGCGGCGGGAGCTGGCCCGCCTGGCGACCGGCCCGCGGCGGGAACGGCCGCCGGTGTGCCTGCACGAGCTGATCGCCCGGCACTGCCGCGAGCGGCCGGAGGCGGTCGCCGTGACCGGCGCGCTGACGTACGGCCGGCTGGACCGCCGGGCCAACCGGCTCGCGCGACGCCTGGCCCAGCTGGGCGTCGGGGCGGAGTCGATGGTCGCGGTGTGCCTGGAACGCTCGCCCGACCTGGTCGTGGCCGCGCTCGGGGTGCTCAGGGCGGGCGCGGTCTACGTCCCGATCGACCCGGCGCACGGCCCGCGCCGCCGCGCCGAGGTCCTGGCCGACAGCGGCGCCACCGTCGTGATCGGGACGGCGGCGCCCGACCTCGTCCTGGACGAGGACGAGGACGACGCGCCCCCGGACGTCCCCGTGGCACCGGAGAACCTGGCCTACATGATCTACACCTCCGGGTCGACCGGCACGCCCAAGGGCGTCGAGATCAGCCATCGCGCGGCGGTGAACTACGTGCACTCCCTGTCCGAGGTGCACGGCATCGGCCCGGACGACGTGGTCGGCGCGGTCGCCAGCCCCGCCTTCGACGCCTCGATCGCCGAGATCTTCGGCACCCTGGCGCTCGGCGGCCGGATCCACCTGGTCGATCAGGACGACCTCGGCGACGGCCTGGAGAACGCGTTGGCCGAGGGCGGCGTCACGGTCCTGTCGGCCACCCCGACCCTGTGGCGGCTGCTGCGCCCCGGCAACCTGCTCCTCACGGCGCTGGTGGGCGGCGAGCGGGTCAGCCGGCGGCTGGCCACCGAGCTCGCGGCCACCCAGCGGGCGGCCTGGACGCAGTACGGTCCCACCGAGACCACGGTGTGGGTGACGGTGGCCGCGCTCACCCTCGACTCCCCGGTTCCGCTGGGCGAACCCATCGCCAACACCCGGGTGCACCTGCTGGACGAGGAGCTGAGGCCGGTCCCGATCGGGGCGGTGGGCGAGATATGCGTGGGCGGGGTCGCGCTGGCCAGGGGCTATCACGGCCGGGCGGCGGCCACGGCGGAACGCTTCGTGCCCGACCCGTTCGCCGCCGTGCCGGGCGAGCGCCTCTACCGGACCGGCGACCACGCCCGCTACCGCCCCGACGGCACCCTGCAGTTCATCGGCCGCAACGACGACCAGGTCAAGGTGCGCGGCCACCGGGTGGAGCCGGGCGAGATCGAGGCGGCCATCGAGGCCAACCCGCGGGTGCGTGAATGCGCGGTCGCCGTCCAGGACGACCTGCTGGTCGCCTACCTCGTCAGCACCAACAAGGCCCTGTACGAGGACACCGAGCTGATCCCCGCGGTGCGCAGGCGGCTGCGCGAGCAGCTGCCCGCCTACCTCGTGCCCGACCGCTTCGTGCTGCTCGACGAACTGCCCAGGACCCGGACCGGCAAGACCGACAGAGCGCGGCTGCCGGCGCCCGCCCAGGGAGAAAGGACATCCGGCACGCCGTACGTCGAGCCGTGCACGGAGCTGGAGATCGAGCTGGCCGCGCACGTCGCCGAGTACCTCGAGGTGGACCGGATCGGGCTGCACGACGACTTCTTCGACCTGGGCGGCAACTCCATCCGCGCCGCGCAGCTGGTGGTGCACCTGCAACGCCGCTACGACGTCGAGCTGGTGCTCCAGAAGGTGTTCCGCACCCCGACGCTGCAGAACCTGGCGCGGATGATCCAGGAGGACCTCGACCGGCGGCGGCAGCTCGCCGACGAAGGGGAACGCATCCGCTCCCTGGTCGAGGAGGTTCCGGCGGACCGGCTCGACGCGTTGCTCGCGGGCCTGCTCGGCGAGCGAGAACAGAGTTAACGGAGGTGAGCCATGCGGTTCGGCATGTTCTTCGAGCTCCAGCTGCCCCGGCCCTGGCGCCAGGACAGCGAGCAGGAGCTGGTCTCCAACGCCCTGGAGTGGGCCGAGCTGGGCGAGGCCGCGGGCATCGAGTACGCCTGGGCGCAGGAGCACCACTTCCTGGAGGAGTACTCCCACTCCACCGCGCCCGAGGTGTTCCTGGCGGCGGTGAGCCAGCGCACCACGCGCATGCGGCTGGGGCACGGCATCACGCTCATGCCGCCCGCCTACAACCATCCCGCCAGGGTGGCCGAGCGTATCTCCATGCTCGACCTGGTCAGCGGCGGGCGGGTCGAGTGGGGCACGGGGGAGTCCAGCTCCCGGCTCGAACTGGAGGGCTTCAGGGTCAACTACATCGAGAAACGCGCCATGTGGGCCGAAGGCGTGCGCGAGGCGGCCCGGATGATGACGGCCGAGCCGTACCCGGGCTACCAGGGTGAGTACTTCTCGATGCCGCCGCGCAACGTGGTGCCCAAGCCGGTCCAGCGGCCCCACCCGCCGCTGTGGGTGGCCTGCACCAACCGCGACACGCTCAAGCTGGCCGCCCGGCTCGGCATGGGCGCGCTGACCTTCTCCTTCATGGACGCCGGGGAGGCGCGGTTCTGGGTGCGGGAGTACTACGACACCTTCAAGCGCGAGTGTCAGCCCATCGGGCAGACCGTCAACCCCAACATCGCGATGCTGGCCGGGGTCATGGTCAACGAGGACGGCGACCTCGCCCGCGCCCGCGGCGTCGAGGGGCAGCAGTTCTTCAAGTGGGCGCTGGCGCACTACTACCGGTTCGGTGCGCACGTGCCGGGCCGTACCAACCTGTGGGAGGAGTTCAAGCGCACCGAGCCCGAGCCGATGGCGGGGCTGGGGGCGGTCGGCACCCCCGAGGAGGCGGCCGAGCACTTCCGCGGGCTGGAGGAGGCCGGGGTGGACCAGCTCATCCTGCTCCAGCAGGGCGGCCGGTACGAGCACGAGCACATCTGCGAGTCCCTGGAACTGCTGGGTCGCCGGGTGCTGCCCGAGTTCGCCGAACGGCACGCCGAGCGCGAGCGGGCCAAGCAGGCCGACCTGGCGCCCTACATCGACAAGGCGATGGACAGGGTCACCCCCATCGAGGACGTGCCGCCCCCGGTCGTGGAGTCCTACCCGCGGCTGTGGGAACGCGACGGAGTCACCGTGCAGCAGGTGGGCACCCAGCGCGCGCTGGACGCCGCCTCGCTGTGGCGGCTGCACATCGGCGGCGCGGGCGGGGGAGAGAGGCCGGGTCATGGCTGACACCCTGGTCGGGCTGGTCCGTGAGCGTGCGCAGGCCGGCGGTGACGGACACGCCTACGGCTTCCTCGTGGACGGGGAGCAGGACCTCAGGTCGATGACGTACGGCGAGCTGGAGCAGCGGGCCGCCGCGATCGGCGCGCTGCTCGGCGAGCGCGTCGCCCCGGGCGGGCGGGTGCTGCTGGTCTTCGAGCCCGGCCTGGACTTCCTGGCCGCCTTCTTCGGCTGCCTGTTCGCGGGCGTGGTCGCGGTGCCCGTCTACCCGCCGGCGCCCGCGCGGCCCGACGCCGGGCTCGCGAGCGTGGCGCGGGTGGCCGCCGACTGCGGCGCCGAGGCGGTGCTCGCCTCCCCGCTGACGGTCGCCCTCGCCCAGGTCGCCGCGGGCCTGGACGCGCTCCGGGGGCTGCCGTGGCTGGTGCCCGACGGACGGCCGGCGGACGCGTGGCGCGCTCCCAGGGTCCGGCCGGACACCGTGGCCATGCTCCAGTACACCTCCGGTTCGACCGGGTCGCCCAAGGGGGTCGTGCTGCGCCACCGGCACCTGCTTGGCAACCTGGCCTCGATGGACTGGTTCACCGGCCGTCCCGCCACCGGGACGGTGGTCTCGTGGCTGCCGCTCTACCACGACATGGGCCTCATCGGCACCGTGCTCTACCCGCTGTTCCGCGGGATGCCCTGTTACCTGATGTCCCCGATGCACTTCCTGCACCGGCCGCTGCGCTGGCTGGAACTCATCAGCAGGGTCGGCGGCACGATCAGCGGCGGTCCCAGCTTCGCCTACTACCTGTGCACCCGGCGGGCCGACGCGATCCCGCAGGACCGGCTCGACCTGTCCAGCTGGGAGGTCGCCTTCAACGGGGCCGAACCCATCAACCCGGACGTGGCGCGGGCCTTCGAGGCCGCCTTCGCGCCCAGCGGCCTGCGGCCGGGCACGGTGGTCGGCTGCTACGGCCTGGCCGAGGCGAGCCTGATCGTGACCGGCGCGCGGCGCGGCGAGCCGAGGTTCGCCCATGTGCTGCGCGGGGAGCTCGGCGAGGGCAAGGCGGTGGAGTGCGACTCCGCCGACCCGCGCGCGGTCGAGCTGGCCGACGCGGGTGGCCTGCCCCCTGATCACGACGTGCGGATCGTGGACCCCGGGTCGGGGCGGGAGCTGCCCGACGGCGTGGTGGGCGAGATCTGGGTCGCGGCGCCCGGCGTGGCCGACGGCTACTGGCGCAAGCCCGAGGAGACCCGGGCGGCGTTCGGCGCCCGGCTGCCCGCCACGGACGCGGGCTATCTGCGCACCGGCGACCTCGGGGTGCTGCGCGACGGGCGGCTGTTCGTCACCGGCAGGCGCAAGGACGTCGTGATCGTTCGTGGCCGCAACGTCTACCCCCACGACATCGAACGGGTGGCCCAGCAGGTGGACCGCCGCCTGCGTCCGGGCGGCGGGGTGGCGTTCTCGATCCAGGGGGCGGACGGCGAGGGCGTCGCGTTGCTCCAGGAGGTCACCACGCGGGATCCGGAGGAACTGCGCACCCTGGCGGCGGCGATCGCCGGGGCCGTCCTCGCCGACCAGCAGGTGCCGATCTCGCGGCTGTACCTGGTGCCCCCTCGCAGCGTGCTCAAGACCTCCAGCGGCAAGCCCCGCCGGTCGGCGACCAGGGACGCGCTGCACAACGGAGACATCACGATCTTGTACACGGACGGTGATATCTCGTGAACCGGGATGATCTGCGGGAGTGGCTCACCACCCAGGTCGCCGAGCTGGGCAGACGGAAGGACGCCGACCCTGAGCAGACCTTCGCGGCCAACGGCCTCGACTCGGTGCGCGTCGCCGAGCTGGCCGAGCGCATCGGCCGCCGGCTGGGGCGGCTCATCGACCCCGCCCTGCTGTTCGAGCACTCGACGATCGCCGCGCTCGCCGCCCACCTGAGCCGCCTCGACGGCGGCGGGGACGCCTCGGCGCCGCGGCCCGTCGGCGGCTGGGCCGTGCCCGCTTCCGGTTCCGGGCCCCTGGGCGCCGCCACGGCCGCGGCCGGCCCGGCCCCCGGCCCGGTCGCCGTGGTCGGGCTGGCCTGCCGCATGCCCGGTGCGGCGGACGCCGAGCAGTACTGGAACCTCCTGTTGACCGGCACCGAGGCGGTGCGGGAGGTACCACAGGACCGGTGGCCCGACGGCGTGGCCGACTCCGACCCGGCCGCACCCGGAAAGCTGATCAGCACCCGAGGCGGTTTCCTGGACGGCCTGGCCGATTTCGACGCGGCCTTCTTCCGCGTCTCGGAGGCGGAGGCGCTGCGCATGGACCCGCAGCAGCGCCTGTTGCTGGAGACCAGCTGGGACGCCATGGAGGACGCGGGCAGCCCACCGGGCCGCCTGAGGGGCTCACGCACCGGGGTCTTCGTCGGCATCGCCACCGGCGACTACGCCCATCGCCAGGTGTCCGACCCCGACCGCATCAGCGTCCACACCACCACGGGCAACTCCTTCGCGGTCGCCGCCAACCGGCTGTCGTACTTCTACGACTGGCACGGCCCCAGCGTCGCGGTGGACACCGCCTGCTCCTCCTCGCTGGTCGCCACCCACCTGGCGATCCGCGCCCTGCGGGCGGGCGACTGCGACCAGGCCCTCGCCTGCGGGGTCAACGCGCTGATCGAGCCGGAACCCTCCATCGGGCTGAGCAAGGCGGGCATGCTCGCCCCCGACGGCCGCTGCAAGCCGTTCGACGCCGCCGCCAACGGTTACGTGCGCGGTGAGGGCTGCGGCGTCGTCGTGCTCAAGCGCCTGGAGGACGCGCTGGCCGCGGGGGACCGGATCTACGCCGTCCTCAGGGGGAGCGCGGTGAACCAGGACGGGGCGTCCAACGGCCTCACCGCCCCCAACCCGGCCGCCCAGCGCGCCGTCCTGCACGAGGCCTACGCCGATGCCGGGCTGGCCCCCGCCGACGCCCGGTACGTGGAGTGCCACGGCACCGGAACCCCGCTCGGCGACCCCATCGAGGCCGGCTCGCTCGCCGCGGCCCGCGGTCCCGAGGCGGGCGAGTGCCTGATCGGCTCGGTCAAGGGCAACATCGGGCATCTGGAGGCCGCGGCCGGAGTGGCCGGGCTGATCAAGACGGTCCTGGCCGTGCACCACGGCCTCATCCCGCCCAGCCTCCACTACTCCACCCCCAACCCGCGCATCCCCTTCGACGAGCACCGGCTCCGGGTGGCCGCCCGTCCGGCGAACTGGCCGGACGGGCGTCGCCTCGCGGGCGTGAGCAGCTTCGGTTTCGGGGGGACCAACGCGCACGTCGTCGTCGGCGAGGCTCCCGCCACCGCGCCGGCGGCCCCGAGCGCGGGCCCCCTGCTGCTGCCCCTCACCGCGCGCGGTCACGACGAGCTCGCCGAACTCCTCTCCCGTACGGCCCGCCGCATCGACTCCGCCGACGAGCCGGAGATCCTCGCGGTGGCCGCCACCATGGCCACCCGGCGCACGCACCACCGCCCCTACCGGACGGCCGTGGTCGCGGGCGGTCCGGCCGAGCTGCGCCAGGCCGTCGCCGCGGCCCGGCCGGAGGCGTCCCCTGTCCCCGCCGCGCCGCCGCGCGTCGCCTTCGTCTTCTCCGGCCAGGGCAGCCAGTGGCCCGGGATGGCCCGCGCGCTCCTGACCGGCGAGCCGCTGTTCCGCTCGGTGATCCGCCGCTGCGACGAGGCGGCGCGCGAGCTGCTGGGCTGGTCGATCGAAGCGGCGCTCGACGGCGGTGAGCCGGTGGACCTCGAGCACACCGCGGTGGCCCAGCCGCTGATCGTGGCCGTGCAGATCGCCATGACCGAGCTTCTCGGCTCCTACGGCATCGTGCCCGCCGCCGTGGCGGGGCACAGCGTGGGCGAGATCTCCGCCGCGGTGGCCGCCGGCGAACTGGACCTCGAGGCGGGGATGCGGCTGGCCGTCGCGCGCGGGCGGCTCATGGCCGAGGCCGCACCCGGCGGCGGCATGCTCGCCGTCGGCCTGCCCGCCGCCGAGGCACGCCGGTGGTGCGAGGACGGCGTCGAGGTGGCCGCGGTGAACGCGCCCACCGCCACCGTGCTGGCCGGCCCGGCCGACAGGCTGGCGGAGGTGGCGCGGGCCCTGACCGAGGCGGGCGTCTTCGCCCGGCGCCTGCCCGTCGCCTACGCCTTCCACTCCGCGTCGATGGCGCGGGCCGCCGAACTGCTCGACGCCGAGCAGGCCGGGTCGGCCGGGTCGGCCGGGTCGGCCGAGCCGGAGGTGCCGCTCTATTCCACGATCACCGGCCGCCGCGTGACGGTGACGGACGGCGAGCGGTGGGGCCGCGGGGTCCGCGAGCCCGTCCTGTTCGCCGACGCGGTCACCGCCGCGCTGGACGACGGCGTGGACGTGCTGCTCGAGGTCGGGCCGAAGCCGGTGCTCCAGGCTTCCCTGCGCGCCCTGGCCGGAACCCGCGCACGGGTGCTGACCTGTGTCGACGACGGCGATGGGCAACAGCTCGCCGTGCTGCGCACGCTGGGCGCGTTGTTCGCGCTGGGCGCGGCCGTCCGGTGGCGGCGCCTCTACCCGTCCGGCTCGCCCGTCGTGAGCGCCCCGGTCACGCCGTGGCGCCGCCGCCGCTTCTGGCTGGACCGCCCCGCGGGCGACCGCCGCGCCGGCGCCGACCCGCTGCTGGGCGGCGCGCTGGACCTGGCCACGTCGCCGGGCCACACGATCTGGCAGGGCGACCTGGACCCGGTGACGCTGCCGTACCTGTCCGACCACAAGGTCGGCGAGCAGGTGGTCTTCCCCGCGGCGGGCTACGCGGACCTGCTGCGCCGCGCGGGCGGGCGGCACGAGGCGGTGGCGGGGCTGCGCCTGCACCGCCCGCTGGTGCTGGGCGGCAGACGCCGCCTGCAGACGACCCTCGACAGGGAACGGCGGACGGTCACCGTCCACGCCCGCGAGGACGACGGCCAGTGGCGCGAGCACGCGGCCGGACGTCTCGTGGCCGCCGCGCCCGCCCCCGCCCCCCTGGACCTGGCGCGCGTGCGGGCACGCTGCCCGCACGAGGTCGCGGGCGCCGAGCTGTACGAGCTGCTGCGCCGGCACGGCCTCGACTACGGGCCCGCCTTCCGCGGGGTCGAGCGGGTGTGGAAGGGGAGCGGCGAGGCGCTGGGCGTGCTCTCCGGCGGTGGGGATCGCGTCCGCCTGCTCGACGCGGCCTTCCACGTGGTCGCCGCGCTCGTGGACCCGGGCCGCGGCCCCGCCCTTCCCGTCGCCGTCGAGGAGCTGACGTGGTGGGCCGAGCCGGACGCGGCCACCCACGTGCACGTGACGCTCGGAGCGTCGAGTGGCGCGGAGCTGACCGCGGACCTCGACCTGACCGGTGAGGACGGGGCACCGGTGGCCCGCGTCACCGGGCTCACCCTGCGGCGTGCCGTCCTGGACCCGCAGGCCGCCCGTCTGCCCGGACTCCGGCTCTACCAGGTGACCTGGCGCCCCCGGCCCGTCCCCGCCTGCCCGACCGGCCGGTTCCCCGGCGGCTGGGTGGTGATCGCCCCGCCGGGGGAGCGGCTGGCCGACCGGCTGGCCGAGCGGGCGGGATTCCGGATCTGCCGCACGACCGGAGATCTCCGGCTGGACGCCGGGGAACTGTCGATCGACCCGGGCCAGGCCGGCCACTACCGGCAGCTCGTGCACCACCTGACGGCCACGGGCCCGCTGCGCGGCGTGATCCACCTGCCCGGCGCCGACGCGGACACGGGGACGCTGTCGGCCGCGCTGCTGCTGCGGGCGCTGTCGTACGGCATCGCCGGGCAGACCCCGCGGGTGCTCTTCGCCACCACCGGCGCCCAGCCCGTGGGCGGGCACCCGGTGCGCGACCCGTTCGCCGCGGCCGTCTGGGGGCTGGCGAAGGTGATCCCGCTGGAGCACCCCTCGCTGGAGTTCCTCTGCCTCGACCTCGACCCCGACGATCAGGACCCGGTGTCCACGATCCGCGAGGAACTGGCGGCGCCATGGGCGGACGCCGAGGTCGGGTACCGCTCCGGCCTGCGGTACGTCAGGCGGATCGCGCCCGACGACGGACCGGTGGGCCCGCCGGTCACGGTCCGTGCCGACGGCGGCTACGCCATCACCGGCGGCACCGGCGCGCTGGGCCTGCGGGTGGCCGCGCACCTGGTCGAGCTGGGCGCCCGCCGGCTCGTGCTGATCGGCAGGACGGCACGCGAAGGCGCCGAGGTGTCCGCCTGGCGGGCGCGCGGCGTGGACGTGCGCGTCCTGGCCGCGGACGTGTCCGACCGCCACCAGCTCGACGGCGCGCTGCGACAGGCCCGGGCCGGCGGGCCGCTGCGCGGCGTCGTCCACGCGGCCGGGCTGCTGCACAACGGCCCGCTGCTCGACCTCGAAGCCCGCGGGGTGCAGGACGTCTTCGGCCCCAAGGTGTCGGGCGCCCGGCACCTGCACGAGCTCACCTCCGGTGACGAGCTGGACTGGTTCGCCCTCTTCTCCAGCGCCGCGGGAGTGCTCGGCTCGCCGGGCCAGGCGGGGTACGCGGCGGCCAACGCCGTCCTCGACGCCCTGGCCCACCACCGCAGGGCCGAAGGCCTGCCCGCGGTCAGCTTCGACTGGGGACCCTGGGCGGCGGGCATGGCCGCCGCCTGGGAGACCGACAACGACCGCGAGCTGCGCACCGCGGCCAGGGCCATCCTCCCCGACGCCGGGGCGGCCGCGTTCGCGAGCCTGGCGGCGGGGGAGCGCGCGCAGCCCGTGGTGCTGCCGTTCGACCTGCGGAACCTGGCGCAGTTCTACCCGTCCGACACGGGCCGGTCGTTCCTGTCCGAGATCGCCACGGCCGAGGTGGACCGGCTGCGGTCCATCGGCACGCAGTCCTCGCACCGGCCCGACCTGGCGACGGAGTACGTCGCGCCGCGCAACGACCTGGAGCGGCAGATCGCGGCGATCTGGCAGAAGGCGATGAGCATCCAGCCCATCGGCGTCCGGGACGGATTCTTCGAGCTCGGCGGGGACTCGGTGATGGCCAACCAGATCCTGATCGACGTCAACCGCGCCCTGGGCGTCACCGTCTCGCCGGAGCGGGCCTTCGACGACTTCTCCATCGCCAACCTGGCGGTGCTGGCCGAGCAGGAGATGCACCGGCTGCTGGACTCACTCACCGACGAGGAGGCCGAACGGCTGCTGGCCCAGGGCAGGGCCGCCCACAGCACGAGCACCTGAGCCGACGGCGGCCCGCGACCGGGATCGGGCGCCTCCACCGGGAAGGCCCGATCCCGTCGCGGGCCGCCGGCGACGCCCGCGATCAGGCGGCGGCGTGCAGCAGCTCGGCGAGGTCGGCAGGCATCGGCATGGGCTGGGTCAGGCCGACCCGGGCGCGGCCCGTGTTGCCCTCGGGATAGCGGCCCAGCGCGGAGCCGGGCGCGGCCACGATGATCCTGATCACCTGCCCGAACGCCTCGCGGCGATCGCGCTGGGCGACGGCCAGGGCGAACATGGCCACGTGGTTGCGGGTGTGCGGCCACGGCCAGGGCTGGGACAGGATGTGCGCCCGTTCCAGATGCCGCCATCGGGCCGCGTCGTCGGTGGCGGCGCGGGCGGCGCTCATCTCGGCGCGGTACGCGGCCCGCACGTGAGCGGGCATCGGACGGCCGGTCATCGGGTGTCCTCCGTGGTGTTCGAGCAGCAGCCATCGCCGCAGGCGACGGACGTGGCAGCGGCCGACCGGCGCGACGACGTGGCCGGTACGGCGCAGCAGCCGTCCCCGCGCCAGGCCGCCCGCCCTTCCCTGACCGCCACGCCGGCGATCACCAGGGCGGCGACCGGGTCGGCCCACGACCAGCCGAACAGGCTGTTGAGCGCCAGCCCTGCGAGCAGGACCGCGGACAGGTAGGTGCACAGCAGCGTCTGCCGGGAGTCGGCCACCGCCGAGGCCGAGCCGAGCTCGCGGCCGGCCCGGCGCTGCGCGGCCGACAGGAACGGCATCACCAGCAGGGACACCGCGGCCAGGATCAGCCCCGGCGTGGAGTGATCGGACTGCCCGGCGCCGAGGAGCGCGCGCCCGGCCTCGACGGCGACGTAGGCGGCCAGCGCGAAGAACGAGATCGCGATGACCCGCAGCGCGGTTCGCTCCCGCCGCTCGTGGTCGGCGGCGGAGAACTGCCAGGCCACCGCCGCGGCCGAGGCGACCTCGACGACCGAGTCCAGACCGAAGCCGATCAACGCCGCCGAGGAGGCGATGCCGCCGGCCGTGATGGCGACGGCCGCCTCGATCACGTTGTAGGTGATCGTCGCCGCGACCAGCAGCCGGATGCGGCGCCGCAGGACGGCGCGCCGCGCCGGGTGCGGGCCGGGCAGGTCCAGCGCGGTCACGACCCGCCCTGTCCCGCGACGAGATCGGTCCCGTCCGTGTGCTCGTCCGCCGCGATGCCGTGGACGGGGCACAGGGCGACTGCGTGGCCGGTGGCGGCCAGCAGGTGCTCGGCCGAGGCCAGCAGGTCCATCAGCTCGGGCCGGGTCAGGGAGTAGAACGACTGGCGGCCCGCGGGCCGGTAGTCGACCAGGCCGCAGTCGCGCAGGCAGGACAGGTGCTTGGAGACCGTGGACTGGGCCAGGCCGAGTTCGCAGGTCAGATCCACCACCCTCGCCTCGCCTCTGGCCAGCCGCTGCACGATGCGTAGCCGGTTCTCGTCGGACAGGGAGTGGAACAACGCGGCCGCGGGGGACATCCCCGCGGCGATGTCGGCGCTGACGCACCGGCCACCATCGTTGATCGCCATAGGGCGATGATATCCCAAAATTGGATCGATATGGAGGGCGCTGCGAGGTGCGGCGGCCTTCGTCGCGGTGGGCTGAGTGATCGCGTCGTCCCAGGTCGGCGGGCATGTCAAGCCTTATACCGGGAGCCGCGGAGCGATAAGGTGGGGCAGGCAGCCTCGGCCTGTTCGACTTTCTGCGTGGTGAGGCTTCGTGGGGCACGACGGAGGGCTCCGGGGTCATGCTGCGACGGGCCTGCGCGTCCTGCTGGTCGCGGGCCTCTACGTCGCGGCGGCCAAACTGGGGCTCCAGCAAGAGCTGGTCCGGGGGCAGGTCACGCCGTTGTGGCCACCCACCGGCATCGCCCTGGCGTGCCTTCTGCTGCTGGGCGTGCGCATGTGGCCGGGGATCACCCTGGGCGCCTTCATCGTCAACATCACGCTCGGCCCGTCGATGCCCGCGGTCGTGGCGATCTCCGTGGGTAACACGCTCGCCCCGCTGTGCTCCTACCTCCTGCTCACCAGCGTGGGGTTCCGCAGCTCGCTGCTGCGGTTGCGGGACGCGCTCGCGCTGGTGTTCCTCGGCGCCCTGGCCGGGATGCTGATCAGCGCCACGGTGGGCAGCGCCACGCTGGTGCTGGCCGACGTGGTACGGCCGGGCGAGTTCTGGCCGACGTGGTCGGTGTGGTGGACGGGTGACGCCATGGGCGTGCTGGTGGTCACGCCGTTCCTGCTCGCGCTCCACCGGGCCTTCCAAGGGCCGTGGCACCCGAGTCCGGCCCGGGTGGCGGAGGCGGTGGCGTTGCTGGTCAGCATCTTCCTGGTGACGCTGCTGGCGACGAGCAGCTCCATCAACCTGCTGTTCCTCGTCTTCCCGTTCCTCATCTGGGCCGCCCTGCACTTCAGGCTGCTGGGCGCGACGGCCTGCGCGCTGGTCGTCTCCACCGTCGCGATCGTCGCCGCCGCCCGCGGCACCGGCCCGTTCGCGCACCATGATCTGCTGGTCGACATGGTCACGCTGCAGGCCTTCAACGGGTCGGCGGCGCTGACCGCGCTGCTGCTCGCGGTGATCATCGCCGAGCGCGACCAGGCGTACCAGAACATCGAGCAGATCTGCGCCCGGCTCGTCGCCATGGCGACCAGCCTCGAGCGCGGCCAGATCGTGAAGCCGTGGCCGGCCCCGCCTGAGCAGGACTCGTCACCGACCCGCCACGCCGACAGCGAGCTGCCGGGCTGACCTGTCCCGAACTGTCACATCCGGACGGGCTGTCTCGTCCCATCCACCGGAGCGGCGCACGCCGACGTCGATGTGCACAGGGAGGACAGGTGTCGAACCACAAGCACCACGCGAAGCGAGGGTCGCGATGAAGGTGCTGCTCGCCGGGGCGACCGGCGCCATCGGGCTGCCGCTGCTGTCCGCGCTGGAGGCGGCGGGTCACCAGGTGACCGCGATCATCCGCGACCCCGCCAAGGGGCGGCTCGTCGAGGATCGCGGCGCGATCGCGGTGGTGGCCGACGTGATGGACCGGGACGGACTGCTGCGCGCCGTGGACGGCCGCGCCGTCGACGTGGTCATGCACCAGGCCACGGCGCTCCGCGGCGCGCGCCGCACGCTGCGCCCCGACGACCCCACCCTCGCCCTGCGCGGCAGGGGGACCGCGCACCTGCTCGAGGCCGCGCGCGTGACAGGCGCCCGGCGCTTCGTCACCCAGTCGCTGATCACCGGGTACGGCTATCGCGACCACGGCAGCCGGGTCCTGACCGAGGACGACGTCTTCGGCCTGCGCGTCGGCAACGTGGGCGATCTGGTGACGGACGCCAGCGTGGCCACCGAGCAGCAGGTCTTCGCCGCGGACGCCATCGAGGGCATCGCCCTGCGCTACGGGATGTTCTACGGCAGGAACGCGTTCAGCGACATGTTCGCGGACCTGATGCGCAGGCGAGCTCCCGTGCTACCGCGGGGCAGGACGGCAACCACGTCGTTCATCCATGTGGAGGACGCGGCGGCGGCCGCGGTCGCGGCCATGGAACGCGGCAGGGACGGGCAGGCCTACAACATCGTCGACGACCACCCGGCGAGCTGGCGTGACTTCATCACCGCGGTCGCCCGGGCACACGGCACCCCGCGGCCGCTCGCGCTGCCCCGGTGGATGATGCGCCTGGCCGTTCCCTACCTGGGACATCTGATGATCGACACCTCGATGCGGGTCTCCCATGCCAGAGCGACGCGAGAACTCGGCTGGACCCCGACCTACCGCGACCTGCGGGCGGGTCTCGGCCTGGCACCTTCGAGCTGAGCCGCGGTCGTGACGCCGAAGCGCGTGGTCGGCCGTCCGTGTGATTGATCACGAGCCCCGGTCCGCCTTCCCGGCGCACCGGGGCGTTCTCACCGACACCCGTCATCGCCGACCGGGCGGAATCTGCACGCCGTGTGCCTGGAGCCGAGAAACGATCAGATCTCGAAGCTCACGTTCCTGAGCGGCCCTGTCGTGATGTCCCACCCGGTCACCGGTTGCCGCCCAGCGCTCGAGGACGTCAACCGTGAGAAGTCATTGGGCGATCGTGAGTTTGGGTTTCACGATCTCGTCCGGCGGCGGCCACTTTCCTGAGTCCGGAACGCCGGGTGTCCACTGGGCGATCTGATCCCAACCGGCCCGTCGGACGCTGCGCGCGAGGTCGGCCCGCTGACGACTGCCGTCGACCGTCTCGACGCCGGCGTCGTTGTCCATGCACGCGTCGACGAGCCCCCACTGACGGAGGGGCATCGCGATGACGAGGCCGACACTCATGACGGGCATGGTGCCGAGATCGCGGGAGGCGGTCAAGGTGGGAATCCGGGAAAGGCTACGTCGCAGCCCTCGGAGGTCCTTTCATCACTGGTAGCTGATCTGGTGCTGATCTCGTTCCGGGTGGAGGGCCTGCCGGAGATGCCCGGTCGTCACGGATCTGAGGCATGATCGCCGTCGGGCGGATCAGCACCTTCGACGCTGGGGGACGAGTCTCATGAGTAAGGTCACGCCGCAGCTGATCGTGGACGGTGCCGCGCCGCTGCACCCGGTGATCTCTCCGGACGGCCGGCGGGTGGCCTACACGGTCGCCGCGATCGGGCGGAACGAGCAGCACTCGAGCAGCGCGATCTGGGTCGCCGCGACCGACGGGAGCGCACCGCCCAGGAAGGTGACCGCGGGTACGGCGAAAGACTTCATCCCGCGCTGGGCGCCCGATTCCGGCTCGCTCTTCTTCGGGTCGGATCGGGTGGAGCGAGGCGCCGTCCAGATGCATCGGATATCGCTCGACGGCGGCGAGGCAGAGGTGCTGACCACCTGGAAGAGCGGGATCTCCGACCACCTTCCGCTCGCCGACGGCCGGCTGGTCGCGGTGGTGGCCGAGGCGCAGCCGACGGATGAGGACGAGTGCCGGCAGGCTGAACGCGACGACGCCAAAGTGTGGGGAGAGCGGGTGCCTCACGGCCGGTTGTGGCTGCTCGACCTGGACACCCGTCAGTTCCGCGAGGTGGACGGATTCGGCGACAGGCACGTCGTCGAGCTGGCGCAGCGTCCGGACGGCGGACCGCTCGCGGTGCTCACTTGGGCCACCCCGGACATCGATCCTGTCCGCTTCACCTGCGACCTGCATGTCGTCGACCTGGAGACCGGCAAGGTCCAGGATCTCGGCCCGGCGGGGTTGGAGGCGTCCTCGCCGACCTGGTGGAACACGGACGGCAGCTGGCATCTGTGCTACCTGGCGACGACGCCGCCTGGTCCGGTCGGGGGCCGCGCCGTCTTCGATCTCACCGTGCCCGAGTCCGGCGCTGCGGGGAATCATCGGAATCTGACCGGCGGCATGACCGTCTGCCCGTCGGGTCTGGCGCAGGTAGCCGACGGGCCGCCGCTGGCGCTGTTCGCCGACGGGCTCGACACCGCGGTCTACCGGCTCGATCCCGAATCGCGGCGGTTCCAGTGGATGTCCTCCGTGGAGGGCCACGCCGCCTCACTCACCGCGAGTCGCTCGGGCGAGGTCGTCGCCGCGCTGGCGAGCACGGCGTACGAGCCGATGAACGTCCACGCCGGGCCGCCTGCCGGTCGGCTCATCCGGCTCAGCGACACCAGACCTGAGCTGCGCGAGCTCGGGTGGGGAAGGCAGGAACGCCTCTCGTACAAGGCGTCCGACGGGCTCGACCTCGACGGGTTGCTGATCCTGCCGGCTGGGAGAAGCCGCCACGACGGCCCGTTCCCGCTCATCACGCTGGTGCACGGCGGGCCGTACGACAGGCATGCCGACCGGTTCATGCTCAGCGTGAACCCGTCCGGGCAGTGGCTCGCGACCGCCGGCTACGCCGTCTTCCTGCCCAATCCACGGGGCGGCGAGGGGCACGGGCACGCGTTCGCCGCGGCCGTGGCGGGCGCGGCCGGCATGGACGAATGGACGGACATCGTCAGCGGCATCGACCTGCTGATCGCCGACGGCGTCGCCGATCCGGAGCGGCTCGGAATCGGCGGGTGGAGCCACGGCGGGTTCATGGCCGCCTGGGCCGTCGGACAGACGAGCCGGTTCAAGGCCGCGGTGATGGGCGCCGGCATCAGCGACTGGGGCATGCTCGTCGCGACCGGTGAGTGGGGAACCCTGGAAGCAGGGCTCGGTGGAAGCTGCGGCTGGGAGGACACCGGCCCACACTGGCACGACCAGGTCAGCCCCATCGCGTACGCCTCGAAGATCCGCACGCCGGTGCTGATCCTGCACGGCGAGGACGACACGAACGTGCCGGTCGGCCAGGCCACGTACTTCCATCGTGCGCTGCGGTGGTTCGGGGTCGAGCACGAGTTCGTCGTCTATCCGAGAGAAGGCCACGCGATCCAGGAGCGCAACCACCAGCTCGACGTGCTGCGGCGCACCCGCGCGTGGTTCGACCGGTGGCTCGCCGATCCCGCATCGGACCGCACCCACGGAGCGGCGGCTCGTTGATCTCCCATCTAGAGTGCGAGCACGGGGTGTCCGGGTCTGCCGCCGCGAACCGATGGTGGGCGCCTTCCCTGCGTCTGCGGAGCCGACTGCCTGAAAGGTGACTGACTGGTGACGGGGTTGAGAACTGAGCGGCTGGTGCTGCGCCGCTGGCGTGAGGAGGATCTGGACCCGCTGGCCGTGATCGACGGAGATCCGGAGGTCATGCGCTTCATCGGCGACGGTTCGGTCCGCACCAGGGAGCAGACGGCGGCCGCGCTCGCGTTCATGGAGCGGAACTGGGACGAGCGTGGCTTCGGATTGTTCGCGGTGGAGCTGCGCGAGACCGGGCAACTGGCCGGCTGGGCCGGGCTGACGGTCCCCGGCTTCCTGCCCGAAGTGCTGCCCGCTGTGGAGATCGGTTGGCGGCTGGGACGGCAATTCTGGGGCCGGGGTATCGCCACCGAGGCAGCCGGAGAGGCACTGCGCTTCGGATTCGCCGAGGCCGGCCTGGATCGGATCATCAGCATCTGCCACGTCGATCACCACGCGTCCGTCCGCGTCATGACGAAGCTGGGCATGCGCCAGGAACGCGAGACGGTCGTCCCGGCCCACGGGCAGCCGGTGCGGGTCATGGCGATCACCCGGAGCGAGTTCGAGGCCGTCCACGGCGGCTGATCCGCAGGGGTGACGCCGTATCCTCACAGGTCATCGTCATCATGTCCGGCTGGTGGTCCTGCCGGATCAAGCCGAATCCGTAACGTACTGTGATTGCATGAGTGCTTTGCGTGAGACTTATGAGTCTCTGAACCTCGAGCCCAAGCCGATCCGGCCTCACGTCCTCGCCTGCGCGAGCGTGGTGTTCGGCGACGACTACTACGCCGGCCGCCGTGAGGAGATCAGCCTCTCCGGGTTCGTCCAGCTCAACAAGTGGCCGATGCCCGGCTTCGAGCACCGTGTGGACGAGCACGGCCATGCCGAGTTCGACCTGGAGCTCATCAGCGCTCCCGAGGTCGGCATCAAGGGCTTCAGCTACGAACTCGACGACCGCGTCCAGGTGCTGGCCAACCCGTTCCTGCCCAACACCGGCCGCATCCGGCAAATCGTGCCAGGCAAGAACTTCCCCGCGGAGCTTCGCCTGCGGCACTTCGGCATCCTGGAGAGCAGCACGCTGCGGCTGGCGCACCGCAACGTCATCACCCTCTGCGGGATCGTCGACCATGTTCCGCCCTTCAAGAAGCCGCTCACCGGGCCCCTGTTCGGCCGTCCTCGCGGCGACGGCCCTTTCGACATCGCCCAGGCGCCGAACGTGCTGCGCGGCACCACCCTGCCCGAGGCGTGGTACCCGGCGGACGACGAGAACGAGCCAGTGGGGATCACGCCCACACTGTTCTTCGCCCCGAGCGCGGCCCCGTACCTGTTCATGCTGGTCGACCCTTCATTGATCATGCAGGTGTCAGTGGAAGGCGCCATCGAGGTCGAGGTCGGCGGCAAGACGGAGCGCGTCGAACTGGCCGGCGACCACGCCAAGGCGGCGGGGGCCGAAATCCTGCTGTTCGGGCCCGACAAGCACGGCGAGGGCACCGGGGTGCTGGCCCAGTTGGCTCGCGCCGCCCTGGTGGGCCACTGCCCCGCGCTCGGCGGCCGGGTGATGTTGCGGGCGAGCTGGTCCCGGCCGTCCGGCGGCACGCTCGGCGAGGGCACCGAGGACAGCCTCAGCCGGGTGCGCTTCCCCAGCGAGCTGCACCTCGACGCCGAGTTCGAACTCGTCACCCCGCACGGCACCCTGTACGCGGCCAATCCCGTGCACGTCGGCGGCAAGCTCACCGACCTGGAGCTCACCGGCAGCGAGCTGACCCTGCAAGGCGCGGACGCGCCGCTCGTCACCACCGACGGGACGGTCAAGGCGCGCCTGACCGGCATTCGGCTCGCCCTGCGGGCAGCGATCGTCGGCGAGCACGCCGCCGTCAACAGCTGACACCCCGCCACAAGGCAAGCGACCATCGCCCATCAGGGCAAGCCTGCTCTCTGTCCTGTCGACCTTCCCCGGGCACGCCACACAGGGTGCCCGGGGAAGGTGTATCCAGCGCCGCAATGTGTGATCTGAGCGGCCCATCGCCTGGCTGCCGGCCGGGGCCGTCTGCCACTCCGGATGCTTGGCGATCAGGCCCAGGCGCCGGCTAGCGCGGTCCTGGGCCGGCGGCGATGACGGCGCGGTCGGGGTCCGGCAGCCACTGGTGCCGCGGGTCGAACGGCCGGAAGGTGGCCTCGACGAAGCGGATGAGCCGGGCCAGCACCGGGTGCTGGTTCTGCCGGTGGCACAGCAGCGAGCACGGGTACACGGGCACGGGCTCGACGATCGGGACCTGGACGGTGCCCGGATGCCAGGGGAGCCGGCACAGCTTCCCCACAAACCCGATGCGCTCGACGGCGCCGATCTCCTCCACGAAGTACTCCCAGCCGAAGTCCGGCCCCGAGGCGTCGATCCGGATGTCGAACGCGGCGCCGAGGAAGCGGTAGAACTCGGCCCACTCGCTGTCCGGGACGTTGCCGGGCATCCACACGGTCGATCCCGACAGCTGTTCCATCGTCACGTCCCGCCGCTCGGCGAGGGGATGGTCGCGGCCCACCAGCAGGTGCAACGGTTCCAGGTAGGCCGGGACGTACCGGAGGTCCTCCTCCAGCGTCCCGCTGACGCGGGCGAAGGCGGCGTCGACGGACCCGCGGGCGAGCGCGCCGCGCGCCGATCGCAGCCCGTTGGAGGTGACGACGTCGATGTCGACGTCCTCGGCGGTCTGGTGGAAGGCCCGGATCAGGTCGATGGACCCGAGCCGGGTGTCCAGCACATCGACCCGGAGCGACCGGCGCCGGCCGCGCAGCACCTCGAGTGCCTGGTCGGCGATGCCGACGAGGGCGCGCGCGTGATGCAGGAACGTCCTGCCGTCCTCGGTGAGGTCGGCCCCGTTGCGTGACCGGAAGAACAGCCGCACACCGAGGTCGGACTCCAGCTTCGCGATCCGCTTGGAGACGGCCTGCTGGCTGATGCCCAGCCGGGCCGCGGCCTCGCTGAAGGACCGGTCCTCGGTGACGGCGACGAAGGCGCGGACCGTGCCGAGATCGAGGTCCGCCCCGCCTCGCTCGACAACCGATGGTTGTGGCATATCGGCGTGTCGATTGTTGGACAACCGGGCCTGCTCTCGGGTCGAATGCTCGGGTTCGCAGCCGAGCCTACAACTGGGAGGCGTGGTCTTCGGTGAGGTCATTCGTCCATCTCCACGTGCACACCGAGTACAGCATGCTCGACGGCGCCGCCAAGGTCGGCCTGCTGATGGACGAGGTCTCCCGGCAGGGGATGCCGGCCGTGGCGATGAGCGACCACGGCAACGTGCACGGCGCGTACGAGTTCTACCGAACGGCTCGCCGGGTGGGGATCAAGCCGATCATCGGCATCGAGAGCTACGTCGCGCCCGCCTCTCGGCACCAGCGGCAGCCGGTGTTCTACAGCGACAACCTGGCGCTGCGCCGCTCCGACGACGAGACCGGCGAGGGCGGTGACGTCTCCGGGCGCGGCCTGTACACCCACATGACGATGTGGGCGGCCGATGCCCGGGGCCTGCGCAACCTGTTCCGCCTGCAGTCCCGCGCCTGGCTGGAAGGACACGTCCAGAAATATCCGCGCATGGACGATGAGCTGCTCGCCGAGCACAGCCAGGGCCTCATCGCCACGACCGGCTGCCCGTCCGGCCAGGTGCAGACCCGGCTGCGGCTCGGCCAGTACAGCCAGGCCGTCGAGGCCGCCGCCCGCTGTCGCGACATCTTCGGCCCGGACAACTACTTCCTGGAGTTGATGGACCACGGCCTCCCCATCGAGCGCCGGGTCCGCGACGACCTGCTCAGGCTCGGCAAGGAGCTCGACCTGCCGCCCCTGGCCACCAACGACTCGCACTACGTCACCGAGGACCAGGCCCAGGCGCACGACGTGCTGCTGTGCGTCGGCACCGGCAAGCGGCTCACCGACGCCGGCCGCTTCCGCTTCGGCGGCAGCGGCTACTTCGTCAAGTCCCCCGAGCAGATGCGCGCGCTGTGGGACGGCGAGGTGCCGGGCGCCTGCGACAACACCCTGCTGGTCGCCGAGCGGATCGGCGACTACGACGAGGTGTTCGCCCATCGGGACCTGACGCCGCGCTTCCCCGTCCCCGAGGGCGAGAGCGAGTCCAGCTGGCTGCGCCAGGAGACCCTGCGGGGCGCGCGGCGCCGCTACGGCGGGCACCCGCCGCAGGAGGTGCTCGACCGCATCGACTACGAGCTGTCGGTCATCGACACCATGGGCTTCCCCGGCTACTTCCTGGTGGTGGCCGACATCTGCCGGTACGCCCGGGAGAACGGCATCGGCCTGGGCCCCGGCCGCGGCTCGGCGACCGGGTCACTCGTCGCCTACTGCACGGGGATCACCCAGCTCGACCCGATCGAGCACAAGCTGATCTTCGAGCGTTTCCTCAACCCCGAGCGCGTCTCCATGCCGGACGTCGATCTCGACTTCGACGACCGGCGGCGCGACGAGATGATCGACTACGTCACCCGCAAGTACGGTGACGACCGGGTCTGCCAGATCGTCACCTTCGGCACCATCAAGGCCAAAGCCGCCATCAAGGACTCCTGCCGCGTGCTGGGCCTGCCGTACGCCCTGGGCGATCGCATCACCAAGGCGTTCCCCGCGGCGGTCGGCGGCAAGGAGATCCCGCTGGCCGCCATCCACGACGAGCACCACGCGCGCCACGGCGAGGCGGCCGAGCTGCGCCAGATGTACGAGCAGGACCCCGACGTCAAGCAGGTGATCGACACCGCGGTCGGCATCGAGGGCCTCACCCGCGGCACCGGCATCCACGCCGCGGGCGTGATCCTGTCCAGCGAGCCGCTGATCGACGTGATCCCGCTGGCCAGGCCCAAGGCCGACGGCCCGGTCATCACCGGTTTCCCGTTCACCCAGGCCGAGGACATGGGCCTGCTGAAGATGGACTTCCTCGGCCTGCGCAACCTCACCGTGATCGGCGACGCGATCGCGGGCGTCCGCGCCAACAAGGGCATCGACATCGACATCTTCGACGTCCCGCTCGACGACGCCAGGACGTACGAACTGCTGGCCCGCGGTGACACGCTCGGCGTCTTCCAACTGGACAGCGGCGGCATGCGGGTGCTGCTGAGACTGATGCAGCCCACCACGTTCACCGACATCGCCGCGGTGAACGCGCTGTACCGGCCCGGCCCGATGGAGATGAACGCCCACACCAACTACGCGCTGCGCAAGACCGGCAGGCAGCCGGTCGAGCCGATCCACCCCGAGCTCGGGGAGGTCCTCGAGCCCATCCTGGGCGACACCTACCATCTGGTCGTCTTCCAGGAGCAGGTCATGGCCATCGCCCAGCAACTGGCCGGGTACTCCCTCGGCGCCGCCGACATGCTGCGCCGCGCCATGGGCAAGAAGAAGAAGGAGGTCCTGGACGCCGAATGGGACCGCTTCTCCACCGGCATGCGCGAGCGCGGCTTCGCCGAGGAGGCGATCACGGCGGTCTGGGACGTCCTGGTCCCCTTCAGCGGCTACGGCTTCAACAAGTCGCACACCGCCGGCTACGGGCTGGTCTCCTACTGGACCGCCTACCTCAAGGCCAACCACCCCAGCGAGTACCTCGCCGCGCTGCTCACCTCGGTCGGCGACGACAAGGACAAGATGGCCGTCTACCTGGCCGACAGCCGGCGCCTGGGCATCAGGGTGCTGCCCCCCGACGTCAACGCCAGCCGGCTCGACTTCGCCGCCGTCGGCTCCGACATCCGCTTCGGGCTGGGCGCCGTGCGCAACGTCGGCGCCGGTGTCGTGGACGCCATCGTCGCCACCCGGGAAGCCGCCGGCCACTTCACCGACTTCAACGACTTCCTCGCCAAGGTCCCGTCCGCCGTCTGCAACAAGCGCGTCATCGAGTCGCTGGCCAAGGCCGGCGCCTTCGACAGCCTGCGGCATCATCGCAAGGCCCTGGTCGCGGTCCACGAGCAGGCCGTCGACGCGGTCATCGACGTCAAGCGGAACGCGGCCCGCGGCCAGGAGTCGCTGTTCGGGCAGCCGGGCGAGAGCGGCGCCTTCTCGATCGCGATCCCCGAGGGAGAGTGGGACAAGGCCACCCTGCTCGCCTTCGAACGCGAGATGCTCGGCCTCTACGTCTCCAGCCACCCGCTCGACGGCGCCGAACGCGTCCTGGACGCCAACCGCGACACCACCATCGCCGACCTCCTGGCCTCCGGACGGCAGGACGGCGTGTGCCGCGTCAGCGGCATCGTCTCCGGCCTGCAGCGCAAGGTCACCAAGCAGGGCAGCCCGTGGGCGATCGTCACCCTCGAGGACCACGACGCCGCCGTGGAATGCCTCATCTTCCCCAAGACCTACACCCTGTACGGCGAAGCACTGGCCCAGGACCGCGTGATCTCCGTGCGGGGACGGATCAACGTACGCGACGAGACGGTGAGCGTCTACGGCGAGGAGGTCAAGCTCCTCGACGTCTCCCAGGCCGGCACCGAGCCTCCCGTGGTGATCTCGGTCCAGGAGGCTCAGCTGAACCCGCGGCTGGTCCGGGAGTTCAGGCACATCCTGACCGCCCATCCCGGCCGGGCTCCCGTCCACGTGCGCGTGCACCGCCACGGGACCACCAGCGTGCTGATGGACCTGCAGCCCTTCCGGGTCGCACCGGAACCGGCGTTCTACGGCGACGTCAAGGCGCTGCTCGGGGCCAACGCGATCGGCCACGCGTGATGGGCGACTGGCCGTGCCCCCGATGCCGCGCCGACAGCGTCCTCGCCGTCCTGCGCCGCCCCCACGCCTGGACGAACACATCGGGAAACCCGGTCCGGGGCCACAGCGACGTGCTCCTGTGTGCCCGCTGCGACGCGGACGATCCCCTCACCGGCCCGATCATCACGTACTTCGCCGTCCACGGATCGGCGCGGCCGGAGAACGTGGGGCAGCTCGCCCGGCTCCTGCTGCGCTGGGTCGACCGGGCGCGACCGCCGGCGCCGGACGAGAAGGCGCTGCGAGCCGAGGCCGAGGCTTGGCGCCGGGGCGAGCTGTGACCGCCGGCGATCAACGCCGCCCGCCCGGGTGGCGGGCCGGCGGCGGGTCCCGGCATCGGACCGGGTTCCCGTGCGAGACACGGGGGTGTGGCGCTGGACGGCCGGGCGGCGGCGGCCACCACCAGCGCCGATCCGACCCGTGATCGCGAAGTGTCACTGGAGCTTCCAGTGCCGTGAAATTTTGCGCCATCAGTGCCGATATCCCCGTACGGACATTGGCTAGGGTGATGCGGGTGGATGACGCGGCGGGGTCCATGAGCGAGCCTTGGCGGGTCGGTGATGTCATCGACGGCCGGTACGAGGTGACCCGCGTACATGAGCACGGCGGGATGGGGCTGGTGTACCGGGTCCGGCACCTGCTGTGGGGCGCCGATCTCGCGGTGAAATGCCCCCGCTCCGAGCTGTTCCGCGACGCAGCCGACAAGGAGCGGTTCGTCACCGAGGCCGAGGTGTGGGTGTCGCTGGGGCTGCACCCGAACGTGTGCGCCTGCCACTACGTTCGCACGCTCGGCGGCATTCCTCGCGTGTTCGCGGAGTACGTCGCGGGCGGCAGCCTGCGTGACTGGATCGACGACCGCAGGCTGTACGAGGGTACGGAACGTGAGGTGCTCACCCGCATCACGGATTTCGCGATCCAGACCGCGTGGGGCCTTGAGCATGCGCACAGCCGTGGCCTGGTGCACCAGGACATGAAGCCCGCGAACGTCCTGCTCGATGAAGAGGGCACCGCGAAGGTCACCGACTTCGGGCTGGCCAGGGCTCGCGCCGTCGCCACGACGACGCCCACACGCGACAGCGCGCCCGGCGTCAGCGTGCTGGTCCCTTCCGGTGGCCTGACCCGTGCCTACGCCTCGCCTGAACAGGCCTCTGGCGAGGCGCTGGGCAGGCGTACCGACATCTACAGCTTCGCGGTGTCGGTGCTGGAGATGTTCACCGGCGGGATCAGCTGGATGGCGGGGCCGATCGCGGGGGAGGCGCTCGCGGCCTACCGCACCGAAGGACCGGGCGCAGCCGGGCTTCCTGCCATGCCCGGTGAACTCGCCGACCTGCTTGAGCGGTGCCTGAGCTTCGACCCCGCGGATCGGCCGGGCACGATGGCCGAGGTCGCCACCAGCCTGGCCGGGATCTACCAGCGGATCTCGGGTGGCCTCTATCCACGTGCCACGCCTGTGGCGGCCGATCTGCGGGCCGGCGAGCTCAACAACAAGGGAGTGTCGCTGCTCGACCTCGACCGCACGACCGAGGCTCGGGAGACGTTCACCGCGGCGCTGGCGGCGGACCCGCAGCACCTGGAGGCCACCTACAACGCCGGCCTGCACCAGTGGCGCCACGGCGAGATCACCGACGAAGAGCTCGTCACCGGGCTCGAAGCGATCCGCGCCGATGCCGGGGACCCGCGGCAGGCCCGCCACCTGCTCGCCCAGGTACAGCTCGAGCGCGGCGACCTCACCGCCGCCCGCGCGCTTCTCGAAGAGATCGGTGACGAGCCCGAGGTCCAGGCGGCCATGCGGACCGTCCAGTCAGGACGACTCACCGACGCGCGCTGTGTCGAAGCCAGAGCGATCCCGTGGGCGCTGTATCGGGATGACGAGCTGACCGAACCTGACGGGCCGTACAGGATGGGCCCTTACATTCTCACCAGCCTCACCCCCGACGGTCGGCTGCTGCTGACCGGTGGCCGCGACGGCATGGCGAAGTTATGGGACCTGCGCAGCGGGGAGTGCCTACGGGAGATCAGGGCGCACAGCGGAGAGCTGTGCTCGGTCGCTCTCACCTCTGACGGACGCTTCGCCGCCTCCACGGGCAAGGACGAAACCCTGCGGCTGTGGGATCTCGGGACAGGACGCTGCGTGCGCGCGTTCCCACTCGAACCGCCGCCCCGGTTCGGATACGCGACCAATCCTGTCGCGCTGAACGCCGACGCGAGCACGGTGCTGGTGTCGAACGCGGACGGGCCGATCCAGGTCTTGGACGTCCATGGCGGAAAGATCAGGCGGACCCTCGCAGGGCTCGCAGGCGGCGTGCGCTCGATCGAACTGACCGCCGACGAGGGCTTCCTGCTCTCCACCGGCAAGACCACAGGCGAAGTCCGGCTCTGGGATCTGAGCTCAGGCCGCCACCGGACGATCCGCGCCGCCGACACTCCGACGGTCAGCGCCAGTTGCCTTGACCCGGGGGGCCGTTTCGCGGTCATCGGCGCCAAGGACGCCACGATCAGCTTGTGGGACCTCCGCACCGGCCGCTGCCTGCGGACCATGAAGGCACCCTCCGAGGTGGAGACCCTGTCACTGAGCGCGGACGCGCGTTTCGTGCTCTCCGGCTCGATGGACAAGACCGTCCGCCTCTGGGATGTCGCCGGCGGGCGTTGTCTGCGGACCTTCCGTGGGCACCGCTCCGCTGTGCGTGCCGTACGGCTGAGCGTGGACGGCCGCTCCGCGGTCTCCGCGGGCCAGGACAACGCGGCCCGCACGTGGGGCCTCCCCCTCGATTGGAGCGCCGCACCGCAGCTGAGCAAGCCGCGGCGGCACGAGGAACTGAGCCGGCTCGCCACCGAGGTCGAGGCCCTGGTCTCCGAGGCGGAGCAGGAGATCGCTGCCTCCCGGTACTCGCACGCGCTCGACCTGCTCACCCGGGCAAGGGCGATCCCTGGTCACGAGCGAGCGGCTCAGGTGCTCACCGCCTGGCGGGCGCTGGGCCGGCACACGGTCCGTATCGGCCTGCGGGGGGTCTGGCCGACGACGACCTTCGCCGGGTACTCCGTCGCACTCTCCGCCGACGGCAAGATCGCGGTCACTGACGGCGGCGACGGGGCCGCCCGGCTCTGGGACGCCGCCAGCGGAGCCTGCGTGCGCGTCCTTGAAGGCCCTGCGAGCGCGTTGAACGACCTCGCCCTGAGCGCCGACGGCCGACGAGTGCTGGCGGCAGGGCACGATGGCAAGCTCCGGCTGTGGGACGCGGGGACCGGTAAGTGCCTGCATGTTCTGTTCGCGGCCACTCACAGCGCGCACTCGGCGCGGTTCTACGACGGCGGCCGGAAAGCGGTGGCCGCCGTCAATGACAGGCTGCAGTTCTGGGACCTGGCCGAAGGCCGCCTCCTGCGGGCCGTCGAGAAATGTGACATGGCGGACTCGATCTGGGTCAGCCCTGACGAACGCGTCGCCGTGACAACCGGTCGAAGCACGAAGATCACGCTGTGGAATCTCCGAAGGCAACGGCGGTTGCGCGTCCTGGAGGGGCACGAGGACCGGGTGAGGTCGGTGTCCATGAGCACCGACGGGCGTTACGTGGTGTCGAGCGGCGACAGGTGCATCCGGTTGTGGGACGTCGCGTCGGGGGCGTGCGTGCGAGTTCTCGAGCACCCGGGCTATGCCATGGAAGCCAGGCTCAGCAGCGACGGGCGCTTCGTGCTCTCGGCTGACGGCGACTCCGTCCTCAGGGTCTGGGATGTCCAGAGCGGGCAGATGCTGCGTGCCCTGGAAGGACACCACAGGCGGATAAGCGGGCTCGCGTTCGCCCCCGACGGTAGCTTCGTCCTGTCCGCGGGCGGCGGGACCGTCCAGCGCTGGGAGCTCGACTGGGAACTGGCCGCACGCGAACCAGTGGACACGGCCGAACACCGAGGCGCGATGTGGAGCAGGATTTGGAAACGGCGATGACGCGGCCGGCCACCGTCACGTTGAAACTGGTCAAGGGCACGCTCGCCACGACCGACTACGTGTTCGACGAGCGGACCACCTGCGTGCTCGGCCGCGCCGACGACTGTGAGCCGCAGTTGCCGAACGACAAGGACCACAGCACCGTCTCCCGGCATCACTGCCTGCTCGACCTCAACCCGCCCGACGCGCGCATCCGCGACTTCGGCAGCCTCAACGGAACCTACGTCAACGGCAAGAAGATCGGCCAGCGCGAGGCGCACCAGACGCCCGAGGAAGGCGCAGCGCTGTCGTTCCCCGAGTACGACCTGGCCGACGGCGATGAGATCAGGATCGGCGAGACGGTCTTCAGGGTCGGCATCCTGCCCGCCGAGGGCGTGGTGAAGCGCACGCTGGAGCTGGCCAGGTGCAAGGTCTGCGACAGGGAGGTGGGCAGCGAGGTCGGCGCCCGCTCCGGTGCGTACGTCTGCGCCGCCTGCCAGGCCAAACCGGCGGAAGTGGTCGCGATGCTGCTGAACCTCGCACGCGGCGGGCGCCGCGACCTCGCCTCCGTCGCCGGGTACACGATCCTTCGCGAACTCGGCCGAGGCGGGATGGGCGCGGTGTTCCTCGCCCGCCACGAGAGCACAGGCGAGGAAGTGGCACTGAAGGTGATGCTGCCGAGGGTGGCGGCCGGCGCCGAAGCGCACGCCCGATTCCTGCGCGAAGTGCAACTCACCAGGGCGCTGCGACACCCGAACGTCGCCGCCCTGTACGACGCCGGATCAGCAGACGGCACGTTCTACTTCACCACGGAGTTCTGCGCGGGAGGCAGCCTCGACCAGCTCCTGAACCGCAGGGGCGGGCGCCTCCCCGCCACGGAGGCCGTCAGCCTGGCACTGCAGGCGCTGGAAGGCGTGAGACACGCGCACGAGCAGGGCATCGTCCACCGCGATCTCAGTCCGCAGAACATCCTGCTGAGTAAG
Organism: Nonomuraea sp. NPDC003727; assembly: GCF_053586935.1. Taxonomy (NCBI): domain Bacteria; kingdom Bacillati; phylum Actinomycetota; class Actinomycetes; order Streptosporangiales; family Streptosporangiaceae; genus Nonomuraea; species Nonomuraea sp. NPDC003727. Next base: position 41,365 of record NZ_JBSFNE010000028.1, read on the forward strand.
GAGGCCGACGGCACCCTTGCGGCGAAAGTGGGCGACTTCGGCCTCGCCAAGGCCTTCGACCAAGCCGGACTGAGCGGGCTGACCAGGACGGGAACGGCCGCGGGCAAGCCCTGGTACATGCCCCGCCAGCAGGTCGTCAACTTCCGCAACGCCTCGCCCGCCGTCGACGTCTGGGCGCTCGCCGCCTGTCTCTACCACGCCCTGACCGGCCAGTACCCGAGGGATTTCCCCGCAGGAAGGGATCCGTGGCAGATCGTCCTGCAGTCACCGCCGGTGGCGATCCGCCGCAGGGACCCAGGCGTACCCAAAGCACTGGCCGCCGTCATCGACAGAGCGCTGCAGGAGAAGCCCGCGATCGGTTACCAGAGCGCGGCCGACCTCCACGACGCGCTCCGCACCTTGACCCCGTGACCGCGGCTTACGCGCCCACCCGGCAGCCGCGATGGCCCTGGTCAAGATCGCCGGGGGGCGAGGGAGACGCCGACGCCACCAGGCCACGGCCGCCGGCCGGCTACAACTGTCGAAGGGTTATCACCCCCGGAGGTTCACCGGGAGAGCGGTCAACCGGCTTCCCTGGATGCCGCCGAGGTCGGTCTGCTGGAGTTCGGCGAGCGGCACCGCGAGGCGTGCGCTGGGGAAGTCGGCCCGTACGACCGCGACGATCGCGCTCAGCTCGAGTTGGGCCAGTTGGGCGCCGGTGCAGTAGTGGGGGCCGGCGCCGAAGGTCAGGTCCGGTCCGATCGACCGGCCGGGATGGGTGTTGATGCCCTGGATGTCGATGAGCACCGGGGAGCGGGCGGGCAGCCGTACCCCGGCGAGCTCGATGTCGGCGGCGGTGAACCGCCAGAGGCTGAAGGGCGCCGGCGCGTGGCGGCGCAGCGTCTCCCGGACGAAATCCTCGATCGTGACCTCCTCCGCTGGGACGCCGTCGCCGTCGAAGACGTGAGCGAGAAGGAATCCCAGCGACGGGTCGGTGGTGAGCTGACCGGCGTAGATCAGCGTGAAGATCAGGTAGTGCATCTGGGCCTCGGTGAGCTCTTCGGGGACCCGTTCGCGCAGCTCGGCGGCCAGGCCGTGCCGGCCCTCGTCGAGTGCCGCGGCGGCCAGTTGCCCGAAGGCGGCCATGGCCGCGCTCACCTCGCGGGGGTCGGCGCTGTGCATGCCCCGGCAGGCCGCGATGGCCTGGTCGATCCGGTCGAGGGGTACGCCGAGCACGTCGCAGACCACGGTGAGGGGGAACCGGGTGGTGAAGTCGGCCATCAGGTCGACCGTCTCACCGGTTGCGGCGAGTGCGGTGAGCTGATCGCGGGCGAAGCTCGTGATCCGTCCGGCGTAGTCCTGCATCCGCCGGGCGGTGAAGAGGGGAGCGTGCGCCCGGCGCAGCCGCGCGTGCGCCGGGCCGTCGAAGGTGGTCAGCGACGGCTGCGCGGCTGCGGTCGGCTCCAGTCCCGCGGTTCGCGGGTCCCAGTGCGCCGGCGCGTAGGCGGTGTCTTTCACGATGTGCGGGTGGACGAGGGCCTCCCGGGCGAGGGCATCGTCGGTGATGATCCATGCCGGGCCGCCGGCCGGGGCGTCGGCCCGGACGATGGGACCGGCGGCGCGCAGGGCGGCGCGGGCGGGATGGGGTTCGCCGATCCCGCGGACGGTGACGGCGAACGGGTCGACGGTGGCACGGGGCGCGTCGGTCATGGAGTCTCCTTGGGGGTGGTCTGGATCGGAGGGTGCGGCAGGCGTCACGTGTGGGTGTTCTTGGGGAGGAGGAACATGAGCGCGGCCGCGGCGGCGTAGCAGGCGATCTGCCAGGGCAGGATCGTGGCGAGGGCGTCGCCGTACGCGACGAGACCGGAGGCTCCGTCGCGCAGGGAGCCGTCCAACCGGGCGAAGAACACGACGCCGAGGACGGCGACGCCGAGCGCGTTGCCGATCTGCGTGATGGTGGTGAGGACACCGCCCGCGGCTCCGGCGTCCTGGGCGGGCACGCCGGCGAGAACGACGTTGATCAGGGACGGGGCGGTGAGACCCAGCCCCAGACCTCCCATGAACAGGGGCATGGCCAACTCCCAGGAAGAGGGCTCGCCGCCATCGCCGACGACGAGGAGCAGTACGACCTGGGACGCGGCCAGGAGCAGCGCGCCGTAGACGAGAAGGGCTCGACCGGCACGGTGAGCGAACCGGACGCCGATCCCGGAGGTGATGATCGAACCGACGGCGTACGGCAGGATGACCAGCCCGGTTTCGAGGGCGGTACGTCCGGCGCCGAGCTGGAGGTAGAGGGACAGCAGCAGGAAGAAGGAACCGAGCGCTCCGAAGAACAGCACGGAGACCGACAGGCCGGTGGCGAAGGCGCGTACGCGAAGGAGCGCGGGGTCGAGGATCGGCTGCGCGCCCCGGGCGACCAAGCGCCGCTGCCTGAGGAGGAACACGGCCGTCGCGGGAGCCGAGAGCGCCAGGACGGCGAAGCCCCACCAGGGCCAGCCCCACTCGCGTCCCTGGATCAGGGGCAGGAGCAGGAGCGTGGCGGCGGTGGCGGCCAGAACCGCCCCCGTCAGGTCCAGCCGGGTACGGCCCGGCGAGCGGGATTCGGGCATGGCTCGGGCCCCTACGATCAGCGCGATGATCGCGATCGGCACGTTGACCCAGAAGATCGCCCGCCACCCCAGACCGAACAGGTCGGCTTCGACCAGAAGCCCGCCGAGCAGCGGTCCGGCCACCGAGGCCAGACCGAGCACGGCACCGTAGGCACCCAGAGCCCTCGCGCGTGCGCCGGGCTCGAATGATGCGCGGATGACGCCGAACACCTGCGGGATCATCAGGCCGCCGGCCAGGCCTTGCGCGACGCGCATGCCGACCAGCGCTCCGGGGCTCGGCGCCAGCCCGCAACCGGCCGAGGCCAGCATGAACGCGGCCAGCCCCAGCAGGAAGACGCGGCGGCGCCCGTACAGGTCACCGATGCGGCCCCCGGTGATCAGGCCCGCTCCGACCGAGAGCGTGTAGCCGGCCAGCATCCACTGCAGTGCGGCCTGGCCGGCGCCGAGGTCCTGGGCGATCGCCGGGGCCGCCACGCTGACGATCGTGGCATCGAGGAGCTCCATGAAGGACGCGGTGAGGACCGCGGCCAGGACGACGGTCGCCGTGCGGCCGGTCAGGAAGAGCGCAGGTGCCGTTCGGTCGCCGTGGCGGCGGGTGGGGGTGGTCATGCTGGGCTGAACTCCCTTGTCAGGAGGCAATGGGATAGCATGTCTGCGCAACACAGTAGCTGCGTCACGCAGCAAAAGTATCACGAACTTCACTGCGCGACGCAGCGAAATAATGGGGAGGGGTGCCACGATGGCGGAGCCGGGACCGGGCAGAGAAGCGCTACTTGCCGAGGTCACGAAGGACGTGGTGCCAAGCTGGGCGATCCTGGTCGTTCAGCTCAACAGCCTGGTCGCCGAGCGGCTGGGGGTCACCGACACCGACGTGCAATGCCTTCACGTACTGGGCCGTCACGGCCCGACGACACCGGGCATCCTGGCCAAGCACGTGAACCTCACCACCGGATCGGCCTCACGCATGATCGACCGGCTCGTCGCCGCAGGCTGCGTCCGCCGGGTGGCCGACCCTCACGACCGCAGGAAAGTGCTCATCGAGCCCACCCAGGAAGGACTCGACCGGGTCAGTGCCGCCTACTCGGGACTGATCACCCGCACACGAGACGACCTCGGCGACTTCGACGACGCGGAGCTCGCCACTATCGTCCGATTCATGAGAACGGCCGAACGCAGCACCGCCGCCGAAATCCACCGGCTCCAAGCCATGGACGGCAGCGCGGGAGTGCACGCCCAGCACACCGCTGGTTAGCCGACGTCGGGAACCCATCGAACGACGGCGGGAAGGGACTGGCGCGCAGCATTGCCCAGGTCGAATTCGCCCGGCCAGGAGAGCACGCGCGGTTGTCCGACGAGAACGTCGCGCCTGCTGCCCGGCCGTTACCGGCGTTGCCGGCCACTGCGGGCTGCTCGCGGTGTGGTCTGGCCATTGATCGTTTCTGGTCGCAGGACCGGCGATGTCGGTGGTCGGTCGGCGGGTGTCCACGATCCCCCTCATCTGGTCGCCCTGACGTCGGGATTAGGGTGAAACTCGGCGGAGGAATGAGGTGCCGAGATCGACGATCGGCAAGGAGACCTCGATGGACTACGACCTATTCGAACAGGGCGACATCCAACTGCAGAGCGGCGCCACACTGCGCGACGCCAAGCTGGCTTACAAGACCTACGGCGAGCTCAACGCTGACAAGAGCAACGCGATCGTCTATCCGACGTGGTACTCGGGCCAGCACTACGACAACGAGTGGCTCATCGGCGAGGGCATGGCACTCGATCCGTCGCGATATTTCATCGTCATCCCCAACATGTTCGGCAACGGGCTCTCGTCGTCGCCGAGCAACACCCCGCCGCCACATGACGGGGCACGGTTCCCGGACGTGACGATGTACGACAACGTCCGAGCCCAGCACCGTCTCATCACCGAGCGGTTCGGCATCGAGCGCCTGGAACTCGTCACGGGCTGGTCGATGGGGGCCGGGCAGACCTACCAGTGGGCGCTCAGCTACCCCGAAATGGTCCGTCGGATACTCCCCTTCTGCGGCTCGGCGAAGACCAGCATCCACAACATCGTCTTCCTTGAGGGCGTCAAGGCTGCGCTCACCGCCGACTCGGAGTGGAACAACGGCTGGTACCGCGAGCAGCCGCGGGTCGGACTTCGGGCGATGGCCCGCGTCTACGCCGGCTGGGGTTTCTCCCAGCAGTTCTACCGGGAGAAGCTCTACGAGCGCGAGCCGCTCCGCTACGGCTCTCTGGAGGACTTCCTCGTCGGCTTCTGGGAGGGGTTGTTCCTCAAGCGCGACGCGAACAATCTCCTCACCATGCTGTGGACGTGGCAGAACGCCGACATCGGCAAGACCCCGGGTTTCAGCGGCGTCGAGGCGGCACTCGCCGCCATCCGCACACCGGCGATCGTCATGCCGGCCCAGCAGGATCTCTACTTCCCGCCCGAGGACAACGAGTGGGAGGTCGCCCACATGCCCCTTGCGGAGCTGCGGATCATTCCCGGCTCGTGGGGGCACTTCGCCGGAGGGGGGCTCAACCCGGTGGACACGAAGTTCATCGACAACGTGCTCAAGGAGTTGCTCGCGCGGGAGGTCTAGGAGCTGTTTCTCAGCTCTCCTGACGGTGGGCACCGGTTTGTCGCTCTTGGTCATCCCAGCACCGTGACCGGCAGATTTGCGCAATCCCGTGCGGGTAGAGGTGCCGCGACCGGCCCACCGTGGCGCCGGTCCGGGGGCGCAATCTGCCACTGAAACGCATGGAGACGCGTATGACGTACGGGATCTGGGAGTATCGGCCCTCGTCCAACTACAGCGCGGACGCCGGCCTGGTCGGCTACAAGGTCGAGGCGACCGACGGCTCGATCGGCAAGGTCGACGAGGCCAGCGAGCAGGTCGGCTCGGCCTACCTCATCGTCGACACCGGGCTGTGGATCTTCGGTAAGAAGGTCATGCTGCCCGCCGGCACCATCGACCGGATCGACACCGAACAGCAGAAGATCTACGTCGACCGTACCAAGGAGGAGATCAAGAACGCTCCCGAGTACGACCCCGACAGGGGCCACGACGACGTGGACTACCGCGAGCGGATCGGCGGCTACTACGGCCCGTTCTACGGCGGTGCCTAGCCCCGATGCCGTGCAGTTGACGGCGGATGTGTGGCCGCTCCCGCAGACGACCAGTCGGCGCAGGCTGGGCAGGTGCAACGTCTCCAGAGCGACCTGGATCAGGCTCGTGGTGTGCGTGAGCAGCCGGTGGGCGAAGGGAGGAGCTGCGTCAAGCGCGCGCCTCAGCCCTGCTGGATGCGGCTGGTCCTGGGTCCGATCATCAGAGCGCTGATCGCGGCCCTGGGTTCAGCCTGTTACGCCCGCCACAGCGCGACCGGGCGTATTCGTCGGCCATGACCCCGCCGCCGACGGGTCGCATGGGTGCATGCCGGAGAAGTTGATCACACGTGCCCTGGCGGGTCCCGCGCCCCGCGTGGGGGCGCCGCACCCATCAGGGCCGCGGCCAGGTCCGGACCGGCCTCCTCGTGTTATACGGTAGGGGGGTACCGTACGTTGAGGAGGAGACGCATGCGACGCCTGACGGCACTGGACCCGGCAGACGCACCCGAGAAGTCCCGGGAGCTGTTGAACGACATCATCGGCAGGAGGGGCGGCGTGGGCCAGATGGTGTCCACGATGGCCCACTCACCTGCGCTGCTGCAGGGATACCTCGACTTCTCCAAGGCCATGAAGCGGACGAAGCTCCCGCGGCCGCTCAGCGAGAAGATCTCGCTGGCCGTACAGGAATGGATCGGTTGCGCCTACTGCCTCGACGCGCACGCCGAGGCCGGTCGCGCGGCCGGCCTGAGCGAGGCGGACATCGCGCTCGCCCGCCAGGGCACCTCCGTCGACGCCCGTGAGGCGGCACTCATCGCCGTGGCCGTTCGCGTGCTGGCCGAGCCGTCCTCGCTGACCGACGAGGACGTGGCGGAGCTGCGGGCGCACGGCTGGAGCGACCGGATCATCGCGGAGATCGTCGGCCTGGTCACCCTCAACCTGCTGACGGGCGCCTTCAACCTTCTCGCCGGCCTGGAGCCGGCCGAAGAGAGCGTGTAGGGGGCGGGCCGTCACCCCGGCCGGCTCCGGGACGGCCGCGGCCGATGGCGCCCGCGGCCGTCCCGGCGGAGGCCGTCCTACGCTCGGGCGATGCGGCCGGTCGCCGGGGCGCGGTCATCGCGGCCGGCGGGGCCGGCGGGGGCTCGGCCCTGCAGGTGCACGGCCGCCGCGCACGCCCACCCCACGACGGCCAAGCCGCACCACGGCAGCGCGGGAAGACCCAGCGACCGGCTCGCGTCGAGGGCCGCGCCGGTGAGCAGGTTGCCCACCGCGACGCCGATGCCGGACAGCGTGCTGTAGAACCCGTAGGAGGTCCCCACCAGCCGGTCGCCGCCCAGCTCCGTGATCGTCGCCATCTCGAACGGATAGACGACCATCGTGGCCACGGTCAGCAAGGCGGTGGTGAGCAGCACGGGAGCCAGCACGAGAGCCGGTGGCGGTGTCATCGGAACGGCCAGCGGCAGGAACGACGCCCCCATGAGCGTCAGACCCCGCACGATGGCCTGCCGTGCCGTCCATCGGGCCCTGATCCAGGCGGTCAGCCGTACCTGGCCCGCCACGGCCAGCCCGCCGGACACGGCGAACAGCAGCATGACGCCGACCTCGCCTCCCGTGAGCCGCCGCACCTCCAGCGGCAGCCCGAGATAGACCTGGAAGTTCAGGACGTACGAGCCGGCCATGGCCAGGGAGAACAGCAGCAGGGGGCGGTTGCGGAGCACCTGCCGCCAGCCGTACAGGATGGATCCGTCACGGTGGCCGGCCCGCGCGGGCATGGCCCTGACCTGCGCGACGGCCAGGAGGGCGAAGAGCGCGGCCGCCACCAGACACGTCAGCCGGAAGCCCGCGCCCTGGAGAAGCAACCCGATGAGCGGCCCGATCAGGATGCCGGCCTGGTAGAAGACGTTGAAGGCGGCGAACGCCGCCACCTTGCTGTCGCCCGCTTCGTGGGCGAGGTAGGCGCGCGCGGCCGGGTTGAACAGGGCGCCGGCCAGCCCGGTGAGCGCGGAGGCGATGATCAGCACGGGTACCGCCTCGGCCAGGCCCAGCAGCGCGAATCCGGCGGTGCGCAGGACCAGCCCGGCCAGGATCATCGGCTTGTAGCCCAGCCGGTCGGCCAGGCTGCCGCCGAGCAGGAACATGCCCTGCTGGCTGAGGTTGCGCACGCCGAGGATCAGCCCGACGAGCCAGACGGCCAGGCCGAGGTCCCCGGCCAGATGGTTGGCCAGGTACGGCATCAGCATGTAGAAGCCGATGTTGATGGTGAGCTGGTTGACCAGCAGCAGCCTGATCGGCTTGGTGAACGACCTCATGGCGCCACCGGGTCGATGACGGTCGTGCACCGGGTCCAGCGCCGCACTTCGGTGTCGAGCGGGTGGCCCACCTCGTCCGGCTCGGGATCCGGCTTGCGGGAGAGCAGGCCGTGGTCGTCACAGTAGGCGTCGTTGTAGATCGTGTCGGCGTAACGGTGCGGACCGTCGGGGAAGATCGCGGCGATCCGCGTGCCGTCGGGGTGCGTCCTGGCCAGCCACGAGGAGACCAGGGCCACCGCGCCCACGCTCCAGCCGCCGCTGGCGTAGTGCCCCGACGCCAGGCGCCGGCAGGCCCAGACCGCCTCGTCGGGCGCCACCCAGTGGATCTCGCTGAAGCTGTCGTAGGCGACGTTGCGCGGATGGATGCTGCTGCCCAGGCCGCGCATCAGCCGCTGCCGGGCGGGCTGACCGAAGATCGTCGAGCCGATCGTGTCGACTCCGACCAGGCGAACGCCGGGGCAGAGCCGCCGAAGCGTCCGATAGACGCCCGCGCTGTGACCGCCGGTGCCGACGCTGCAGACGAGCACGTCGATCCGGCCGAGCTGGTGGGCGAGTTCCCTGGCCAGGTCGTCGTAGGCGCTGACGTTGTCGGGGTTGTGATACTGGTCGGGGCAGTGGCTGCCCGGGTTCTCCTCGAGGAGCGCGCGCACGCGCTCGCGCCGTGCCTGCTGCCAGCCGCCGGTGGGGTGCGGCGCCGGCACCGTGTCGACGCGGGCGCCGTAGGCGCGCAGCAGCCGATGCATGGCGGGCTCCATGCCGGGATCGGTCACCAGGACGACCGGGTGGCGGTAGACGATCCCGGCCAGGGCCAGTCCCAGTCCGAGCGTTCCGCTGGTCGACTCGATGATCGAGGCTCCCGGCCGGAGCGCTCCCCTGCACCGCGCTTGCGCGATCATGTACAGCCCGGGGCGGTCCTTGATGCCGCCGGGGTTGCATCCCTCCAGCTTCGCCCAGAAGCCGCGCTTCCCGTCGCCCCAGAGTTCCGGCACCCACAGCACCGGGGTGTCGCCGACCAGGCTCGACAGTTTCGGCGCACGGCAGAGCCGGCGCCTCTCGGTGGTTCCCATGATGAATGTCCTTGCCATGACGCGTGCGTACGGATGTCTCGGGCAGGCGTGTGCCGGGCACACGCCTGCCTGCTACACCCGTGTCACGCACACCATGGTGAGGATGGCGACCCCGCTCGGCTTGGCGGCGTCGGCCGGCCGGTCCGGCCGCGACAGGGGCCGCTCCGTCAGTTCCTCGGCGGCCACCCGCGCGCCGGCCGGTACGGCGAGGCCGGACCCTGGGCTCGGCTGGGTGGCCGGCATGTCGCAGCTCTCGGTGTGTTCGTGGCTGCCTGGAGCATGGTGGTGCGAGTGAGAGGTGGTGGCGCCCGCCGCGTGAACGTCGGCGGCGGCGTGGTGACCGTGCGGGCCGAAGGCGCACATCAGGAGGTGGAGCACGACGGTGACCGCCAGCAGCCCGAGCACGATGGAAGCTCGGCGAGCTGGCGTCCGTGGCGCGCGGCTCCAGGTCACGCTGACGACGCTAGCTCACTGAACGTATGCATTGCTTCTACACTGAGTTAACGAGATGTGCGAGTCGCGACGCTGTCCTTTCCGGAGTTCGCGATCTACTACAGTGGATAGGACGTGTGATCGGGGGAGTGCTGTGATCAAGGGAGCGGGCGCGAGGCTGCCGCGCTGGCTCGTCGTGGTCGCGCTCGCCTTCGGTGTCGCCTGCATGCACTCGCTGGGCCACGTGAGCGCCGATCACGCGATCTCCGAGCACGCGATGCCGCACCACGGGCAGACGCCCCAGGTGGTGCCGCAGGGCGGTGACACACCCGGGCTCGACCCGACGGCGGTGTGCCTGGCCGTCATGACGCCCTTCCTGGTGCTGTGGCTCATCGCCGTGAAGGGGAGCGCCGGACGGCGCCTCCTCGTCGTGCCGGTCTCCCTCCCGGGCCCGGACCGGTTGGCCAGGCCGCCACCCAGGAAGACGGCGGTGCGCCTGGCCGAACTCTCGGTTCTCCGCGTATAGGCCGGCCACTTCCGCGGACAGCCGGACCGGCCCTGTCCGCGGCACGGTCCAACGCATCGGAGATCGAGAGAAGGCAAGCAGTATGGACGACAACCGATCCGGAATCCGCAGGCTCGCGCTGACCGCGGTCGCGGGAGCGGCATCCCTGGCGGTGCTGACGGCGTGCGGCGGCGGCGCGACGGCCGGGCACGGCATGAGCGCCACCGGCGCCCCCGCCGTGACGACGACCGGCGCCCAGCCTGGCGCCGGCTTCAACGACGCGGACGTGATGTTCGCGCAGATGATGATCCCGCACCACCAGCAGGCGGTCGAGATGGCCGAGCTGGCCGGGACCCGCGCGTCCGGCGCGGAGGTCAAGGACCTGGCCGTGAAGATCAAGGCCGCGCAGGATCCCGAGATCCGGACCCTGCGGGGCTGGCTGAAGGACTGGGGCAAGCCCGAGTCGGCCGGGCACATGGCGGGCCACGGCATGTCGGGGATGATGAGCGAGGACGACCTGAAGAAGCTCGAGGCGGCCAAGGGCGCGGCCTTCGACCGGCTGTTCGCCCAGCAGATGATCGCCCACCACAACGGGGCCATCGAGATGGCCAGGACCGAGCAGGCCCAGGGGTCCAGTCCCGCGGCCAAGGAGCTCGCCAAGACGATCGAGACGACGCAGCAGACCGAGGTCGCCCAGCTGCAGCAGATCCTCGATCGGCTCTGAGCGGGTCAGCGGCGGCGTCAGGGCGAACCGACGCCGCCGCTGAACGGCCGATCGTCCGGGTCCCGGTCGCCGGCGACAGCGGCGGCGTGGGGCGAGCCCCGATGCCGCCCCCGAACGGCCGATCGCCCGAGGCCCGGCCCTACCGGGACGCGGGCGATCGGGGCCTGCGCCCGTCGCGGGCGCAGGCCTGGCCGGTTACCGCAGGTAGCCGAGGAGCGTCATCATGCCGGACTCGGCGTGGTAGACGTTGTGGCAGTGGATCATCCACAGCCCCGGGTTGTCGGCGTCGAAGTCGACGTCCAGCGTGCCGTTCGGCATGACGATCGCGGTGTCCTTGCGGATGCCTCCCGAGGCCAGCGCGAACGTGTGGCCGTGCAGGTGCATCGGGTGCCACATGGTGGTGCGATTCACGAACGACAGGCGGACCCGCTCCCCGGAGCGCACCGCGGAAACGAGCGCCGGGTCGTACTTCCTGCCGTTGATCCCCCAGTCGTAGGCCATCATGCCGCCGGTGAGCTCCAGCTCGATGGTGCGGTCGGGCTTCCTGGGTGCGAGCCGTACGGCCTCGCCGGGGCGGAGCTCGGCGTAGCGCACCACCTCGCCCTCGAGTTCGCGTGGGCGCAGGTCCGGCTCGGGCGGCGCGGGGGTGCGGCTGGTGCGGATCAGCCCGCGCGCCACGGCGTCCTTCCCTTCCGCGAGGGCGACCAGCGGGAACACGCCGTCCTTGAGGGTGACCAGCACGTCGTAGCGCTCGCCCATGCCCAGCAGCAGGGCGTCCGTCTCGGCCGGCCGGACGGCGAAGCCGTCGGTGTGCGTGACGGTCATGCGGTGCCCGGCCAGGGCCACGCGGAAGGCGGTGTCACCGCCCGCGTTGATGATCCGCAGGCGCAGCCGGGTGCCCGGCCTGGCGCGGAAGGTCTCCGGCGCGGTGGCGATCCGGCCGTTGAGCAGGAAGTGCGGGTAGCGCACGTCGCCCGCGTCCCCGCCGAGAAGCACGCTGGTCGCGCCCATCAGCATGTGCGTGGCCGTCTCAGGCCGGGGCGGGGTCGTGCCATGGTCCATGCCCGGCATCCGCTCAGGCGTGGCGGTCGCCGTACCCCCGCCGTGATCCATGCCCATGCCGCCGGACAACGCGGCGAGCACCTCGTCCGGGGTGCCGGTGATCCCGTCCAGCCAGTCGTCGAGGACCACGATCCATTCGTCGTCGTAACCCAGCCGCTCGTCCGGGTCCTCCACGATCAGCGGGGCGTACAACCCGCGGTCGAGCTGGGTCCCGGTGTGCGGATGGAACCAGTAGGTGCCCGGATCGGGAGCGGCGAACTCGTAGGTGTACGCGGTGCCGGCGGTGACGGGCCGCTGGGTGACGGCGGGCACGCCGTCGGCGTCGTTGCGGAGGGCCAGACCGTGCCAGTGGACGCTGGTGTCGGTGGGCAGGTCGTTGGACAGGCGGGCGCGGACCACCTCGCCGGCCTTGACCCGCATCGGGGTGCCGGGGATCCGGCCGTCGTAGGCCCAGGTCCGCGCGATCGGGCCGCCCAGGTCCACCTCGGCGGGGGCGGCCCTCAAGCGGAAGTCGCGCACCGCTCCCGTACGGCGGGCCCGCTCGGCGGCGCGGACCTGTTCGCTGGTCGGGCTGAGGAACGGGGACGAGGGGGTCTGGGCGCACGCGGTGAGGGCGGCGCCGCCCAGCAGGCCGAGACCGGCCCTGAGCAGGGTACGCCGGCTGATGTGGTGCATGATCGATGCCTCGCTGAAGGTCGTGCTGACGGATGGGCGGGGACCGGACCGGGCGTGGAGCCGCCGCGGTCCGGGTCTCCGCTCAGGTCCGCAGCACGACCGTGCGCGTCAGGGTGAGCGACAGGGGAGGCGTCCCCGCAAGCGCGGGCGGCGCTCGCCGTCCGGTACCTGGTCGGAGCCATGCGTCGAACGGGTCGGCCAGCCGCATCCGCAGCGGGGCCAGGGCCAGCAGTGCGGCGATGATCGCCAGGCAGATCGACACGGTGCCGGGCGCCCCGCCCGGTGCGTGGCCGGGATCGGCGTCCGCACGGCCGGGATCGGCGTCTGGACGGCCGGGATCGGCGTCTGGACGGCCGGGATCGGCGTCTGGACGGCCGGGACCCGCATCCGGGTGGCCGGGATTCGCCTGTGGGTGGCCGGGACCCGCATCCGGGTGGCTGGAATCGACGTCTGGACGGCCGGGGTCGGCCTGTGGGCGGTTGGGGCCGGCGTCCGGCCTGGCGGGGTGAGCGCCTTCCGGGTGGAGCGCGCCCGTCGTCGTGTGGGGCGTGGCGTCGTGCCGGTTGTCGAGGTGCCCGAAGGTGTGCATCGCGGCCACGCCCACCATGAGGAGCACAAGGAGCAGAAGGCGCGACAGCGCGCCGGTCAGCGATGCCTTCCGCTCCATTCCCACGGTCGCATGCTACCGGTATCTCCTATGGAGCGTCGTAGAAAGGTGGTCCGCCGCTCAGGTCACGGTGAGGGTGGTCTGCATGCCCTGCGCCCGGTGATTGTCGATCGGGCACCACACCGCGTACCGGCCGCGCTGAAGGGTGACGGTGAACCGGCCCTTCTGGCCGGGTTCGACGGTCTTCGACTGCTGTCCCTTCTTCATGCCCGGCCCTGTGATCGCCATCGCGTGGGATGTCTTGCCCACGTTGTCCAGCACGAAGGTGTAAGTGCCGGCGGGCAGGGCGTTCCTGGCGAAGGCGAAGGAGAACTCCTTCATCGTCACCTCCACCAGGGAATTCTTGGCGGCGGCGGACGGCGACGCGGTCGCGGTGGCAGGACCGGGCGCCGCGGACGCGGCCTGGAGACCGCCGGCGCCGGCGAAGCCCGTGACGGCGAGCAGGACGACCGCCGCTCCGGCTCCGGCCAGTGGAAGCTTGTTGATCGCACGCATCGAGTGATCTCCTCCCTGCGATCGCGACGCCCGGCGTGGAGGCTGTCGGGCGCGGCCGTTCCGGATCGGCGGCGGGGCCGCCGCCTCTGCCGAACACGTACTACCAGCCATAGTGAATTCTGCCCGGATGTCGGGCGGCTATCCTCCGCGCCGCGTTTTTGCCGTCAGCCGCCGGTCGGCCGTGAGCGCCGCCCGGACGTCATCCGCCGGTCGGCCGAGACCCTCCGCTCGGCCGTCAGCCGCCGCCCGGCCGTGACCGTCGCCCGGCCGTGACCCTCCGCCCGGCCGTCGGGCGTCCGGGCGGTGGCTCAGGGCCGCGGGGTCATCGAGGCGGCCCGGGGAGGCGGAGCCGCTTCAGGGCGAGCGCGTTGAGCGCGACGATGACGCTGGACCCGGACATCGACAGGGCGGCGATCTCCGGACGGAGCACCAGGCCGAAGGCAGGTTCGAAGACGCCCGCCGCGATCGGCAGCGCGATCGCGTTGTAGCCGACCGCCCAGCCCAGGTTCTGCCGCATCTTGCGCAGCGTGCCGCGGCCGATGGTCAGGGCGGTGGGGACGTCCAGCGGATCGGAACGCATGAGCACCACGTCGGCGGTCTCGATCGCCACATCCGTGCCCGCGCCGATGGCGATGCCGAGGTCGGCCCTGGCCAGTGCGGGGGCGTCGTTCACCCCGTCGCCCACCATGGCGACCTTCCGGCCGCCGGCCTGCAGCTCGGCGATCCTGGCCGCCTTGTCGCCCGGCAGCACCTCCGCGATCACCGTGTCGATTCCCAGCCGCTCGGCGATCCGCCGCGCCGTGGCCTCGTTGTCGCCCGTCAGCATGATGACCTCGACGCCCGCCTCGTGCAGGGCCGCCACCGCCGCCGCGGACGTCTCGCGCGGCGCGTCGGCGATGCCGAACAGCCCGGCGGCCCGACCGTCCACCGCGGCGATCACGGCCGTGCGCCCGCCGGCGGCCAGCTCCTCACGGCGGCCGGCCAGCTCGCCCAGCTCGATGCCTTCGGCCGCCATCAGCCTGCGGTTGCCCACCACGACGCGGCTCCCGTCCACGACGGCGATCGCGCCATGGCCTGGGACGTTCTCGAACGTGACCGCACGCGCGGAGTCGACTCCCCGCCCGTCGGCCTCCCGGACGATGGCCTCGGCCAGCGGATGCTCGGACTCACGCTCGACGGCGGCGACCAGGCGCAGCAGCCGGGCCTCGCCGATGCCCTCGGTGATCACGTCGGTGACCTCGGGCTCGCCCTTGGTCAGCGTCCCGGTCTTGTCCATGACGACCGCCTGGATGCGGGCGGCGCTCTCCAGCGCCATCGCGTTCTTGAACAGCACGCCACGCTTGGCGCCCAGTCCCGTACCGACCATGATCGCGGTGGGTGTGGCCAGGCCCAGGGCGTCCGGGCAGGTGACGACCACCACGGTGATGGCGAAGAGCACCGCCGTACTGAGGCCCGCCCCCGCCACCAGCCAGGCGGCGAAGGTCAGGGCGCCGCCGACGAGAGCGACGAGGACCAGCCAGAACGCCGCCCGGTCGGCCAGCCGCTGGCCGGGCGCCTTGGAGTTCTGCGCCTGCTGGACCAGCTTGACGATCTGGGCGAGCGCGGTGTCGGCTCCCACCTTGGTGGCCCGCACGCGCAGGGTGCCGTTCCTGTTGATGGTCGCCCCGATGACGGTCGAGCCGGCGGTCTTGTGCACCGGCAGGCTCTCGCCGGTGACCATGGACTCGTCCACGTCGCTCTCGCCGTCCTCGGCCACTCCGTCGACGGGGATCTTGGCGCCGGGCCGTACCAGCAGGAGATCGCCCGTGACCACCTCGGCCGTGGGCACCTCGACCGGCTCGCCGTCGCGGACGACGAGCGCCTTGGGCGGCGCCAGGTCGAGCAGGGCCCGGATGGCGTCGTTGGCCCCGCCTCTGGCGCGCATCTCGAACCAGTGGCCGAGCAGCACGAAGGCGGCGAGCACGGTGGCCGCCTCGTAGAACACCTCGCCGCCGCCGGTGAAGGTGACGATGACCGAGTACAGCCAGCCCGCCCCGATGGCCACCGCCACCAGCACCATCATGTCGAGCGTGCGGGCGCGCAGGGCCCGCACCGCGCCCTCGAAGAAGATCCACGACGAGTAGAAGATCACCGGCAGGCTGAGCAGCAACGCCCACACGTCCTCGCGCAGCCCGAACGGAACCGGCACGCGCAGGCCGAACACTTCGCGCCCGATCGGCGACCAGATCAGGATCGGCACCGACAGCACGGCCGCCACCAGGAACCGGTTGCGCATGTCGGCGACCATCGCCTCCATCGACATGCCGGCGTGATCGCCGTGCCCCGTCAAGTCGTGCGGCGACGGCTCACCCTCGTGGCCCGCACCCGCCGCCTTCTCCCGTACGGCGGTCGCGGCGCCGTGGCGCGCGTGCGCATCCCCCGGCGGGTCGGGCTCCAGCATCGGATCGCAGATGTGGGCCGGCACGGACTGCCCGGCGCAGTGATAGCCGCACTCCCGCACCCACCGGCGCAGGTCGGCCACCGACGTGGCCCTGGGGTCGAACACCACGGTGGCCGTCTGCGCCACCGGATTGACCTCGACGTCCAGCACCCCGGGGCGGCGGCTCAGGACCGCGTGCACGACGCTCTGTTCCGAGGCCCACCGCAGCCCGCTCACGTCGAGGATCGCGGTGCTGCGGTCCTTGAGCTCTCCGATCGACACGTCCGCCTCCGTCCGTCCGGCGGCGCCGCGCCCCACGGCGCCTGTCCCGTTAACTACTATGCAAAATAGTTAGGCGTGGCGCACGCGAGGGTCGGCGCCAGCGTCAGGAAACGTCCAGGGCCGTGCCGTACAGGCGGGAAAGCTTGATTTTGATCACCACGCGCCGCTCGAGCGCCTGCTGCTCCAGGAAAGCCGTCGGATCGGTCACCTCTCCGGCGAACGCCAGCAGTTCCTCGGGACTGTCCAGCACCTCGGCCTGCCCCTCGGCCACCGCGAACGACCACACGTCGGGGCCACTGACATGAAGGGCGACATGCGGGTCGTTACGGACCTGCCGCGCCTTCAGCCGGTCGGCCGTGGTGGAGATCCGGATGACGCGCTCGACGGGGCTCCAGCGGTACAGGACGGTCGACATGGCCGGGTGGCCGCTGCGCTTCACCGTCGCCAGCACCCCGAACTGCTGCTTCTGCAGGAGTGACTCCAGTTCCTCGGGGGTCAGGCGGCGCGGGGCGGGTCCAGTCTGCTCACTCATGGGCCCTTCCTATCAGCCGAACCCGCGCACCTGGCGCCCCACCGCCTCGCGCGGGATCGGCGGCCCCTCGACCAGCAGCCTTCGCCCTGGCGGGCGGCGCCGGGGCGCTACACGGCGCGGATCGGCGCGCCCACCGTGTGCAGGTGGCGGAGCATCAGCCGGTAGGACTCCAGCAGCCCCGTCTCGCAGTAGGGGAGTCCGATCTCGGCGCAGTACTCCCGCACGATGACCTGGGCCTTCCCCAGGTGCGGCGTGGGCATGTTCGGGAACAGGTGATGCTCGATCTGGTAGTTCAACCCGCCCATGGCGGTGTCGATGAACCAGCCGCCGCGAACGCCGCGGGTGGTCAGCACCTGGCGGCGCAGGTAGTCCAGCTCCTCCCCGGGCTTGAGGGTGGGCATGCCCTTGTGCCCGGGCGCGAACACCGACCCCATGTAGAGACCCCACAGCCCCTGGTGCACCACGAGGAAGACCAGCGCCTTGCCGGGGGAGAGCACCAGGAAGAGCGCGGCCAGGTAGGCGATCACGTGCGCGGCCAGCAGCGTGCCCTCGACGAGGCGGTGCTTGACGGCCGGGTTGCGCAGTGAGCGGAAGCCCGACACGTGCAGGTTCAGGCCTTCGAGCAGGAGCAGCGGGTAGAACAGCGCCGCCTGACGACGTCCGATGAACCTGGACAGGCCGCTGCTGGCCCTGGCCTGGTCGGTGGACCAGACCAGGATGTCCGGCGCGACGTCCGGATCCAGCTCCTCGTGGTTGGGGTTGGCGTGGTGGCGGGTGTGCTTGTCCATCCACCAGCCGTAGCCCATCCCGATCATGAGGTTGCCGGCGACCCACCCGCTGATCCTGGTCGGGCGCATGGTGCGAAAGACCTGGCGGTGGGCGATGTCGTGACCGAGCAGTGCCACCTGGGCGAACATGATCGCGAAGAAGGCGGCGACGAGCACCTGCCACCAGGAGTCGCCCAGGGCGAAGAAGGCGGCCAGCCCGGCCAGGTAGAGTCCTGCGACCAGCGCGATCCTGCGCGCGTAGTAGCCGGGCCGGCGCCTGAGCAGCCCGGCCGCGGTGACGCGTTTGAGGAGCCGAGCGTAGTCGCTGCCGGTCTGGGGCCGGACACTCTGAACGTTGGACATGCCGAGGAGTCTGGCCAGGATCCCTCCTGGCGGGGATCATGGCTGCACCCGTCTCGATGGGAGGGTAAGCCCTACCATCGGAGTACGGTTGCCCGCCGGTCAACCGGTCGCGGACCGTCGGGTACATGACCGCTCCTCGCTGCGGTGGGCCGGATGCCGGGCGGGTCCGCTGTTCGGCGGACCCGGCAGGCCGGCAGGGTCCGCCATCCGGCGGAGTCGGCCGATGCCGCGGATGGTTACGATCGGTGGCCATGACGATGACCCGGCTGCCGGACGTCCGAGGAGCGACATCATGACGATCTCGGTAGCGCTCGTCGACGACGAGGTGATGGTCCGCGTGGGCCTGCGCATGGTGCTGAGCGGCGAGCCGGACATCGAGGTCGTCGGCGAGGCCTCCGACGGTGTCGAGGCCCTCGACCTGGTCGCGCGCACCCGGCCGGACGTCGTGCTGATGGACGTGCGCATGTCCAGGATGGACGGGCTGGAGGCGTCACGGCGGCTCGTACGGGATCACCCGGACAGCAAGGTCATCGTGCTCACCACGTTCGACGAGGACGAGCACGTCGCCGCCGCCCTGCGCGCCGGGGTCAGCGGCTTCCTGCTCAAGATCGCCCCACCCGAGCAACTGGTCGAGGCGGTCCGGACGGTCGCGGCCGGCGGGGGACTGCTGCACCCGGCGGTGACCCTGCGGGTGATCGCCGCCTTCGCCGGTCAGCCGGAGCCCACCCGCACGACGAGCCGGACAGCCGAGCTGGACTCGCTCACCAGCAGGGAGACGGACGTGCTGAGGATGCTGGCACAGGGCCTGACGAACACCCAGATCGCGGCCCGGCTGTACCTGGGCGAGGCGACGGTCAAAACCCACCTGTCCCGGATCCTCATGAAGCTCAACCTGGCCACCCGCGTCCAGGCGGTGGTCTTCGCCTACGAAAGCGGCCTCGTCCGCCCCGGAGAGCACGACCGTCCCTAGCCGGATGTCGCCGGCCTGTGTCCTCCTCGTCGAGGTGCCTGCGTCAAGGCTTCCAGGCGTAGCACTCGACCTCGGCGCGGCGGAAGGGGAGACCCTTCGCGACCGAGTCCTTCACGCACGCGCGTTCGGAGGGGCTCAGTCTCAGCTCGCCGCACACGCTCACCCCGGAATACGTGCGGCAGTCCAGCGTCGGGTCGGCTCGCCCGATGCGATAGGTCCGCCTGACCTCCGAGCGGCACTCGGCCCGCGCATCCGGCGTGTCCGCGTACCGGCACTGATTGATCAGGATCTCGTACTGCTGCTCGCTCACCTCATGCACGGGGCCGATCCCGCCCTGGGCTGAGCCCGCGGACAGGCCGAGGACGGCCACCACCCCGAGCCCGGCGACGACGATTCTGTTCATGATTCCCCCTACAGCGATCCCACCAGGCATCCTTCGGGATGCCGTCGGTCGAGCAGGCAGAGCTGGTTGTCCTCGGGATCGGCCGGCACGACGAAGCCCTCGTCGCCGGCCCGGACCGGTGGGGCCGCCACGGGAAGGGCCAGGCGTCCCGCACACGAGATATTCAGTTACCGGTGGTCAGGACCATGCGGAAGCGGGCCTGACCGGACATCATCTTCTGGACCGCCGCGCCGGCCTCCTCCAGCGGGACCTCCTCGGTCCAGGCCCGGACGCCGCTCTGGGTCGCGAACCTCATGGTGTCCTGGGTGTCGACCGCGATGCCCGAAGCGTGGCCGTACACCCGCCTGGCCCCGCTGACGAGCTGCAGGGGCGTGATGTCCAGCGGCTCCATGTCGACGCCGACGATGATGAGCTCACCACGGCGCCCCATCCCGTCGACCGTCGCGGACATCGCCGCGGCGTTGGTCACCGTCGCCAGCACCACCTTGGCTCCCCCGTACGTCTGCAGCGCGTCGGCGGTCTGCTCGGTGGCGCTGTCGATGTAGCGGGACGCGCCGAGCTTGTGAGCCAGCGACGCCTTGTCGGGACCGCGGGCCATCGCGACGGTGTTGAAGCCCATCCTCGCGGCGAACTGCACGCCCAGGTGCCCCAGGCCGCCCAGGCCGAGGACCGCGACGGTGTCGCCGGGACGCGCGCTGCTGCGGCGCAGCGCGTTGTACACGGTCACGCCGGCGCAGGCCAGGGGCGCGGCCTCCACCGCCGTCAGCTCGTCCGGGACCGCGGCCAGGGCGACGGCCGGCACCACGACCGAGTCGGCGAACCCTCCGGCGTACGCGGCACCCGGCACCTGGAGCTCGGGGCACAGGACGCCGTCGCCCTCCCTGCAGGCGTCGCAGTGGCCGCAGCTGCCTCCGTACCAGCCGACCGCCACCCGGTCACCGACGGACCAGCCGGTGACGTCGCCGCCGACCGCGTCGATACGTCCGGCGATCTCGTGTCCTGGCGTGACAGGGAAGGTGGTGCCCGGGAGGTGTCCGCCGGTGATCAACGCGTCGGAGTGGCACACCCCGCACGCCTCGACGGTGATCCGCACCTGGCCCGGGCCCGGCTCCCGGGTATCCACCCGGACCAGGGACATCTCCCCGCCGGGCTCGGCGACCTGCATGGAACGGTGTGTGGTCGCAGCCATGCCGGCTCCTTTCTCTCGAGGCTTCGCCGGCTGTCCTTCGCCGGCAGGAGGAGCACCCGTCACCCTGCCGTTCGCATCGGGCTCACCGAACGGGGCGGAAGAAGGGTGGCTCTGGCGGTCCGGAACCGGGCTGGACACCCGTCGTGCTCCGGTCCCCGCGTGGGGCAGCGCCCCGGCACCTGAGCGCCCGGGAGAAGTCCTCGGCACGGTCCACGTCGGCGACCGGCCCCACCACGACCTCGAGCTTCATGTCCACGAGCTCGGCTCCTCCCGTCCGGTGCCGGTGGCCTGTGCGTGCCGCCGGGGCTGCTGTCGTGCCGGGGGGAGTGCTCCCTTCTACAGTCGCGCCCCTCGCCGCCGAAGTCCAGGCGACCACCCTGCGTCCTTCGCTGTCGGCGGTGCGGTCGGGCGGGTCGCCGGGTTCAGCGGTGCAGGGCGGTCTCCCGCTCCATGCGCGACAGCTTCTCGGGATTGCGTACGGCGTAGAGCCCGGTGATGAGGCCGTCGTCGATGCGTACCGCCATGACGGTGTCGATCTCGCCGTCGCGCCGGAGGACCAGCGCCGGGTAGCCGTTGACCTGTGCCGGCCGCAGCGACGCCGTGGGGGTGATCCTGCCCAGCACGTGGGCCACCCGGTCGGCCCCCACGACGGGCGCCGGCGCGGCCTGCACGACTCCGCCACCGTCGGCCAGGAGGACGACGTCCGGCGCGAGGATGTCGAGCAGTCGTTGCAGATCGCCGGTTTCGATCGCCCGCTGGAACGCCTCGAGCGCCTGGCGGGTCTCGGCCGCGGACACGACCCCGCGCGGCCGGCGCGCGGCGACGTGCGATCGTGCCCGGTGGGCGATCTGGCGCACCGCGGCCTGGCTCTTGCCGACGGCTTCGGCGATCTCGTCGTACTCCAGATCGAACACCTCGCGCAGCACGAACACCGCCCGCTCGGTCGGTGTGAGTGTCTCCAGCACCAGCAGCATCGCCATCGAGACGCTGTCGGCCAGCTCGACGTCCTCGGCCACGTCGGGCGCGGTCAGCAGCGGCTCGGGCAGCCAGGGGCCGACGTAGGACTCCTTGCGCCGGCCGAGCGTACGCAGCCGGCCCAGCGCCTGCCGGGTGGTGATGCGGACCAGGTAGGCACGCTGATCCCGTACGGTGCCGAGGTCGACGCCCGCCCATCGCAACCAGGTCTCCTGCAGGACGTCCTCGGCGTCGGCGGCCGAGCCGAGCAGCTCGTAGGCGACGGTGAACAGCAGGTTGCGGTGGGCGACGAACGCCTCGGTGGCGGAGCGCCGGTTGTCGTCCTGGCTCATGCCCCCGCCGCGGTCTTCGGGCGGGGTCTGCGACGTGCCGTCCAATGTGTGGCTCCTGTTCGCTGTCGACTGTGTCACCCACCAGACACCGGGTCCCGCCGTTTTGTGACACCGGGACGGCAGCCGGTCCGTACCGCCCGCGGCGCCGGTTGTGGCGCACGCCACACACCAGCGCTGTCACAAGGATCGGGTCGTCGGCATCTTGTGTTCGTTCAGCGCAGCACGCGACAACACGAACAACGCAAGGGACGCATCATGGAACCTCGCTTGAACCTCTTCAGCAGCCCGCTCGCGGCCAAGTCCATGAGGTACTTCGCCTCGGCGAGCAAGGTGATCACCGATGGCTCGACGCTGCCGGCCGCGACTCGGGACCTGGTGATGCTCCGCGCCAGCCAGATCAACGGCTGCGGCTTCTGCACCGACATGCACACCAAGGACCTCGCGCACGCAGGGGAGAGCTCGGTGCGCATCAACCTGGTCGCGGCCTGGCGGGAGACCACGGTGTTCACCGACGCCGAGCGCGCCGCCCTGGAGCTGACGGAGCAGGGCACCCGCATCGCTGATGCGGCCGGTGGCGTCCCCGACGAGGTCTGGGCGAACGCCGCCAAGCACTACGACGAGGAGCAGCTCGCCGCGCTGGTGTCGATCATCGCCCTCATCAACGCCGCCAACCGCCTGAACGTCATCGTCCAGCAGCCCGCCGGCGACTACCAGCCCGGCCAGTTCGGATGACGAGATTCTCCCGTGTGGAAGGAACATCATGAGCTCAGCGCTTGAAACCCTTCGCCGTCACTTCGGCGGCGACATCATCGAACCGGGCGGAGCGGAGTACGAATCGGCTCGTCGCTCGGTGCTGGCTTCGGGCAGTCCGGCCTATGTCCTGCGGCCCGAGAGCGTCGGTGACGTGCAAGCAGGTCTCAGATTCGCTGCCGGCGCGGGGCTGGTGCTCGCCGTGCGAGGCGGCGGCCATGGCTTCCCGGGCTTCGGCACCAACGACGGCGGCGTCGTGCTCGACCTCGGCGAGCTCGCGGACGTCGAGATCATCGACAAGGAGCGCCACCTCGTGCGGATCGGCGGCGGCGCCACCTGGGGGCAGGTCGCGGCCGTCCTGGCCCCGCACGGCCTGGCGATCTCCTCGGGCGACACCAAGAGCGTCGGTGTCGGTGGGCTGACGCTGACCGGTGGCATCGGCTGGAAGGTCAGGAAGTACGGCCTGGCCCTGGACAACGTGGTCGCCGCAGAGGTGGTCACGGCCGCCGGAGAGGTGGTGCGTGCGAGCGCCGAGGACAACCCGGAGCTGTTCTGGGCGATTCGCGGTGGCGGCGGCAACTTCGGGATCGTGACCGCCTTCGAGTTCGCGGCACACCCGACGACAGACGTCTTCTACGGCAGGATCGCCTTCCCGGCGGCGGAGGCGGCCGGCGTGCTCCAGGGGTGGGCGGACCACCTCCGCACCGCCCCCGAAGAGCTCACCTCCATCGTGGTCTTCGCCAATCCCTTCGCCGGCGGGCCGGAAGCGCCGGTCGAGATCCAGGTCGCCTTCGACGGCGATGACCCGCGGCTCGCGGCGCGGGCGATCGACCCGATCCGCCGGCTCGGCACGGTGATCGACGACGATGTCGCGCTGAGACCCTATGCGGACACGCTCGTGGATGGCGCGACCCCGCCGCCTGGCATCCAGCTGCTCACCCGAAGCGCGTTCGTCGACAGGGGATCGGTGCCCGAGGTCCTTCGGATCCTTGCTGAGGTGGGGGCGTCGGAGCGGTCGCCGTTGATCGCCGTTCGCAGCGTCGGCGGGGCGGTGTCCCGGATTCCGGACGATGCCACCGCCTACGCGCATCGCCGAGCCGAGTTGATGTTCGTGACCACCACCGCGGGTCCGCGGCCGGTCGTCGAGGCCGCTCGTCCTGCTCTGGAAGCGATCTGGGAGAGACTCGCGCCTCACGTCAACGGCGCCTACGCGAACTTCCTCGCCTCCGCCACCGAGGAGGACGTCGCCGCGATCTATCCACCGCAGACCTATGAGCGGCTCGCGGCGGTCAAGCGTCAGTACGACCCCGGCAATCTGTTCGCCGGCAACCACAACGTCCGACCCCGGTAGGCCCGGCGGACGAGTTCGGACAGCAGGGAGGAGCCGGCACCCCTTCCTCGACGGGACGCACGGCATGCGGGAAGCGGTCGGGCGACCGCCGCCGATCGTCAAGACGCGTCGTAGACGGAACCCCCCGGCTGGAGCCGGGGGGTTCCGAAGCGCTCCATCGGGGTGCCGCGCCCGGCGTGCGAGCTGCGCGGTGATCGGCCGGTACGCCAGTGGCGGGAGGTCTCCCGGGATGTGTCATCTCGCTTGACAGGCCTCGTCGGGAATGATCCCATCAATCGCAAGTTAGGAAATATTCTTAACTATCACCCCCCGCTTAGGAGGATCCATGCGATCTCTCTCCCGGGCGCGCGCGTTGGCCGGCGCGCTCGTGGCCGCATTACTGGTGAGCGCGTTGCAGGCGGTGCCCGTCGAGGCCGCGCCTACCCGGTACGAGGCCGAGGACGCGACCGTCTCCCAGGGCGTGGTGGAGTCCAACCACGCGGGCTTCTCCGGCGCCGGCTTCGTCAACGGCGACAACGTGGCGGGCAGCCACGTCGAGTTCACCGTCAACGCCGCCACGGCCGGCCAGGCCACGATCGGCATCCGCTACGCCAACGGCACCACCGCCGACCGGCCCGCCGACATCGCGGTCAACGGCAGCGTGATCTCGGCCGGGCACGTCTTCGCCGGCACCGGCGCGTGGACCACGTGGACCACCGCCACGTTCACCGCGCCCCTCACCGCCGGTACCAACAAGATCCGTGTCACCGCCACCACGGCCAACGGCAACCCGAACCTCGACTTCGCCGACGTCGAGGTGGCCGCGCCGAGCACCGAGCTGCAGGCGGAGAACGCGACCATCTCCCAGGGCGTGGTGGAGTCCAACCACGCCGGCTTCACCGGGACCGGCTTCGTCAACTACGACAACGTGGTCGGCTCCCACGTGGAGTTCACGATCAACGCCGCCACGGCCGGCAACTACGAGGTGAAGTTCCGCTTCGCCAACGGCACCACAGCCGACCGGCCGATGGGCGTCTCGGTCAACGGGGCGGCGGCCACCAACGTCAGCTTCCCCGGCACCGGCGCCTGGACGACGTGGGTGGAGAAGACCGTGACCGTCCCGCTGATCGCCGGCGCCAACAAGCTCCGCGCCGCCGCCACGACGGTGAACGGCGGACCCAACCTGGACCGCATCACCGCCACGGTGCCGCCTGACGGGCAGCCGCCCACCGCGCCGGGCAACCTCAGGGTCGTCGGCGACGTACGGCCGAACGCCGTGGACCTGGCGTGGGACGCCTCGACCGACAACGTGGGCGTCTCCAGCTATGTGATCTACAACGGCGGCAACGTGGTCAAGACCGTCGGCGGCAACCAGACGACCGCCACGGTCACCGGCCTGACGCCCAACACCACCTACGTGCTGAGCGTGCTGGCCTACGACGCCGCCGGCAACGGCTCGCCGGCCAGCGGCAACGTGTCGATCACGACGCCGCCGAGCGACGACCACGAGGCGCCCGGCGTGCCCGCGAACCTGCGCTCCACGAACGTCAGCGCCACCAGCGTCACCCTGGCGTGGGACGCATCGACCGACAACGTCGAGGTGACCGGCTACAACGTCTACCGTGGCGGCGTCAAGTTCGCCACCGTGCCCGACCTGACCGCCACCGCGGACGGGCTCACGCAGAACACCGAGTACTCCTTCGCCGTGGAGGCGTTCGACGCCAACGGCAACGTCTCGGCCAGGAGCCCGGCGCTGATGGTGCGGACCTCCACGCAGGCCACCGGCGGCGACCCGCTCTTCGACCGCGACGTCGCCAAGCTCGACCTGCCCTGGGGCGTCGCCTTCCTGCCCGACGGCAGCGCGCTGGTCGCCGAGCGCGACCGCTTCGAGGTCGTCAGGGTGACCGCCACCGGGCAGAAGACCACCGTCGGCAAGGTCACCGAAGCTGTGACCACCGTCGGCGAGGGCGGCCTGCTCGGCCTGGCGCTGTCGCCGACCTTCGCGACCGACCACTACGTCTACGCCTACCACACGGCCGCCAGTGACAACCGGGTCGTGCGCTTCAAGTACGAGAACGGCTCCATCGGCCCGCGCGAGCCGATCGTCACCGGCATCTCCAAGGCCAAGTTCCACAACGGCGGGCGGATCAAGTTCGGTCCGGACGGCATGCTGTACATCACCACCGGAGACGCGCAGACCAGCAGCCGGTCGCAGGACCTGAACTCGCTCAACGGCAAGATCCTGCGCGTGACGCCCACGGGCGCCGGCGCCCCCGGTAACCCGTTCCCGAACGCGCCGCGCGTCTACAGCCTCGGCCACCGCAACCCGCAGGGCATCGCCTGGGACTCGCAGGGCAGGCTGTGGGAGTCGGAGTTCGGCGACGGCACCTGGGACGAGCTCAACCTCATCCAGCCGGGCAAGAACTACGGCTGGCCGACCTGCGAGGGCACCTGCAGCGACACCCGCTACGTCAACCCGGTCAGGGTGTGGAGCGTCTCGTCGGCCTCGCCGAGCGGCCTGGAGATCGTCAACGACTGGATCTACATGGCGGCCGTCCGCGGCCAGCGGCTGTGGGTCATGAAGATCACCGGCAACACCACCGACACCCCGCGCGCCTTCTTCAACGGCCAGTGGGGCAGGCTGCGCACCGTCGTCAAGACTCCCGACGGCGGCCTGTGGCTGACCTCGACCAACAACGACAAGGACGGCGGCACACCCACCGTCATCGACAACGACATCGTCAGGCTGAAGTTCGCCGGCCCGCCGTTCACGCTGACCAGCACGGCCTTCGCGCACAACGGCACCATCCCGGCGAGGTACACCTGCGCGCAGGACGGGGTGTCAGGCAACGACATCTCGCCCGCTCTGGCCTGGGCGAACGGACCGGCCACGGCCAAGAGCTACGCGATCACCTTCATCGACACGGCCAACGGCGGCAAGCACTGGGCGATCTGGGACATCCCGGCGGCCAAGGCCTCGCTGCCGGAGGGACTCGGGCTCGGCTACGACGTGCCCGGCCAGGCTCCGGCCAGGCAGAAGGCGATGAGCAGCGGCAACAAGGCCCTGCAGTACTTCGGGCCGTGCCCGGGCGGCTCCACGCACAAGTACGAGTTCACCCTGTACGCGCTGGACACCGCGACCCTGCCGGGCGTGACGCAGAGCTCGTCGGTGGCCGCGGTCGAGACCGCGATCCTGGCGCACGACCTGGCCGCCACCAAGCTGGCGGGCAACTCCAACGCCGCCACCGGCTGACCCGTTTCCGGGGGCCTGGAGCGCCCAGGCCCCCGGAAACATCGGACGGGACGCGCGATCCCGGCGGGAGAGATCCCGTCTCCACTCTAGGGGCGAGCTGGGGCCGGGCCGACGGCCTCGCCGGCCAAGGCGAAGCGGGCGACGACCTCGGTACAGGTGCCGTGCTCGCCCATCACGCACAGCGCGAGCGTGTCGAAGGCCGCCGTGAACGACCGCGCGGGTGGCAGCAGCGCCGGCGCGACTCCCTGACCAGGCTTCTGGAAACGGGTCAGGGTGATGTGCGGGCGGAACAGCGCGCCGACCTCGTCGTAGCCGTACCGCTCGAGATTGTCGCGGGCGGCCGCGGGAGCGGTGCGCCGGTAGTCCGCCAGGACGCGCCCGACCGGATCGCGCCGCCGCCATCCCGTGCGCAGCGGCGCCACCGTGGCCAGGATGTCCTCCTGCAGCGTGGTGACGGCCGCGGTCTTCTCGTAGAACAGCTCGAACATGCCGTGCTCGTTGCCCGCGAAGTGATCACCCCGCAAGGGGATCATCGTCGTCCGCGCGCTGATGTCACCCAGCAGCCGCACGGCGGCCGCGCACTGCTCAGGTGCGAAGGTGGCCATGAACAGCGACAGGTGCGGATACACCCGCTCCTCGGCCAGGACGAACTCGGCGGGAGCCGCCTCCGCGCACTGCTCGCTCAACCGGACGGCCGCCGCGGCGACGTCGGCCGGGGGCAGCAGCACGACATCGTAAACGGGAAGATCACCCATGCCGCGCAGTCTACGACCCGCCGCCTCTCCATGGCAGCGCGGAGCGCGCACCAACCAGGACGGCGGGCCGGATGGCGAGAACGACCACCGCGACGAGGACGCTTCACGCGCAGGGGAAGCTCGCGGCCGCCTCCATCGCGCCACGCCGGTACTCGGCGAAGCGGCGCCGTACCTCCTCGATCGCGGCGGAGAGCGGGAAGATCTCCCGAGTGACCAGCTGGTCGAGGTGGTCGGCGCCGACGGGATGCCAGTAGACGCCTTCGGCGGTCACCGTCACCTCGGGCACGAGGGTCTCCACGGTGAGGGCCACTCCCTCCTCGGCGGACCCGCGCCTGGCCACCGGGCGGACGACCCGATCCTGGACGGCGATGCCGAGCCCGTCGAGACAGGCGTGGAACGCTTCGGCATCGGCGTCCTCCCCCGGCGCGATGGTGGCCGCCACGCGGACGCGGAACCCTTCGTCGAGCGCGGTCCTGATGCCCGCCATCGCGCGGTTCCAGCTCCCCTTGCCGCGGTGCCGGTCGTGCCGGTCGGGGGTGGGCGAGTCGAGGCTGATCTGCAGCGCCAGCCGGTCGCGCGGCATGGCACGCAGCATGTCGAGCCGGTGGCCGCGGAAGAGCATCCCGTTGGTCAGCAGCGTCGTGTGGAACCGGTCGGTGCAGGCGCGCACGATCTCGTCCAGGTCCGGCAGGAGGAACGGCTCCCCGCCGGTGAGGAAGACCTCGGTGACCCCCTCGGCTTCCGCCATGATCCGGCGCACCCGGTCCAGGCCGAGCGCGCGGCGCGCGGTCCGTGGCGAGGAGCGCGAGCAGCAGTAGTCGCAGGCGAGGTTGCAGTCGAAGTTCGTGTAGAGCCAGAGCCGGGCTCCCGGCCGCCGGTCGGCCGGGAGGTCGGCGACGGGGTCGGCCGGGCGGCCCCGCCGGACCACGGCCACGCCCCGGCCGATCTCGACGAGCTCGTTCCCGGTCCGGGCGCACCAGCGTTCGACGAGCTCGGCCTCCCCGGCGCCGAGCGGGACCTCGGCCGTCGCCCCGACGGGGAGCGCGCCCATCCGCTCGACCAGGTCGAGGATCACCATGTCGGCGAGAGTCCCTGCCGTCGCACCGCCTCGAACAGCGAGGCGTAGCCGTCCAGCTCGGGCCGCACCCACCGGCGCAGGCCCTCCATCTCGAGGATGGGCCGGTGGGTGGGATCGTTCCAGTCCATCGCGAGAAGGTGCTCCACCCACGGCTCGGTGCGCTCGGGCGGCAGGAGGGTGGTGAAGTTGCAGTGGCAGTACGGCTCGGAGCGCCACACCTCCTCGAGCGCGTCCGGCATGAGCTCGTCCTTGCCGATGGCCTCCCAGGTGGTGATGCCGATCGCGGCGGCGTCGGCCTGGTCGTCGAGCACCGCGCGGATCGCGTCCAGCTCGCTGCGGCCGGTGTCACCGTGCTTGCCCAGATCGCCGTCGATGCGGAGGTACTCGACGTCGGTGACGCCGGCGCGGGTGAGGAAATGCACGGGCAGGATCGCCGCCTGGGCGGAGTCGCGGGATCCGAGCGCGATGCGGCGATGGTGCAGGGCGTCCAGACCGCTGAGGCCGCTGCCCGCTCGCGCCACCAGGACGCTGGCGAAGGTCAGGTCGGTGTCGCGCATGGCCAGGGCGCGGCAGCTCCCGCCGGTCTGGAGCACGGTTCGCACCCAGGCCAGGTTGGTGTTCCAGGCGATGTCGACGGTGCCGGCCAGGAGGGAGTCGACCTGCCTGCCGTAGTTGGAGAACAGCACGAAGTCCATCTCGGCGCCGCTGCCGTCGAAGTAGCCGCGGATGCCCTCCCAGATGGGCACGACGTTGGGTGTGTAGGCCACCGCGCCGATCGTCAGCATCAGAACAGCTCCCGTCCGGTGATCGCCTTGCCGTAGAAGTCGTAGAGGACGTCCGCGGTCGGCGCCATGACATGGCCGGCTCGGGCGTCCCGGAAGAACCGCTCGAGCTGAAGGTGCTCGGAGAAGGCGGCGCCGCCGCAGACCCGCATCGCCGTGTCGGTGACGCGCAGGGCCATGTCGTTGGCGGCCGCCTTGACGCCGAGCACGTGCAGCATGGTCGAGTCGTCGGGCGCGGCGAGGCTGCGGGCCGCCTTCTCCACGTAGGCGCGGGCCATCGCGAGGTCGAGCGCGATGCGGGACAGCTGCGCGCGGATGGTCGGCAGGTCCGCCAGGCCCTCGCCGGTGTGCTGGAACCTGACGCCGCTCGCGTGCGCCACGGCCGCGTCCACGGCGGCCTGCGCCAGGCCGAGCGAGACGGCGGCGTTGCCGAGGTTGAACCACGGCATCACCGACTGGAGCATCAGGGGGAAGCCGCCGCCCGGCTCGCCGATCCGCTCGTGGTCGCCGGCGAGCACCTCGAAGCGCATGGGAGAGGACGCGTTGCCGCGCAGGCCGAGCCCCCGCCACGAGCCCGCGACCTCGACCCCGGGATTCTCGGCGAAGACGGCGTAGAGGTCGACCGCCCCCTCCTCGCCATCCGGGGCGAGGGTGGACACCACGTACACCTGGGCATGACCCGCCGAGGTGACCCAGCTCTTGGCGGCCCGCACGGCGATCGTGTCCCCTTCACGGCGGGCCTGCGAGACCGGTGCCCAGAAGTGGGAGCGCGATCCTGCCTCGCTGAATGCCAGCGTCGCCAGGCAGTCCGAGGCGAGCCGCTCGAGCAGCGCGGGATGGCCGCTGGGCGGTGCCGCGGCGACCGCCATGGCCGCGCTCACATGCATCAGATAGACCATCGCCGTGGACCCGCAGACGGCCGCGAGGCTGCTCAGCACCTCCACGAGCGCCTCGGGACCGCCGCCGAGACCGCCCCGCCGCGGCGGCAGGGTCAACCCCAGCAGGCCGGAACGGCGCACGGCGTCAACCGCCTGGACCGGGAAGCCGCCGTCGGCGTCCACCGTCCTGGCCGACTGCCGTGCGATGTCCAGGACAGGTTCGAGGCGGGCTGAAAGATCCATGTCGCTCCTTCCCATGGTACGGCGGGGCGTGCGAGGAGCCCTCACGGCTCCCGCGGCGTACGGCCCGCCGACACCAGCCCGATGCCGAGCCCCAGCCAGAGGCTCGCCGTGGACGCGCTGCCCGCGGTCAGCGAGAACCCGAAGGCCAGCTCCGCGAGAACCAGCAGGGCGGACAGGACGAACAGCGCGCCGGCGGTCGTCTGCATCGGCGGACGCCGGAGCGCTCCGGCCAGGCAGGCCAGGACGCCGAGGACGATGGCGACCGGGACCGCCTGGCCGGTCATCTTGACCAGCTGCCACGGGTCGCCGTGCACGAAGACGAACACGGCGCTGAGCACCGAGGCGACGCCCAGGGCAAGCGCGAACCGGTCCGGGGCCCTCATGAGAACCTCACCAGCCACCGGGCCGGCAGGTTGGGCGATCTCTCCCAGGAGGGGCGCAGCAACCCGTCGGCACCGTAGAACCGGCCCGCGGCGGTGGCGAACAGCGCCACGTGCGCCAGGATCATCAGGAAGTAGGACCAGTGCCACTCGTGCGGCGCGTAGAGCACAGAGAACGTGATCGCGAGCGACTGCCCGATCCCGATCAGGGCCCACAGCCGCGTCGCCAGCCCCGCGAGCAGGAACGCCCCGAGCGAGGTCTCGACGAGCAGCGTCAGCCAGCCGAAGATGACGAAGTTCGGCAGCACGACATGCTCGACAAGCCACGTGAACGGCGGGAACACCGGATGTTCGACCGCGTAGCCGGTGAACAGGTACAGCCCCCGCCGCCCCATCCGGCCGAAGTCGTCACCGGGTGTCTTCCAGCCCGAGTTCTGGATCCACAAGCAGGCGACGGCCACGCGGACGAAGGCCATCATGGCGGGGCCGCCCCGTGGCAGCGTCACGGCGTCGACCATCAGCGCCTCCCTGGTTACGGAATGTCATTCATCCAGTACCCAGACGATATCCCTGGCCAACTACCTCGATTCTTACCGAGTGCGAACGTCGCCGGCTCACCAGGGCGAGTCGACCAGGGCCTGCAACAGCAGCCCCGTGAACACCTGAGCCGCGAGCCACCGGCGGCCCGGCGACATCCCCGCCGCCAGGCCGATCCACACCGCGTAGGGCAGCCAGATGCGCTCGACCTCGCCACGGGTCACCCCGCTGAGGTCCAGTGCGAGCACCGCCACCCCCGCCGCGGCGACGACGGCCCGCACGCCGTACGGCGGGAGCCGTACCAGACCCGCCGCCGTCGCAGGTCCGGTGAGCATGGCCAGCACGGCCAGGTCGGCCACCAGGAAATACAGGTACGGCCGGGCGGCGGCGCCCGGGTCGGGGGCCCATTCGGCGTATGTCGCGAGCACCCCGGCCGGCCACAGGAAGCCCCCCGCGGCGAAGGCGGCCGTCACCGACGCCGCACCGGCCAGGGCCGCGAGCACGGTCGCGCGCGGCACCCTGGCCACCACACCGGCCACCACGGGGATGAGCAGGTACGGCACCAGCCCGTAGCTGAGGTACGGCAGCGCGCCGAGCAGCAGCCCCGCCGCGAAGGCGATCCAGGCCCGGCCGAGCACCAGCAGGGCGACCCCCCATGCGCCGACGCCGGCGAAGAAGGCGTCCATGCTGGTGGCGATCCAGACCGCGGCGGGGGTCAATGCCAGGTAGGGGAGAGCGCGGCGGGCCATCGTCTCCCCGGCCAGCCGTCGCACCGTCACGGCGATCGCCACGGTGGCCGAGCAGCCGACCGCGACGACCAGCAGCGCCGCCCAGGCCGGCCCGCGCAGCCCGGCCGCCGCCAGGGCCCACAGCACGAGCACGGCCAGCGGTGGATGTCCTCGCACGTGGGTCGGATAGTCAGGCAGGTGTCGGGTGAAGCCGGCCAGCCAGCCCATCGGATCGTTGCCCACGGCGGGCAGCACGGCGAGATAGTCGGTGGCATGGGTGAGCGGCGCCGCCAGCCCGTCGTCCGAGACCGCCAGCAGCACCGTCCAGGCCAGCGCGAAACCGTACGACACGAACAACGCCCAGCCGAAGCGCGCCCGCGCCACGAGGGGCGGCAACGTGAGGACGGCGATGGCCGCGAAGACGGCGGCGGGCAGCAGCGTGACCGTCAGCAGGCGGAGGTCGCCGTGCAGCGGCGCCAGGCGGTCGATGGGGAGCGCGCCCCGTGCGCGCAGGGCCGCGCCTTCGAAGAAGGACCACCCGATCAGCGCGGCCCAGACGGCCACCGCGACCGGCACCCGCCGGCCTTGGCGGGCAGGCGGCCGCCCGGCAGGGGCTTCGCCGGCCGTGCCAGGCCGATCCCCGGAACGCTCGACCACCTTTCCCACGGTAGGCCCACGGCAGGTCCGAGCTGGAAACTCTTTGGGCACACCGCACCGGCGCATAGGAGTTCGCCGCCCCGGTCGGCCCTACCGTGAAAGCTGTGACCGTCGACGTGGTGCTGCCGTGCCTGGACGAGGAGACGGCCCTGCCGTGGGTGCTCGGGCGGATGCCGGACGGCTACCGCCCGATCGTGGTCGACAACGGCTCGACCGACGGCTCCGCACGGGTCGCGGCCGAGCACGGCGTGCTGGTGGTGAACGAGCCGCGGCGCGGGTTCGGCGCGGCCTGCCATGCGGGGCTCCTGGCCGCCGACGGTGAGGTGGTGTGCTTCATGGACGCCGACGCCTCCATGGACCCGCGCCAGCTGCCCAGGACGGCCGGCCCCGTGCTGGCGGGCGGGTGCGATCTGATGCTCGGCCGCCGCATGCCCCGCGCCGGCGCGCGCTGGCCCCTGCACGCCCGCCTCGGAAACCTCGTCCTGGCCGCGACGGTGCGGCGCCGTACCGGCGTCCAGCTGCACGATCTCGGCCCGATGCGGGCCTGCAGACGGGCCGAACTGCTGGCACTGCGGCTGACCGACCGGCGGTCCGGCTATCCCCTGGAGATGGTGCTGCGCGCGGCGAGGGCCGGCTGGCGCATCGCCGAGACCGAGGTGGACTACCTTCCGCGCGCCGGCCGGTCCAAGGTCACCGGCACCGTGCGCGGCACGCTGAGGGCGCTCGGCGACATGCGGCGGGTGCTGGCCGAGCAGGACGGACAGGCATGATCCCGCTCCGGCACGCCGCCGCGCAGATCGTCGTCCTCGCGAAGGAACCCCTACCCGGCAAGGTCAAGACCCGGCTCACGCCGCCGTTCACCCCCCAGGAGGCCGCGCGGCTGGCGGCGGCCTCACTGGAGGACACCCTGGCCGCCGTGGCCGCGGTCCGGGTGCGCCGGCGGGTCCTCGCCTTCGACGGCCCGCCCGGCGCGTGGTCGCCCGACGGTTTCGTGGTCATCCCTCAGCGCGGCGGGCCGTTGGACGAACGCCTCGCCGCCGCGTTCGAGGACGCCTACCGGCGGTGCCCGCTGCCCGTCGTGGTGATCGGCATGGACACGCCCCAGGTGACCGCGGACCTGCTGGCCGAGGCGGTCGCCGCGCTGCGGACCGGGGACGCGGTGTACGGCCCCGCCGCGGACGGCGGGTTCTGGCTGCTCGGCCTGCGCCGGCCCGACCCGGCGCTGGTGCTGGGGGTGCCGATGTCCCGGCCCACGACGGGAGACACTCAGCTACGGCGCCTGCGGCAGGCCGGGCTGCAGGTGGCCGTGATGCCGGAGCTGACCGACGTCGACTGCTTCCAGGACACGATCCGCGTGGCGGCCGAGGCGCCACGCTCCCGCTTCGCGGCCGCTCTCGCCGGGATGAACCTCGTTCCCGGACGGCGGGCGCGGCGCCGGTCGTAGTCTCGCCAGCGTGAAGGTACTTCTCACCGGTTCGGCCGGGTTCATCGGCGGCCACGTCCGCGCGGCCCTGGCCGGGGCCGGCCACGAGGTGGTCGGACTCGACCTGCGGGACGGCGCCGACGTGCGGGACGGCGCGGCGCTGGACCGGCTGCTGCCCGGCGTGGACGCCGTCGCGCACCAGGCGGCGAAGGTGGGGCTGGGGGTCGACGTGGCCGACCTCCCCGACTACGCCTCGATCAACGTCCACGGCACCGCCGTCCTGCTCGCCGCGATGGCCAGGCACGGCGTCGGCAGGCTGGTGCTGGCCTCGTCGATGGTGATCTACGGTGAGGGCGCCTACGACTGCGCCGAGCACGGCCGGGTCCGCCCCGCCGCGCGCGCCGAGGAGGACCTGGCACGGGGGGTGTTCGAGCCGCGCTGCCCGCGATGCGGCGGCTGCCTGTGCCCCGCCCCGATCGGCGAGGACGCGCCGGCGGACCCGCGCAACGCCTACGCCACGACCAAGCTCGCCCAGGAACACCTGGCCGCCGGATGGGCGAGACAGACCGGCGGCACGGTGGTGGCGCTGCGCTACCACAACGTCTACGGCCCGCGCATGCCCAGGGACACGCCGTACTCGGGGGTGGCGGCGATCTTCCGCTCCGCTCTGGAGGCGGGCAGGGCGCCCCGGGTCTTCGAGGACGGCCGGCAGCGCCGCGACTTCGTGCACGTGCGCGACGTGGCGCGGGCGAACCTGGCCGCGCTCGGGGCGGGGCGGCCAGGCACGCTGGTCGCCTACAACGTCGCCAGCGGCGAACCGCGCACCGTCGGGGAGATGGCCGCGGCGCTGGCCGCCGAGCGGGGTGGTCCCGCGCCGGTCACGACGGGGGAGTACCGGCTCGGCGACGTGCGCCACATCGTGGCCTCGCCCTCCCTCGCGGGTGCGGAGCTGGGGTTCACGGCCGCGATCGGGTTCGCCGAGGGCATGCGCGAGTTCGCCTGGGCACCCCTGGCTTCAGCAGGGTGACGCCGGCGCCACTCCCGCAGCGGTGCCCGCCGCCCGGCGTGCCGCGCTCACTTCCCGCGCTCACTTCCCGCGCTCACTTCCGGCGTGATCCGGTACGGCCGCGCCCCAGCCCGAACGCGGCGAGAGCGGCCACCGCCAGCGCGACGGCGATCCAGCCGGCGCCCAGGGCCCCGACCCATCCCGCCACCGTTCGCTGCACGGCCCTGGCGGCGCCGACGATCGGATCGCCGCTCGAGGCGCCCGTGAGAACGCGCAGCTCGTACCAGCCGTAGTAGGCGACGTACAGCCCGGCGAGCAGGAGCAGGCCGCCGCCGATCCGTGACACGTACGGCAGGACCCGCCGCAGCCCGCCCACGACCGCGTCCCTGGCCAGCGCGACGGCCAGGGAGAGAAACGCGACCACCAGCCCCATGCCGAGCGCGTAGGCCACGAAGACCGCCAGCCCGCCGAGCACCCCGCCACCGACCAGGGCGGCGGAGACGACGGCGAGGAACGGGCCGACCGTGCACGACAGCGAGGCCACCGCGTAGGTCAGCCCGTACCCGTACAGCGATCCCACCGACATCGCCGGGCGGCCGGTGGCCGGCTTCGGGATGCGCGGCGACAGCTCCCTGCCGCTCAGCAGCCACAGCGCCAGGACGGCGAGGACGACGCCGATCACGATCGTCAGCCAGGGGAGGTACTGCCCGACCGATACGGCCAGCGGGGTCAGGACCAGGCCGGACAGGCCGAAGACGGTGACGAACCCGCCCGTCATGGCCAGCGAGAGCTTGAGCGCCCGCGGCACGGGACGGCAGCGAGGCTCCGAGTCGTCGGACAGCAGCATGGCCAGGTAGGCCGGGAGCAACGCGAAGCCGCACGGGTTGAAGGCGGCCAGGGTGCCCGCGGTGAGGGCCAGCGCGAGCGGCAGGTCGGCGTTCACCACCGTCGTGGCCCCGGCGGGGGCGTCGTGCTAACCGGCCAGCGTCGCGGTGACATAACCGGTCAGCTCTTCGGTGGTGAGCGGCCCCAACGTCCGCCTGGTCGAGCCGTCCGGCCTCATGAACACGAAAGTGGACTGTTCGGTGACCCCCAGCTTGGTCCACACCACGCCCTTGTCGTCGGAGAGCTGGACGATGGTGCCGGTCTTGGTGCGCTGGACGAAGTCCTTCATCGCCGCCTCGGTGTCGAGGCCCGCGACACCGATGAAGGCGACGTCACCGAACTTCGCCGCGGCCGCCCTGACCGCCGGCGCCTCGTCCCAGCAGTTCCCGCACCACGGCGCCCAGAACCAGAAGACCACGTGCTTTCGCGCCAAGCTCTCGCCCTTGAAATCCTTGCCGTCCAGGGTCCTGGCGGTGAACCTCAACGCGGCGGGAACGGTCTCCGGGGCGGAAGCGGCGGCGGGGGCCGACGGCCAGGTGGGCAGCGCGCCGGCCGGGCCGTCCCCCTGCGCTCCGCATGCGGCCGTCAGCAACGCGGCGGTCATGAGGACCGCCGCGGTACGGGTCCCCACCACCACTCCAGCGTAACCCCCGCACCCGGGCGACCTGCCGCAGGTCGCCGCCGGCCGGCGACCCGCGGCGAGCCCTGACCGGCACCCGGCACCCGGCCTGCGTCACGCGTTCATGAACTGCTCCACCGGCAGGGCCCGGTCGACGATGCGCACGTCGCCGACCCAGCCGTGCAGCACCTGGTCCAGCTTGCCGCCGTACTCGTAGCCGCCCAGCAGCCACGGCTGTCCCACCGTGGACAGGCCCACCGCCTTGGTGGCGGGGTTGCGCGCGACGGGGCAGCCGTCGACGTACATGGTGGTGTGGCGGCCGTCGTTCACGACGGCGACGTGCCACCACGTGTCGAGCGGAAGTTCGTGCCCCCAGTTGGTGACGGGTCCCTGCAGGTTCACCGGGTAGACGGCCCACTGCGGTTCGCGGCCCGGCGACAGGCTGAGCGTGGCCACCGGCTCGTCGGGGTCGCCCTGCGTCTTGCCCGCCTCCCTGCTCAGCCCCCAACGGCTGAGCAGGGCCGCCCAGCCGTTCTGGCCCGGATCCCAGTCGGCGGGCAGCTTGACGAAGGCCTCGACGGTGTAGCCGGTGGGGAAGGTGGCGGTGTTGATCGGCGCCGTCGGGACGGTCTGCAGGTAGGCGCCGCGCAGCGGGCTCTTGGCGCCGCCGAAGCAGAGGCTGCCGTGCCCGGGCTGGTCGGGGTGGTGCTGGGCCGACCAGGTCAGCGCGGTCGCGGGGCTGCCCTGCACGGTGACCTTGGCGAGGTCGTTGCCGCGGCCCGACAGGTCCGCCACGGTGTCGGCGGCGGGCGAGCCGTCCTCGTGGGCGCCGTCGAAGCGCCAGTAGGCCACCGTGCCGGGGATCACCATGGACGGCGCGGGCCGCGACGGGCGGGGGACGACGGGTGCGAATCCCGCGAAGCGCCGATCGAAGTCGATCGCCACCGAGAAGGAGTCCTGCGGGCCCGTCTGCTCGATCTCCAGGCGCTCCAGCGCGTTGAGGCGGCCGTCGTCCTGGCCGAGCAGCCACGGGGAGAAGGTCTCGACGTCGATCGTGTTCCTGGACAGGTCGAACCGGTAGAGCCTGATCATCCCGGCGCCGCCGTAGTAGCGGTTCTGGTAGTTCGCGATGTGCGCGTGGACGTCGTTGCCCGCGGCGTTCTTCCTGGCGGTCCGCGCGGGCGGCCAGTAGTGACCGTTCAGGGCCAGGAAGATCTGGTCGTTGCCCGCGACGAGCCGGTCCCACATCTGCGCGCCGAAGTCGGAGAAGCGGCCCTCCTCGCCGTAGGTGTCGGCGTAGATCAGCTCGTGGACGGTCAGGATCACCGGCGCCGTCGGATGCCGCCTGATGACGTCCGCCGCCCAGGCGATGCCCGCCGCCGACGGCCGCCAGTCCAGCGCGAGCACCAGCCACTCCCGGCCCGCGGCGCGGAAGGTGTGGAAGGTGTTGTACCCGTCGGGGCTGGCCCCGCCGAAGGAGCGCGAGCGGCGGAAGCGGCGCGGCCCGAAGGCGTCCAGGTACGGCGTGGCGCCGCGCTGGTCGTCGGTCGAGGAGTCGATGTCGTGGTTGCCGGCCAGCACGCTGTACGGCAGGCCCCGCCGGTCAAGGAGCTCGAAGGCCTTGCCGATCGGCTCGAACTCGTGCTTCAGACCGTTCTGGGTGAGGTCGCCCAGGTGCGCCAGGAAGACGATGTTGTCCTCGCGGCCCCTGTCCAGCAGGTAGCGGAAGGACGCCTCGACGGGTTCGGGCCTGATGCTCGTGTCGTCGAAGAGGTACTGGGTGTCCGGCATCACGGCCACGGTGAAACGCGGGCTGTCCGTGTCGGGCCGCCATCCGGCCGTCCCGGCCTCGCTCGAGGCGGCCGCTTCGGACGCGGCGGCCGGCGTGACCGTCAGGCCCATCGCGGCCGCCGTGCCGACGCCGGCCAGCCCGGTGGCCCGCAGGAACGAGCGGCGGCTGGAGGCCGACGATCCGCTGGAGTGGTGCTGCATGCCGTGCTCCCCATCTCCGCCTGCCACGCGGGCATCCGGAGTCTCACAAATCCCTGGAATCGCCCACGTCTCGTGAGCCACGTCCTGATTGTGGGAGCGAACGGAAGCGCCCGGCTGATCTCCCGGCAACGGCCGAGGAAGCCCGGGTGAACATCACAGCGGAACGGCCGCGCCGCCCTGCGACGGCGGATCCGTTGTCCGCCGCCGAGGTAGAGGCAGGCACGAGGTCTCCAGGCGCCCCACGAGGCGCCCTCCGACGAGGGCTGGAACGCCGGCATCCGGCTGATGCTGCAGCACCCGGCGATCCAAGGGGAACTCCTGCGGGCGAGCCGGGCCGCGCAGGAGGAACTGGCCGCCACCGTGGCCGAGCGGACCGGCACCGATCTCGACCGCGATCTCTACCCGCACCTGGTCGCCGGGTCGGTCGCCGCCGTCTTGTCGGCGGTGTCGGACCTGCTGCTGCGTGCCGACTCGCGGCCTCCGGTCGCCGAACTGCTGCGCGACGCCTTCCGCCAGCTCACCGCGGGGCTCCCCACGCCCTGACCCCCACCCGCGAGATCAACCGGCCGCGCGCCGGTCGATCCGTCATGCCCTCGAACACCCTAGGAGAGGTGTCATGGTCACAGACGTCGTCATCGCCGGAGCAGGCCCGAACGGTCTCATGCTGGCCTGCGAGCTCAGCCTGGCCGGCGTGCGCCCGCTGGTCGTGGAACGGCTCCCCGAGCGTACCCAGGAAAGCCGGGCCAACGGACTGGTCGGCCAGGTCGTGCGGATGCTCGACCGGCGCGGCCTGTACGAACGGCTCGCCGGAACCACCGACCCGCCCGCGCCGACCCCCGGTTTCGTGTTCGGCGCCCTGCCGCTGAACCTGCGCATGCTCGAGGACAACCCGCTCCACACCCTGCTGGCCCCACAGCGCAAGATCGAGCAGATGCTGGAGGAGCGGGCGATCGAGCTCGGCGTGGAGATCCGCCGGGGCCAGGAGGTCACCGGCTTCACCCAGCACGAGGACCGCGTCGTCATCGAGGTCTCCGGCGCGGCCGGGCCGTACCGGATCGAGGCCCGCTACCTGGTCGGCGCGGACGGCGGGCACAGCATCACGCGCAACCTCGCCGAGATCGCCTTCCCCGGGGTGACCACCGACCACACGATCTCGCGCACCGCCCACGCCAGGGTGCCCGCCGAGCTCGTCGACCCGGCCACCGGCGGGCTGGACCTGCCCGGATACGGCCCGATCCCGCCGATGCTGCATCACCGCACCGAGCGCGGCATGTTCGTCTACGCGCCGCTGCCCTCCAGCCCGTGGCCACTGGTCACCACGACCGAATGGAGCCAGGAGGACGCCGAAGGGCCGCTGACCATCCCCGAGCTGCGGGCCAGCATCGGCCGGGTGCTCGGCGTCGACATCGAGCTCGGCGCGCCCGAGGGCGAAGGGCCGCACCTGCTGCGCAAGCTCACCGGCGGCAACACCCGGCTGGCCGAACGGTTCCGCGACCGGCGCGTGCTCCTGGTCGGTGACGCCGCCCACGTGCACTCCGCGATCGGCGGCCCCGGGCTCAACCTCGGCCTGCAGGACGCGGTCAACCTCGGCTGGAAACTGGCCGCCGTCATCGGCGGCCGGGCCGAGGAGGACCTGCTGGACACCTACGAGGCCGAGCGCCGCCCGGCCGCCGAGCGAGTGATCATGTCCACGCGAGCCCAGGCCGCCCTCGTCGCCCCCGGCAGCGAGGTCACCGGGCTGCGCGAGCTGTTCACCGAACTGCTCGCCGACCCGGACAGCCTGCGGCGCGTCGCCGATCTCATGTCGGGCAACGACATCCGCTACGCCGCAGGCGACCATCCGCTGGTGGGCCGGTGGGCGCCCGACCTGATCCTCGACGACGGAGCGCGACTGGCCGAGCTGACCAGGGACGCCGGGCCGCTGCTGATCGACTTCACCGGCGGGGACTGGGGGCACCCCCAGGTGCGGGGACGCTCCGCCGGGTCCTGCACGGCCCTGCTGGTGCGGCCCGACGGGTACGTGGCCTGGGCGACCGACGTGCCGGAGCCTGACGACAAGTCGCGCGCGTCGCTCGAAGCCGCCCTCGCCCGCTGGTCGCTGACGCTCACCGCCGCCTGACCTGCTCGCAGGAGGCGTTCTTCGAACGTTGCCTGGCCGGCAGGACCATTGACCCCGGCGAGCAGGCCTGACGGCTCTGGGCGCGGAATGCGGGCGGGGAGGAGTCTGAGACAGGCACCTCCTTCAAGGGGCGGAGGGATGACATGAAACGCTCCATGACCGTGGCGACGCTGACAACCGCAGCTGTGGCAACCGCCGTAGCGGTGAGCGGAGGCGTCCTCGCCACCGCCGACCGCCGGCCGGAACCCACCGCCACGGCCGCCGGGTGGCAGCAGCCCTGCCGGCCGATGGGAGCGACGCACCGGATCGTGGCGGGGAAGTAGCCGACTTCGCCCGCACGGTGCGCGACAGCCAGCACGCTGAGATGTTCCAGATGCAGCGCTACGCGGGTATCGGCTAGAGGCGTGTCGCGGTGCGGACGAGGTCGGCGACGGCTTTGGATGTGCTGTGTGGTGGCCAGGCGATGACGGTCGTGACGGCCGGTGCGTCCGGCACCGGCACGATGGCGTGGTCGTCGCGTAGCCGGTCTCGGAGCGACTCGGGTACGACGGCGCAGGCCAGTCCGAGCGCGATCAGTTGGAACAGTTGGGTATGGTCGCGCACCTGCGGGCCGGGGCCGTCCGGATGGCCGCCATCTCGTCGAGGCCAGCGCGGCAGGGGCAGGTCCGTCTGGGCGTTGACCTCGACCAACGACAGATGCGCCCGGTTGGCGAGGGGATGACCCTTGGGCAGGACCACGACCTGCTGTTCGGTGTGCAGATCCTCGGTGTCGAATCCGGCTGTCGTGTCGTAAGGCCGGTGGAGCAGAGCAACGTCGGCACGCCCGGTGCGCAGCAGACTTTCCGGCTCGCCCGGCCCGCACAACATCACCTCGACTGCCACGGAGCCCGGTTCAGCGGCGTAGGCGTCCAGAAGCTTCGCCAACAGTTCCCTGGACGCTCCGGCCTTGGCGGCCAGCACCACACCCGGCTGGTCGCCCGCGGCACGGCGGGTTCGCCGCTCGGCGGCTTCGACCGCGTCGAGCGCGGTCCGGGCCTCCCGCAGCAGCACCGACCCGGCCTCGGTCAAGGCGATGGCGCGAGCAGTGCGGTGCAGCAGAACGACTCCGAGCCGCCGTTCCAGCTGCTGGATCGCCCGCGACAGTGGTGGTTGCGCCATCGCGAGCCGTTGTGCCGCCCGCCCGAAGTGCAGCTCCTCGGCGACGGCGACGAAGTATCGCAACTCCCGCGTCTCCACCCGCTCATCGTATCCAGCGCTGACCACGACCAATACCCGTGCGGTATCGCCGCCCACCCGACCGGTCTTGGACGCCCCACCCGAGTCCGCAACATGATCGACGGTATGAGTGAACGGACGATCGCGCTGGTGACCGGCGCGAACAAGGGAATCGGATACGAGATCGCCGCTGGCCTGGGCGCGCTCGGCTGGCGAATCGGTGTGGGCGCGCGCGATCGGCAACGCCGCGACACCGCGGTGGAGAAGCTGCGCGCGGCCGGGACCGATGCGTTCGGTGTGCCGCTCGACGTGACCGACGACGCAAGTGTGGCCGCGGCGGCCGAGCTGATCGCCGGCCATGCCGGAGGGCTCGATGTTCTGGTCAACAATGCCGCGATCACCGGCGGCGTGCCGCAGACACCGACCACGGTCGATCCCGCGACCGTGCGAGCTGTCGTGGAAACCAACGTGATCGGGGTCATCCGGGTCACCAACGCGATGCTGCCGATGCTGCGCGACTCGGCATCACCACGGATCGTCAACATGTCCAGCAGCGTCGGCTCGCTCGCCCTGCAAACCACACCCGGCATCGACATGGGCCAGGTTCCGGCCGCCTACTTGGCCTCGAAGACCTTCCTCAACGCCCTCACCATCCAATACGTCAAGGAACTGAGCGACACCAACATCCTGATCAACTCCGGCTGCCCCGGTTTCACCGCCACCGACCTCAACGGCTTCCGAGGCGTCCGCACACCACAACAGGGCGCGGCCATCGCGATTCACCTCGCGACCCTGCCCGACGACGGCCCGACCGGCGGATTCTTCGACGACGCCGGAACGGTGCCCTGGTGATCAGCACACCGGTGCCCACCATTCCCGTTCTCGAGGTCAGCCGCGCGTCGTGCATCGAAGGAGAAGCAAGACAATGGCAAAGGCAGTCAGGTACGACGAGTTCGGCGGAACCGAGGTCTTGCGGGTCGACGATGTCGACCGCCCCGTGCCTGACGACGGGCAGGTCCTGGTTCGGGTCAAGGCGGCAGGCATCAACCCCGGTGAGGCGGCCATTCGAACCGGCGCGATGGCCGGCATCTTTCCCTCGACGTTTCCGTCCGGGCAAGGCAGCGATCTCGCCGGGGTCGTCGCCGAGGTCGGCGTCGGAGTCGACCGATTCTCGGTCGGCGACGAGGTGATCGGGTTCTCCGAGAAGCGGGCCGCCCAGGCCGAGTTGGTCCTGGTCGACGTCGACAACCTCACACCCAAACCGAACGGCGTCCCCTGGGAGGTGGCTGGCGGCCTGTACGTCGCCGGGGTGACTGCCTGGGGGGCAGTGCATTCCGTGCAACTCGACAAGGGGGAGACCGTTGTCGTCTCCGCGGCAGCCGGAGGAGTCGGCTCGCTCGCCGTTCAGCTCGCTCGCCGTGCCGGAGCCACGGTCATCGGCCTGGCGAGCCGGCACAACCATGAGTGGCTGCAAGCACACGGTGTGATCCCGGTCGCATACGGCGACGGCGT
The DNA here is from genome assembly GCF_053586935.1 of Nonomuraea sp. NPDC003727. NCBI lineage: Bacteria > Bacillati > Actinomycetota > Actinomycetes > Streptosporangiales > Streptosporangiaceae > Nonomuraea > Nonomuraea sp. NPDC003727. The sequence goes on from NZ_JBSFNE010000028.1 coordinate 85,363, forward strand.
CACCGACCGGATCAAGGCCGCCGCACCGAGCGGCATCGATGCCTTCATCGACACCCACGGCGGCGGGTACGTCGAACTGGCCCTTGCCCTCGGTGTCGCGGTCGAACGGATCGACACCATCGCCGATTTCGCGGCAGCCGCCAAGTACGGAGTCAAGACCGAACCCGGAACCAACGCCAGACCGGGCGCCGAGGTACTTGCCGAACTGGCCGCCCTGATCGCCGACGGACACCTCGAAGTCCCGATCGCCAACGTCTACCCGCTGACGCAGGTCCGCCAGGCCTACACCGAACTCGAACGCCGACACACCCACGGCAAGATCGTGCTCAGACCCTAACCGGCACCATGCGACGCAGCGCGCTCAAGGCTCTGCTCAACCGCAGGATGATCCCCGTCGGCGGGCCCGCCCGCCGGGCAGCGCGCGCCGGGGCGGGGTGCCGGTCGCCGCCTATCCGCGTGAGCCCGCCGACACCGGGTTCCCGCAGCGTGACTACCCGTGGGGCATCGAGGGCGAGCAGTCGGCGGTGGCGACCGGGGTGGTCACGGTGCTGACGACGGCGAAGGACGGCAGGTCGGAGTGGATCGCGGCGGGTCAGGCGTTGCAGCGGGTGCTGTTGTACGCGTGCGCGTACGGGGTGAGCGCGGCCTTCCACACGCAGGCGCTGGAGGTGCCGCTGCTGCGAGAGTTCTTGCGTGAGGAGCTGTGCGGAGGCGCGCGTCGTGCCCGGAGTACAAGGTCACCGCCGTGCGCCTGGGCGGCGGGAGGTGCGGGACGTGACCTTCGCCGCCGCACCCGGGGTCTTTCGCCTCTTGGCAGGCGGCTCGCAGAGGGGGTGGATGGGAGTGAAGTCTCCATCGCGGAGAGCCGACACCTGGCTGAGGAAAGCGGCACCATGAAAGCCAAACAGTGGACCGTGCAGATCTACATCGCCGAGGACGGAGACGACACCACGGCCAAGGCCGAACTCATCACGAGGGAGGGCACGCATCTGTCCGGAACCGGCCGGGCGCGGCGCAATCCGACCGATCCGTCGATCCCCGAGATCGGTGACGAGCTCGCGGCCTCGCGCGCACTCGCCGATCTCGCCGACAAGCTGGCCGTCGTCACGCAGCGCGACATCGCCCGCTTCGTGGACGCTCCGATGCCCAAATGGTCGTGGTGAACACCCGTGCCTGCTCGCCACCCGCGCGGGACACCGGCGCCACGCTGACGAATGTGACGGACGTGACGGACGGCCGGGCTCTTCGGCGCCGGATCCGGGACCTCAGCCCCCTGTACGGAACGTTCCAGACGCCGATACTGGAGTCATGACACGGTCGGACCCCGGCGCGTTCCCGCTGACGTTGGGGGTCGAGGAGGAGTTCTTCCTCCTCGACTCGGACACCGGCGTGCTCGCTCCCATGGCGACGCAGGTACTGGCCGGTCTCGACGGCCACGACGGCATCAAACCCGAGGCTCTGCGCTATCAGCTCGAGACGGTCACCGGCGTCTGCGCGACGATCGACCAGGTGGAACGCGAGGTCGCCCGCCGGCGCGTGATCGCGGCGACGGCGGCAGAGCAGGTCGGCTGCCATCTGGTGGCCTCCGGGGTCGCACCGGGATTCCTCCCGGACCTGGTGCCCCTCACCGACCATCCGCGCTACCGGCGGCTGGCCCAGCGCTATCCGCGGCTGGTGGCCACGACCGGCACCTGCGGGTGCCACGTGCACGTCGGCGTCCCGTCGCGCGAGCTGGGACTGCAGGTGATCGGGCGGTTGCGGCCATGGCTGGCGACGCTGCTCGCCATCAGCGCCAACTCGCCCATCGCCGGACACCGGGACACCGCCTGGGCGAGCCGGCGGTACCTCCGCTGGTCGCGATGGCCGTCGGCGGTGGCCCCCCGCGCCTGGCGCGACGTCGAGGAGTACGACGCCGAGGTGCGCGAGCTGGTCAGGACCGGCAAGATCCTGGACGAGCGCTCGGCCTACTTCCACGCCCGGCTGTCACCCCGCTACCCGACCGTCGAGGTGCGCGTCATGGACACCTGCCTCAGCGTCGACGACACCGTGCTCGTCGCCGCGCTGGTGCGGGAGCTGATGGCCGCCGCCGTGGCGGACATCCGGGAGGGCGTGCCCGTCACGCCGCTGACCGACGACCAGGTGGCCGCGGACCTGTCGGCCGCCGCCCGGCACGGGCTCGGCGCGGCGGCCGCGCTGCCCGACCGCGTCGCCCTGGCCGAGCCGGTCTGCACGCTGCTGGCCGCCTTCGTCCAGCGGGGCACCGGCGCGGACCGGCAGCGGGTCTTGTGGCAGCGGGCCGGCACGCTTCCCGCGTTCGCCAAGCTCATGGCCGAGGCCACGCTCGGCTCGGCGGTCGCCGCCCTGTCCCGCGGCACCTGCCTGGTCTGACCACCAGCGCGCCCTGGCCCCCTATGTCTGGAAGGGCCGGCCGCCGTCGTGGTGCCAAGCCGGCCGCCGTCGCGGCACCGAGCCGGACGGCGACCGGGCGACGATCACACCGCGCCTCAGGCCGACACCGGCTCGGGCTCGTCGCTGCTGTCCTTGCTGTCCTTGCTGTCCTTGCCGTCCTTGGCGGCCGGACGGCCGGCGTCCGCGGCCGGGACGTGGAGGATGCCGCCCCGCGCGTCGTACTCGTCGGCCTGCGGGTCGTCGAACCAGATGCCGCCGTCCCGCAGGTAGCGGAAGGCGAAGGTGAGCCCCTGCGGCACCGTCACGGTGACGGCGTGCCGGCCGTCGGGGCCCTTGGTCATCGGGTGGACGTAGGGGTCCCAGTCGTTGAAGTCGCCGACGACTGAGACCGGCCCGGTGACCTCGCCGGGCAACGAGAAGGTGATCGCGACCATGGCATTCTTGTCCGGCTTACCGCGCGAGATCATCTTTTCCCCCTGCATGCAGTGATGACTGGTGATGTCTCCTGCCGTCGTACGGCAGTCCGCGTACCCGGACAACGGAGCCACGCCGTCCATGACAGGCTCTTGACCGCGAAAGCACGTTCACCCCCGATTCCGGGCTTTTCGCCGCTGCCCGGACGTCACCTCGCCCGCGAACGGTCCTACCCACCGCCGACGTCACTTCCGCGATCGGTGCAGGATCCGGTCCAGGCGCGCGGCGGCGTAGCCGAGGACCGACAGCGCCGTGACGACGAGGAGATCGCCCGCGGCCAGCGGCTCGGTGCCGAGCAGCTCCCGCAGGGGCGGCAGGTACAGCCCGGCCAGTTGCAGGACCAAGGCGCCCGCGACGGCGAGCAGCAGCAGCGGGTTGGCCAGCGAGCCCGGCCGGGTGCGGGAGCCGAGCGCCACGCCGAGCTGGGCGGCGCCGAGAGCGAAGAAGATCATGCTCTGCCAGGGGCGGTCCGTCTGGTAGGCCCACACGCCGACACCGAGGCAGACCGCGGTGAGCACGACGGCGACGCGGACGACGCGTTGCCACAGCCCGGCGCCCAGGATGCTCTGCGACGGCGGACGGGGCGGTGTCGCCATGGCTTGCGGGATGGCGGGCTCGCCGCCCAGCGCCACCCCGGGCAGCCCGTGGGTGAGCAGGTTGATCCACAGGATCTGGGCGGGCAGCAGCGGAAGCGCGAGGCCGACGGCCGGGCCCAGCAGCATGACGGCGATCTCGGCCGCGCCGCCGGACAGGCCGTAGACCAGGAAGCGGCGGATGTTGGTGTAGACCCGGCGACCCTCCTCGACCGCCGCCACCACGGTGTTCAGGTCGTCGTCGGCCAGCACCAGATCGGCGGCCTGGCGGGCGACCTCGGTGCCGCGCCTGCCCATGGCCACCCCGATGTCGGCGCGGCGCAGGGCGGGCCCGTCGTTGACGCCGTCGCCGGTCATGGCGAGGATCTCGCCGCGTTCGCGCATGCTCTGGACGAGGACCAGCTTCTCCTCGGGGGTGGCTCTGGCGTAGACGGCGGCGTTCTGCCCGTCGAGCCCCCCGGCGGCGCGGCAGTCGACCACGGCGTCGCCGGCGTCGATGATGCCCAGGTCGGTGGCGATGGCGCGAGCCGTACCCGGATGATCGCCGGTGATCAGGACCGGCCGGATGCCCGCCCGCCGGCACGCGGCGATGGTCGCCGCCGCGGCGGCGCGCGGCGGATCCATGATCGCGACGAGCCCGAGCAGGGACAGGCCCCGCTCCTCGGCGTCCTGCGGTACGTCGGCCAGGTCGGCCCTGGCGACGGCCAGCACCCGGTAGCCGTCCCGGGCGAGCTCGTCGGCCCGCGCTCTGGCCCTGGCCAGCAGGGCGGGCTCGTCCACGAGGGCAGCCGCGTGGAGCAGCGCCTCCGGGGCGCCCTTGCACAGCACCACGGCGCCCCGGCCACCGGCCCGCCGGTGCACGGTGGTCATGCGCTTGCGCCCGCTGTCGAAGGGGATCTCGGCGTACCGGGGCAGGCCGCGCTCCAGCTCCGGACGGCGCAGGCCCGCCTTGGCCGCGGCCGCGAGCAGCGCCGCCTCGGTGGGATCGCCGATCGCGATCCACTCGCCCTCGTCGCCGGCGGACAGGGTGGCGTCGTTGCACAGCGCCGCCGCGGTCAGCAGGCCGGTGAGGCTCCGGTCATCGAGGGTTCCCTCCCGGGTGATCTCGCCGTCCGGCGCGTAGCCCGAGCCGGAGACCGCCGCCTCACCGGCGGGTGTCCACAGCCGCCTGACCACCATGCGGCCCTCGGTCAGCGTGCCGGTCTTGTCGGTCGCCAGCACGGTCACCGATCCCAGCGTCTCCACCGCGGGCAGCCTGCGCACCAGCGCATTGCGGGCGGCCATCCGGCGGGCGCCCAGAGCCAGGCTCAAGGTCACGACGGCGGGAAGCGACTCCGGTACGGCGGCGACCACCAGACTGATCGCCGTGATCACCATCAGCTCGATCGGCTGGCCGCGCACCAGCCCCAGGGCCAGCACCAGCGTGCACAGCAGGACGGTGACGCCGGCCAGCAGGCGGCCGACCCCCATCAGGCGCCGCTGCAGCGGGGTCAGGCCCGACCCCTGGGCCATCAGGGCGGCGATCCGGCCGGTCGCGCTGGCCACGCCGGTCGCGCCGGCCACCGCCCGCCCACGGCCCCGCACCACGACGGTTCCGGACGACACCTGCTCCTCACGCGCCTTCTCCACGGGGACCGACTCACCGGTCAGGGCCGACTCGTCGACGAGCAGGGCCGCCGACTGCGTCACCCTGGCGTCGGCGGGCACGATGTCGCCCTCGGCCAGCACCAGGAGGTCGCCCACCACCACGTCGGCGGCCGGCACGTGCTGCTCCACGCCGTCCCTGATCACCCGGGCGGCCGGGGCGGTGAGCCGCGTCAGCGCCGTGATGGCACGGTCGGCCCTGATCTCCTGGCTCACACCGACCGCGGTGTTGACCACGATCACCAGCATGATCACCGTCGTGTCGCTCCAGTCGCCGGTGACGATGGTCAGCACCACGGCCACCAGCAGCACCAGGATCAGCGGATCGCGCAGCTGGGACAGGATCCGGCGCCACAGCGGCACCGGGGGCTTCTCCGGCAGCAGGTTCGGTCCGTCGCGATCAAGGCGGTCAGCCGCCTCGGCCGATGAGAGCCCGTGGGGCGCGGTGGTGGTCGCCGACATCCTGCCCGTCCTCCGGTGTCTCCGTCGAGTGTCTTCGTCGAGTGCCTGGCACGTGATCTCAGTCTTCGGCGTGCCGCGCGGCCTGAACAGGGACGAAGGTCCCCGATACCCGGCCGTGCGAGGTGGCGTGCCGCACACCGGCGGGACCGCCGGGCAGCGAAGAGCACGCCAAGGGTGACCCCTCGCCGCGCTGCTGAGAAGATGTGAAACGTGCCCGATCCACTCATGCCGAACATGCGACTCGACGAGCTGCTGGCCGAACTCCAGGTCCGGTTGAACGCCGTGCTGGCCACCCGTGACCGGGTGCACGCCTTGCTGGACGCGGTGGTGTCGGTGGGCAGTGACCTGGATCTGGAGACGATGCTGCGCCGGATCGTGGAGACGGCGACCGATCTGGTGGACGCCAGTTACGGGGCGCTGGGCGTGGTGGGGGAGGAGC
>NZ_JBSFNE010000029.1:0-88709 GCF_053586935.1 Nonomuraea sp. NPDC003727
GCCAGGTGGCCGCTGCCCGGCACGCGCAGTTCCACTGGGGGAGGCCGCCGGCCGCCGTGCCCAGCACGCGCAGGCCCATCGCGGTGCTCTCGGTTACCCGGTGGCCAGGAAGCAGGCCGACATCTCCATCGAGGCCTCCACCGCCTGGTGGTCGGGCTTGTGCCAGGTGGTCTCCTCGCCGCGCGACTTCACGCGCCTGCGGGGAGGGGCCCCTGGTCATCGGATGCATTCGGGGCGAAGCTCGCGAAGTAGCTCGCCGCCATGTCGTCGTCCCCGTGTCCCTGAGCCTCCGCCCTCCTGAACCGCTCGCCCGCGGCCTCGGCCAGGTCCACCGCGACGCCCGCGCCCGCCGCCGCCTCGGCGATCAGCCGGGTGTCCTTCTCGGCGTTGCGCACGGTGAAGCTGGGCGTGTAGTCCCCGGCCAGGATGGCCTTCACCTTCGCCTGCAGGTACGGGTTGTCCATCGGCCCGCCGGTGATGACCTCGCCGAACAGCGCCGGATCCACGCCGAGCCCCTTGGCCAGCGCCAGCGCCTCGGCGACCACCGAGGTCAGCGAGATCCCGAAGCCGACCGTCGTGAGCTTGAGCCGGGTGGCCGCCCCCACCTCGCCGACCCACAGGGTCTTGGCGCCGATCACGGAGAAGACCGGCTCCAGCCGCTCGTCGGCGGGCCCCGCCGCGAGGATGACCAGTGTCCCGGCCTCGGCGGGCTGCCGGGTGCCCTGCACCGGCGCGTCCACGAACACCAGCCCGTGTGACCGGGCGACCTCGGCGAGCCGGTCGATGGCGGCGACGCCGACGGTGCTCATCTGCGCCCACACCTGCCCGGCGCGCAGCCCGGGCGCGGCCGCCGACATCGCCTCCTGGACCGCGTCACCGTCGTTCAGCATCGTGATCACGACGTCCGCGCCCGCCACGGCCTCGGCCGGGCCGGCGGCGACGACCGCGCCGTCGGCCTCCAGCGGCAGCGCCCTCTCCCTCGTCCGGTTCCAGACCGCCACCTCGTGGCCCGCCCTCGCCAGATTGCGCGCCATGGCCGCGCCCATGATCCCCGTGCCCAGCACTGCGACCCTGGTCATATCGAACTCCAATCGTGAATGAACAGTACAGAAAGCGTCAGTTCGACGACGGCCACCAGCCGCCGCCGGTCGGCGCCCGCCTTGCCCTGGACGCGCAGGCCCTGGATCGTGGTCACGAGGAGGTCGGCCATCGCGGTCACGTCGGCGTCGGGCGGCAGCTCCCCGCGCTCCCTGGCGCGGCGCAGCACGGCGGTGAAGGCCGTGGCGTTGCGGTCGAGCGCCCCGCCCGCCACCCTGCCGGCGACCGGGTCGGCGGGCAGCCGCTCGGTCACGGTGTTGGTGATCAGGCAGCCACGCCGCCCGGGATCGGTGACCGTGGCCTCCACCAGCGCGATCAGCACATCCCTTAGCACCTCGCGGATGGGTGCCGCGCTGTCCAGGCGGGCGGCGATGTCGGCGGAGGAGCGCTCGGCGTAGCGCGTGAGCGCCGCCTCGTACAGCCCCTCCTTGCTGCCGAAGGCGGCGTACAACGAGCCGCGGCCGATCCCCGTCGCCTCCACCAGGTCCTGGATGGAGGTGGCGGCGTAGCCCTTGCTCCAGAAGACGCCGATCGCCGCCTCGACCGCCGCGTCGGTGTCGAACTCCCTCGTTCTCGCCACGCGGCTCACTCTACCCCATATCTGGAACGCGCATTCAAGATTCCAGGAGTGGCTCCTGTTGACCATCCCCATCGAGCGCATCGATGCGGCGAAAATGCCCAAACGATGACTTTTCTTCACTTACCGCCAACGAAGCGCCGGGTAAGGAGGTGTCAGATCGGCCTGGGCGGCGGATGCCCGCCTGGAACGACGGGGGGAGTCGCCGTGCGCGTAGTCGTTGATCTCACACGCTGTCAGGGATACGGGCAGTGCGCCTTCCTGGCGCCGGACGCGTTCGTCATGCTCGGCCAGGAAGCGCTTCTCTACGACACCGACCCCGATGACGGCCAGCGCGAGCGGGTGCTCCAGGCCGCGGCCGCCTGTCCCGTGCAGGCCATCCACCTCGACCGGATGGCCACCCAGCACCGAACCGTGGACCCCGAGCTGTCACACCCGACGAGTGACAGCGACGGCAAGTTCAAGCGCAGCGGGCACATCGTCATCGTCGGCGCGTCCCTGGCCGGCGGCCGCGCCGCGGGTGTCCTGCGCAGGGACGGCTTCAAGGGCACCGTGACCCTGGTCGGCGACGAGCCGTACCAGCCGTACGACCGGCCGCCGCTGTCCAAGCAGGTGCTCAAGGGCATGGTCGACGCCGAGCACACCATGCTGCCCCACCTGCGGGAGATCGACGTCGAATGGGTGGCGGGAACCCCCGCGACCGGGCTCGACCTCGGCGCCAAGCAGGTCCGCCTCGCCGACGGCCGGACGATCGACTTCGACAAGGTGCTGATCGCCACCGGCGCGCGGGCCAGGCCGTGGCCGAAACCGGAAGAGGCCGCGCTCGACGGGGTGTACGTGCTGCGCACCCTCGAAGAGGCACGCCAGGTGCGGGACCGGCTGGCCGCCGGCGTCGGCAGGGTGCTGGTCATCGGCGGCGGGTTCACCGGATGCGAGGTGGCCTCGGTCTGCCGCGACCTCGATCTGCCCGTCACCCTCGTCGAGGCCGGGCAGGCGCCGCTGCACGGCTCGATGGGTGAGGTGATCGGCGCCGTCGCGGCGGACATGCAGCGCGAGGCGGGCGTCGACCTGCGGTGCGGGGTCACCGTCAGGGCGCTCGAAGGCGACGCCGCCGGCCGGCTGGTGGGGGCGGAGCTGTCCGACGGCAGCCGGGTCGAGGCCGACGTGGCGGTGGTCGCGCTCGGCGCCATCCGCAACGTCGAATGGCTGCAGGGCTCCGGGCTGGCGGCAGGACCCTGGGGCGTGGCCACCGACGCGGGCTGCCGCGCCTTCGACATCAACGGCCTGGTCACCGACGACGTCTTCGTCGCCGGTGACGTGGCGCGCTTCCCGCACCCGGTCTACCACTACCAGTTCATGGCGCTGGAGCACTGGGGCAACGCGGTCGCCCAGGCCGAGATCGCCGCCCACAACATGCTCAGCGACCAGGCCCACCGCTGGCCACACCTGTCGCTGCCGGTCTTCTGGTCCATCCAGTTCGGCGTCAACATCAAGTCGGTCGGCGTGCCGACCGTGGCCGACGAGATCGCGATCGTGCAGGGCTCGGTGGACCGGCGCAGGTTCGTCGCCGTCTACGGCTTTCGCGGCAGGATCACCGCCGCGGTCACCTTCGACCAGGCGATGTGGCTGGACTTCTACCGGGACCAGATCGAGCGGGCCGCGCCGTTCCCGCCGGAGGCCCGCATGGTCGGCCGGACACAGGAGGTGCGGCCGGTGCCCGCCGGGGTCCCGCAGCGGCTGGCCCCGGCCGAGGGCGCGACGGTGGTGGTGACCGGGCACGACCCGGCCGAACGCCGCGTCACGCTCGTACGGCATTCGCAGTAGCACCCTCGAACGACAAGACAGGGAGGCACCTTCGTGGCGCCGGCAAGCATTTACGAGCAGATCCTCCAGTTCGCCAACCGGGCCGACCCATACACGCTGTACACCGAACTCCGCAAGACGCCCGTGGCGCGCCAGGAGGACGGCAGCTACGTCGTCAGCACCTACGACGCGATCGTCGCGCTGCTGCACGACCCGCGGGTCAGCTCCGACGCCGAGAACCTGAACGAGCCGCCGCCCACCGGCGGGCTGCCGCCCTCGTTCATCATGCGCGATCCGCCCGAGCACGACCGGCTCCGGAGCCTGGCGATGCGCCATTTCGGACCGCCGCACTCGCCGCGCGTGGTCGACAACCTGCGCGGGGACCTCCAGCGGATCGTCACGGGCCTGGTCGACGGCCTCGACGGCCGCACGCGGGCCGACGTCGTCGACGACGTCGCCTACCCCTTCCCCGTCACGGTGATCTGCCACCTGCTCGGCGTACCGCGCGAGGACGAGCCCCGCTTCCACACCTGGGCCACGGCGATCGTGGAGAGCATCGGCCCCGGCGAGGGGGACGCGGAGGAGCGGGAACGGCGCCACCAGGCCGCCAGGCTCGAGCTCGGCCGCTACCTCGGCGAGCTCGCCGAGGCCCACCGCCGCGATCCGGGTGACGACCTCATGTCGGGCCTGGTCACCTACAGCGGTCCCGAGGGCTCGATGTCGGACGTCGACGTGATGGCGACCTGCGCGCTGCTGCTGCTCGCCGGGCACGAGACCACGGTCAACCTCATCGCCAACGGCATGCTCACCATCCTGCGCAACCCGTGGATGATCGACCGGCTCCGCAAGGAGCCCGAACTGATCATCCACACCGTCGAGGAGTTGCTGCGCTTCGAGCCGCCCGTGCACTTCCTGCCGCAGCGCGTCGCCTTCGACGACATCACCGTCGCGGGCGTCGACATCCCCAAGGGCTCCTCCATCATCCTGGCGCTCGCCTCGGGCAGCCGCGACCCCGCGCACGTGCACGATCCCGACCGCTTCGACCCGGACCGCCCCTACATCCAGCACCTCGGCTTCGGCGGGGGCATCCACCAGTGCTTCGGCGCGCCGCTGGCCCGGCTCGAGGCCCAGATCGCCCTGCGCGAGCTGGTGAGCCGGCTGGTCAACCCGCGGCTGGTCACCGACCCGCCGCCCTACCGTCCCAGCGCGGTACTGCGCGGGCCGCGCCACGTCGAGATCGACTACGACCAGGTCCTGCCGTCGCAGCAGCCCTGAGCGGGCCGGGCAGCCGCCGGCCGCCCGGCGCGGAAGGGGATCACGCCACGGGGGCCGGAGGCGGGGAAACGGGGAATGCGGTGAAGGGAAACGACCTGGGACTGCCCGGCGGCGTGCGGGCGTGCCTGTTCGACCTGGACGGCGTGCTCACCCGGACGGCCACGGTGCACGCCGCCGCGTGGGAGGAGATGTTCGACGGCTACCTGAGAGAGCGGGCCAGGGCGCGCGGCGAGCCGTACGTGCCCTTCGACCCGGTGGCCGACTACGACGACTACGTGGACGGCAGGCCCCGCGCCGACGGCGTCCGCGCCTTCCTCGCCTCCCGCGGCATCGAACTGCCCGAGGGCAGCCCCGACGACCCGCAGCGGGCCGACACCGTGAAGGGGCTGGCCGACAGGAAGAACGTGATCCTGCTGCGCAAGATGAAGCAGGACGGCGTGCGGCCTTACGAGGGGTCGGTGCGCTACGTCAAGGCGGCGCGGGAGGCGGGGCTGCGCCGCGCCGTGGTCTCCTCCAGCGCGAACTGCCGCGACGTGCTGGTCGCCGCGGGCATCGAGGACCTGTTCGAGGTGCGTGTCGACGGGCTCACGGCGGAGCGGGAGCACCTGGCGGGAAAGCCGGCGCCGGACATGTACCTGGCGGGCGCACGGGCGTTCGCGATGGACCCGGCCGGCTGCGCGGTGTTCGAGGACGCACTCGCGGGAGTGGCGGCGGGCCGGGCCGGCGGCTTCGGGTTCGTGGTCGGCGTCGACAGGGCGGGCCAGGCGGCCGAGCTCAGGGCGCACGGCGCCGACGTCGTGGTGAAGGACCTGGCCGAGCTCCTGGAGCACCCGTGATCAGCCATGCCGCCTTCCCCACCGAGCCGTGGTGCCTGCGCGCCACCTACCTCGACCTGGACGTCCTGGCCCACTACGAGTCGCTGTTCGCGCTGTCCAACGGCCACATCGGCTGGCGGGGCAACCTCGAGGAGGGCGAGCCGCACGGCCTGCCGGGCTGCTACCTCAACGGCGTCTACGAGCTGCGGCCGCTGCCGTACGCGGAGGCGGGCTACGGCTACCCCCAGTCCGGCCAGACCGTCATCAACGTGACGAACGGCAAGCTGATCCGGCTGCTCGTCGACGACGAGCCGTTCGACGTCCGCTACGGGGAGCTGCGCTCGCACGAGCTGCTGCTCGACCTGCGCGCCGGGGTGCTGCACCGCCGGGCCGAATGGGCCTCGCCCTCCGACGACGTGGTGCGCGTGTCCTCTACCCGGCTGGTGTCCTTCACGCAGCGCTCGGTGGCGGCCATCTGCTACGACGTGGAGACCCTGGCCCGCCCGGTGCGGCTGGTGGTGCAGTCGGAACTCGTCGCCAACGAGCCGCTCCCGCCGCCCGGCGGCGATCCCCGGGTCGCCGCCGCGCTGCAGGCCCCGCTGCTCGGCCTGGAGCACGGCGCCAAGGACGCTCGCGCAGGGCTGCTGCACCGCACCAGGGAGAGCCGGCTGATCGTCGCGGCGGGCATGGACCACGTCGTCGAGGGGCCGGACAACGTGCTGGTCAGCGCCGAGAGCGGGCCCGACCTCGGCCGGGTGACGGTGACGGTGTTCCTCAGCCCGGGGGAGCGGCTGCGCCTGGTCAAGTTCGTCGGGTACGGCTGGTCGGCCGCGCGGTCGGAGCCTGCCGTACGCGACCAGGCGGCCGCCGCGCTCACCGGCGCGGTGCAGACCGGATGGGACGGCCTGCTGGCCCAGCAGCGCGCCTACCTCGACACGTTCTGGGGCAACGCGGACGTGCAGGTCGAAGGGGACGGCGAGGTCCAGCAGGCGGTGCGCTTCGCGATGTTCCACGTGCTGCAGGCCGGCGCTCGGGCGGAGGGCAGGGCGATCCCGGCCAAGGGGCTGACCGGGCCCGGCTACGACGGGCACAGCTTCTGGGACACCGAGGCGTACGTGCTGCCCCTGCTCACCCAGGTCCTGCCGGACAGCGCCGCGCACGCGCTGCGCTGGCGGCACTCCACCCTGCCGCTGGCCATGGAGCGGGCACGCCAGCTCGGCCTGCGCGGCGCCGGCTTCCCGTGGCGGACGATCAACGGCGAGGAGTGCTCGGGGTACTGGCCGGCGGGCACCGCGGCCTTCCACATCAACGCCGACATCGCCGACGCGGTCGTCCGCTACGTCGACTGCACGGCGGACGAGGACTTCGACCGCGGGATCGGGCTCGAACTGCTGGCGCAGACCGCGCGGCTGTGGCGGTCGCTGGGGCACCACGACGCCCAGGGCCGCTTCCACATCGACGGGGTGACCGGACCCGACGAGTACAGCGCCATCTCCGACGACAACGTCTACACCAACCTGATGGCCCAGCAGAACCTGGTGGCCGCCGCCGAGGCCGCGGGCCGCCATCCCGAACGCGCCCGCGAGCTCGGCGTCGACCAGGAGGAGATGGCCGGCTGGCGCGACGCGGCGGAGGCGATACACGTCCCCTACGACGCCACGCTCGGCGTCCACCCCCAGGCGGCCGGGTTCACCGGCCACGAGGTGTGGGACTTCGCGGCCACCACCGACGAGCAGTACCCGCTGCTGCTGCACTTCCCCTACTTCGACCTGTACCGCAAGCAGGTGGTCAAGCAGGCCGACCTGGTGCTGGCCATGTTCCGGCGCGGCGACGCCTTCACCCCCGAGCAGAAGGCCCGCAACTTCGACTACTACGAACGGCTCACCGTCCGCGACTCCTCCCTGTCGGCGGGCGTCCAGGCGGTGCTCGCCGCCGAGGTCGGGCACCTGCGGCTGGCCTACGACTACGTGGCCGAGGCCGCGCTGATGGACCTCGACGACCTGGAGCACAACACCCGCGACGGGCTCCACATCGCCTCGCTGGCGGGCAGCTGGATGGCCCTGGTCAACGGCCTGGCCGGCATGCGCAGCCGGCGCGGCGGGCTGACCTTCGCGCCGCGCCTTCCCGACGGGCTGTCGCGGCTCGGCTTCACCATCGTGATGCGGGGGAGCAGGCTGGCGGTGCGGGTGGACCAGGGCAGCGCCACCTACACGCTGCTCGACGGCGACCCGCTGCCCCTCCTGCACCACGGCAAGCCGATCACGGTCGCCCACGGCTCGCCCGTCACCTGCCCCGTTCCGGCGCCGCCGCCGGCGACCGCCGCGCCCCGCCAGCCGCGCGGGCGCGAACCGGCCCGGCGCCGCCTGCGGCCGGCGGAGGGCGCCTCCTCCATGACGGCCGCCACCTGAGCACGCGGCCTGAACGTCTGGCGGTAGGCCGTCGGCGAGGCCATGCAGAAGATCAACGTGGCCATCCTCAACCCGGTCTTCATGATCCTGTTCATGGGCGGCCTGGTGGTCCCGCCACCGGTTCGTTCGGCTGCTTCGTGTGGGCGCTGATCGTCCACGCCCGGTCCCGCGGCTGACGCCCGGTGCTTGATCGCGGGTCAGCGGGATCACTAGGCTCCCGCCACGTAGATCGTCCGTTGTGCCGAACGATTCCCCTGGGTGGCAGATGACGAAGCGCAGGACCGGCGTCGCGTTGGCGGCCGCCGGGCTCGTGGCCGGTTCCCTCACCGGCGCCCCGCCGGCCGTCGCGGGCGCGCCGGCCTGCCCGCTGGTCTTCGGGCACGGCGGCTACCCCCACGACCCGGCCGACATGGCCAAGGACCAGGTCCGCCAGCCCAACAGCGGTCGTGCCGTCGACGACCAGAAGTCCTGGGGTGCCGCAGGCGTCGAAGCCGACGTCCAGCTCACCAGGGAGGGCACCAAGGCGGTGATGTGGCACAACACCTCCACCAACGGCCTGACGGGGACCCGGCGCGACATCACCGACATCTGGTGGGCCTACGGGAGCGACAACCTGCAGAGCCGCCGCGTCTCCCGCGGCCCCTACACCGGCGAGCGGGTGTACACGCTGCGGGAGTGGCTGGACCACGTGGCCGCCAGGAACCTGGTCGCCCTGCTCGAGATCAAGCCCGAGACCAAGGCCGTCCTCACCTCCGGCCACGCGGCGCGCGGATGGAAGGAGATCTCCGACCCGATCGTCGAACGGCAGGGCAGGCAGCGGATCCTGGTCTACTCGACCGACTCCTGGATCCAGGGCGAGCTCGCCAGGCGCCATCCCGGGCTGCTCAAGGGGTCGGCCGCCCGGTGGACCGACAGCGTCGGATGGGACGAGCCGCCACCGGACTGGCGCGGCAACACGGCCCGCTGGCAGGCCGTCCTGAACCAGGCCCCCAAGAGCGTGATGACCAACTACACCAAGGACTACCGGGCCTGGCTGGCCGGACGGTGCGTCTAGAGCCGCCGGCCGCCCGCGCCGGCCACCGGCGCGGCCGGCCCGGGGCCCGGGACCGGCCCTGGGACCGCGCTCCCACGGCCGCGTCGTCCTGCCGGAGGAGAGGGCGGCGGCGGCCGGGGCGCGGGTCGTAGCGGCGGCTCCGTCTGCGCGGAGGAGGTGACGGGCGGGCCGCGTCCCTAGGTTCGAGGCATGACGCGTGGAGATGCGCCGGCGGCACGGCCGCGGCGGCGGCTGCTGCGGCGGGGCGCCCTGTGGGCCGCGGGCCTGCTCGTGCTGGCCGTGAGCGGGGGATTCCTGTACGAGACGGTCGCCCGGCAGGGCGACGCCGCACGCCACCGGATGCCGGGACGGCTGGTCGACGTCGGCGGCCACCGCCTGCACCTGCACTGCACAGGGACCGGCGCGCCCACCGTCGTCCTGGAGGCGGGCCTGGCCGAGTCGAGCGCGAGCTGGGAGCCGATCCAGCGGCGGCTGTCGGAGGGCAACCGGGTGTGCTCCTACGACCGGGCCGGATACGCGTGGAGCCGGCGGAGCCCGTCGCCGCCGACCGCCGAGCGGGCCGCCGAGGACCTGCACGCGCTGCTGGCCGCCGCGGGTGAGGCGGGTCCCTATGTCCTGGTCGCGCACTCCTTCGGCGGCAACAGCGTGCGGATCTTCGCCGACCGCCGGCCGGAACTCACCGCCGGCCTGGTGCTGGTCGACGTCACCGACGAGACGGCCGCCGGGGCGATCGAGGTCTCCCGGCCGCTGCTGGCCGTCCAGTTCACCGCCTACCAGCTCGCCGCCCGCCTGGGCCTGCTCCGGCTGTTCGGCGACGCTTTCGTGCCGGCCTCGGCCACCGGGGCGGCTCGCGAGCACGCCGTCGTCGTCTACGGCTCCGGCAGCATGGCGGCCGCCCGGGCCGAGGCGTGGGCGGCCGCCGACGGCGCCGCACAGGTGCGCGCGACGGTCCGGCCGCGGGCGTGGGGCGACCTGCCGGTCGTGGTGATCTCCCCGTCCGGCCAGGAGGCGACCGCTACGGCACGCGCTGCGGACCTCGCCGCCCTGTCGACGCGCGGCCGGCTGGTGGTCGCCGACACGGCCGACCACTACGTGCACATCACGCGGCCCGGCCTGGTCCTCGACGCCGTCCAGGAGGTGATCGCCGCGGCCCGTACGCGGTGAAGGGAGGGTCAGGCGGAGGTGGGCAGGATCCAGGTGCTGCCGGCTACTCGGCGCAGGCCAAGGTTGAGCAGACGGCGGAGGTTGAGCGCGGCCATGCGGGTGCGCAGCCACCAGTGGGCGGCGGCGGTGTCGCGATGGTGCAGACGGCGGCAGCGGCTTTCAGGCCCAATCAGCCAGGCGATGGAGCGTTCGACCATGGGCCGGTGCTGCGGTTCTGGGCTGGTGTGTCGCCGGGAATCACCCGAACGCGGGCTTTGGCGAGGATGCCCAGGCCCATGTAGCGGCGTGCTTCGACCCACTCGTCGGTCTGCTCGGCCAGTACAGCCCCGACCAGCCGGATGATCGCGGCCCGGTTGGGGAAGATCTGCTCGCCTCATCTCACGCCTTCAATCGCTTGGTGGCACGGCGCCAACTCTCCTCCGCGACGGAAACGGGCTGCGGCGGCGGCCCCAGGTTAGTTTCACCGTTCTCTCGAGCGTGAGAGTAGCCAGCCCGGGGTCGCTTCTCCGGAACCTTGCGCCTCTTCGTAGGTCTCGGAGGTGATCCCAGACGCGAACCCCCGTGCCGGCACCTAGGAATCCGATGGCCGTGAACAGCTTGAGCAGCTTGCCGGGCCGCGAGTCGATCAGCGCGATCAACTCCTCGGCGCGGACCTGCGCGCGTATGGAGTCCCGATACCGAAGGTAAGCGGACCAGCGGACGAGCCTCTTCGCCAGCCACGGCGAGACGTCGCACATCTCGTTGACGATCAGGCCCGCGACGAAGGCGAATATGATCTCCCAGCCGCTCAACGAGCTCCTCCGGCCAGTAGCGTGTTCAGCCAGGCGAGCGGCGCGAAGCCGAGCGCCGGGCGGGTCGTGAGCGCGGACGGGCGGCGCTGGGCCAGGAGAGCGCGGGCGGCGGGCACACCCTCGCCGGTCAGCTCGTAGAACCGGCGACGCGGGCCGGGCTGGTCGTCGGCGAGTTCTTCCCATCTCCCCTTGACCCAGTGGGCGTCTTCGAGCCGGTCGAGGACCTTGTAGACGGTGGGACCGGCGCGGCCGGTGGCTTTCATGATGGCCCAGCCGTGCATCTCCTCACTCCGTTGCTGGGCCTGAACCAGCACTTCGAGGACGTCCAACGTGGGCTGTGTGACTCGTTCAATGCCCGCCATAGATCTATCTTACCTAGATGAAATAAGGTATTGCTGACGACGACTCCTCCGGGATGCCGTGCAGCTCGCCCTGCCAGACCAGGGCCTCCATGCCGGTGACGAGGCGGCCGTGACGTTCCGCGGCATCCTCGGAAGCCTCGATCCCGCGCAGGACGAGCCTGGCGTGGGTTGCCGCCCTTGTACGCGGTGATCGCGGCAAGCCGATAGCCGTCAGCCTCATCCAACGTGCGCCTCTTCGATGGGGGCGCGGCGCGGCTCAGACGTCTACTCGGGATGGGGTCTTCGGCGTCCAGGTGCACACGGTGGTCTGCGGCCAAAGCCATCAGCTTCCGCCGCGCCCCCGGCACCGCGCCCGCGTGGCTGGCCGTACGGCGGCGCCGGCTGGCCTGGCCGGTACCTCGAACGCCGTGGAGAAGGTCCCGTCAACCTGGCCCCGGTACACACAGGCTCGACCGCCGCCCGAACCGAGTCACGTCCAAGAACGGGAAGCCCATACAGGCGTGCACCAAGGAGGGAGAACTCGGGGCTTACAACCGCACTCATGACGACTGAGGGAAGGCCCGCGAGGAACGACGCGGACAGACACCCTCGCAAGTCCCAACGCGGCCCATAGAAGGAAAGTTCACGGCGGAGCAGCATGACGACCACGCTGCGGCCCGCCCATCCGCCCTGCTGCGCTCCGAGCCCGGCGGGCGCTTCCGACCCGTCTGCGACCGTGGCGGATACCGGGTGCGACACTTGGCCGGTGGACGAGGGGCTGGGCGTGGCTGTGGGACGGCTTCGGGAGGTGTTCGCCCGCTACCCGCGCCGGGCGGTCCTTGACGGGTGTCCACACTGTCGCGGTTCGGTGCGGGTGGATGAGCATGACCTGTTCGCACTGACGATCAGCCTGGGGAACACGGTCGGGACCGACGACGACGTGAAGAGTCTGCTGCCGTTGCTGCTGGAGCGGCTCGTCACGGGAAACGAGCTGTACCCGAGTATGGTCCTGGGCCTGCTGGTCCGGCTGGGCTGGCGGGCCTGGCCCGCAGCTGAGCGGGAGGCTGTCGACGGCTACCTCATGGCGGTCTGGCGGTCGCTGTTGGCGAAGTATCCACCGCAGGTCGGCTCGTTTGGCGACACGGCCGAATTCCTCAGCGTGGTCGGCGAGTTCACCGACAGCGTGAGCCTGTTCCTCGACGATTGGGACGCCATTCGCGGACCAGCGGCAGACCGTCATCTCGCCGACCTGGTGACCGGGTGGGTCAGAGGAGTGCATCTGCCCGCCGCGGTCCTCACCTGGCTGCATCGCGACCGGGTCAGAGAGCGCCTGTACAGCGCATTTGAGCGTGATCACGACACGCCGTGGGCCGATGACCTGGCGCGAGCTTACGATGTGCTCGCCTGGCGATGAGCATGCCGGAACCTGGGATGCCGCACAGCGTCGGCCCCATCGGCACTCTGCTCCATGTGAGGCAAGAGCTCCGAAGATCGGCTGCTTAGCGGATTCCCATCCTGTGCAGTGAGATGCCCCCCGCGTGAGGGAGGCGGATCCCCTTGCCGGGGGAGACCCGTCCGGTGGACGTCGCAGCACAGTGGTAGCCGAGGAGGAGCCATGAGGATTGCGTATGCGGCGATGGCATGGACCGGCCTGTACGTGGCGTCGAAGGTGTCGTACGCCCTGGATGGGCGGCTCGGCGTCACGGGCGGGCCGCGCGTGTCGCCCGACAGCTACCAGGTGTACGGGCCTGGGGAGGTGGCGCTGGCGCAGTGGGCCAACGCCGGGAGCGCGCTGCTCATCATCGCGGTCCTGATCATTGGCCGGCTCAGCCTGCCGGGGCGGTGGCCGCGCAGGATCCTGCTCGCGCTGCATTGGCTGGTCACGGCGATGGCAGCCGTGGGCGGCGTCGGCATGCTGGGCACCGGGCTGTTCACTGACCGGGGCGGCGCGCTGTTCGGCGGCTACTGTTCGGTGTGGGCCGTCCTGCTGTTCCTGAGCACGCGCGAGCTGCAGCGCCGCCCGACGCGCGAGCTCCCGTTGCGGGCGGTGCCCCGATGACCTCCGCCGAGGACGGGCCGGCGCCGGCCTGGAACTCGTGGGCGCCGCGCGCGGTGCTTGCCTGAGCCTTGCTGTACGGCACGCTCCAGGCGCACTGGGCGTTCGTCGACAGCCCGCCACAGATGTCTCCGGTAGGCGTCGATCTGATCGCTTTCTCCGGGTGGAAGGCGGTCGTGCTCTGTCTGGCCGCGGTGGCGGTCACGGTCGGGCTCGCGCGGCTGCGGCGGTCGATTGTGGCCCGTCGCGTCCTGCTGGCCGGGGCGTGGATCGTGAGCGGGGCGTTGATCGTGGCCGCGGCCCTGTTCCTGCTGGACGTGGTCGGTGGGCTGCTGCCCGGCATCGGCGTGCGGTTCTTTCCGTTGGGCTTCCTCAGCCGTACCGCGTGCCTGACGGGAGGAGCGCTGGTAGCCGCTGTGGCCTTGATGCACGCGCGGCGCCTGCGCGGCGGTTGCCTCGCCTGTGGCCGCACGACGGAGGTCGCGCGGGCACGCGCCGAGGTGGGCGAAAGGGGCGGCCTACGCCGCCACCGCGGGCTGCGCGGTTCGGGTCATCGCCCAGCTGGTCGTGGGCTTCGACAGCGCAGGGCTGGGCGTCGGCGTCTCGTTGGTGCTGTTCGAGGTCGGCTTCGTGCTGGCGGGCACGGTGCTGCCGTGGTCGCTGGTGCACGCCTGGGGCAGGGTCTTCCCTGGCTGGGTGCCGGGCGTGGTAGGCCGCTCTGTTCCGCGCTGGCTGGTCCTGGGCCGGCCGCCGGGATATCCATCGCGATGACCGTGCACTTCGGGATGATCCTTACCAAGATGCTGGGCACGCTGGTGAGCGGCGCGGATGACCTCGGCTTCGGCCAGGGGCTGCCTGACCGGTTCTACTGGGTTTCTGTTCCCATGTACTGGCTGTGGGGGGTGGCTTTTGGTATGGCCGCCATCAGCTACGCCCGCCGCACCCGCCCTCACCGCCGCCGGTGCGACCGCTGACCCCTTCACCGAGCCAACGCGCATCCTGGGCTCCGGGCTCAAGAGGTCCCGGAGTCGGGAGCATGGCTACCCATGCCGAGTCACGGCGGTAGGTGAAGAGGCTCGGCCGTCAGGGCAGTCGGGATCACGTGGCGGGATGATGTCGATCTCCGGACCGCTCGACCGCGAGGGTCTGCGCCAGGGCCAGACCGCGGCGATTCGTACCGCTCCTATTCTGGCCTCTCGTTAGTACCTATGGCCGACGTTGAGAATGGAGAAGCATTGCCCACCATAGAGATCGCCCGCAAGGTCTTGGCGGCCCAGCCGTTCAGCGCTCTACTGGGCGCACGGCTGGTCGCCTTCGGCGACGGAAAGGCAACCTTGGAGCTGGACATTCGCGACGACCTGCGCCAGCAGAACGGTTTCCTTCACGGTGGAGTCCTGGCCTATGCCGCAGACAACGCCTTGACCTTCGCCGCCGGCACTGTGGCCGGCGCGAACCTGGTCACCTCCGGGTTCACCATCGACTATCTGCGGCCCGCCGTCGGCGCGATGCTGCGCGCACGCGCGCATGTCGTCCGCGCCGGCCGGACCCGCGTCGTCTGCCAGTGCGAGCTGTCGACCGTGGGCCCTGATGGTCTCGAGACCCTGTGTGCCGTGGCGCAAGGCACCATCGCAGTTCCGGTCAGCTCGTAAGCGCGTCGGCGAAGGGCGGTAAGGAGTTGAGATCAGTGGGGCTGCGGCGTGTCGCGGTCGGTGAACCTGGGATGATCAGCAACAGGAACGGCAACTCCACGCCCGCCATGGCTATGGCGGGCACCCAGCCGGACGTGGTCATCATCAGCCGGATCCCGCCGACGACCAGCACGACCGCGAGTCCGAGCGCCACGGCCGAGCGGCGGGTCAGGTTCATCGCCACCGCGGCCTTGACGGCCCCGAACGCCACGGACAGTGCGCTGATCCCCAGCTCCGCCGCCCCTCGCCGTCGGCGAGCCACTGCTCGAGACAGCGCTCGCGCCGCGCCTTCCCGGGCAGGATCGCGGCGGCTGTGACGATGATCTGGCGCGGGGCCCGCTGGATGGCCGGACGCGCAGCTCCCGACGTGGTCGTCCACCACGCCGTGCCCGCGGTGCCGGCGGGCAGCAGGAACCGCAGCGGCGCCGGCCGGAGCCGGCGACTGACGGCGGGTCCGGCCGGGGCCGGCGTGGGTGGGGCCGGTGCGGGCGGAGTGCGGGGTCACCCACACCGGCCGGGGTCGGCCGTCAGGGGACCCAGTGGTTGCCGGTCACGGTGATCATGACCTGGAGCTGGATGCTGGCCGCGAAGTAGCTCTCCGAGTCGATCAGGGTGGCGACCATCTTGTTCCACAGGGAGTCCAGCCAGGCCTGGCTGCCGGAGTCGGTCATCGCCGCCACCGCGAACGGGGCGAAGTAGGCGGCGTCGCTGCCGCTGGAGATCTGCGCGCCGTTGAGCCGGTAGCCGATGGCGATCTTGCCGGGGTCGCCGCCGGTCTTGCTCCTGATCCAGGAGTTGAGCTTGCGGGCCGCCGCGAGCGACTTGGCGTCGCCGCCGGTCACCGCGTCGGCGCCGATGCGCCACGGGACGCGGCAGGAGTTCCACCAGTAGTAGCCGTCGTTGACGTGCTCCAGGACCTTGCCCGAGGCCGGCTTGGGCGTGGTGTTGGTGTTGACCACGAAGTCGGGCAGCAGGCCGGTGGCCGAAGCGTAGTTCGCCTGCATCGAGGCGATCAGGTTCTGGTGCGCCGTGCGCACGGTGTCCCAGGTGGCGTCACCGGTCGCCTTCCGGAAGGCGCGGAAGTGGTCCACCATCCAGTCGGAGGCGCGGGAGACGTAGTACCGCTGGTCGCCCGAATCGGCCCAGTCGCCCAGCTTGAGGAGGTTGGTGGACGGGTTCAGCTCGTCGCGCTTGATCGCGTTGATGTGCCTGATCGCGAGGTTGCGGTAGTTGTAGGTGCCTGAGCTGCCCCACTGGCGGTCGGCCAGGAGCAGGCCGTAGGCGACGTCCATGTCGCCGTCGGTGGCGGCGTCCCCGCCCTCGACGCTCTGGCAGGAGGTGTCCTGCTCGGCGGCCAGCAGGTCGGGGTTGATGGACGAGGGGTGGTCCAGCATCCACTTGACCAGCCCGTCGAAGATCTTCTTGGCGTCGGGGTCGGCTCCGGCCATCGTCGCGGCGATCACCATGCCGTAGCCCTGGGCCTCACCCACGTAGGGGTGGTCGGCGTCGGGGGAGATGACCTGGTACCAGCCGTTGCCGCAGTTCTGTCGGACGAAGGCGGCCTTCCACCGCCGGTAGTAGTCGATCACCTTCTGGTCCAGCGTGGCCTGGTCGCCCGAGGGGCGCAGCATCCCCGCGGCGTAGGGGATGGTGTGGCTGCCGAAGGGGACGGCGGGTCCGCCCTGGCTCGCCTGGGTGGTCGCGGTGATCGCGGTGCTGGCCGGAGAGGTGTTCCCGGCGGCGTCGCGGGCCTTGACGGTGTAGGAGTAGCCGGTCGAGGCGCTCAGCCCGGTGTCGGTGTGGGTGGTGCCCGTGGCGGTGGCGACCCGGGTGCCGTCCCGGTAGACGTCGTACCCGGTGACGCCGACGTTGTCGGTGGCGGCGTTCCAGGCGAGCGAGACGCTGCTGGAGGTGGTGGCCGTGGCGCGCAGGCTCCCGGGGGCGGTCGGGGCCGTGGTGTCGCCGCCGCCGGTGTTGCCGTAGACCTCGAACTCCCACAGCGAGTAGCCGTAGGGCGTGCCGCGGGTCGTGCCGTACAGGCGGATGTAGCGGCCGGTGCCGGTGACGGTCAGGTCGTCGACGGCGCCGTCGCCGGTGCTGGTGGAGTAGGCGTCGGTCCAGGTGGAGCCGTCCGCGGAGGTCTGGATCCGGTAGGCCTTGGCGTAGGCCGCCTCCCAGGTGAGCCGGACCCTGCTGATCGTGGCGGCGGCGCCGAGGTCGACGCTGATCCATTCGGGGTCGTGGCCCTCGGCGCTGGCCCAGCGGGTGCCGGTGTCGCCGTCGACCGCCAGGCCGGCGCCGAAACCGCTGCCCTCCACGGAGGAGGAGGTGGCCGGCTTGCCCTGCGACAGCAGGACGTCCGCCCGCGCGGTGGCGGCCGCTGCCGGGGGTGCTGACAGGATGGGGTGGACGAGGAGGGCGGCCAGGGCGGCGGCTCTCAGACGAGATGTCATGCGCGGGTCCTCCAGGGGGATAGTTAGGAAGACTTCCTAACTAACGCCGCAGGGTAAGGTCCTTCCGGCGCGCGCGCAAGACCCAAGCGGCGATTCGTCCAAGACCCGAGGTCACGGCAGGCGACCAGGGTGGGCGGGCGCGGAGGCACCCACCCGCCCACCTGGAGGCCAGGGTCAGCGCCAGATGACGGCCTGCGTGTTGAGGCCGGTGTTCCAGTGGTAGTCGATGAAGCCGGCGATCCAGCCCTGGTTGTTGATGTCGAAAGCTCGGGAGGAGTCCACCCTCACATCGGCGGGCAGCGGCAGGGTCCGGGGCGGGGCCGTGGGGCCGGCCCACAGGGTGGCGAAGCCGTACACCTCGCCGGCCTTGATGGAGGAGCCGACGATCTGGCCGCGGTCGTTGATGGCCTCGGCGCCGGCGCCTGAAGCGTCGGCGGACAGGGGAAGGGGCGTCATGGAGGAGCCGTCCCAGAAGAAGCCGCGGCGTCGGCCGTCGGCCGTGTCCGAGTTGCCGACCACCTGGCCGAGGTTGTTGATCGAGCTGGGGGAGCTCATCCCGCCCAGCGTGCCGAGCTCCCGGCCGGTGCCGTCGTGCCACAGGTACGCCCGGTACGTCGACAGCGGGAAGCCGCTCTCGTCCACGATGTAGTTGTCGGCGCCCACCACCTGGCCGCTGTCGTTGACGGCGTTGGCCGTCAGGCCGGGACGGCGGTCGATGACGGTCTTGACGTCACCGGACAGCAGGAAGGCGCGCTGCTCGGCGAAGCCGGGGGTGGGGGCGAAAGTGCCGATGATGTGCCCGCGGGCGACGTCCGCGCCGCAGAAGCCGGGTGCGCCGTGCGCCCCGAGATCGGTCATCGTGCCGTTCTGCCACAGGAAGGGACTCCACTCACCCGAAGGCAACTCGCTGCAGCCGACGACGCGGCCGTCGTCGTCGACGTCGGAGGCGAAGCTGGTCCCGCCGCCGAGCGTGCCGAGGTCGGTCATCTTGCCGTTCTTCCAGAGGAACGCGTGGCTGAGCCCGGACTCCACCGGGCTGTCGCCGACGACGTGGCCGTGGTTGTTGATACCGCGGGCGATGCTCCACGTGCCGCCGAGGGTGCCGAGGTGGACGGCGCGCAGGGGTGCCGCTGTGCCCGCCGCCGCGGCGTGCGGAGAGGTGATCGACGCTAATGACGTGGTCGCGGCCAGGGCCACGGCCGTCGCTGTGAGACGGCGGAGGTGTCGGCGCATGCTGAAGGTCCCTTCGGGAGGGGCGGGAGGGGGTCGTGATCACCGTAAGGCCGCTCTCGGCCGGCATTTCTCACGAAGTCCTTACGCCCTGGAGCGCACCGGTCGCCCGGTCGGGCGTCACATGAGATCTACTTTGTAAAGGCGGCTGGCCGGATGTGCGAAACACCCGAGCCGTCCGGCCGCCCGCGCCACATTTCCGGGCCCTTGACCGGATATCGATAGGTATTCGCTAAGTTACGCCGGTATGACGCGCAAGAGCCCGCGCCTCGGGCCGCTCACCGCCCGACAGCGCTGGCGCCGGGCCAGGCTGCAGGCGTACTCGTGGCTGCTCACCGGCGCCTACCGGCTGGGCAGCCTGCATCCCGCCGTCTGGCGGTTCGTGGCCCGTTCCTACCATCCCGCCCTCGACCGGCTCGCCCGCGTCCATGCCCGGGTGGCCTGCCAGTTCGCCGCCGTGGACGTGCCCGCCTACCGCGACTTCGTGCGCGGCCACGGCGCCGAGGAAGCCAGGCGGCTGGCTGACTTCC
Source organism: Nonomuraea sp. NPDC003727 (assembly GCF_053586935.1). Taxonomy (NCBI): domain Bacteria; kingdom Bacillati; phylum Actinomycetota; class Actinomycetes; order Streptosporangiales; family Streptosporangiaceae; genus Nonomuraea; species Nonomuraea sp. NPDC003727. The sequence goes on from NZ_JBSFNE010000029.1 coordinate 19,284, forward strand.
CCGAGACGACCAAGCAGAACTACGCCGCCGTCTACGACGAGCAGAGCCGGTGCCAGGAGGGCAGGCTGCACCGGCCAGGCGTGATCGTGGACGAGTCGTCGGGTTCGAGCGGCAAGCCGTACAACTGGGTGCGCGGGCCGCGGGAGCTGCGGGGCATCTACCGCAACGCCGCCGGATACATCGAGCTGGTCTTCCCCGGCGAGAAGCTGTTCGTGATCAACGCCTACTCGATGGGCGCCTGGGCGACCGGCACGACCACCGGCGCCGCCATGGCCCGCATCGCGATGGTCAAGAACACCGGCCCCGACCTGGAGAAGATCGCCGACACGCTGGAGCACTTCGGCCCCGGCTACGACTACGTGGTGGCCGCCTACCCGCCCTTCCTCAAGCACCTGCGCGACCGGCTCGACGCCGCGGGCTTCCCCTGGAAGGACTACCGCATCCGGGGGATGGTCGGTGGCGAGGGCATGACGGAGGCGCTGCGCGACTACCTGGAGGAGCGCTTCGAGGAGGTCCGTTCCGGGTACGGCGCCAGCGACCTTACGATCGGCATGGGCGCCGAGAGCGGTTTCACCGTACGGCTGCGCAAGCGCCTGGCCACCGACCAGCGGCTGCGTGACGCCCTGCTCGGCCCGGGCGAGCAGCGGCTACCGATGATCTTCCACTACAACCCGCTGGAGACCTTCCTGGAGGTCAACGGCTCCGGCGAGCTGCTGTGCACGATCAACACCAAGAGCTGCCTGCAGCCGAAGCTGCGCTACAACGTCGGCGACGAGGCCAGGCTGCACACGCTGGCCGAGGTCAGGCGGGCGCTGGGCGCCGACTACCCGGCCACCTGGACCGACGAGCGGATGAACCTGCCGCTGCTGTTCCTGTTCGGCCGCAAGGACTCGACGATCTCCTACATGGGCGCCAACCTCTACCCGCAGGACGTGGAGTACGGCCTCTACCAGGGCAACCCGTACGCCGCGAGCATCTCCAGGTTCTGCCTGTCGCTGGAGGAGCTGCCCGGCCTGGAGTACCGCCCGGTGATCAACGTCGAGCTGCGCGAAGGCGCCGAGCCCGACCGCGACGCTCTGGCCGGCATCTGCCGTGAGGGCGTCGTGGCCCACCTGCGGCGGGTCTCGCGCGACTTCGCCGAGTCGCTCAAGGAGGACCCGACCGCCGCCGACCTGCGCGTGCGGATCTTCGACAGCGGCGAGGGCCCGTTCGCGGGTCTGACCAAGATGAAGAACGTCTACCTGGTGGAGGACGTGTGAGGACCACCGACTTCAGCAAGGCGCCGCCGCAGGGGCAGGCCACCGCGATGTTCGTCGGCGCCACCCGCTACCGCGGGCCGCTGTCGATCATCACGCTGACCTTCACCTGGTTCCGCATGGTGCGCGACATGAAGCGGATGCGCGGCTACCGCTGGCACAAGGTCTACTGGGAGTTCCCCTTCACGCTGGGCACGCTGGCCTTCTTCGAGGACCGCGACGCGCTGCTGCGCTTCGCCCGCAGCCGCCACCACCGCAGGCTGATGCAGTGGGTGACCGACGGCACCAGGAACGCCACCGGGGGATACATCCGCCTCTACAACGCCGAGCCCGAGGGCTACTCCAACGGCGTCTGGCGGGCGGAGGGCGGTCCGATGGCGCACATCGAGACGTTCACGCCGCTGTCCGCCGAGGAGGGCGAGGGGCCGCGGGTGAGCCGCGGGTGAGCCTGCGTCCCGTCGAGTCCGGGCGCGACCTGCGCGCCTTCCTCGGGCTCACCGACCGGATCTACGGCGGCGACCCGCGTTTCGTGCCGCCGCTGCACGCGACCGTCCGCGCCTGGCATCGCCGGGGCGTACGGCTGTGCCTGCTCGAACGCGGGGGAGAGGTGGTCGGGCGGACCACCCTGCACACCGACGCCGCCCTGGACGCCAAGCTCGGCACGGCCGCGCAGCTGTTCGGGCTGACCGAGTTCACGCAGGAGGCGGGGGAGGAACTGCTGGACGGCATCTGCGCGGCCGGGCGCGCGGCGGGCAGGCAGTCGGTCTTCGGCCCGGTGTCGCTGCTGCCGAACCAGTCGGGCGGGGTCATCACCTCGGGGTTCGGCGAGCGCGGCTTCATCGACAGCGCCTGGAACCACCCGTACTACCCCGGCACCTACGAGCGGACGGGGTTCACCCGCAGGTTCGAGTCCGACACCTGGATCTGCCCGGTGCCCGACGAGCCGGTGTTCGCCTTCGACGACTCCCGCATCGCGGCGGAGGGGCTGCGGATCCACCGCGGCGACAGGAGGCGGGTCGGCCGGCAGCTGCCGATCCTGCGCGAGATGCTCAACGCCAGCTTCGCCCAGCTCGGCTACTACACCGAGATCTCGGCCGAGCAGCTGGCCGAGCAGACCGACGGCCTGGCCTTCCTGCTGGACGAGTCGCTGCTGCTGTACCTGACGAAGGCGGGCCGTCCGGTGGCTTTCGTGCTCTGCGTGCCCGACATCTCACGTTTCGTCGCGGAGGTCGGTGGGAACCTGCACCTTCTCAACCAGCTCAGGCTGCTGGCTGTCCGCAAGCGGCACCGCCGCGAGGCCGTGCTCATCATCAAGGGCACCGTCCCAGGGGAGCAGGGCCACGGTTACATGCGTCTGCTGTCCCGCGAGCTGCACGAGGGACTGCGCCGCGGCGGCTACCTGGCGCTGCGCAGCACCTACGTCGAACGCGTCAACCCGGCCTCCGCCGCGCAGTACGTCGCCATGGGCGGCCGCCCCCTGCACGGCTACACCTTCTACGAGAAGAACCTCACTTGATCGACGAGTTGCGCGCCCTCGAGCCGGACTTCTGGCGCGCGCCCAGCGCGCACAACACCCAGCCGTGGACCCTCACCTACCACGGGGCCGAGGCCATGGTCGGGTGGGACCCGGAGCGCTGCCTGCCGATCGGCGACCCCACCGGCCGCGACCTGCGCCTCAGCCTGGGCGCGTTCGTCGAGTGCTGCCTGATCGTCTGCGCCTCGGCGGGTCTGCGCGTCGGCTTCCGGCCCGACCCCGGCCCGGGCAGGGTGGGCTTCCTGTACGGCACGGCGCAGCCGTACCAGACCCCCTTCACCACGGCGGACGTACGGCGGCGCGGCACCAACCGCGGCGCCTACCACCCGGGAGGCCTGCCCGCCGACGTCCTGGAGCGGCTGCGCGGCCAGGGACGGCTCGAGGTGCGCCGCCTGGCCTGCCGTGACGTGGCGGACCTGCTGCACGCGGCCGACGTGCGCCAGTGGTCCGACGCGGCGGTCACCGGCGAGCTGCGCGCGTGGCTGCGGCTGACCCCGGCTCATCCCCGTTACCGGCTCGACGGCCTCACGCACCAGGCGCTGGGGCTGAGCGCCGCCGAGACGGCAGGTCTGCGCGCCGCCCTGGCCGCCTATCCGGCGCTGCGCCGGGTCGGCCTGCCCAGGCTGCTGGCGGGCGCCGCCCGCGGGCTGCTCGACCACGACGGCGACGTGCTGGTGCTGGTCGGGGCCGTGGACGACCAGGTCGAGGCGGGCCGCGCGCTGATGCGGCAGTGGCTGGTGCTGTCCGCGCTCGGCTACGCCACGCACCCGCTCAGCCAGATCATCGACTGCGCCGCCACCCGCGATCGCCTGGCCGAGCGGCTGGGCGTCGCCGATCCGCGGACTCTCCTGCACGTGGCCAGGGTGGGGCGGCCGCTGGCCCCCGCCGTCCGCTCGGCCCGGCTGCTCCAGTGAGCTGACGCCGTCCCGGTCAGGCCAGGAACCGTCCCGCGATGAGGGTCCAGTTCTCGTCGGAACGGTCGACCCGCTGGTCGGTGACCCGGTCGGCGGCCGCGGTGAAGGCCCGCAGCCCGCGCAGGAGAGCTTTGCGGGCCGCGGGCGGCATCTGGTCCATCACCTGGGCCAGGTCGTCGCGGCGCCGCTTGCGCAGCTCCTCCAGCAGGGCCTTGCCCGAGGCGGTCAGGCGGATGGTCAGCTCGCGCCGGTCGTCGTGGGAGGCCGCGCGGCGTACCCACCCCGTCGCCTCCAGGCGGTCGCACAGCCTGCTGGTGGAGGACGGCAGCGCGCCCAGCGCCTCGCCCAGCCTGGCGAGGTTGATCTCGCCGTGGCGCTCGATGGTCAGCAGCGCCTGGAGCTGGGTGGAGGAGACCTGGGTGGCCGCGGAGTGGCGGGAGTACGCCCAGACCGCGATCAGCGCCGCGGCGGCGCTTTCGACGGCGGCCCCGGTGGCGGGGTCGAGGTGACCGAGCTCGTGATGGTCGTTCATGCGGCAATCCAGGTTCGAGCCGAGGGCGCGTCCGTCACATGACGTCGCCCCTGGCGGGGGGAAGGTCATCAGCCTGCTGCTCGGCCGTCCAGTCAAGGCAGACCACGACGGCGTCGTCGAAGACGTCCACGCCTTCTCTGAAGGTCAGCATGCCACGAATCATGGTACGGACCGCCTCGTCGGCCGGTTGGAGGCGTGTGGATCTGACGGCCGACTCCAGCAGCGCCTCGCCGAAGGAGCCGTCCTGCCGCGACCGCGCGTCGTACACCCCGTCGGTCATGACGACGAGCCGGTCGCCGGGTTGGAGCGTGACACTCTGTTCGGTGTAGGCGGTGTTGCCGAACATGCCGAGGGGAAGCTGCTGCTCCAGCTTGATCGTCTCGACGTCGGTGCCGCGCAGGCGCATCATGCGCGGGGAGCCGGCGTCGACGGCGGACAGCTGCCCGGTGACGGCGTCGAAGTGGAGCAGGAGGGTCGAGACGTGCTCGCGCCCGCCGTACTGCGCGTAGACCGCCTCGTCGGCGAGGCCGGCCTGCTCTTCCAGGTTCGCCCCCGAACGGCGGGCGTTGCGCAGCGCGGTGACGGCCAGCGTGGTGAGCAGCGCCGCGCGCATGCCCTCGCCCATGCCGTTGGTGATCGAGACGGTCAGCGAGCCGGGGCCGCAGCTCCAGTCGAAGTTGTCGCCGTAGACGGCGTAGGCCGGTTCGAGCTGGCCCGCGAGCCGGTAGCCGGTACCGCGGTGGCCGTAGCCGGGCAGCAGGCCCCACTGCATCTCGGCGGCCAGCGTCATCCGGGCCAGGCGGCGGGCCCGCTGGTAGCGGTCGGTGAGCCGGTCCGCGCCGAGCAGGCCGTGCGCGAGCGCGGCGGCCACCTCGCCGAAGTCGGGCATCTCGTCGGGCTCGGGCGGGGCGGGCAGGCGGACGCCGAGCACGCCGAACCGTTCGCCGCAGGCCGTGACGGGCAGGTAGAGGGTGCTGTGGGCGTCCTCCCAGAGCGGCTGCTGGGAGGCGAAGGCGCGCCCGGCGGCGCTGGAGTCGATGCGGATCTCGGGGGTCGCCGGGTCGGGGTCGGCGAGCACCGGTCGCAGTGCCACGAGCGCGTAGTCGGCCAGCAGGAGCTCCACGCTCCGCGCGGATCCGTGCCCGATGAGCGCATCGCGGACCGCTTCGGCCAGAGCGTACGGCGCAGCGGCGCGCATCGCTTGGTAGACGGCGTTCAGGCCGTTTCGGAGTGCCACGTGCCATTCCTAGCGGATGGAGAGGTTCTTTGCACCATAGCAAATAGTTGGTCACCGCTACGGATTGTCGATACATGATCCTCTGCGCTAGCCTCCTGTAAATATTTGTCTCATGGCAACGATATTGAGGGGGCGGGCGACAGCGTGAGCGGCAGCCGGTCGGGTGCGCGGCAGGTCGGCCAGACGGGAGAGCTCGAGCTGCGGCAGCTGCTGGCCGGGCTCACCGCCGTCAGGGACGGCGACTTCGGCACGCGACTGCCCGGCGACGCCGACGGCCTGCTGGGCGAGATCGCCCACGTCTTCAACGGCATGGTCGACCAGCTGTCGCTGTTCACCTCGGAGGTCACCAGGGTGGCCAGGGAGGTCGGCACCGAGGGACGGCTGGGCGGTCAGGCCGACGTGCCGGGTGTGTCAGGCACGTGGAAAGATCTTACCGACTCCGTGAACGCCATGGCCGGCAACCTGACCGCCCAGGTGCGCAACATCTCCCAGGTGGCGACCGCGGTGGCGCGCGGCGACCTCAGCCAGAAGATCACCGTCTCGGCGCGCGGCGAGATCCTGGAGCTGAAGAACACGCTCAACACGATGGTCGACCAGCTGTCGTCGTTCGCCGACGAGGTGACCAGGGTGGCCCGCGAGGTGGGCACCGAGGGACGGCTGGGCGGCCAGGCCGACGTCAAGGGCGTCTCCGGCACCTGGAAGGCCCTGACGGAGTCGGTCAACGTCATGGCCGACAACCTCACCGCCCAGGTGCGCAGCATCGCCGAGGTCACCACCGCCGTCGCGAAGGGCGACCTGACGCAGAAGATCAGGGTGGACGCCCGCGGCGAGATCCTCGAGCTCAAGGAGACCATCAACACGATGGTCGACCAGCTGTCCGCCTTCGCCGACGAGGTGACACGCGTCGCCCGCGAGGTCGGCACCGAGGGCCAGCTCGGCGGCCAGGCCACCGTGCGGGGCGTGTCGGGCACCTGGAAGGACCTCACCGACAACGTCAACTTCATGGCCTCCAACCTGACCGACCAGGTGCGCGGCATCGCCCAGGTGGCGACCGCGGTGGCCAAGGGCGACCTGTCGCAGAAGATCATCGTCGAGGCCAAGGGGGAGGTGGCCGCGCTCGCGCAGACGATCAACACGATGGTCGGCACGCTGTCCGCCTTCGCCGACGAGGTGACACGCGTGGCCCGCGAGGTCGGCACCGAAGGCCAGCTCGGCGGCCAGGCCCGCGTGCCCAACGTCGCGGGCACCTGGAAGGACCTCACCGACAACGTCAACTCCATGGCCGACAACCTCACCAACCAGGTGCGCAGCATCGCCCAGGTCACCACCGCCGTGGCCAGGGGCGACCTCACCAGGAAGATCGACGTGGACGCCCGCGGCGAGATCCTGGAGCTCAAGACCACGATCAACACCATGGTCGACCAGCTGTCGTCCTTCGCGGCCGAGGTCACCAGAGTGGCCCGCGAGGTCGGCAGCGAGGGACGGCTGGGCGGCCAGGCCGAGGTCGAGGGCGTGTCAGGCACGTGGAAGCGGCTGACGGAGAACGTCAACGAGCTGGCCGGCAACCTGACCCGCCAGGTGCGCGCCATCGCCGAGGTGACCAGCGCCGTCACCTCGGGCGACCTGACCCGCTCCATCACGGTCGACGCCTCCGGCGAGGTGGCCGAGCTCAAGGACAACATCAACTCGATGGTGAAGTCGCTGCGCGAGACCACCAGGGCCAACCAGGACCAGGACTGGCTCAAGTCCAACCTGGCCCGGATGTCGGGCCTCATGCAGGGGCACCGGGACCTGTCCACGGTGGCCGAGCTGGTGATGAACGAGCTCGCGCCGCTGGTCTCGGCCCAGGTCGGCGCCTTCTACCTGGCCGAGGAGGCGCCCACCGGCACCGAGCTGCAGCTCATCAGCGCCTACGGCCACCCGGCGGGCGACTCCGTCACGAGGTTCAGGATGGGCGAGTCGCTGGTCGGCCAGGCGGCCCGCACCCGCAGGACGATCGCGATGGAGGAGATCCCGCCCGGCTACGTCAGGATCTCCTCCGGGCTCGGCCAGACCGTGCCCACGTCCCTGATCGTCCTGCCCATCGTGGTCGAGGAGCAGGTGCTCGGCGTCATCGAGCTGGCCTCGCTGTACGCGTTCACCCCCGTGCACCGGGCCTTCCTCGACCAGCTCATGGAGACGATAGGGGCCAACGTCAACACCATCGTCGCCAACGCCCGCACCGACGAGCTGCTGGCGGAGTCGCAGCGGCTGACCGCCGAGCTTCAGTCCCGCTCGGAGGAGCTGCAGAACCAGCAGGAGGAGCTGCGGCGCTCCAACGCCGAGCTGGAGGAGAAGGCGGCGCTGCTGGCCGCGCAGAACCAGGACATCGAGACCAAGAACCTGGAGATCGAGCAGGCCAGGCAGGAGCTGGAGGACCGCGCCCAGCAGCTGTCGCTGGCCTCCACGTACAAGAGCGAGTTCCTGGCCAACATGAGCCACGAGCTGCGGACGCCGCTGAACTCCCTGCTCATCCTCGCGCAGCTGCTGGCCCAGAACCCCACCCGCAACCTGACCCCCAAGCAGGTCGAGTACGCCAGCGTCATCCACTCGGCCGGATCGGACCTGCTGCAGCTCATCAACGACATCCTCGACCTGTCCAAGGTGGAGGCCGGCAAGATGGACATCAGCCCCGAACGGGTGTCGCTGCGCCAGTTGCTCGACTACGTCGAGGCCACCTTCCGGCCGATGACCACGGACAAGAGCCTCGAGTTCCGCATCACGACCGCGCCCGGGGTGCCCGAGGGCCTGCTCACCGACGACTCCAGGCTCCGCCAGGTGCTGCGCAACCTGCTGTCCAACGCGGTCAAGTTCACCGAGACCGGCAGCGTCGAGCTGCGCATCGAACCGGTTCCCCTGGCACAGCTCCCCGCCTCGGTCAGACCGTACGGCCCCGCCGTCGCCTTCCGCGTCATCGACACCGGCATCGGCATCGCCGAGCAGCAGCTGGAAGCCATCTTCGGTGCTTTCCAGCAGGCCGACGGCACCACCAGCCGCAAGTACGGCGGCACCGGGCTCGGCCTGTCCATCAGCAGGGAGATCGCCTACCTGCTCGGCGGCGCGATCACCGCGCAGAGCACGCAGGGCGAGGGCAGCACGTTCACACTGTTCCTGCCGGTCGCCAGACCCGACTTCACCGAGCGGCCCGCCGACCCCGCGGCGCCGCACGCCGGCCGCGGCGACGCCGAGCGCCGCGCCGACCGACAGCAGGACCAGCCCCCGCCCCAGCCGCCGCACCCGCAGCGCAGGCTGCTGGTGGTGGAGGAACGGCCGCGCGGCCTGCTGTCGCTGGTGGCCGAGAGCGTCCTGGCGGACCTGGCCGGCCGCGACGTCGGCACCGCCCCCATGGAGGGCCCCATCGAGATGGTGACCGCCGCGGGCGCGCAGGAGGCCGCGGCCACGCTGGCCGCCGAGCCCTGCCACTGCATCGTCCTCGACCTCGACATGCCGGGCAGGGCGGGCTTCGGGCTGCTGGACGCCATCGACGGCGACACCGCGCTGCGCGGGGTGCCCATCCTGGCCTACAACAACTGGCGCATGGACCTGGCGCAGGAACGGCAACTGCGGTCCCGCGCCGACTGCCAGCCGCTGGAGCTGCTGTCGAGCCTGGACGAGCTGCGCGAGCGCATCGCCCTGCACCTGACCGCCGACCAGCCGGGCGACGTGCTGCCGCTGGTGCGTTCGGAGAAGGAGGGCCGGCCCGCCGGCCGGGAGCAGGGCGGCACGCTGGCCGGCCGTACCGTGCTGGTGGTCGACGACGACGCGCGCAACCTGTTCGCGCTGACCAGCATCCTGGAGATCCACGGCATGCGGGTGCTGCACGCCGAGAACGGGCGCGCGGGCATCGACACGCTGATCGCCCACCCCGAGATCGACCTCGTGCTGATGGACGTGATGATGCCGGAGATGGACGGCTACACAGCCACCTCGGCGATCAGGGCCATGCCGCAGTACGCGGAACTGCCGATCATCGCGGTCACCGCCAAGGCGATGCCGGGCGACCAGGAGAAGAGCCTGGCGGCGGGGGCGAGCGGCCACGTCACCAAACCCGTCGACTCCGACAGCCTGCTCGCCCGCATCCAGCAGTGGATCGCACGCTAGCCCGTGGAGGCCGTCCCCGTGGAAGGAGCAGAGCAGAGCGTGCCGACCCCTACCAGGCCCGATGAGCCGACCCCGCGCCACGCCGGCACCGTCGGCAGGCTGGCCGCCACGATCGAGCGGCTGCGCGACGAGATCGCGCGCGCCCAGCACGCGGCCGAGGGCCGGGCGCTGATCGAGCTGGCCAAGGGCATCCTGGTCGAGCGGCTGCACTGCGGCCCCACCGAGGCGGCCCTGCAGCTCGCGACGCTCGCCGAGCAGGCCGGACTGTCCCAGCTGGAGCTGGCCGCCGACCTCATCAACCAGGCCGCGCAGGACCGGCTGACGCAGGTCGCGCGCGAGCTGCTCGTCGAGCGGCCGCGGCTCGACGGCGGCGACGGCGGCGAAGATGATGACGGCGGTGGCGGTGGCGGTGGCGGCGGCGGTGTCGGCAGCGGCGGCGGTGACGGTGACGGCGGCGGTGACGGTGACGGCGGCGGTGACGGCGGCGGCTCGGTCGCGGTGCAGCTGCGCGAGGCCGAAAGCGGCATGCTGGGCGCCGCCGACAGCCAGATGGTGGCCGAGTCCCTGCTGGAACACGCGCTGACGCCGCTGGGCGCCACCGCGGTCGTGCTGTGGTCGGCCGGCGCCGACGCCTCGCTGACCCTGGTGGGCTTCGCCGGGCACAGCGTGGAGGAGGCCAGGAGGTGGCGCTACGTGCCACCCGGCGTGGCCACGCCCGCCCGGCGCGCGCTCATGGAACGGCGCACGGTGTGGTTCGCCGACCTCGGCGAGTCGGGCCTGCCGTCCATCGGCCACCGCCAGGCCGTGCCGGCCGGCCGCGTCGTCGTGCCCGCCGGCACCGGCGGCCGCATCCTCGGCGTCCTGGAGATCAGCTGGCCGCAGCCGCTGCAACGGCAGCCGGCACCGATCCACCGCCAGGTGGAGGCCCTGGCCGAGCTGTGCGCGCGCACCCTGGAAGACCGCGCGGCCACGCCCGCGCCGGCGCCCGACCTGGCCGAACTGGTCGAACTGGCCGACGCGCTCGCCGACCCGGCCCTCGTGCTGCGCCCCGAACTGGACGCCGGCGGGCTGCTGACCGACTTCCGCATCCACCACGCCAACCCGCGCTTCGCCGACCCCGCGGGCCGGCCCCGCACCGTGGTCGCCGGGGCCCTGCTGCTGGAGGCCTACCCGACGGCGGCCGAGGAACACGGCCTGTTCGAGAAGATCGAGCACGTGCACGCCACCGGCGAGGCCTTCCGCACCGAGCGGATGACGCTCACCGCGCTGATCGAGCACGTGCCGCTGACCAGCGTGGCCGGCGTGAGCATCACCCGGCACGGCGACTGCGTGCTGCTGATCTGGCGGATGCGGGACGAGTCGCTGCGCCTGGCCAGCCTGCTGCAGCACGCCCAGCGGCTCGGCCGGATCGGCGGGTTCGAGGAGGACGCCCAGACCGGCGAGATCACCTGGAACAGCCAGCTCCACGAGCTGCACGGACTGGAGCCGGGCGAGCGGCCGATCCCGCTGGAGCACCTGCGCGAGCACGCCCACCCGGACGACGCCGATGCCATCGGCCGCTTCCTGCGCACCGTGCTCCACCACCGGCGGCCCGCCTCCACCACCTTCAGGCTCCAGCGTCCCGACGGCAGCACCCGGCACATCCGCGTCGTCGCCGAACCCGTCTTCGACGCCGACGACCGGCTGCTGGCCGTACGGGGGGCCTACCAGGACATCTCCGCCCAGCACTGGACCGAGGTCGCGCTGGCCGCCACCCGCGACCAGCTGGCCCACTCCGAGCAGCAGGCGGCCGAACGCAACCGGCTCACGCTGCAGCTCCAGCACGCCATCATGCCGCCGGCCCAGGGGCCGGTGGAGGCGTTCGGCCTGAACATCGCCGTCCGCTACCGGCCCGCCGAGGAAGGCCACCTGGTCGGCGGCGACTGGTACGACGCGGTCGTGCTGCCGTCGAAGAAGGTCCTGCTGTCGGTGGGCGACGTCGCCGGGCACGGCATCGAGGCGGCCACCGGCATGGTCGTCCTGCGCAACGCGCTGCGCGGCCTGGCCACCACCGGAGCTGGCCCGGCGCAGCTCATGGGCTGGCTCAACCTGGTCACCCACCACCTGACCGAACGCGTCACCGCGACGGCCATCTGCGGCCTGTACGACCCGGAGACCCGCGTGCTCCGCTGGGCCAGGGCCGGCCACCTGCCGCCGGTGCTGGTACGCGACGGCGGGGCGGCCGAGCTGCCGTTGATCAACGGGCTGATGCTCGGCGTGATCTCGGAGGCCGACTACGACGAGGGAGTCGTCCAGCTGGAGCGCGACGACACCCTGTTCATGTACACCGACGGCCTGATCGAACGGCGCGACGTCACCCTGGAACGCTCGCAGGAACACCTGCTCGCCACGTTGGAGCAGCTGAGCACCACCCTGGAGCACAGCCTCGACCGGCTCCTCACGCACAGCAACTCCGACACCGACGACGACACCTGCCTGATCGGCATCGAAGTGCTCTGACCGCCCGTGGGGGTGCTCTGACCGCCCGTCGACGTGGTCTGATCGGCCGTCGACGTGGTCTGTCTGACCGGCGTCCAGGTGCTCTGACTGGCTAGCGACGTGGTCTGGCCGGCCGTCGAGGTGCTCTGGGCGGCCACAGTGACGGCCACGGCGGTCCGGGCGACGGCCGCGGTGACGGCCACGGTGACGGCCACGGCGGTTCGGACGACGTGCGAGTGGCGACCGCGGTGACGGCCGCGGTGTCGGCCCCGGTGACGGCCGCCACGTTGACGGGCGGCCGTCACCGAGCCCGCCCGGTCACCGAATCCGCTGGGCCACCGGGCCTGCTCGGTCACCGGACCTGTTTGGTCCCCAGGCCGGTTTCGGACCAGCGGGGTCACCGGACCCGCTTCAGTCCTCACCGGACCCCTTGGTCGTCGTCGGTCCTCACCAGGCACCTTGGCCCGCATCGGTCCTCACCGGACCCGTTTGGCCGTCATCGGGTCCGGTTTGTCGGGCCCGTGTGGTCACGTGGCCCGTGTGGTCACATGGCCCGTGTGGTCATGTCACCTGGCCCGCTTGGTCACCTGGGTCACCAGGCCCTTGGTCGCCGGAGCCCCGTGGTTGCCGGGCATGGCCGGTCAGCGGGTCTCGTGCCGCCGGCGGCAGGCCACGCAGTGCCGCGTCAGCGGCCGGATCTTCAGCCGCTCGAACGGGATGGCCGTGCCGCAGTCGGCGCACTGCCCGTAGGACCGGCCGGACACCCGCTCCAGGCACAGCTGGATCTCGGCGATGCTCCGCTCGGTCGCGGCCAGATCGGCGAGCACGCCCTGCAGGGAGCCGTCGCCCTTGTCGATGTTCTCGGCCAGGACCCTGAGCTCGTCCAGCCGCGACGTGCGCCACATCAGCTGCTCCCGCAGGTCCTCGGTGATGGCCTGGACCTGGACGTCGCTGAGCAGGACGGATTCGTTGTCGTGAGTCATGAGTGCTTCCTTGTACGGGTCGAGGGGACGGCGCTGACGCCGTCGGTCAGATCGCGGATGCCGCAGGCGCTGCTCTCGGGGCGCGCGGCATCGCCCATGCGGTCAGGTCGCCGACGCCACGGGCCCAGGCCGCGGGTGCGCGGCGGCGGCCCATGAGGCGCGGCGCCGAACCGCGGCCAAACGGCGCCGAACCACCGGCAAACGGACACGCCTGCCCGCATCCCGGGCGCGGCACAGCGGCATGCGACAGCGGCATGCGACATGCGACATGGGAGAGATGGGCGACATGGCAACGTCGCGTCGGGGACGCGCGGCATGGCGACATCGCGTCGTGTCCCGCCACGCTCTGAGCAGAGCGTCGCGGGACACGACGCGTGAAGAGAAAGGAGAGGCTCTAGGCCAGCGGCGGGCTACGCGATCCCGCGGTGCGATGCCCGGACTGCTGGGGGTCGCAGATGGCCGCGGAGCCGGAGGCGGGCCAGGTCAGACCCGGCGTCTCGGGAACGGATTGCGTCCGGTTCCCGGCCGGCCACAGGCGCGGCAGGTGTTCGGTGCCTCTGACCGCGGCCGTTGGCAGCGTCGACAGCGTCGACACCTCGGCCCCCGGCGTCACGACTTCCATGGCGAAGGCGGCGCGATGGTGGATGCCGCCGGCCCAGGTGGGAGTGACGGCGACCAGGCCCAAGGCAAGCAGAAGCAGGCCGACCGCCGCCATGAAGGCGGTCGAACCGCGAGTGCGCCAGAAGGTCGCCATGAGGCCGACCATAGCCCACTTCCGCGCCGGGAGCACCGGAGTATGTCCTGGGCAAGGCCGGCAGGGGGGGCGCCCGCCGCCCGCCGGCCCGGCCATGACGCCGGCCCGCCACCCGACCGGCAGGGGACGTCCTGGCGCGATCACCGCGAGGTCATCAACGGGATCTTGTGGGAGGCTGCGGACCGGCGCGTCGTGGCGAGAGGTTCCTGAACGCTACGGGCCTTAACGCAACGTCCTGTCACTCTGACGAGAGCACATCAAGAAGCGCGCGTGGCAAGATCGGGATAACGTGGCGCCCTCCAGAGGCGATCGACAATGCCGATGGACCCGGGCACCACCGTCAACCATCGCGCCGGCGGAGAGATGTTCTGCGAGGAGGACCCGTGACAGCGGCACGAGTACTGGTGGTCGGTCTCGACCCGGCCAAGATCCAGGGCTGGGACCCGGAGCCGGTCCAGGCGGCGATAGCACGCGGTCAGGCCCGTTTCGACGATCATGGTATCGAGGCCGACTGGTGCCTGGTGGCACTCGACGAGAACCCCGAAGAAGCGATCGTGGACGCGCTGACCCGCGAAGACTACGTCTGCGCGGTGATCGGGGGCGGCATCCGCAAGCACGAGCCGTTGCTCGAATTCTTCGAGAAGGTGGTCAACCTGGTCCGGCAGCACGCGCCCGACGCGGCCATCGCCTTCAACAGCAGCCCCGAGGACTGCGCCGACGCAGCTCTGCGGTGGCTGCGCTAAGACCCGTCTGATGATTCGGTGTGGCCAAGCCAGAGCACGATCGAGGCGATGGCGACGCCTGCGAGGTAGCGGCCGGCGAGCTTGTCGAAGCGGGTGGTGACGGCTCGCCACTGCTTAGCTTGGTGAAACACCGTTCGACCAGGTTGCGTCTTTACCGGCGACCGCGTCCAAGGTGGGTGGGCGGCGCCCATGCGGCGGCGATGGTGGCCCGGTCGCGTTCACCGGGCCACCGTCGATCAGCTCATCGGATGGTGCGGAGGCCGCGCTGGTAGGCGCGGACGAGCCGGCGGGGGACCAGCACCTGCCTGCCGTTCACGACGATCGGCACCAGGTCGGGCGCGCTCGCCTTCCACTGCGACCGCCGGTGCCGGGTGTTGGCGCGCGAGGTCTTCCGCTTGGGAACGGCCATGCCTACCAGCTCGCCTTCGTGACGCCGGGCAGCTCGCCCCGGTGCGCCATCTCGC
This sequence comes from Nonomuraea sp. NPDC003727, assembly GCF_053586935.1. Classification (NCBI taxonomy): domain Bacteria; kingdom Bacillati; phylum Actinomycetota; class Actinomycetes; order Streptosporangiales; family Streptosporangiaceae; genus Nonomuraea; species Nonomuraea sp. NPDC003727. The sequence goes on from NZ_JBSFNE010000029.1 coordinate 34,319, forward strand.
GGAAGCGCACCCGGGACAGCCCGAACCTGGTCAGATGTCCCCGCGGCCGGCCGTCGACGGCGTCGCGGTTGCGGACGCGGGTACGGCTGGCGTCGCGGGGCTGCCGGTTCAGCTCTCGCACGGCCGCGGCCCGTTCCTGCGGCGTGCCGGTGCGGATCACCTCCTTCAGCTCGGCCCGCCGTACGGCGAAGCGGGCGACGATCTCCTTCCTGCGCTCGTTGGCGGCGATCTTGCTCTTCTTGGCCATCAGACCTTCTCTCCCCGGGCCCTGATGCGGGCCACGGCGCGTTCGATGCCGATCTTGTCCACCGTCTTGATGGCGCGGGCGCTGAGCGTGAGCCGGACATGGCGGTTCTCGCTCGGCAGCCAGTAGCGCCGCCGCTGGACGTTGGGGTTCCAGCGGCGCCGGGTGCGCCGATGGGAGTGGGAGACGTTGTTGCCGAAGGCCGGCCTGACTCCGGTGAGCTGGCAGATCACGAGGTCCTCCCGTAGCGCTGCCGGAAGCGCTCGACCTGGCCGGTCGTGTCGAGAACCCGGTTGCGGCCGGTGCGGACGGGGTGGATGCCCTTTCTCATCGCTCCTCCCGGAACTCGACGTGCCGGCGGACGGTCGGGTCGTACTTGCGCAACGTCAGCCGGTCAGGGTCGTTACGCCGGTTCTTGGTGGTCACGTACGTGTAGCCGGTGCCCGCGGTGGAGCGCAGTTTGATCACCGGGCGTAGCTCGTTTCTGGCCATCCTCAGTCCTTTCGGGGTTGACGGCGTGTGCCATGATAACGACAACCATTTTCATTCTGCACTCAGGAGGTCCTGTGCCCACCCCCGTCGTCCTCGTCGCGGGCCTGTACGGCGGCGCCCGGGCCGCCGCGGTCGAGCGGCTGCTCCGCCGGCATCCCGGAGCCATCGCGATCCATCACGACCTGCGCGACCTCGCCGCCGGCCGGGTCGAGCGCGTGGTCCGCGACAGCTCCGGCGTCCTGGATCGGACGGAGGTGCGCCTGGCTCACGGCTGCGTCACCTGCGCCGTCCGCGAGGACCTGCTCCCCGAGCTCGTACGGCACGCCACGACCGCACCCCTGCTGGTGGTCGACCTGTGGGACTCGGTGGAGCCGCGCTCGGTGGCCGAGGCGCTGGCCGGCGGGGAGGCGGCCGACCTGCTCCGCCTGACCTGTGTCCTGACGGCGCTGGACGCGGAGTGCATGCCCGTGGACATCTGCCGAGGCGACCGCCTGACCGCCTCCGGCCACCAGGCCGCCGCCGGCGACCAGCGCTATCTCGCGGAGGTGCTGGCCCGGCAGATCGAATACGCCACCGCCCTGTCCCTGCACGGCGGTGACGACGAGGACGTCGAGCTCTCGACCGCCGTCCTGGCCCATCTGGCACCGCACACCCCGATCGCCGTCGATCCCGACGCCACCGGTTCCCCCCTGTGCGTGCACGAGCTGGCCGAGCGCGTCGATCCGGCCACCGCCCAGCTGCCCGGCGACGCGCGGACCGGCGAGATCACCACGGTCGTCTGGCGCCGCCTGCGCCCGCTGCATCCGGGCCGCCTGTTCGAGGCCATGGACGAGCTGGTCACCACCTCGGTCCGCTCCCGCGGGCGGTTCTGGCTGGCCAACCGGCACGAACGGATGCTGGCCTGGGACGCCGTGGCCGGAGTGGTCTCCGTGGAGGACGCCGGGCCCTGGCTGGCCGCGCTGCCCGAGGCCGCCTGGGAGCTGGCCGCGCCGGCCCGCCGTACGGCCGCCGCCCTGGACTGGAACCCCGTCATCGGCGACCGGGTCCAGCACCTGGTCTTCACCGGCCCCGATCTCGACCGGCACCGCCTGCACGCCCTGCTCGACTCCTGCCTGATCGACCAGGGCGACGCCCTGCCGGGAGCCGGGCAGTGGGACCGTTTCGACGACCCGTTCGCCCCCGTCCTGGACCTGAAGGGGAGCGCGTGAAGCTCCGGATCGGGCTGTCTCGACGCTCCTCAGGAACGTGGCCTGATCCGGCAAGGCGATGGCACCACACGTTCATGCTCCGCGAGTAACCCGCCGCCCTGACCGTCAAGGGCGACGGCTACCGGGCCGCCCGCCGCACGGCCGTCGTGCCGCCCCGGCGCCGCCGAGCCTGTGGCCGCAGGTCAGCTGATCGACGTCAGGTGGCCGAAGGTGATGGGTAGTGACGGGACGCGCGGTCGAAGCCGCCACCGCAGGTGACCGGGCGGATGGCGCGTCCCCTTACCCGCGCAGGGGTGGGAAGGCGTCCAGCGTGCCGTCGGGGTTGAGCCCCACCGCGATCAGCCCTGGCGGGTTCGGTAGGCGCGCTGCCGGCAGGCCGGCGAGCAGTATGCCCGCGGCCTGCCCCTGGTGGCGCCCTCCACGGCCCGGCCGCACACCGAGCACCGACTTTCATCACGAATTTCGTAACGCACCAAAGTCTCGATGCCGTCGAGCACCCGCTCCAGGCCGAACTCGAACAGGTCCAGCGGCTCGTTGTACCCGCCCGCCAGATAGATCCGGCTCAGCGTCGGATACCGGTCCAGGTGCTGGAAGAGGCTGTCGCGCTGCCCCCACCAGTCCTCCTCGCTGACCCCGGTGCGCCGCTCGGCCTGCTCGGCCGCCGCCACCTGCCGGGCGGCGCTCTCGACGAACCCGCCGACGAGGGTCACCGCCGCCACCACCTGCGCGGGCGCAAGGCCGGTGCGCACCACCGTGGCCAGTGCCCGCTCGAAGCCGGCCAGCGCGTTCGGCCCTGGCACGTGGCGCGCTCCGGTCGACTCCAGCAGCCAGGGGTGCCGCCGGTAGAGCGCCAGCATGCCGCGCGCCCAGGACTCCAGTTCCGCCCGCCAGCCCTGGTCGGGATCGGGGTCGGCGGCGTCCTGCTCGCCCATCACCTCGTCCCGCATGAGGTCGACCAGCTCGCCCTTGCCGGGCACGTGACGATAGAGCGACATGGTGGTGAAGCCGAGGCTTTCGGCGACCCTGCGCATCGACACCGCTGCCAGCCCCTCGGCGTCGGCCAGCTCGACCGCGGCGCGCACGATGCGCTCCAGGCTGAGCCGGCTCCTGGCGCCCCACAGCAGTTCGGTGCTGCGTTCCGGATCTGTCATGATCTCTCCCGTGTATATGCTGTACACATTACCGGAGAGGAGCACTGTCATGTTCTTCGTCGATCCGTCGGGCGACGACTCAGGCCCCGGCACGCTCGAGCACCCGTTCGCCACGCTCGAGCGAGCCCGCGCGGCGGCCTCCCCAGGCACTGTGATCACTCTCAGAGCCGGAACCTACCGCCTCGCCGAACCGTTGCGGCTGTCGGCCGCCGACTCTGGCGTGGTCTACCAGGCCTACGGCTACGGCACCTCGGCCCAGGAGACGGTGGTGATCAGCGGCGGCCGGCGGATCACCGGCTGGCGCGAGGACGCGAACGGAGCCGTCACGGCCGACGTCCCCCGCCTGGCCACCCGCCAGCTCTACGTCTCGGGGCGCCGCGCCGCGCGGGCGGCCATCGCCCTCGACCACGGCCTGACCAGGACCGAGACCGGCTACGTCACCGGCGACCCGCGGCCGCAGTCGTGGCCGGGCCAGGTGGAGTTCGTCTACCGGGGCGTCTACCCCTGGTCCGAGGCCCGCTGCCAGGTGGCCGGGATCACCGGGGACGAGCGGTCGAGCGCCGTCACCATGGCGCAACCGGCCTTCGGCTGGGCCGTACGGCTCTACCACTCGGTCATCTCCTGGGACGGCCCCGGCGCCGGGGAGTCCAACGGCGCCGACAACCCCACCTCGGCCGAGAACAGCCCCGCCTTCCTGACCGAGGGCGCCTTCGCGCTGGCCGACGGCGTCCTGCACTACCTGCCGCGGCCCGGCGAGCGGCTTGACGAGGTGGTCGCGCCGGTGCTGGAAACTTTGGTGCACGCCCGCGACGTACGCGACGTCGCCTTCCGCGGCATCACCTTCGCGGAGGCGACATGGTTGCGCCCGAGCGCCCCCGAAGGGTTCCTGCACTACCACGGCAACGGCTACCACGACGGCGGCCCGCTCCAGACGGTCACCTTCGCCGACGGCCAGGCGCAGGTGACCATCCCCGGAGAGAGCGCCGTCATGCCCGGCAACGTGATCTTCGAAAGCTGCTCGCGGGTCACGCTCGAAGGCTGCCGGTTCACCCGGCTGGGCGGGGTCGCGCTGGAGTTCCGCGGCGACGGCGAGGACAACGTGCTGCGCGACAGCGTGGTCGACGACGTGTCGGGCGGCGGCGTGGTGATCGGCGCGGGGGCCCGCCGCCACCGGGTGGAGAACACCCACATCCACCACACCGGCCGCGACTACAGCGGCTCGCCGGCCATGCTGGTGTCCGGCACCACCGACACCGTCGTGGCGCACAACCAGATCAACGACGTGCCGCACAACGGCATCGTCGTCTACGAGGGCAGCGGCGCCCAGCTGGTGCACAACCTGGTGCACGACACCATGCAGGTGCTGGCCGACGGCGGCGGCATCTACATCTCGGGCAGGCAGGGCGGCTCGTACGCCACCGGCGCGCTGGTCCGCGGCAACGTCGTCCGCGACACGATCACGCCCTACAACTTCGGCCTCTACACCGACTACGGCGCCACCTGGGTCACCGTCCAGGGCAACGTCGTCCACAGGGCCGACAAGCCGGTGGTGCTGGAGGTGTCACCGCCGCTGGAGCACGTGGCCTTCATCGGCAACGTCTGGGACGCCGACCCCGGCCGGCCCCCGGAGGGCGTGATCCTCGCGGCCAACACCACCCTGGAGGGTGGGGCGTTCGGCGACGACCCGACGGTCGCCGACATCGTGGCCGGCGCCGGACTCCGGTAGATCGCCCCTGATCCGCCCGGCCGTCCGGAACCCGGCGGCCGGGCGGGTCACGGTGTGATCACCAGCTTGCCGCGGCCGTGGCCGCTCCGGCTGACGTCGAAGGCGGCGCCGGCCTGCTCCAGCGGGAAGGTCTGCGCCACCTCGACCGTCAGCGCGCCCCGGTCGGCCAGCTCGGCCAGCCCGGCCAGCTTGGCGCCGTCCGGCCGGACCCAGATCCAGTGGCCGCCGTGCCGCTCCACGGTGTTGTCGGCGATCGACGCGTGCCGGCCGCCCTCGGCCAGCACGGCGAGGGTCGCCTCGAGCTGGCCGCCGGCGAAGTCGGCCACCGCCGTCACACCGTCCGGGGCCAGCTCGCGGACCCGCCCGGCCAGGCCCTCCCCGTAGGTCACCGGTTCGGCGCCCAGCTCGCGCAGGTAGCCGTGGTTGGCCTCGGAGGCGGTGCCGATGACGCGGGCGCCCCGGTCGCGGGCGATCTGCACGCCGAGACCGCCGACGCCGCCCGCCGCCCCGTGCACCAGCAGGACGTCGCCGGGACCGACCTCCAGCCGGTCAAGGGTCCGCTGCGCGGTCATCCCCGCCAGCGGCAGCCCTCCGGCCTGGTTCCAGTCGAGCGCGGACGGCTTGCGCGCGACCCCGGGGGCCGGCATCGTGACCAGCTCGGCGAACGTCCCGGCCTGCACGACGCTCTTGCGGGCATAGGCCATGACGTGGTCGCCGGGCGCGAACTCCGGCGTGTCGGGGCCGACCGCGCGCACCACCCCGGCGACGTCCCAGCCCGGCACGACCGGGAAGATCGTCTGCATCATCCCGTCCAGCAGACCGGCCATGACCTTCCAGTCCACCGGGTTGACCCCGGCCGCGCGCACCTCGATGAGCACCTCGCCCGGCCCCAGCTTGGGATCGGGGATCTCGCCGGCCCTGAGCCGCGAGTTGTCGGCGGCGTAGGCGTCGTAGGTGACGGCGCGCATGAGTGATCTCCTTCCGCGGGCGCGGCGACCCCGGATCAGGGACGGCCGCGGCGGAGCTGTTCTCACCAGGGGCGCCTTTGCGCTAACCCTTCCTCCGGCCACGGTCCGCCCAGAGTGGCGATTCGGTGGCGATCGGGTGGCGCCCGCCGTTCAGAGCCTGGCGTGGGTGGTGATGTCGGCGCCGAACTCCTCGATCATCTCGGCGGTGACGGTGGGCCTGCACTGGCCGATCGCCGCCAGGTAGTCGGCCGTACCCGCGCCCGCGGGCAGGTCCGCCGACTGCGCGGCGCCGGCGAGGTCCCGCTCGAAGGCGGCCTGTGCCGCGGTCCTGGCGGCGTGCTCGATGTCGGCCGGGGTGAACAGCTCGCTCGCCGCGACCAGCCTGTCCAGATCCACGTTGGGCCGCCCGTCGGAGTACCGCGTCCAGATGGCCGAGCGGGCGGCCGCGTCGGGCGTGCCGATCGGCACCACGTAGTCGAAACGGCCTGGCCGCAGGAACGCCGGGTCCAGCGACCGGATGGAGTTGGTGGCGCAGACCAGCAGCCGCTCGTCACGCTCCCTGAAGCCGGGGATCAGCTTGAGCAGTTCGTTGGTGATGCCGTGGCTGCCGGCCTCCGGGCGCTCGGCGCGCACCGCGGCGATCTCCTCGACCTCGTCGATGAAGACCAGCACCCGCTCCAGTTCGGCGATCCGCGCGAAGGCGGTGCGCAGCGCCTCGGCCAGGTTGCCGTCGCCGGCCAACCGGGACGGCAGCAGCTCCACGAACGGCCAGCCGAGCCGGGAGGCGATCGCGCGGGCGAAGGTCGTCTTGCCGGTCCCGGGCGGGCCGAACAGGGCGATCGCCCTGGGCGGGCGCACGCCATGCCTGGCGGCCCGCTCGGGTTCGGCCAGCGGCAGCACGACGCGCCGCTCGATCAGGTCCTTCTCCACCTCCATGCCGGCCACCTTGTCCCACAGGTCCCTCGGCAGGAAGCGGCCGCCGAGCTCGGCCAGCCAGTGGGCGCCGAGGCCGCCGGCCGGCTCGGCCTTCTCGAAGTAGGCCACCGCGGGGCGCCGGGTGTAGCCGGCGTTGACCAGCCCCTCGCCGATCAGCTCCTCCTCCGGCAGGACGTAGGCGATGCGCCGGACCCGCGCGTCGACCAGCCGCCGCTCCAGCTCCCGCAGCAGCGCGCTGGCCAGGCCGCGCCCACGCCAGGCGGAGGCGATCGCGATCCGCATCACCCAGGCCCGCTCGCCCGCCACGTGGGAGAGCGCCGCGCCGACGGGCACGCCGCGGTGGACGGCCACGACGGCGGGCTGCCGCGACGTCAGCGCCCCGATGCATTCGGCGAGGGAGAACACCGACTCCTGGCCGAGCCCGGCCGTGGTGTCGATCAGGTGGACCACGGCCGCGAGATCGTCCTCGCGGTAGTCATGGATGTGCCAGTTCACCGGTGCCGCCTCCTCGTCTCGGGGCTACGACGGTAGGGCAGCTCCGGGGGCCGGTCCCGGGCCAGGCCGGACAACAGGAGCGGAAAAAATGTACTGAGTGGAAGATTGGCCGAAATTACCCGACAAAGTATGCGATACAGGTCACACAGTGAAGAATCGGTGGTTCACCAGCCCCACATCCCCACCCGCACCGGTACCCCGGGCGAGGCGTGCACGAGGGGCGAGTGGTCCGGCGCGGGCAGCCCCGCCGCCTCGACGAGATCCTGCTCCAGGCGCACCACGTGGGCACTGCGCAGCGGCCACGGCGGATGCTCGACCTCGGCCGCGGCCACCCGGTTCGCGATCAGGGTGAACAGCCGGAACCGGGCGGTCAGGAAGTGGGCGAGCGCGTCGCGCTCGTGCTCGGCCAGCTCCGTGCCCGGCGCCACGTCCACGTCGCAGCGCGCCCCGCTCGGCTCGGGCCACTGGCGGCGACACCGGTACCGCACGCGCGCCTCGTCGGCGCGGACGGACATGTCCGACCAGAAGTACGGCAGGCCGTAGCCGGCCCGGCCGCCAAGGACGGCGGGAAGCCGTCCCGCATCCAGCGACAGGAACCAGATCCCGCCGCGGCCCCGCTCGTCACGGACGTAGGTGCGCAGGTTCGTCTCGGGAAAGCGCGACAGCCACGGCAGCGCGGGCAGTCCCGGCGTCCGCACCCCCTCCATGAGGAACGGGGTCAGCCCGACCCACGCCGCGCCGTCGAAGGTCTCGACCGTCAGCCCGTCGGGCACCAGGGGCCGGACTACGGCGGGCGGGTACCGCCAGTGCAGGAAGGTCATCGTCGACCAGTGGTGGTACATCACCGGGTAGGCGACGCGAGGAGACGTCGGCGCTCTCATCATCGTCTGCTACCCGCCGACGTGCCGCCGGTCACCTCGCCGCGGCGATCGCGCGGACCGGTGGCGGTATGGTCGCGGGCCGATGCGCCCCGAGGGCACCGAAAAGCAGACCGAGGAACAACTCGCCGAGATTGACACCATGATCGGTGTCGCCCTGCCCGCGGCGGGCCGGACCTCCGGCCGGACGGCACAGCCGCTGGGCGCCGGAGGTGACGCGTGAACGCCGGCCCCCGCGCCGACAACGTCCAAGGCGCCTGCGGCGTGCGCGGTCTGTGCGGCCTGTGTCAGGCATTCCATCGCGACCTCGTCCTGTGACTCCTGGGGGATTGCGTCCTCGCGGTCGCCGTACAGGGCGTTGAGGATCGGACATCTGGTGGCCTGGGCCAGGCCGACGGCGACATCGATGTTGTCGCGCAAGCGGCGGGCTCGCGAGGGGCTGGACAGCAGGCCGCAGTCCCCCGATCGTATGTCCCCGGCGTCGAAATTCAGGGCCGCGAGCCGCACACCGGCATCAGCAAGGGCAGCGCACAGGGCGTCCAGTTCGGAGTCGTTGGGCACGGGAGTGTTCCACGGCCACCACATCTCGGCGACGTCGAACCCGGCTGCTGCGGCCGCTGCGGGCCGGGCAAGCATCGGAAGATGACCGAACAAGATCGAAAGGTTGGCCGCGAAGGACAGACCGGCTGTGTCCGCAGATGCATCGACCTTTCCGGTTGGCCGATGTCGGGAAGCGGCTGTTCGCCGGACTCATCCGATGCTTTGCGACAGGGTCGTCATCGAGGGAGACGGGCTGCGGCACGGCGTAGTCGCAGCCGAGCTCAGCCGCAAGGCGAGGGATGGCGACGATGTCCGGCAGGTTCAGACGGGTGACCACGGTGTACAGGCCCACCCGCGGCCCTGAGGCGGGACCGCGCGCGGCCAGCAGTGCGCACGCCGTCGACGACGCGCTGCCAGCCGTCGCACTTGTTCGGCGGGGGAGGCCAGGTGTCGTCGTAAACGGCGTCGGCCGAATCCAGCGACACCGACACCGCGTCGATCCCCAGCTCCACGATGCGTTGCGTGATGCGCTGCTTGCTCAGGAACGTGCCGTCAGCGCACAGCACAACCTGCACCCCGGACTGCTTCAACGCGGCCGCCGGCCCCTGTGACGGCTCGGTCACGCCTACAAGTGACTGACCTCGGGTGAGGCTGGAACAAGGCCGTCAGTAGGTCCTCGGGCATGGCCCCCTTCAGGGGCGCTGGCCCCGAGGCCTCGCGCCCGCGCGCAGCTGAATAGTCCGGAAAAGGCGCGACGTCCGCTGATGATGTCGGGTCGTGGCGGAGTCGCCGTAGTACTCCGAGGACGGGAAAGCCGTGTGCATGGGGAAGGGCGACAGCGCGATGGCAGCAGCACTGCTGTCGGGAAGGAACGTTGTTGAATAACGACGCGCCGCCGCATGAATGGCCGGAAGAGGTGGCCAGCGGCGGGTACTCGATCATCAGCTGAAGCTGCACCGATGGGCATGGGAAGAACCGGCACGCCGGTTCGATGATGTATTCAACTTGATCTATGACCGGGCCACGCTGTTGGTGGCCTGGGAGCGGGTGGCTGGCAATCGGGGTGCCAGGACAGCGGGCGTGGACGCGGTGACGCGTTACTACGTCGAGGAACGCCTCGGAGTGATCCCGTTTCTGGAGGACCTGCGGTCCTTGCTCAAGGATGGGACGTTCCGAGCGCTGCCGGTCAGCAGGCGGTGATTCCCAAGAAGAACGGCGCTGTCCGCTATCTGGGGATCCCGACGCTGCGCGATCGGGTGGTGCAGATGGCGCTCAAGCTGATCCTGGAGCCGATCTTCGAGGTCGATTTCTACCCAGCTTCGTTTGGGTATCGGCCTGGACGTCGGGCTCAGGATGCCATCGCCGAGATTCGCCATTTCACCTGCAAGCCGGGCGCCTACGAGTGGGCCATCGAGGGCGACATCAAGGCTTGCTTCGACAACGTCGATCATCATGTCCTGATGGATCTGGTGGGCGAACGGCTCAAGGACCGCAAGGTTATGCGGCTGGTCAGCGCGTTCCTGTGCGCCGGGGTTGTCGAACTCCACGGTGGCCTGCGGAGATTCTCACCGGGACTCCGCAGGGAGGGGTCATCTCCCCGCTGCTAGCCAACATCTATCCATCAGCCTCGACACCGCCGACCAGCTCGCCGCAGACCCCGCCAGGCTGTCGCCATCGCTCCTGGCCTACGTCGGCCAACCCGCCTACGGGGCCACCCGTAGCTTCCGGCGAAAAAACAACGCTCAGGCCCATCGACCGATGTGCGCGTCGCGTAACAGCACCGCGACGTCGCCACCGGCGCCAAGCCCTGCGAGTGGCGCGCCCCGGATCCCGAACTGGAGAAGAGGTACCACCCGTCATGAACGGGGACGTGCATCTGCTGGATCCACCGACTTTACGTCGTGATCGAAGGCGTCTGGTACGAGGTCGAACCGGCCGTAGCCGACACTCCGGTCAGCGCGCTGTCCCGCGCCTGGTGCGCTGACTGTGGGGGCCGAATACATGTACCCCTTCCGGCGCGTCACGGTGCAGAACCGTGCAGTAGGACATGCGGGGTTCGCTGGATGTGTGAGATATCCCTCTCCCGTCGTCGTGGCGCTGGTGGTCTGAGGAGGTGACCATGAAGTGATGACCTCCTCGCCCCGCCCGCCGCACGTCGGTGGCCGACCGGATCCGATAGGCGGGACTACCGCGCTCGGTGGAGAGCCCGCTCCCGCCCGCGGATACCTGCTGGACAACGCGCGCGCCGAGGCGGGCGAGCGGTTCGTTTGGCTGGCCGAGCTGTTCGACGATGTGACGCTGGGGCACTTCGATCGACTGGGGGTCAGGGTTGGCTCGCGCTGTTGGGAGGTGGGGGCCGGTGGCCGCAGTATCCCGGAGGCGCTCGCGGCGGCCGTCGGTCCGACCGGGCACGTGCTGGCCACGGACATCGACCCGTCGTGGCTGAAGGCAGGCGGCGGGTACGAGGTGCGCCGGCACGACGTCGCCGCTGATCCGCCCCCGGAGCTGGGGACGTTCGATCTAGTGCACGCCCGGCTTGTGCTGGTCCATGTACCCGACCGGGCTCGGGCGTTGGCGACGATGGCGGCGGCGCTGCGGCCCGGCGGCTGGCTGCTGGTCGAGGACGCCGATACCGCTCTGCAGCCACTGGCATGCCTGGACGACAGCGGCCCGGCGCAGCGGCGGGCCAACCGGCTGCGCGACGCGGTCCGGGAGCTGCTGACGCGCCGCGGCGCGGACCTGCGCTACGGCCGGACACTGCCGCGGGCATTGCGTGAGGCCGGCTTGGTAGATGTCGCCGCGGCGGGCTCTTTCCCGGTCGGCGGGCTGGCCTGCGACCGGCTGGAGGCGGCGACCATCCGGCACGTGCGCGGCGAGCTGCTCGCGGCCGGCCTGGCCGACGACGTCGAGATCGACGCGCACTTGGCCGCCATCCACGCGGGCGAACTCGACCTGACACTCGCGCCGCTGATCTCGGCCTGGGGACGCCGTCCAGCCGAGCACCCGCCGGCACTGGGTTAGGTGCGGATTCAGGCGTTGACCGACCTGCCCACAACGCTGTTCGTCGAGGAGATTTTCGGGCCGCAGGAGTAGCCCTTACTGGGGCGGTCGTCATGCCGAGCATCGTCTCGGAAACGTCCCGCAACCCCGGTGCCGACACACCGGTCGGGTACGCCCGGTGTCGTTTTCAGGAGCTGGCTGCACGGATGTCAGAACTTCTCTGCACGTGATGCTGGGAGCAACCCCGGCGACCACGGCCGGTGGGAGCGCGCCGACGCCGCTGGACTGGAAGACCGCAGCCACCCGCGGCCGCGACGTACTGGCCGACCTTCGCGGCCCGTGGCCGCGTTCAGGTTCTGGCCTGCCAGCGCCTCATCGGCCGCCACTTGGCCTCGCCCCGGCATGGTTCGGCCGGGCCGCCTGTGCCATGCGAGCGGGAAACGGCCGGAGTAGGTGGGCCGCGGTCGGCTCGCATGGGGGGCGGAGAAGGGGCCAGGACGACCGCGAGGTGTTATCGCACCGTCGCGCTCGTCAGGAGTGCTTGGAACTCGGTGGGGTCGGGGGCTCCGGAGAGGACGGGTGTGCCGTTGATGACGAACGTGGGGACCTGGCGGACGCCGAGATGGGCCGCGCGTTCCTCGTCGGCCCGGACGTCGGCGGCGTAGGCGTCGGTGTCGAGAACGGCGCGGACCACCGCGGCGGGCAGACCGGCCTGTATGGCGAGGGTGTGGAGGACTTGAGGGTCGGCGACGTTGATGTTGTCTGTGAGGTGGGCGTGGAAGAGTCGTTCGACCACGACGTTGGCAAGGCGGTGGGCGGTGGCCAGGTGGATCAGACGGTGGGCGTCGAAGGAGCTGACCGGGCGGGCGGTGGCGGGGTTCAGCTCCAGACCCTCGGCCGCGCCCAGCCGCCGAATCCGCTGGAACATCTCTGTGAGGTCCAGTGCGCCGAGGTCGAAGCGTCGCGCCATCATCTCGGCAAGGGTGGCACCAGGAGTCGGCGGCTGGTCGGGACGTAGCTGGAAGCTGCGCCAGGTGATGCGGACCTCCTCAGGGTGCGCGAGGGCGCGGTCCAGGCGCTTCTTGCCGATGTAGCACCAGGGACACATCACGTCCGACCAGATCTCCAGGTCAATCACGAGTCTTGTCCTTGAGGAACAGGGCGAGGACCAAACCTGTGGCCATGACGCAGCCGACCACAATGAAGACGGTGTCCATCGCGCTGGCCATGCCGTCCAGCACGGGCCGGGCCAGGCGGGCGTCGAGATGGTCGAGGTAGGAGGTGTTGTTGAGGTCGACGTCGGACCAATCGTGCAGGCTGGCTACCAGATGCTGTGCGCTGGGATCTGCGGTCACCGCAGGGTCGTGCAGGGCTGATTGGAACGCCGGGGTGCTTTCTGCCTGGTGGAAGGCGGCAGTAATGCGGCCCTCGGCGAGAGCGAATAGGACCGACAGGTAGATCGCGGTTCCGGCGGTGCCGCCGAGTTGCCGGAAGAAAGTGTAGGAGGCGCTGGCGGCGCCCATGGTGCCTGTCGGGGCGGACGCCTGGATAGCGATCAGCATGACCTGGAAGCACAGGCCGATGCCCAGGCCCATGACGGTCGTGATCAGGCCGGTGAACCACAGAGATGTGCCGGGGGTCAGCTGCGCGAAACCGAACGCGCAGGCGGTCATGACGGCCAGGCCGAGGATCAGCAGGCCCCTGTAGCGTCCCGTACGGGTGAGGAAGGAGCCGCACAACCGGCCGGCCGCGACGATGCCCAAGGTCTGCGGCATCAGCATCAGGCCCGCCTCGGTCGGGGACAGGCCCTTGACGATCTGCAGGTAGAGCGGCAGGACCGACAGCCCGCCGAACACGCCCATGCCGACGACGACGTTGACCGCGTTGCTCATCGTGAACTGCGGGCTGGCGAACAGCCGCGGCGGCAGCAGCGCTGAGTCGCCCATCCGCCGTTCGACCAGGACGAACCCCAGCAGCCCCGCGACGCCCACCCCGATCAGGGCGAGCGTGCGCGGCGACGTCCAGCCCCAGCTGGAGCCGTGCTCGGCCACGATCAGCAGGGGCACCAGTCCCAGCAGCAGCGTCGCAGCGCCGCCGTAGTCGATGCGGTGATCGGTGCGAGTGTGCGGCAACCGGTAGAGCGTCACGACGAGCACCAGGGCGACGATGCCGATCGGGACGTTGACCAGGAACGCCCAGCGCCACCCCGTCACACCCAGGAAACCGTCCATGCCGGCGAACATGCCGCCGAGCACGGGACCGGCCACGCTGGAGATCCCGAACACCGCCCCGAACCAGGCTTGGTACCGGCTGCGCGCCTCCGGCGGCAGCATGTCGGCCAGGATCGCGAACGCCAGCGCCATCAGGCCACCGGCACCCAGTCCCTGTACGGCGCGGAACGCGGCCAGCTCGTACATCGACTGCGCCGCCGCGCACAAGATCGAGCCGAGCAGGAACAGCGAGATCGAGATCAGGTAGAGGGGCTTGCGGCCGTAGATGTCCGACAATCGCCCGTACAGGGGCGTGGACACCACGCCGGTGATCAGGTAGGCGGTGGTCGCCCACGCCTGCAGGGTCAGGCCGTTCAGCTGATCGGCGACGGTGCGCATTACCGCCGCCACGATCATCTGGTCCAGCGCGCCGAGCAGCAGGCCGAGCATCAGCGCCGCCATCACCGCGGTCACCGCGCCGCGGCCGAGCCGGGGCGCAGGGGTGGGCGGGGCCAGGGATTCAGTCATGGGGAGACCTCCGGCTCCATTAGTTAGGTTCCGTACATTATGGACCCATATACTAAAGGTCCACACCATTAGGGTCTTGACTGTTAGGATCCGAATGTGAACACTGAGCTCGAGAACGTGGAACTGGCGGTCGCCGCGATGTTCGCCGCGTTCCGGCGCAAGCGCGGCCGCGAGCAGGCCAGCGGCGACGCCCTGTCCGGAACGCAGTTGCGCGCCCTCGACGGCCTGGCTGAAGCGGGACATGCCACCGCCCGTCAGCTGGCCGACTATGCCGACGTCACCCCGGCGACCATGACCGGCATGCTGGACGTTCTCGAGACCAGGGGAGTGATCAGACGCGAGCGCAGCCTCACCGACCGGCGCGCGATGCAGATCGTACTGACCGATCGCGGGCACGAGCTCGTCGCCGAGGCGCGCGAACGGTGGCGGCAACGCTGGCAGGAAGCGATGTCGGACGTGCCCCCCGAGGATCTCCAGGCGGCGATCCGGGTCTTCGGCAAGGTCGCCGGCATCTTCGATCAGATGTAGCGAGATTGCGGCCGCAGCACGGCAGCGGCGGCCGATCGGACCGACCGGCACAGGAAGAAGGCGAGCAAAGAAGAGATGATTTTCAACGACGCCGAACGCGACTACCTCGACCGGCAGCCCATGGGACGGCTGGCTACCCTGGGCCCGGACGGCACACCGCACGTGCGCCCGCTGGGCTTCCGCCTGAACCCGGACGGGACCATCGATCTAGGTGGACCGTGGGTGGCACGCACGCAGCGCTGGCGCAACATCCAGGCCAACCCGCGAGTGAGCTTCGTCGTAGACGATATGACGCCCGACGGCCCCGAGGCGATCAAACCGGGTATGGGCCGGGGTGTGGAGATCCGCGGCCGGGCGGAAACCCTCGCCGTGGACAACCCACCCGGCCCGCCGGGAACGGTCGCGCCAGAGATCATCCGCATCCATCCCAAACGGATCCTCAGTTGGCACATCGACCCGGCCGAGCCCGACGGCCGCTCGGTCAACCTTCCCTGAGAGACCTGACTTGCGAGGCAGGCCAGCCTCCGTCGTCCGTTCTCCGCTCCTCTGTTTCACAGGCGACGACCCATGAAACACGATCTTCGGCCGGGCCCGTCCAGGGGGAACACCGTTTCATAGGTCGGTGCAAACAGATGGATGATTGAAACGCATCCATGAAACGATCAGGTGGTGTCCGATGACGACTACCTCCGCGTGGAGGCCCACGCCTGCCCGATGACCTCCTGCGCCGCCCCGGCCGGATCGCCCTGCCGGACCGGCAAGGGCAAGGTCGCCGTCCAGTACCACACCGCCCGCTTCCGGCTCGTGCCCGCGCTCGCCAAGGCGCTCAGCGTGGCCACCCCGGCCGGCCGTAAGCCGGGCACGCTGTGGATCGAGCTGCCCCGCCCGGCCACGGTCGGCGCCGAACCGGCCGGGCATGTGCGGATCGGGTACGCCCGCGCCTCTACTGTCCGCCAGTCCCTGGACACCCAGCTCGACTCGCTGAAGGCCGCAGGGGTCACCCGGGTCTTCGCCGAGAAGATCTCCACCCGGGCCACGGTCCGGCCCGAGCTCGACAAGGCCGTCGCCCTGGCCCACGACTTCCGCACGGCCGGGGTGGCGGTCACGCTCGTGGTGCACGAGCACAAGCGGCTCGGCCGCGGCCTCGATCTGGCCGCCCTGGCCGAGCAGCTGCGCGCCGCCAGCATCGGCCTGGAGTTCCTCACCGGCGAGCTGCAGGGCAGCCATGACCCGTCCGGCGTGGTGTTCACCGTGCTGGCTGCGCTGTCGGGGATGGAACGCGAGTACATCCGCGACCGCACCCTGGAAGGCCACGAATCCGCCCGTGCCCGCGGTAAGACCATCGGCGGCGCCGCCGTCACCGACGACGCGATGCTCTCCATGGCCCTGCACCTGCGCCGGCAGAACCTCAGCCTGCGCGACATCGCCGCTCGCCTCGTCATCACCAAGGGCAAGAAGAAGGGCCAGCACCCCTCCCCGGCCACCGTCCTGCGCATGCTGCGCGATCACGACGAGGCCTCCACCACATCCGCGGCCGTGGCCGGGTGATCACGGAGTCCAGCGATTCCTTATCCTCGTCTCGCCTGCGCGCCCGATGCCTCACTCGGGTGTCAGCCTTTCCGAACGATGGTCCCGGTGACCGGGTCCCCCACTTCGAGAACGTATTCAATCCACGGATTATCGATAGGTTGGATGTCCGCCGGAGGATAGGCAGGCCAGGACACAAAGAAGCGGCCTAGCATGATGACCCCATCCATTGGTCCGTCCGGAAGTTCGATACGTGCAGCCACGAGCGGGGACGCTGACAGACGTTCATCTACGGAGAAACGAACAACGGTGAGCCCGAGCGCTACCGGACTTACTGGCATGGGGTCGCGCCGTGAGGCGTCCCCGCGCCGCTACGATGCTTTCTCGAATGTGATCCGCCAGGGCTCCTTCCGGGACTCCGGACCGTAGACACTGCGCCAGGTAAACATGCTTCAACAAGGCAAGGCGGAGTATGTTGGGATCGGGGCCTCGGCCTCTGACGACCACCTGCTTGCTCAGCAGCATGGCCCGGAAGTCGTCTTCGCTTCCTCCCCCCATAGTCACGAGGAAGCCTCCACCCCGCGCTGGCATGATCTGTATCTTGCCGACTCTTCGAGAGCCTCGCACGTTTTCAGAAGCTAATTCGACCTCGCTGGTCGCGCCGTAGAACCAGTCTTTCACTCCGCCTTCTACACGACCCCCGAAGGTTTGATTACAGCCACGGCAGGTCCGCGTCATGATGACCCCACCAATACTCTTGGGGGGCACATGCTCGTCCTTCTCTGGAGGCCCGCCGCAGATAGGACAGCTCTCGAAGAGGCGCCGCCCAATCTCGTCAAGCAACTCCGGTCGTCTCATGCGGGCGCCAGATCCTATGTCGATGCCTGCCTCAATGATGCGTCCATCGTCGAGACTGATGTCCAGCGAGCGAGGGGGGCGACGTTTCACGAAGGCTAGGTTATCTGCTGCGTCGTCGCTGGATTGCCTGGCGAAATTGCAAAGCGTGCGCCTCTTTCGTAGGCCTCAGGCGACGCGAAACTAAGGTCGGGCCGTTCCACCTGGTCATCGGTGCCCGTTCCGGTGGGCAGCAGGCTGCAGCGCCGGGCCGAGCGTGCCGCCGGGAATGATCGTCCCGTCCGCGGCCAGTTGCACCGCGGTGGCCGCCGCGTGCAGCATCGCTTCCTGGTAGGGGGCGCTCAGCCGCTCGTACGGCCGCCAGAAGGACAGCCCCGCCCGGAACGGCAGGCCGGCGGCGTCCCAGATCTGGTGCAGGACGGCGGCCGCGCCGGGACCGGCCCGGGAGTCGACCATGCTGACCTCGTCCAGCAGCGTCCGCAACAGGCGCAGCCACTCGCCGACGTGCACGTTCCGCCCGGGCAGGGTGACGCCCATAGTGGTGATGCCTTCGAAGGTGAGCCGGTCCAGCGCAGCGACGGCGGCCGGGGCCGGGCGTGGGGGCGTCGGCTCGCCGTAGCGGTGGGCCCGGCGAACATCGTGGAGGTTCTCCAGGCGGCAGCCGTGCTCTGCGCAACTGGTCATGAGGGGGAGCGCGGCCAGCAAAACGACGCCGCGCCCCGGGTCGGTCGAGCAGGTGGGGCAGATGCGCCGGGCCGTTCGCCACGGACGCCCGGTCACCGGAAGCCAGGGCCGCCAGCGGTTGACCACGTGGTATCCGGCCTTGCCCGGTGGCAGCAGCACCGACTCCTGCCGGACATAGGCGGCGAAGGCCTGCGGGCCGTCGAAGGAATTCAGGGTGTCGGCCAGCCACGGCACGCACCCGCCGACCGTCATCTGGCGCAGCCGGTCCACCTCGACGCCGGTCCGCGCGGCGAGCGCGTGCACGATGATCGCAGGCACCTGGTAGTCCAGGTCCGCGCCGCGGTCGAACTCGGCCGACGCCGCGCCCAGGTTGTACGTCAGCAGCTGCTCGACCGACAGCCGATACAGCGCGGCGAGACGACCGAGCCAGGAGGACAGAGCCTCACCAGGGGCGGGCTCGGGGTGAACGGGCCAGCGGCGCAGACTCTCCGGCCAGTCCGCGCGCGTCATATCAGCTCGCGTTCGAACTTGCGGCGCCGCTCGGTCGGGCCGGCGTAGGAGGCCAGCAGCAGGGTGCGCTGGGTGATGGCCTCCTCGCCGGACTCGATCGCCGCGACGGCGGCCTCAGTGAGCAGCGCGGCCAGTTCCCCGATGGTGCCCTCGCTGCGGGCCAGCAGGTACTCGGTCATCTCCGGGGTGGCCAGAAAGGAGGGACGGCGCAGCGGGAAGGCAGCAGCAAAGCTGGCCAGCAGGGTGCTCGCCTCCCGGCCGGGCTCCCAGCGCGGCACCACAAACGGGGCGAAGCGGTTCTCCAGCTGGTCATCGGAGCGGATCGCCAGGTAGGCGTCCCGGGTACCGACACCGACCAGCGGAATCTTCAGCTCGTTGCCCAGGAAGCGCAGCAGGTTGAGAAACTCGCGGCGCGCCCCGTCGCGCCCGGCCAGCACGTTGTGCAGCTCATCGATCACCAGCATCCGCACGCCGGCCTGCCGCAGCAGCCGAACCGCGAGCTGCTCCAGCTCGGCCAGCCGCTGACGGGGCCGCAGCGGCGCGCCGAGCGCGCTCAGCAGCGCGGTGTAGAAGCGGGCCACGTGCGGGTCGGAGGGCATCTGCACGACCAGCACCGGGATCTCCTCCGCCTCCGGGTGTGAGATCGGCGGATGCGAGCGCCGGAACTTCTCCACGATCATCGACTTGCCGTTGTTGGTCGGCCCGATCACCAGCAGGTTCGGCATCCGCTGCTTGGCCGGCCAGGCCAGCAGCGTGTGCAACTGCTCCAGCGCCTGCCTGGCGCGGGTGTAGCCGATCCACCAGTCCGCCCGGACCCGGGCCAGCCGCTCGGCGGCAGGCAGCCGGGCCACCGGCCGGGCGCTTTCATGCAGGTGCGACAGATCCTCCACCCGCCCTGGCTCCAGCTCGATCTCGAACTCCGGCACAATGTCCGGCTTGCCGTCCGGCTCGTGGCTCACCACTGCTCGATCACCTCGAACGGCCGCACCGGCTCCTCATCCGCGCGCCCCTCGACCGGCGGCGGAAACGGCGGCCCTGCTGCGTGCGGCGCGGGGGTCGCCGAGCGGCGCTCGACCTCACGCCGGGCCCGTCGGGTCTTGGCGGCCGCGTCCTCAGTGATCTGCCGCATCTGCTCCACCATGGCGAACAGGGCGTTCTCATCGACCTGAGCGCGGCCGTCCTGGCGCAGCCGGGCGATCGCGGCGCGCTGACCGAAGGTGAGCGAGACCTTACGGCGGGCCCCAGCCCATCCTGACAGATGATCTTCGTGTGTGTTTCGTGTACAGTTCGGCTGATCTCCGGCCGAGCCGCAGCGAGTTCGGCGACCCGCCCAGCGCGCGCGGCCATGCCAGCATGCGAGGAGAACTGTGGAGCTCAGCACGGACGACCTGGTCGCCCTCGCACACCGATGGAGCGAGCAGGACGTGGCTCGTGAGCGGATGGAGCGAATCGGCGCGCCAACATGGGCCATTCCTGACGCGCCAACCGATAGCTACTCGTCGGCAGTGGAACTGCTCGGCACCGCAAGGCGGGCGATTGGCGCGGCCCCCGAGGCGACGTGGGAAGCCACGACGCGCCTGGCCATGACGGTGGGTGAGTCGGCCCAAGGACGCAGCCAGTGACTACCTCGCCTGCGCCTACTGGAGGCCGCATACGGCGGCCAGCGCGCTCGCAGGCTCATCGACGCCGAGCTCGGCATGGTCAATGAGGTTCTTGACAAGGCCTCCTACAGCGCCAATGTCGCGCGCCGGCTGCACGGCTTGGCCGCCGAACTGGGCCGGGTGGCGGGTTTTGCCTGCTTCGATGCCGGACTGCATGCAGCCGCCCAGCGCTATTGGACCGCTGCCATATACGCCGCGCACGCCGCTGGTGATCGTGTCCAGGGCGCCAACATTTTCAAGTCCATGAGCTTGCAGTGCTACGACTTCGGACTCCTTCCTGAAGCGTTGCACCTGGCCCAACGGGCCCGCGCGGGCGCTGGTCATGCCACGCCGCGGACGAACGCGATGCTCGCGCTCCGGCAAGCACGCGCCTGCGCCGCGCTGCGGCAAGTCGCAGAGTGTGAACGCCTGATTGCCGCCGCCGACACTTACCTCGGGCACGGCACCACCGACGACGATCCCGCTTTCATCGCCTACTTCGACGAGGCCGAATTTCACGCCCAGACAGGCAGCTGTTACCTCGATCTGGGCCTGTACCAGCAGGCCGATGACCACCTGGTCACAGCGCTCAAGCAGTTCCCCACCACCAAAGTCCGCGACCGCGCCACCTACCTCACCAAACGCGCGCACGCGCAGCACCACATGGGTTATGAAGACGAGGCAGCCGCCGTCCTGACCGAGGTGGTCCCCCTCCTCCAGCAGGCCCCCTCCCAGCGCAACATCGAGCGGTTGTTGGCCGCCCGTGACCGCCTGTCTGCAGGCGGTCGCCGCCGGGACCTCGATGAGCAGCTGGCATCCTTGCTCGGATGAGCACGCACCCCACGCGCATCGCCGCCGTCACCGGCGCCAACCGGGGTCTGGGACGCGCGATCGCCGCCGGACTGGCCGAACGCGGCCTGCACGTGGCAATCTGCGCCCGAGACGAACGCGCCGCACAGGAGACCGCCGACGAACTGCGAAGCAAAGGTCTAGCCGCCTCTGCCCACCAGCTCCAGGTCACCGATCCCGCCAGCGTCGTACGCTGCTTCGCCGACATCACCAACCAGCTCGGCCGCCTCGACGTGCTGGTGAACAACGCCGGCATCGCCATCGACCGCGGCCAAGCAGCCGCCAACCCCGACTTCGAGAAAGTCCACGCCACCTTGGAGGCCAACCTGCTGGGCGCCTGGAGGTGCTGCGCCGCCGCCGTCCCGCAGATGCGCCGCAACGGCTATGGCCGCATCGTCAACATCACCAGCCACCTGGGCTCGATCAGCACGATGGCCGACACGAACGTCTCCTACCGCGTCTCCAAGGCGAGCCTCAACGCGCTGACCCGGATTCTGGCCGCCGAGCTGAACGGCACCGGGATTCTGGTCAACGCCGCTTCCCCGGGCCGCATGAACACCCGCATGGCTTACGGCCAGACAGACCGTACACCTGAGCAGGGTGCCGACACCCCCGTGTGGCTGGCCACCCTGCCCGACGACGGACCCACCGGCGGCCTGTTCTACGAACGCCGGCCCCTGGCCTGGTAGTCAAAGCAGTGGTGTGACCTAGGCTGAGCGCGACGCGAAGGTCCTCGCGATGCGCCAGCCCGGCCTCGCCTACCGGGTGGTCGCTGAGCAGGTCGGCACTCCGGACGGTTCGCACACCACGCAGGCGTGGCCGCCGTCGATCGAACCCGTGCCGTCCTGGCACAGGTTCGGTGAGGGCTGGGCGGTGAAGCCGACACGGCGAGCCTCGGATGTACACCGCTGCGTCGGCGGGCCCGGCAGTCTGCCGCTACCGGCTGGGTCCAGCCGAGCCATGCCCTCCCAGGGGAACTGTGGCGAAGGTTTCCCACTCGTACATCCGCCGGTCCCGGCCGAGAACGATCAGCTCCGCGTTGCGCATGCGGGCCACTGCGGGCGGCGCCTCTATGGCCGCGAGCGCCGTCGAGACAGGGCTGACTGATCCATCGGCGTTGCTGTAGGCGATGCTGACGTGGGCGGCGAAGCCTTCGGCGGGTTCGGGTACGTGCGGCCAGACGTCGCCGATCGCAGCGCGTATCGCGTCACGGACAGCTGCTGGGGGATCGTCGGGCACGGCTTCCCAGCGAATGGCCTCGGGAGTCACCCGGGGCCGGCCCAAGGTGATGTCGAAGGAAGCAATACCAGCCAGCCGTGTGGTGGCCGTCTTGATGATCGCGTGAACGTCCTCTTCGGGGACCTCGTCAACGAAGCCGAGGCCCTGCATGGTCAGGTGCAGCCACTGGTCCGGCACCAGATCCAAACCCGGAACGCCAGCCAGCCCTTCACGGTATTGCTGGGCCAGCCGATGCACCTCTGGCTGGTCATCGAAGGTGAAGTGCCAGGCGTAGAAGCGGCGTCCCTGCTTCCAGCCGGGACGCCACCACCAGTGATTGGCCATCTGCTCATCGTTCATGGTTGCCGATTTCATCAGATAGTCTCCTGGCCGCGCGAGAGGGCAAGGAGGCGGGGCGCCGACTTCAGGCTCCATGCCTCGATCTCGGCCTGCAGGTTCGAGGCCGGAGCGCTGTCACGCATCGGTGAGCGGGCCAGGGCGGCCGCCAGGTCGCCGACCCTGCGGATGACCGGGTCTAGCCGCTGGTGCGGCGGCATGGCGAGCACCGTGCCAAGCACGGCTGCAGTGCCCTCGGGTTCGCCGAGTGCCAGGTGCGCCGAGGCTTGGACGATGCGCACCTGCGCCACCGTCCCGTAGGCCTGCGGCCGCCGATCTGCGAACGCCTCGTTGGCTTCCCGCAGGGCGTCCTGAGGGGCGCCGATACGCAGCAGGGACGGCCGCGGCGTAGTTGGACTTGCGGAAGTCAGAGCAGGAGAACAGGCCTCCCATCTCGTCGGATCCCCTCGCTTGCTCGCGCGCCTCGGCGACTTGGACGAGCGCAGCCTGGGCCTCGTGCCAGTCGCCCAGGATCGACCACGCGTCCGCCTCTTGGCAGGCGAGCAGTATCCGCGCGGTGCCGCGCGGGTTGCATGCGGCGCCCATGCGGGCGAAGGCGATGGCGTCGCGCAGACGGCCATCCCAGAACGCGATCTTGCTGCGGGTGGACAGGATCCAGGCGCGCAACTCGTTGTTGCCGGCGAGCTCGGCGCACAGCCATGCGGTCCGGCTTTGGGTGTCGGCATCGCGTGTATGCCCGAGGTCGGAGCTGATCCATGCCAGCAGTCCGCATAGGTAGCCGGCCGTGGCGTAGAGGTCCACGGCTTGGCGCGGGTATTGGTGTCCCTCCAGCAGGGCGAAGACTCGGTCGCGAAGCTGCGCGGTGCGGCTGAACACGTGCAGGGGATCGTCTCTGACGTAACTGGCCGCTAATGCCTGGGTGTCAGCGAACAGCTGCTCGAGGGCGATGTCGCCGACGTTGCTGGCCTCAGCTCGCTGTGCCCAGGCCGCCGACTGTGCCGCGGTGGTATGCACCAGTTCGAGGCCGGTCGGGGGCTGCGGGTCGGGTTGCGGCGGTGAGCTCGGGGCGGCTGGCAGAGTCGTGGCCGAAGGCGAAGGGGCATGGAGCAGGCGTAGGTCAGAGGCAGGTAGGGCGCGCCGGTCATCCAGGTCGAGGAGCGCCGCTGCGGTGCAGCCGTAGATTTCGGCGAGCAGGCCGAGCACCTTCAAACTCGGACGCCGGCTCGACGGGTCGGGCCACTTCTCCCACTTGCCCACCAGCGAGGCATCGGCGGCGACGGCATGCTCTGGCCTGCTGGCCGCGACAGCGTCGATGCGGTCGGCCACCTGCTGCAGGGTCCAGCCGTGGGCATGGCGCCAGGCCTCTCTTGGTCGCATCCCCCAGCGGGTGCGGATCTCCGCCGCGATTTCCGCTGGGCTGCAGCCGACCTCCAACATTTCCTGGCGCAACGCCTCGCGCTGTGCGTGCGAGCCAGGCTTGGGACGTCCTGCCATGGGCTTGCTCCCTGGGGGCGTGATGTCGCTATCACGGTAACCGTGTGCGACGACTCGTGACCGGTCCAGCGGCGTAGCGCGTGCCCAAAAATGTCCGCCTGGAACGGAGTTTTCGCAGGTGAATGACATGAGGGTGTGTCCAGAAAATATGGACACCATTGCCCATGACCATCCATAGCCATGTGGAGGATCGTTGGGGCCGTACCCGACAACGCACTTCCGGCGACAAGGAAGTCACGATGAATTCCGGTCCCCTCTTGCCGGCCAACCCCTGCGACAATGAACAGGGCAGGCAGCCTCACCCTGCGGGAAGCGGTCATGCACTGACCGCTCACGTTCCCGCGGGCCTCTGGTCGTTTCCTGGCGACCAGCTGCCATTGATGAGCGTTCGCTCGGCCTCCGCAGAACCTCCCGGTGCAGGCAGGGCAGCCGAGATTCTCCAGCGGCATCTCGCCGCCCATGGGATCGCCGCCGACGTCCACGATGGAGGCCAGGTATCGCTGCTGTCGCTATGGCGAGACCTGCTGGTCTGGACGAACGGACGGTGGTTTTCCTGGTGGACGGGCAAGCACTCCACAGCACACCCGGCCCGCAAGCTGTACGCCTTCGCCCCTGCAGACGACGCCGAGACCGCAGCACGACGGCTGGGCGAGAGGTACCGGCAGCTGCGGGCCAGTGAGGCGGCGCAGTGATTCGGCCCGCCGACTCCGGTGAGCCCGTCGTGTTCGAGCTCTGGCGGACATCGTCCATCCCCATCAGGCAGGAGCTGCCCACCCCCGCAGTCCGCGCCAGCGATGTCCGCCAGAACCCCTACAGAAAGGCGCAAGCGATCACCGGCGGTCGTCATGATTCCGATCATGTTGTGGGCGCTCAGCAAGGAGACCGGGATCGCCAAGCAGCAGCCCGGCTCCTGCACACCCGCGCCGGCGGAGCAACTGCCGCCGACTGGCCAGCAATCTCCAAGCTCTGACAGGCATCGGCCATGCCAACCCGCGAGCGGCCGTGAGCTACTCTCCGGGGGCGAATGACTGATGCGACCCTGCGGTCTCGGGATCGCTCAACGCCGGCGCTGCCGGGAGGCACACCAATGGTCCGGCGCGCGACGACCGGGTCACCCGGGTGGTGACGTTGCCGGAGGAGATCCGCGACGACCGCGACGACCTGGGCCACTTCTGCGTGTATGACGAGAAGTTCATCCGCCGCCGCATGGACTACGACCCGGTCGACCAGCCCGAGCTGCACGCCTGGAGCGTCGCCGAGCCTCGCTGGAACGAGCGGTTCCGCGTCGGTGGGCCGGACAACTGGCCCTCCTCCAGCCAGTGGGAGGAAGGCTTCGACCTCACCGAGGCCGACGACGCCTATGCCGAGGTCAACCCCTACGCCGACCCCAAGTAGCGGTGGGCCAGAGGTTGGCCGCTTCTCGGCCTGGTCGCCTCCGCCCTCTCGGTCAGGATGAGCGAGAGGGCGCGATCGCCTGGCCGGGCAGCAGATCGGCCAGCGCGGTCCGGACGGCGGCCCGGCTCACCCCATGCGCACGGGCGAGAGCCGCGACGGAGGCGCCGCCGTCCTGGAATGTCGAGCGCACGTCCTCAAGCCGGGCACCGGTCAGCGCGGGCGGCCGGCCGCGGTAGCGTCCTTCGGCCTCCGCCGCGGCGATCCCCTCGGCGGTCAGCTCGTTTTGCAGGTCGCGCTGGAACTGTCCCACAGCGGTGATCACGTTGATGATCAGGGCGGTGGTCGCGTCGTTGGCGGCCAGGTCGTGGAAGTTGGATAGCGGGCCCGACAGGACCCGCAGAATGACGCCGCGGGCCTGGCACCAGTCCCGTACAGCATGGATGTCGATCAGGTCGCGGCAGAGCCGGAACAGCTCCGACACCGTGAGGGTGTCGCCGGGGTGGGAGGCGGCGGCGATTCTGGCGAACGCGGGCCGCTCCAGCGCGGGGATCTTGGAGGTGGTGGCCGGGTCCTCGAATAGCAGCACCCCCTCGGCGGGGCGGAATCCCTCCGCGACGCCCTCGGTCCGGATCAGGAGGCCGGCCTCGGTGAGGATGTGCCGCTGCCGCAGCAGCGACTGGGTCGCGGTGGACACACGCGAGTAAACAATCCGCACCGAAGGCTCCTCAAGGAAGGACAGAGCCCTCTTCTACCTGTCGGGAAATCCTGTCGTCAATTCCGGCTCGGGATCACCCGCCCGGCACGGTATTCCATCCCCCGATGTCCGATTTTCCGGCGGTCGAGAGCTGGGCTTTGCGGCATGTCGGGAAATCACCTAATCCCGACAACCCCTGCCTCGAGGGTGGGTCATGGGGCGAGGCAGCGATGAGGCTGCCATGGAGCCCAAGCGTCCGACCCGCGTTTCAGTCCGCAGAGTTGCTACTCGCCAGCAGGGCCCCTCACCCCCCGGTCAGGAAAGAGTAAGCAAGAGCAGGATGACCAGTGAGCCCGCGGTCGTGAGGAGGAAGCGCGCCAGGACGAGCGGATGGAACCAGCCGGGAAAGGCCACCTTCGCCGCCTCAATCAGCGACTTGGCGTCGATGTCGGTTGTGCCGGGACTTGCGCAAGGCAGCCTCCACGTAGCGGACGACGAAAACCTGGGGGGTGGTGACGAAGCCGCCGGCGATCAGCAGGATGGGCTGAAGGATCCAGGTGAGCATGGGCTGATCGAACAGATTCAGCACGGCAAGCGTCGCCAGACCCGCGGCGATTGCCACGGACACCGTCACGCTGGCGGTGCTGGCGGTGAAGTCGAGGCCGTGCTTGGTCAATACGGCGGGACTGTGGCCCTGTCGGTGGATCTCTGCATCGGCTGCTTTCTGGGCGGCGGCGCCGTACCTGTGACCGGCCAATGGAACTACTAGGTATGTCAGGGCCAGCAGGAACTGCAGGGCGACAACGAGGGACACGGGGATCTCCTCCATAAGGTTTTTGAACTTAGTTCGACACCATAGCGGACGTTTTGATCTAAGTTCAACGCTCGCTAGGCTGGGCGACATGCTGACCAAGGAGCAGATCGTCCGGGCAGCCGTCGAGGTACTCGACGCCGAAGGCGTGAACGGGCTGAACATCCGCCGTCTGGGCACACACCTCGGGTCGGCCGCATCGGCGATGTACTACCACGTCAAGAGCAAGGACAAGCTGGTGGTCCTCGCGGCCGACCATGTGTTCGGCGAGATCCCGCAGGCCGACACCGCCGGAGTCGGGTGGCGGGAAGCCGCCGCATCGCTGGCGCGTGGAGCGTATGCCATGGTCGTGCGGCACTACTGGCTGATCCCGGCGATGAGCACGCACCTCATCTACGGCCCCAACAAGGCCCGCTTCGACGAACAATCCCTGAGCATCTACGAGTCGGCGGGCTTCACCCAAGCCGAGGCCGACCAGGCAGCCGCTACCGTGCTCATGTTCGTGATCGGCGCCGCGCAGGGCCACGCGGCGCAGGCAGCCTGGCAGGCGCACCTACGACGAAACGGTGCCGACGCCGACAAAGAGCTCCAAGGGATCACTGCCGAGATGCTCGCGGTAGCCCAGACCCACCCCCGGCTGCGGGCCCGCATCGATTCCGCCGCCATAACCGCGCCCGGGGACCCGTTCGAGTTCGGACTCCACACACTTCTGGCCGGGCTGGAATCGCGCATCCACTCGCCGACATCGTCGGCTCCGTGACGACAGTCATGGCATCTATGCCGTCACTGTTGTTCGACACCGGAGCGTCGCCAGCCTGAAATGATCACGAACCGCAATCGTGATATCTCACCCCGCTACCTGGCGGCTGGGGACACGTTCGGGAGCGGAGGGCCTACGCGGTGTCCTAAAGGCGAAGCCGTCATGGTGCCTCGCGGCGAGCGCGCCGTCCGCCAAGGCCATAGTGGATGAACATGCCGTCCTGGTTGTTGTTGACATGCGTGCGCACGTCCGGAATCCAGGTCGGGATGGTCCATCTCTATCGAGTGGTGGATCCGCCATGCCGTTCGCCAGGGCGGGTGTCAGCCCGCGGGAAGCCGGTACCAGCGGGTCGCGGTGCCGCCCCAGACCGCCTGCTGTTCGGCGTCGTCGAGAGTGGCGGTCATGCTGTCGACGGAGGCGGTGACCTGGGTGTAGGTGGCGTGCAAGAGGCACACGGGCCAGTCGGAGCCGAACATGACGCGGTCCGGGCCGAACGATGTGATGACGTGGTCGGCGTAGGGGGCGAGGTCGTCGTCGTGCCAATCCGCTGTGGCTTCGGTGACGAGACCGGACAGCTTGCAGGCGACGGCGGGGTTCGCGGCGAGTGCGGTGATGTGTTTCCGCCACGGGTCGAGTTCGCCCGCGGCGATCGGCGGTTTGCCGGCGTGGTCGAGGACCCAGCGCAGCCCGGCCACCCGGTCCGCAGCGGCGACCGCCGCGGGGAGCTGCGCCGCGGTGACGAGCAGGTCGTAGGTCAGGTCCGCGTCGGCGACCGCGGCCAGGCCCCGCAGCACGTCCGCGCGCAGCAGCCACTCCGGGTCCGACTCGCCCTGCACCTGGTGGCGTATGCCGACGAGCCGGCGTCCGCCGGGGCCTTCGCGGAGCGCGGCGATCGCGTCGGCGACATCGGGTGCGGTCAGGTCCACCCACCCCACCACGCCGAGGATCTCGGGGTGGTCGTCGGTCAGGGCCAGGAACTCGGGCGTCTCCTCTGCGACCGTGATGGTCTGCACGAGGACCGTGCCCGCGACGCCATGGGCGGCCAGTTCGGGGGCGAGGTCGTCGAAGTGGAAGCTGCGCCGCAGCGCGGGTAGTTCCGCCGTCCAGGGCTGGTCCCGCACGGCGAGGTCCCATACATGGTGGTGCGCGTCGACGCGCCGGGGCTCAGTCGACATGGAAGACCTCCTCCATAGGAGCCCACTGCTGGTCCGGGGACGTGTCCAGCCGCTGTTGGCACGGGTCGGTGAGCTTCCACCAGTCCTGAGTGCTCTGGTCGGCGGCCATCGCCGCCATGTCCG
Organism: Nonomuraea sp. NPDC003727; assembly: GCF_053586935.1. Taxonomy (NCBI): domain Bacteria; kingdom Bacillati; phylum Actinomycetota; class Actinomycetes; order Streptosporangiales; family Streptosporangiaceae; genus Nonomuraea; species Nonomuraea sp. NPDC003727. The sequence continues at coordinate 63,315 of NZ_JBSFNE010000029.1, forward strand.
CAGCGTGGTCGTCGCCGACGTACTCGTAATAGGAGAACAGCAGGCCGTCACGCAGGAAGATCGTGTAGTTGCGCATGTTGCAGCGGTGGATCCGCCGCAGCACCGTCGGCCACACGGCGGCGTGGAGCGCGCGGTATCTCTCTTCTTGCTCCGGCCGCAGTCGAACCACAGACCCGAACCGCTGCATCGTACGGCCTCCTCGCATGACTAGTCCGAGGGCATTGACTTGAGGATGCGGTCGCGAGCTGTCATCAGATGGTCGACCATGGCCGCCTTGGCCAGATCAGGCTTGCCTTCGGCGATGGCCTCGGCGATGCGCATGTGCTCGGCGAACGTCGGCGCGGCCATCACCGGGCCGTAGGAGAGCCGGAACAGGTGCAGGTGGCAGTGCGTTCGGGCGAGCGCCTGCCGCACGTGGTCGCTGCCCGCCAGTTCGGTGATCATGTCGTGGAATCGCGCGTCGTGGCGGGCGATGTCGCGGTAGTTCGCCTCGCCGTCGCCTGTAGCCACGAGTGCGGAGGTCACCTCGGTGGTCAGCATGGCCGTCTGCTCCGGATCGGCCTTGGCGGCGGTCTCGGCCGCCCACGGTTCGATGAGCAGCCGGAACCCGAACATGTCCTCGACCTCGGCTCGGATCATCAGCGGGGTGGTCGAGTAGCCCTTGAGGGACTCCTTGACCACGAGTCCCGCCGATTCCAGGCTGGCCAGCGCTTCGCGGACCGGTGTGGGCGAGGTGCCCAGTTCCCGGGCGAGGGCGTCTATGCTCACGCGGGCTCCGGGCGGGATCACGCCGTCCATGATCAGCGCCTCGATGGCGTCGCGGACCTCGGGGACGAGCGTGCTGCGGGTGATGGGTGCACGGATGCGATCGCCGATCGGCGTCCGCTGGTTGGTCACGGAACCTCCGCTAACCGAGGGTTGACGTCCGGTGTGAACGAAGCCAGGATACCGGATCATAGATCCAATATCCTATAGGATTTTGAGGGCGGAGATGTCTCACACCACCCGGAGCGCCGCGATCGCGGCTTGCGCGCTCCTGCTGCTGAGCGCGTGCACCACCAAAGGAGCCGACTCCTCGGCGAACCAGAACGCCGCGGCGACCGGGCCCGCGACGGCGTCCGGCGGTGTGGTCGAGCTCAAGGACGGCGCCAAGGTGAAACTGGCGCTGGTCCCCGGGGGAGCCCACCCCTACTTCCAGCCGTGGAAGACCGCGGGTGAGCAGGCCAAGACCGAACTCGGCCTGGGCGGGTTCACCTTCAACGAAACCGGAGAGTGGGACCAGGGCAAGCAGAACGCCGCGCTGGAGTCGTTGGCCGCACAGGGGTACAACGCGTTCGGCGTCTTCGGCGTCTCCCCCGCCGACATCAACACCACCTTCGCCGACCTGCAGGGCAAGGGCTTCGCGGTGGGCTCGCTGGCCTCGTGCCCGGCAGGTGATGTGAACGAGGCGGCCTTCTGCCTGTCCACCGACACCGAGCAGGCCGCGTACAAGGCTGCCAAGGCCGCGATCGAGGCGATGGGCGGCAAGGGCGCCTTGGCCCACCTGACCGGAAACAACGTTGACTCCAACACCCAGCGCCGCATCGCGGGCGTCAAGAAGGCCATCGACGAGACCGGGGGTGCGGTGACTCTGGCGCACACCGTCACCGACATCGACAGCGATCTGCAGACAGCGACCAAGGCCGTCACCGACCTGCTGAACGCCCACGGCAAGAGCATCCAGGGCATCGTCAGCACCGCCTACAACCCCGCGGTCGCCGCCGCGGGCGCGGTCAAGGGCGCGGGACTGCCGATCAAGGTCGTCGCCATCGACGACGACGCCAAGATCCTCGCGGGGATCAAGGACGGGTCGGTCGCCGCGACCGTCACGCAGAACCCGGGCGGTCAGGCCTCCGTCGGCTCGTGGGTACTCGCGCTGCTGGCCTCGGGCCAGTGCCAGATGAAGGCGAAAGGCGCAGTGGTCGACTCCGGGTCGTTCGTCGTGACCAAGGCCAACGTCGACAGCTACGACAAGGAGCGGGTCGCCAAGTCCGACGAGGTCAAGCAGCAGTTCGCGACTCAGCTGCTGTCCTGCTCGTAGGGGGATCAGACCAATGGCTGTGATCACTCAAGCGACCGCTGTCCTGGCCGACGTCCCGGTCGAGACGCTGCGGACCGACGCGATCCAGACGTTCCTCAAGCAGGAGACCATCGTCGTGGACATCGTCACCGACGACGGCGCGGTGGGCCGCGGGTACTCCTACACGATCGGGACCGGCGGGACCGCCGTGTTGGCCCTGCTCCGGGACAACCTGCTCGACCGGCTGATCGGCCGGGACTCCCGTGACATCGAGGCGATCTGGCGGGACCTGCTGTTCTCCACGAGGGCGACCGCGGTCGGGGCTCTCACCTCGCTGGCCTTGGCCGCGGTGGACACCGCCTTGTGGGACCTGCGGGCACTGCGCGCGGGGCTGCCACTGTGGCGACTCGCGGGCGGGTTCCGCGACCGCGTGCCGCTCTACGACACTGAAGGCGGCTGGCTGCACCTGAGCCCCGACGAACTGGTCAAGGGCGCACTCGCCAGCAAGGAGGCGGGATGGCCGGGGGTCAAGCTCAAGGTCGGCAAGCCCCGCCCAGGTGAGGACCTGGAGCGGCTCGCCGCCGTGCGCGCGGCGGTGGGCGACGACTTCGACATCATGGTCGACGCCAACCAGGCGCTGACGACGGCCGACGCGATCCGCCGGGCGAAGCTGTTCGAGCAGGTCGGGTTGGGCTGGTTCGAGGAGCCGGTGCCCGCCGACGACATCACCGGGCACGCCACCCTGGCCGCGGCCACCTCGATCCCGATCGCGGTGGGGGAGTCGCTGTACTCGGTCAGCCACTTCCGCGAGTACCTCGCCGCCCGTGCCGCCTCGGTCATCCAGGTCGACGTCGCCCGCATCGGCGGGATCACGCCGTGGCTCAAGGTCGCGCACACCGCGGAGGCGTTCAACGTCGTGGTGTGCCCGCACTTCCTGATGGAACTGCACGTCAGCCTGGTCGCCGCCATCCCCAACGGCGGGTACGTCGAGCACATCCCGCAGCTGCGCACCTTGACCCGCGCGGAGATGCAGATAGCCGACGGGCACGCGATCGCGCCGCGGACCCCGGGCCTGGGCATCGACTGGAACGACGACGCCCTCGACGATCTGAGAGTGGCATGACTTCGACGCTCACCGACCGGCCTGCGGTCGCCCCGCGCGGCGGCGGCAGGCCGCGCAGGCGGGTCGCGGCCCCTCCGCTGGTGCTGTTCGTCCTCATCGTCGGGCTCTACGTGATGTTCGGCTCAGCCCGGCCCGCGATGTTCGACGAGAAGCTCGTGGTCTTCCCGCTGCTGCGCGAGTTGTCGATCTACACGGTCGTCGGCCTGGCGCAGATGTGCGCGCTGTCGATCGGGCACATGAACCTGGCCGTCGGCCGGATGGCCGCGTTCGGCGCAATGGGGTCCGGCCTGTGCTACGAACTGCTGGACCTGCCGCTGTGGGTCGGCCTGGCGGCCGGGATCGCCGCGGGCGGGGCCATCGGCGCCTTCACCGGCTGGCTGATCGCCAAGACCGGGGTCAACTCCTTCGTCGTCACCCTGGCGATGGACTTCTTCCTGCTCGGCATCGTCAGTCTTGTCTACACGGGACTGACCACCGGTGCGGCGTTCACCGCGAAACCCGCCGGCATGGCCGAGCTGCGCGCCTACTCCTTCGCCGATCTCTGCGTCGGTGAGGTGTGCGGCACCGCCGCGATTCCGCAGATGATCGTGTTCGCGCTGGTCCCGATGGCGGTGGTGGGCTATGTGTACTCGCGCACCCGCATCGGCAGGGAACTGCTGATGGTGGGCGCGAACGCCAAGGCGGCGGAGCTGTCGGGGCTGCCGACGAAGCGGCGCGTGATCGCCGCCCACGGCATGTCGGGCGCCCTGGCGGCGCTGGCGGGGTTCCTGCTCGCGGTCTCCACCGGTTCGTTCAAGGCGACCATCGGCGCGGACTTCATGCTGCCGTCGTTCCTCGGACCCGTGCTCGGCGGCACCCTGCTCGCGGGTGGCGCGGTCTCGGTGCTCGGGACCATGCTCGGCACCGCGCTGACCCTGGTCATCCGGCGCGGCCTCACCCTCATGGAGGTCGGGTTGGAAGACCTCAACATCTACATCGGGGTCGTGCTCCTGGCGGCGCTGTCGACAGACCGCATCAGGGCCGTGATCGCCGAACGGAAGGCCGGCCGTCCACGATGAGCACAACGACCAAGCCCCGCACCAGGCTGGACACCGACTTCCTCCGGGCGGGCAACCCCAACATCGTCGTGCTCACCGTTGTCTGCGTCCTGGGCGCGCTCGTCCTGACAGTCAATTCCGGCGGGACGTTCCTGTCCGGGAACTCGATCAAAGGGTTCACCACCTTCCTGGCCGTCCCGATCCTGATCGGCCTGGCGCAGATGGTGACACTGAGCGTGGGCCAGCTCAACCTCGCCGTCGGCGCGTTGGGCGGCTTCTCCGCCGCGCTCATGGCCGTGCTGATGCAGGACCACGCTGTCCCGGCGGTCCCGGCGCTGCTGATCGGCGTGGCGGCGGCGACGCTGGGCGGGGCGGTGAACGGCGTCATCGTGGTGGTCACCCGGATCAACGGGTTCATCGTCACCCTCGCCACCATGACGATCCTCATCGGACTGCAGTACAAGCTGGTTCGCTCGTTCACCGTCGACGGGTACTCGCCCTGGCTGAAGGACTTGGGCGCCACCGCGATCGGCCCGCTGCCCCTGGTATTCCTTCTCGCGGTGGCCGTCGCGGGCGTACTCGCCTTCTTCTACCGCCGGATGGCCGTAGGCAGGCGCATGATCGCCTTCGGCGGCAACCCGTTCGCCGCCCGGCTGTCGGGCATCTCGGAGTCGCGCAACCTGATCCTCGCTCACACCCTGTCGGGCCTGCTCGTCGGCGTCGCCGCGGTCGTCAGCGTCGCCTCGCTGCCGGGCATCAACCGCAGCGTCGGCGGGGACTGGCTGCTGCCGAGCTTCGCCGCCCCCATCATCGGCGGCGTGGCACTGACCGGCGGCGGGATCGCCGTGCTCGGCACCATCCTGGCCGCGGTCCTGGTCCGGCTCGTCGACGCGGCGCACTCGCTGTACTCGTGGGACCCCAGTTCGGTGTCCTTCATCATCGGCGCGGTGGTCCTCGGCACCGTGCTGCTTTCGACGCAACGGCACGGTCTGCGGCCGTGGCGGCTTGTCAGGAGGACACCGTGAGCACCCCGGTCCTGGAAGCCACCGGCCTGATCAAGACGTTCCCCGGCGTCCGCGCCGTCGACGGGGTGAACCTCACCCTGCGGGCCGGTCAGATCCATGCGCTGCTCGGCGAGAACGGCGCAGGCAAGTCCACCCTCATCAAGATCCTCACCGGGGTGCACCGGCACGACGGCGGCACACTGACCGTGGCGGGCGATCCGGTGCGGTTCGGCTCGCCGCTGGAGGCGCTGCACGCGGGCATCGGCGTCGTGCACCAGGAACGCAACGTCGTCCCACAGATCTCCATCGCCGAGAACATCGTCCTGCAGAACCTGCCCCAACGCTGGGGCGTGGTGGACCGGGCCGCCGTCCGCACGCGCGCACGTGCCGCGCTGGAGCGGCTCGACCTCGACCTCGACCCCGACCGGCCCATCGCGGGTCTGTCGGCCGCACAGGTGCAATTGGTGGAGATCGCCAAGGCGCTCGACAGCGAGTCCGCAGTGCTGCTCCTGGACGAACCGACCGCCTCGATCACCCCGAACGAGGCCGAGGTGCTGTTCCGCACGGTGCGCGGCCTGGCCGAGGCCGGAACCTCGGTGGTGTTCGTCTCGCACAAGCTGGACGAGGTCTTCGCCCTCTGCGACACCGTCACCGTCCTGCGCGATGGTCGCGGCGTCGTGGAGTCCCAACCCCTGTCCCAGTTCTCCCACGACGACATCCTCAACCACATGGTCGGCCGGGCGATGGAGGCGCTGAGGTTCCCGCCCCGCACCATCGACCACTCCGCCCGGCCCGCGCTGAGCCTGCACGGGGTATGCACCGACGTCGGACACCGCGACATCGACCTCGACGTCCGGTCCGGGGAGATCGTCGCGCTGTACGGGCTCGTCGGAGCAGGCCGTAGCGAACTGGCCCGTGCCCTGATCAGCCTGCACGAGATCACCGCCGGCGAGGTCCGAGTGCAGGGCGAGCCGGTACGCGTCACATCCGTGCGCGAGGCGATCGGACAGCACCGCATCGGCTACGTGAGCGAGAACCGCAAGGAGGAAGGCGTCTTCCTCGACCAGTCCGTGCAGCGCAACATCGCCGCCACGACCTGGTCGCGCATGACCCGCCTGCTCTCCTACGTCCCGGCCAAGGCCGAACGCGCCGCCGTCGACGAGCAGATCGCCGCCCTGGGTATCAAGGTCTCCTCCCCGGAGCAGCCCGCGGGCCAGCTCTCCGGAGGCAACCAGCAGAAGGTGTCCTTGGCCAAGTGGCTGGCCGCCCGCCCGGACATCCTCATCATCGACGAGCCGACCATCGGCATCGACGTCCGCACCAAGGCCGCCTTCCACGAACTGATCTGGGAACTGGCCCAGTCGGGTCTCGCGGTCCTGCTCATCTCATCCGACCTGCACGAGACCATCACTCTCGCCGACCGCATCGTCGTCTTCCGCGACTACCGCGTGACCGCCGAGATCGACAACGATCACGACTACGACACCACCAGCGCGAAAGTCATCCGCGCCATCCATGCCACATCTGGACCCGCGACCCCCGTCGGGTCCCGGATGGATGACTGACACCCCCCACCCCCCGGAAGGACACCCGTGGACGTCGTACCTTCTTCCCCTGCACCCGGTTCCAACCCGCTGAGCAGGCGCAACCTGCTGCGACTAGGCGGCGTGGGAGGCGCCGCGCTCGCCCTCAGCGATATCCCGGTCTTCACCGCCTCAGCCGAGGAAACGCCCCGTCCGGCGAGCGAGGCGCTGGTCCCCGAAGCCGAGGCGACCACCCTCTGGTACCGCACGCCCGCTGTGGAATCGAAGATCATGCAGGAGGGCGTACCGATCGGAAACGGCCGCATCGGCGCCCTGGTCTCCGGCGATCCGGCCAACGACGCCCTGTACATCACCGACTGTTCGCTGTGGACCGGTGGACTGAACGACAGACTGCAAGGCGACGGGCAGTTCCCGTACGAGACCACCAAGTTCGGCACCATCAGCATGCTTGCCAAGGCATATCTGAAGGTCCCCGCGCACACCACCGCCGCAGTCGCCAACTACCGCAGGCAACTCGACCTGAGCAACGGGTACGCGTCGGCCAGCTACACCCTCGGCGGGGTCAGCTACCAGCGCGAGGTGTACGCCAGCCACCCGGACGACGTCATCGTCGTGCGCCTGACCCAAGGCGGAGGCGGCAGCTACACCGGAAGCGTGGCCCTCAACGGCACCCACGGCGAGACCACCACCACGAACTCGACCTCGAAGACCGGCTCGTTCTCGGGAACCCTTGGCAACGGCCTGAAGTACGGCGCGGCGGTCGCGGTCCAGGGCACCGGCGGCACGGTGCAGGCCAGCGGCGCCGACGTCACCTTCTCCGGCTGCTCGGAAGTCCTGATCGTCATCTCCGGCGGCACCAACTACGTGCCGGACGGTACCAAGGCGTTCAAGGACGCCACCGTCGACCCGACGGCAGTGGCGACGAGCAAGGCCACCGCCGCGCTCGCAGCGGGCGGCAGCACCCTGCGCTCCACGCACGTCGCCGACTACCAGGCCCTCTACGGCCGGATGTCGGTCAGCCTCGGCACGTCGTCCTCGACCCAGCGCGCCATGGACACCGCTGCTCGCCTGGCCGCCCGGGCCGCGGCGGGCAGCGCGCCGGACCCCGAACTGGAGGCGAGCTACCTGCAGTTCGGCCGGTACCTGACGATCACCGGATCGCGTACCAGCCTGCCGACCAATCTCCAGGGCCTGTGGTTCGACCGCAACAACCCGGACTGGATGGGCGACTACCACACCGACATCAACGTCCAGATGAACTACTGGCTGCCCGACCGCGCGGGCCTGCCGGAGTGCTTCGACGCCTTCGCTGATTACTGCGTCGCCCAGGTGCCCTCCTGGACCACGCAGACGCAGCGGTTGTTCAACGACCGGCGCAACGGGTTCCGCAACAGCAGCCGCAAGATCGCTGGCTGGACGACGGCCATCTCCACCAACGTCTACGGCGGCATGGGCTGGTGGTGGCACCCGGCGGGCAACGCGTGGCTGTGCAACTCGCTGTTCGAGCACTACGAGTACACGCTCGACCGCGACTACCTGGCCAAGATCCACCCGCTGCTCAAAGGCGCCTGCCAGTTCTGGGAGGCGCGGCTGATCACGACCACGGTGACGCAGAACGGTGTCACCAGGGAAGTCCTCATCGACGACAGCGACTGGTCACCGGAACACGGGCCGACCAACGCCAAGGGCATCACCTACGCCCAGGAACTGGTCTGGCAGCTCTTCCAGAACTACCGCGACACCTGCGCCAAGCTCGGCGTCGACTCGACCTACGCGGCGGCCATCGCCGGGCTGCAGGCCAAGTTGTACCTGCCCGAGGTCAGCGCCACGACCGGCTGGCTCGAGGAGTGGATGACCGACGACAACCTCGGCGAGAGCACCCACCGGCACCTGTCCGGGCTGGTGGGCTTCTCCCCGGGGGACCGCATCACCCACGACCAGGGGCCGGTGCCGATCGTCATCGGCGTGCGCAACCAGCTCATCGCCCGCGGCATGGAGAGCTTCGGCTGGTCCAACGCCTGGCGCGCGCTGTGCTGGGCCCGGCTCAAGCACGCCGACAACGCCTACAAGCTGCTGCTCACCGTCCTGAAGCCGGTGGTCAACGACAACTCCAACGGGACGTCGATCAACATGCTGGACATGATGTCCATCGGCAGCGGCGCGTTCCTGCAGATCGATGCCAACTTCGGCACGCCGGCGGCCATGCTGGAGATGCTGGCCTACTCCCGGCCCGGCGTCGTCGAGCTGCTGCCCGCGACGCCGGCGGCATGGGGCACCGGCAGCGTCCGGGGTCTCGGCCTGCGCGGCGGATTCACCCTGGACATGGACTGGGCGAACGGCAACGTCACCAGCGCGACCCTGCGCAGCGTCGGGGGCACCTCGACCCGGGTCAGGTTCGGCACCTGGAGCCAGAACGTCACTGTGGCCGCGGGCGGCTCCGCCACGGTCACGCCACCAGCCAAGGCCACCACGTTCATCCTGGTCAACCGGCGCAGCGGCAAGGCCGTCGAGGTGTCCGGTTCCTCTACCACTGCCGGAACGGGCCTGATCCAGACCACCGACCAGGGCAGCCCGAGCCAGCGCTGGCAGCTGACCGATCTCGGCAGCCGGGTGTACACGCTGAAGAACGTCAATTCCGGCCTGCTGGCCGACGTCAGCGGAGGTTCGACGGCTGACGACGTTCCGATCATCCAATGGGGCGACGCAGGTGGCACCAACCAGCAGTGGATGCTCATCGACACCGGTGACGGCTACTTCAAGATCGGCAACGTGCGCAGCGGCAAGGTCATCGGCGTCCGCGGCGACTCGACCGCGGACCTTGCCGTGATCGTGCAGCAGACCGACACGAACAACCTTAGCCAGCAGTGGAGTCTGGTTCCCGTCTGATGTGGCATGGAGGCCGATCGGACCACCGCGCCACGGTCCGACCGGCCTCCATACCGACCGTCTGACCTGAAGAGAGCGGCCCCAGGCGGCAGGGCTTCCTATCGAACCGGTCACCCGCACTGCAATGCCGAGGCCGGCAAGAACGGACAACGGATGAAGCCGGTCACGCCAGCGAGGGGGAGGCGGTGCGAAGCCGCGTCGACTGTGTCGATTTTCGCGGAACAATGAGCCTCCGTTTCATCCTGAGAAGCGCTGAGCCGATCTCACCGAACAGCCGGCAGTGAGTAAGGCGTGATCGTGGTGTCGGCGTCTCCCGCCAGATCGGAACGCTGCCCAGAGAACGTCCTTGGACTGCTGCCACTCGGCGCCTTTGTCGTTGTCGGTGGTCGCTTGGCTGCGGCGGCACGCGCGCCGTACAACATCGGCATCGCGTGTGGCCCGTCCCGCCTTACGGTGATCGACCTGGACGTCCCCAGGACCGGGGGGATCCGCCGCCGCCGGAATGGGCTCTGCCTGGTGTTCATGACGGCGCTGACGTTCTCGCTGTGCTCTGCGAGCGGGCAAGAGTCTCTGCCGTTGGAGACCTTCACGGTCCGCACGGGGCGCGGCGGCACGCATCTCTACTTCTCCGCCCCGTCCGACGTGGCCGAGGACGCAACGGGACGGGTGAGGCAGGCACCGGAGGGAACTTCCAGACGGACGCGGCATTCGAGGGCGTCGCCAAGTTGGCGGGGCACGGCGTGGATGTTCGTCTACGCGTCTACGCGAGATGCGTTCATGGCAGCAGGCGAGGCCATGAAGGGAAGCTGGGAGGCGACCAAACGCCGAAAATGCGGCCGCGTATTTGCCGTGACTGGCCGGAGACACCCGTAAGAAGCTGTAGGCAACCAGAGCAAACAAGAGAGGCTCGCCACCGCGTTTCCGCTGGTGGCGAGCCTCTTCTCGCTGGTGTGGCAGGTCCCGGGTTCGAACCTGGGTAGGCTAAGCCGACGGATTTACAGTCCCGCTGATTCATGCCTCTGACCTGCGGTTCTTTGGCTTTGAAGCTCGATTTCGGCACGCATTCGGCACGATCACACTTCGCTGGCTATCCCGCCAGCCGCTGGCGCTGGCATGTCGGCGAGCGTGGCTCGGATTGTGGCAATCCTGCGAACGCCGCGCTGAGCCGGTGATGCGGCGCACTGGCGAGCGCCGCACGCGGTGATTCGGGAGAATGATGCTGTCGTGATGACCCGCATCGAGGCGTCCGATCTGCCGGGACGGAAGCACGGGCAGGCGCCCGGGTTTCCCGGCTACCGCAACATCCATGTCGGCGTGCAGCGGCGGGACCGCCGTGACGAGCTGCTCGACCTGCATTCAGGCGATGCCCCTCAGCGGTCTGGGAGCTGGAAGTGACCGCGACCCGAAGGGAGACCGGATGAGATCTCCGGGGCCCGTTCGTGCAGGGCAGCCCGGGCGATCGGTTCGTACCTGTTGTGGGGGATGGTCGATGACGCCGGAGTGTTCTCGATGTTCCGGCGGGCGAAGCTATGTGTTCCCGCGGGCGGTGTTCCCTGGACGGGTCGAGGTCGTCGACATCCGCCAGGCACAGGCCGCGCATCGCCTTCGCATGTCACAGCAGTTGTCGACCCCGCAAAGATGATCTGTGACCGCTGACTTTTATGTCCGCTTTCGTCGCCTCCTTGCCTCATTTCCTTATAGCCCAGAAGGACCATCTTTCGGCCAAGATCATTTATATTCGATCTTTAGGTGTCACTAATAACAGCCGGTGATGCTCATGTCACCGCAGATGGGAGACACTGTCACGTTCCAATGCCCGAAGTCGCCTGGCCACTCCCAGTAGGAGCCCCCATTTCGATCTGCGCGTTCATGGTGGGTACTTTCCCGCGCGCACGGCTAATCTTTACTAGTACCAACTCGATGTTGATCGCCTGACGCGGGCGATGCCACGTGGTCGCTCGACGCGACCCCGGCTTCCGGGCGCTGGGCCCGACGGCCGGAAGTCGTCCCCTCGCGGGGGCGCATCAACACGAGGAGGTATTAGCTCTATGGGTAAGCACCGGCGCAAGCGCGCTGAAGATGAGAGCAAGGGCCAAAAATCCCGGGCCGGATGGATCTTCGCAGTAGGCTCCGCCCTCATCAAGGGTGCCCTCTGGGAGGTCGGCCGGCAGCTCTACAAGGAGTTCTTCGGCAGCGGCGGCGGCCTCGGGGGCTTCCCGCTCTAGTAGCGAGAAGGCCCCAAGACCACCCTTGAGTGTGAAGCGCCCCACCCACAGAGGTCTGCCAGGACGCGAAGGGTGACGACTTCACGTCGTTCACGCGGTCCGCTCGATATCCAGTCGAGAGGGCCGTGTGCACGGCCTACAAACTCAGCGTAGTGACTAGCGTGCTCTCCGCAAGCGATGTCACAGAAGCAATGCCAACTAAATCAGCACCGCATACGGCGTGTCGGCTTGCACCTTGCTTCGTCGGCATATCGTAATCACTCTGGCCAAGTACTTAGTACGTAGCACTGTCCCCATAATGACGCTTCTTCATCACATTTGGATGACCTGTTCCACTGTGTGAGACGAAAGTTCTGGTCACACGTAAGAGGCGCAGGTCACTGAGCCATCCGCTCGAAGTCCCCGTGGCTCGCGTACTGCTTGCGGCTCCAGGCCACTCGGTAGCCAGGGTGATCGGTGGACGCTGATGTATGTGACGTTTCTGCAGGTGCCCGCAGCTGAGCTGGTGCACTCGCTGCGCGAGGGTCGTTTCCTGGCGGCCACCCTGATCACGGTGGTCGCCTCCCAGGTGCCCAAGCTTGACGGCAACTTGGCCGCAGTGGTCGGTGTGGTGCCGTTCTACGTGCTTTTCCTGTCCGTGATGGCCGTCGCCGGCCTGGCGGTCGCCCGTCTGTTCCGCCTGGACGCACCCGCTGGACGGGCGACCGTGTTCGCCGGTGCGACCCGTAACTCCCTCGTCGTCCTGCCATTGGCGCTGGCGCTGCCAGATCAGTTGGCCGTCGCCGCAGTGGTGGTGGTCACCCAAGCCTTGGTGGAAGTCGTGGGCATGGTCGTCTACGTCCGCATGATGCCGACGCTGCTGCTGTTCCGTTGACGCCGCGGACTGGGCGGCCGTGAGCGATCTGGAGTGGGTCAGCAGCAGTACTTGAGGTAGCTCTGAAGGTCGGCCAGGGCCGCGGCGGTGGCCTGCTTGTCGGCGCGATACAGCACGACTTTGCCCTCCTTGCGGGAGGTCAGGATGCCGCCTCGCTTGAGCTCGGCGAGCTGCTCGGAGGCGCGTGGCTGTCCGAGGTCGGCGAGCTCGGCCACCTGGCCGACCGACAGTTCGGCGCCCCGAGCGAACAGCAGCATGATGCGCTGGCGGACCGGGCTGGCCAGCGCTTTGAGGAACGCGTGGACGGCTGGGCTGAGCTCGACCTCGTCCGTCTGCGGCTCGGCCGGGACTGCGCAGCACGACTGCTGCTCCCCGGCGATTTCCAGGCCCGTGTCGGGCGCGGATGACGACATGGATGACTCCCTCCTGACGGACATTGCACCATCATATCTCTTCTTTGACATATCTAAAATCAGCGATATATGGTCCCCGGCATGACCACACCCGCTCTTCCCGTCGTCGTGATCGGCGCCGGCCAGTCCGGCCTCGCCGCAGCTCGCGCCATTCTCGAAGCCGGCCTGCGGCCCCTCGTGCTGGAGGTCGGGCCGCGGCCGGCTGGTGCCTGGCCGGACTACTACGACAGCCTCACGCTGTTCTCCCCGGCCCGCTTCAGCGCGATGCCCGGCCTGGACTTCGACGGCGACCCTGACCGCTACCCCCACCGTGACGAAGTGGTGGACTATTTGGCCAGGTATGCGGCCGGCCTGGACGCGGAGATCCGCACCGGCACTCGGGTAGAGGCGGTGGAACAGAGCCAGGACGGTCGCTTCGTTGTGCGCACCGCCGACGGCCAGGAACTGGAGGCCGCGGGCGTGGTGGCCGCCAGTGGCTCCTTCTCCCGCCCGATCCTTCCTGCCCTACCAGGGGCCGAGCCTTCACTGGCCGCGTGCTGCACGCGGCCGACTACCGCAGCCCGAAGGATCTGGCCGGGCAGCGTGTGGTCGTGGTCGGCGGTGGCAACTCCGCCGTGCAGATCGCCTACGAGCTGGCCGAGGTCGCGGACGTGACGATCGCCTCACGCCAGCCGCTGGCCTTCCTGTCGCAGTGGCGCGACGGCCGGGATGTGCACCACTGGCTGGTCTCCAGTGGCTTCGACGAGCTGCCGCCGGCCTGGTTGATCCACCATGTGCAGGCCCGTCTGGTCATGGACGTGGGGGACTACGCCGCCGCCGTGGAGGGCGGCCGCCTGGTGCGCCGGCCCATGTTCGGCGCCCTGGACGGCGGACGCGTCGTGTGGGCCGACGGCGTACGGGAGCCGGTGGACGTGGTGCTGCTGGCCACCGGCTACCTGCCCGACCTCGGCTATCTGGCGCCGCTCGGCGCGCTGGACGAGCATGGCCTGCCGCTGCATCAGGGCGGTCTGTCCCTGGTCCGGCCGGGCCTGGCCTACCTGGGGCTGGAGTTCCAGCGCTCGTTCGCCTCCAACACCTTGCGCGGTGTCGCGGCCGACGCCGCGCACATCATGGGCCCGCTGGCCGCGCACGCCCGCCACGCTCCAGCCCAGGTCGGCCTCTGACATCGCCAGCTGATTCGACATCCAGCTAATTTGACATCTCTCTAAGTAGTGCCGCATTATAGGCACTGCTTAGATGAACTTCTAAACAGGAGGTGCGCAATGCGCGCTCGGTTCCGCCGTTACCGCCAGGGCCCGACTTTCGTCTTCAACGAGGCCACCGGCGAGGTCTGCGACGCTGCGTGCCGCTCCAGGGCCGCCGTGGACCGTGTCCACATCGACATCCTGCTGTTCCGCTAAGCCGTACCGAAACCCAGGAGAAGCCATCATGAGCGCCAATTGCTGCGGCACCACCGCCTCCCTTGAGCTTGAGCAGAATGTGACCTCCGGCGCTGCCGGCGTGCTGCCGATCGTGGTGATCGGTGCGGGCCCGGTCGGACTGGCCGCCGCCGCGCATCTGGCCGAGCGGGGTCAGGACTTCCTGGTCCTGGAGGCCGGGGGTCAGGTCGCCGCGTCGGTTGCCCAGTGGGGCCACGTGCGGGTGTTCAGCCCGTGGAAGTACAACATCGACGCCGCCGCTCGCCGCCTGCTGGAGGCCGACGGCTGGACCGCGCCCGACCCCGACTGGCTGCCGACCGGCGGCGAGCTCATCGACGACTATCTCGCGCCGCTGGCCAAGTTGTTCGGCGAGAAGGTACGGCTGGGCGCCAAGGTGAGCGCGATCAGCCGTCTCGGCTATGACCGAGTCCGCACCAACGGTCGCGAAGACGCCCCGTTCCTCATCCGCCTGGAGGGTGGCGAGGAACTCCTGGCCCGCGCGATCGTGGACGCCTCGGGTAGCTACACCAGCCCGAACGTGCTGGGTGCGAGCGGCCTGCCCGCTCACGGCGAGGCCGAGGTCGGCGACCTGGTTGACCACGCCCTTCCCGACGTGCTCGGCGACGACCGCGACCGCTACGAGGGCAGGCACACGCTCGTCGTCGGCGCGGGCCACTCGGCGGCCACCACGCTGCTCGCTTTGGCCCAGCTGGAGAACACGCCGATCACGTGGGCGATCCGCGCGGCGGGCGCCAGCCGTACCTACGGAGGCGGCGAGGCCGACGCGCTTCCGGCTCGCGGCGCTCTCGGCACCCGCCTGCGCGCACACGTCGAGTCGGGCCGCGTCCGGCTGCTGACGGGCTTCTTCGCCCACTCCGTCACCCGTAGCGGCGACCAGGCGATCGTGGTCAGCCGTGACCCGTCCGGCGCCGAGCAGTCGGTCACGGTGGACCGCATCGTGGTCGCGACCGGCTACCGTCCCGACCACTCCATCGCCTCCGAGTTGCGCCTGGACCTGGACCCGATTCTCGGCTCCACCCGGCAATTGGCTCCGCTGATCGATCCCAACCAGCACTCCTGCGGCACCGTCCCCGCTCATGGCGTCGACGAGCTGTCCCACCCCGAGCCCGGTTACTACGCCGTCGGCGTCAAGAGCTACGGCCGCGCCCCCACCTTCCTGATGGCCACCGGCTACGAGCAGGTCCGCTCGGTTGTCGCGGCGATCGCGGGCGACTGGGAGGCCGCCCGTGACGTGCAGCTCGACCTGCCGGAGACGGGAGTGTGCTCCTCCAGTCTGGCCGAAGCTCAGGAGCAGCGCGTCGGCCTGGCCACCGGGATCAGCGGCGGCCTGCTGGCCACCCCGCTGCCGCTGGCCACTGTCGGCGCCTCCGACGGCGGCGGCTGCTGCGGCTGAAAGCAGGGATCGGCATGTCAGACGGATACCCGACCGCAGCTCAGAAGGAGGCCTTGCGCCTCATCTGCGACCACGGCCGGTTGCACACAGAAGAGTTGGGCCGTCAGCTGGTCAGTGCCCGGCGATCCAGCACCAACCCGGGCTTCGCGTCCGCCGTCGCCCGCATGGCCGGAACCTTGACCTGGCGGCTGGAGGCCCAGGGCTTCATCGCCGAGGCCGGGGATGAGTGGACGACGACCGCGGACGGGCGTCGCCTGATCGCCTGCTCCAGCGAGGCCGAGTGAGCTCCACCGCCGAGACCGCCGCCCCGCAGACCTGGGGCGGCGGTCAGCCACGTTCCGGCCACGGCCGGCGGATCGTCGCCGCGCTGGCCGTCACCCAGACCATCGGCTACGGCGTGCTCTACTACGCCTTCTCCGTCTTCCTGACCCCGATGGTGCGCGAGCTGAACGCCTCCCACACCCAAGTCGCCGCCGCGCTCACACTGTCGATCCTGATCGCCGCCCTGTGCGCACCCGCCGCGGGACGCTGGCTGGACGCCCGCGGTGGGCGCGGCCTGATGAGCGCCGGTTCGATCCTCGGCACGGCCGCGGTGCTGACCTGGTCGCGGGCGGAGACTCTCTGGCAGCTGTACGCGGTGTTCGCCGCCATCGGCATCGCCTGCGCCATGGTGCTGTACGAGGCGGCCTTCGCCGTCATCGTCGCCTGGTACGGCGGCGACGAGAAGGGACGGGCGGGCGCTCTGCTGGCGCTGACCATTGTGGCCGGGTTCGCCTCGTCGATCTTCATCCCGCTCACCGCCCTGCTCTACGGGCTGGCCGCGATCCCGCTGCACACCCTCGTCATCCGCCGTCGCCCCAGCGCGGCACGCACACCCGCCGCGGCTGAGGAGAGAGCCGAGATCGTCAAGGCCGCGGTGCGCCGCCGCCCGTTCTGGCTACTCGTGATCGCCTTCACCGCCAACGGCGGCGCGGTGGCCACCGTCGCAGTGCTGCTGGTCACCTACCTCATCCACCTCGGCCACTCGCCGGTCCTGGCCGCCACACTGGCCGGCCTCCTCGGCGTGCTGTCGGTCACCGGCCGCCTGATCACCACCGGCCTGCAGACCCGGCTGCCCCCAGCCCTCATCGCCGCCGCGATCTTCACCCTCCAGGGTGTCGCCGTCCTGCTGCTGCCGCTGGTCGGGCGGAGCATGGCCGGGGCGGTCGGCTGCGTGCTGGGGTTCGGGCTGGGCTTCGGCATCGCCTCCATCACCCTGCCCCACCTGCTCGTGCAGCGCTACGGCACCGCCGCCTACGCCTCCCTGTCCGGCCGTATCGCCGCCTTCTCTGTCGCTGACAAGGCCCTCGCTCCGCTGGGAGCGGTCGCGCTCGCCCAAGCAGTCGGCTACATCTGGGTGATGGGCGCGGTCGCCACCGCCTGCATGATCGCCGCATTGGCCTTGGTCGCCTACCACCGCGTATAATTTCGATAGTTTTCGAAGTAAGGGGTGCCGTATGACCGCCGTGACAAGCCAGTGCTGCGCACCGATCACGCGCGAGCCGCTGTCGGAGGACGACGCGGCCGAGCTGGCGGTGCTGCTCAAGGCGGTCGCCGATCCGGTACGGCTGCGCCTGCTGTCGATGATCGGCTCGCACGCGGGCGGCGAGGCCTGCGTCTGCGATCTCACCGACGCCTTCGACCTGACCGCGCCCACCATCTCCCACCACTTGAAGGTGCTGCGCACCGCTGGGCTCATCGACGGCGAGCGGCGCGGCACCTGGGTCTACTACCGGATCATCCCCGAGGTGGTGAACAAGCTCGGCGCGCTGTTCGCCCCGCTCGCCGAGCCGGCCACCGCCGCCACCACCGCGTCCGGCGGTCCGGTCGACGTGGAACTCCTCACCGTATGACGGTGCGCCCTCGCGCCACCGATGTCCTGGTCATCGGCGGCGGTCAGGCTGGCCTGGCCGCCGGCTACTACCTGCGGCGAGCCAAGGCCGACTTCGTGATCCTCGACACTCAGGAGCAGCCCGGCGGAGCGTGGCGGCATGTCTGGCCGTCGCTGCGCCTGTTCTCGCCCGCCCAGTACAGTTCGCTGCCCGGCCGCATGATGCCCATCCCGCCGGACGGCGGCTATCCGAGCGCCGCCGGCACCGTCTCGTACCTCGCCGACTACGAGCGCCGCTACGACCTGCCGGTGCAGCGCCCGGTGACCGTGCGGGCGGTACGGCGGGCCGGCGAACGGCTCCTGGCGGAAACCGACCGCGGCACCTGGCAGGCGCGCGTGGTGATCAGCGCCACCGGCACCTGGTGGCGCCCCTTTCTCCCGCACTACGCGGGCACACGCGACTTCCGCGGCGAGCAACTCCACACCGCCGGCTACTGCGGCCCGGAGCCCTTCGGCGGCAAGCGCGTGGTGATCGTGGGCGGCGCCAACTCCGGAGCGCAGATCCTCGCCGAAGTCTCCGCCATCGCCGAGACCACCTGGGTCACTGTCCGCCCGCCCCGCCTACTGCCCGACGAACTCGACGGGCGCGCGCTGTTCGAGCACGCCACCCGCCGACTGCACGGGGACGGCGCCAACCTGGGCGACATCGTCGCCGTGCCGCCGGTCCGCGAGGCGCGTGATCGGGGAGTGCTGAAGGCCGAGCCCATGTTCGCCCGCCTCACCGAGACCGGCGTCGCCTGGGCGGACGGCACCACCTGGGACTGCGACGCGATCATCTGGTGCACCGGCTTCCGCCCCACTCTCAGCCACCTCGCCCCCCTCAAGCTGCGCGGCTCCGACGGCCTCATCCCTGTCCACGGCACCCAAGCGATCGGCGAGCCACGCCTGCACCTGCTCGGATACGGCGACTGGACCGGCCCCGCCTCCGCCACCCTCATCGGCGCCGGCCGTACGGCACGCGACATGATTACGGCCATCGCCAGCCAACTGCGGCTTAATTAGAAGTCCTTCTATATTGATTTGCGTCTAAGTAGACGGCTAGACTCGCCCTTGCTTAGATAGCTATCGAATCTAGGAAGGATTCCGTATGGCAACCGAGACCTCCGGCGGCTTCATCGGCGATATGCAGGACGCTTTCACACCGCCCGCGGCGGGCGGCTGCTGCGGCGCCTCCGCCCCGGCGTCAGATGCGGCCGCCGCGGCGGTGGCGACCACCTGTTGCGGGAGCGAGGCCGCCGCGACCGATGCAGCCGCTGCCGGCTGCTGCGGGCAGGCGCCGGCTGCTGCCACTACTGCCTCGGGCAGCGATGCGGCCGGATGCTGCGGATGACCTCCTCCTCGCCCATCCAGGCGTCGGGGTTAGCCATCGCCCTTGAGCAGGTGTCGATCCAGCGGATGACCGCCACCGTGCGCGAGCTCGCCGGCGACCGCTTCGCCGGTCGCCGCGTGGGCACAGCCGGCGGGCGGTCCGCCGCAGAATGGCTCGCCACCCAGCTGCGGGATCTGGGCGGCGAGGTCGAACTGGTCTCCTTTCCGGTCGCCGACGTGCGCGAGCTGTATGCCACGCCGGTCTTGGAATGGAAGATCGACGAGCAGTCGCGAAGGCTGGAGCACCGGCGTGATTTCGTCGAGCACCTGGCCTCCGCGGAGCTTCCTCATCCGCTCACCGCGCCTCTGGTAGCAGACACGGACGACGCCGACGTCCGCGGCCGATGGATCCTGGCCGAACCCGGCGACTGGGCGAAAGCCTGCGGCAAAGCCGAGCAGAGCGGCGCGGCCGGTGTGCTGACCGCGCGCGGTACCGACGCCGAGGGCTGGATGCCCAAAATGATCGCCGGGCCAGGCGTCCGTGCGGTCCCCGTCGTCGCGCTGCGCACAGATCTTCACCGAGAGCTGTCCGGCGCACTGGCCCGCGGGGCCGTCCAGGTGACGGCGTCGATGCCGCTGCGGCCGGTCACCGTCGAAGGCCGCAACGTGCATGCCCGCCTTAACGACGGGCCTGCGCGCGTGCTGCTGACCGCCCACTACGACGGCGTCGGCGACGACCCGGAACGTCGGCTGCCGGCCGCAGCCGACAACGCCTCAGGCGTGGCCGCGATCCTGGAAGCCGCCCGCGTGCTCGCCGCGCATGCCGTACCGATCGATCTGGCGGTGGCCTTCCTGGACGCCGAGGAGGCCGGCGCCTGGGGCTCGGCCCACCACGCCCCGACTGTGCCGCCGGACACGATGGTGATCAACCTCGATGGAGCGGCTCAGCTGCACCAAGCCGCCTCCGTGGAGGCGGGCGGCCCCGCGCACGCCCTCCTGGCCACCGTGGACCAGGCCGCCCGCGAAACAGGCGTGCCGCTGCGAGCAGGTGCCATGGCCTCCGACAACCGCCGCTATGCCGCGGCAGGACTTGCCGCGCTCGGCATTGGGATGGGCATGCCGGGCTACCAGACGCCCGCCGAAACGCCGGACCGCGTCGACAAGGACACGCTCCTGGCCGCAGCCCGGCTGATCACCGCCACGGTGTGGCGGCTGGCTCACGCAGGGTCCTGAGCCAGCTCCTTCAGCAACGCCCGCACGCGGCGTTCGATCTCGTCGCGGATCGGGCGAACGGCCTCGATGCCCTGGCCTGCGGGATCGTCGAGCTTCCAGTCCTCGTACCGCTTGCCGGGGAAGATCGGGCAGGCGTCGCCGCAGCCCATGGTGATGACCACGTCGGAGGCCTGGACGGCGTCCGTGGTGAGGATCTTGGGGTGCTGGTCGGTGAGGTCGACGCCGACCTCGCGCATCGCCTCGACGGCCACCGGGTTGATCCGGTCGGCGGGCGCCGATCCGGCGGAGCGGACCTCGACGCGGTCGCCCGCCAGGTGGGTGAGCCATCCGGCGGCCATCTGGGAGCGGCCTGCGTTGTGGACGCAGACGAACAGGACGCTGGGGGTGTCGCTCACGGGTTGATACCTTCCTTCGCTGGTCTTGCTGATCACACTGGTCAGGCTGCGGGGATGCCGAGGTCGTCGAGCAGGCGGCGGACCCGGCGTTCGATCTCGTCGCGGATGGGTCGTACGTCCTGGACACTCTTGTCCGCCGGGTCGTCCAGTTCCCAGTCCTCGTATCGTTTGCCCGGGTAGACGGGGCAGGCGTCGCCGCAGCCCATGGTGATGACGACGTCGGCGGCGCGGACGATCTCCTCGGTCCAGGGTTTGGGGAACTCGCCGGTGATGTCGATGCCCCGCTCTACCATCGACGCCACGGCCGCGGGGTTGATCTCGCCGGCGAACTCCGAGCCGCCGGACCAGGCCAGCGCTCGGTCGGCGGCCAGGTGCTGGAAAAGGCCCAGTGCCATCTGGGAGCGGCCTGCGTTGTGGACGCAGAGGAACAGCACGACGGGCCGTCCGTCGTTGTGCCCTTCCACGCGGGCCAAGGCGTGCAGGCGCTGGCGGGCGAAGCGTTCGGCAAGGAGCGGCAGATAGTTGGGGATCTTGCCGTGGATGGCGAACTGGTCGTAGCTGGTGTGCAGGAACCGTTCGATGGTCTCGGTGCCGAAGGTGCCGGTGAACTCTTCCGCCAGGCGGCGGGCGGCGGTCAGCAGGGCGTGCTGCTGGTCGACGGACAGGTCCGGGTGTCGGTAGGTCTGGGACATGGCTCACTCCTGTGGAGGGTGCACGGCAGGCGCCAGCCGTTGGACGCGGTCGGCTATGTCGGTGTAAGCCCGTTCGAACGCCTCGTCGCCGCCGGCGCGGACGGGGTCCGGGATGGACCAGTGCAGCCGGTCGATGTCGACGAGCTGCTCGTGGGCGGCGTCGCAGACGGCCACGACGAGGTCGTCAGGGCGCAGCGTCTGATCCACGTGGCGGGTGGCGGCGTGGTCGAGGTCGAGGCCGTGGTGGGCGGCCAGGGTGAGCGTGCGGGGATGGACGTGCGGTGCGGGATGAGTGCCTGCCGACGTGGCAGGCACGGCGCTGGCGCGGCTCCACAGGGCGGCGGCCAACTGGGAGCGGGCGGAGTTGTGGGTGCAGACGAAGACGATGCGAGGGGCGGGCCGGGCCGCGGCCGGCAGCAGACCGGACAGCGATTGCGGCACCAGACGCAGGTAGGTGCGCCTGCGGTCGCCCTCGGATCGACGGCGTTCGACGACGCCCGCTTCCTGCAGCAGCTTCACGTGGTGGGCGAGCAGGTTGGTGGGCAGGCCGAGCGCCTGGCCGAGCTCGCCCGGCGACGCGTCGCCCAGCAGCAGCCGGTCCACGATGGCCAACCGCCCCGCGTCGCCGAGCGCGGCGTGCACTCGCGCTCGGGCCTCCACCGAAGAACTCCAGTCAGCGTTCATTGAGTCAATAATTATTGAGTAAACGCGGGAGCGTCAAGCGGCGACCGGTCAGCGGGAGTCCGGATGCGGGACGACCGGCTTGGTCGTGCCCACTGCGGGGCGGCCGAACAGGCCGTGGACCAGTAGCAGGCCGATGGCGCCGCCGACCAGCTGGGCGACGACGAAGCCGGGCACGGAGGCGGGGGCGATGCCGGCGAAGGTGTCGGTGAAGGCGCGGCCGACGGTGACGGCGGGGTTGGCGAAGCTGGTAGAGGAGGTGAACCAGTAGGCCGCGCCGATGTAGCCGCCCACAGCCAGCGGGGCGAAAGCCGTACCGCCGGACCGGGTCAGGCAGAAGATCACCAGCACCAGGCCCGCGGTGGCGACGACCTCTCCC
This sequence comes from Nonomuraea sp. NPDC003727, assembly GCF_053586935.1. Classification (NCBI taxonomy): domain Bacteria; kingdom Bacillati; phylum Actinomycetota; class Actinomycetes; order Streptosporangiales; family Streptosporangiaceae; genus Nonomuraea; species Nonomuraea sp. NPDC003727. Next base: position 85,930 of record NZ_JBSFNE010000029.1, read on the forward strand.
AGCCACAGATGCGCGCTCGCCCGCTCGGTGGTGGACCAGGTGATCACGGGCTTGTCGAACATCGCGTTGGCCAGCACCGCGCCGCCGATGCCGCCCATCACCTGGGCGGCGACGTAGCCGCCGAGCTCGCCCGTCCGCAGCCTCCGGCCGGTCTGCCGTCCCTGCCACCAGTCGGCCAGCGACACCACCGGGTTGAAGTGGGCGCCGGAGACCGGGCCCAGCACGACGATGAGCACGGCCAGGCCGAAGACAGTGGCGGTGGAGTTCTCCAGCAGCTGCAGGCCCACGTCGTCCGGGGAGAGAGTCTGGGCCATGATGCCCGACCCGACGACCACGGTCACCAGCAGCGCGGTGCCGAGGAACTCGGCCAGCAGCCTGCGCCTCATCGGGCCACCTCAGCCGGTACGGCGAGCAGCGCCGACAGTTCGGCAAGCCGGTCGGGCACGATCCGGTAGTACACCCAGGAGCCGCGCCGTTCGCTGGTGAGCAGGCCGACGTCCTTGAGCACCTTGAGGTGGTGGCTGATCGTCGGCTGGGCCAGGTCGAAGCTCGCGGTCAGGTCGCACACGCACGCCTCGCCCCCCTCATGACCGGCCACGATCGAGACGATGCGCAGCCGTACCGGGTCTCCGAGCGCCTTGAACGCCCGCGCGAGCCCTGCCGCGCTCTCCTCGTCCAGCGGTTGACGCACCAGCGGCGCGCAGCAGTCAAAGACCGTCAGCTCATCCATGGGCGTCAATATTGACGCCCATGGATATCAGCACGGTCAAGCCGAAATGAACGTCAGATGGACGCGTCCTCTAGGCCGGTGACCGAGCTCCGGCGCTCCATGAGAATCACGTCACGCCAGACGCCGTGGTGCCGGCCGATGCGTTCGCGGGTGCCGACCACTCGAAACCCCAGCGCCTGGTGCAGGGAAAGGCTGGCGGTGTTCTCGGGGAAGACGCCGGACTGGATCGTCCAGATGCCCGCGTCCTCGCTGGCGGCGATGAAAGCGGTCAACAGCGCGCGGCCGATGCCGTGGGCCTGGCAGCCAGGGTGGACGTAGACGCTGTGCTCCACCGCTCCGGCGTAGACGCACCGGCTGGACACCGGCGAGGCGGCGATCCAGCCCAGGACCTCGCCGCTGTCGGCGTCGGCGACGACGTAGCGCAGCCCAGGCAGCCTGCCGCGGTCGAACGCATCCCAGCTGGGGGCGGTGGTCTCGAAGCCGGCCTGGCCGGTGTCCAGTCCGGCCTGGTAGATGGCCAGCACCTGGCTCGCGTCGGCCTCGCGCATCGGGCGGATCTCCAGGCCGGGACCGATCGCGGGCTTGACCGCCTGGATGATGGCCGAGTGGACCCCGTCGCCGTGGTCAGCCGTAAGGGTCATCGAGGTGCCGACGAAGCCGGTCGAACGCAGCAGGTCGCGGTACTCGGCCACTTCCAGGGAGCCGGCGACGCAGCCCACCCGCTGCTCGGCGGCGGCGCGCCGTACCGGGTCGAGCGTGCCTTCTGTCGCCATGTCGCTGATCCCCAGCCGCCCGCCCGGGCGTAGGACGCGGAAGGCCTCGGCGAGGACGGCCGCCTTGTCGTCGGACAGGTTGATCACGCAGTTGGAGATGACGACGTCCACCGAGTGGTCCGGTAGCGGGACGGCCTCGATGGTGCCGTGCAGGAACTCGACGTTGGCCGCGCCGGCCTCCGCCGCGTTGCGTCTGGCCAGCTCGATCATGTCGGGGCTGGCGTCAAGGCCGTAGGCCTTGCCGTATGGGCCGACCCGGCGGGCCGACAGCAGGACATCGATGCCGCCGCCCGAGCCGAGGTCGAGCACGGTCTCGCCGGCGCGCAGTTCGGCGACGGCGACCGGGTCGCCGCAGCCGAGGCTGGCCCGGGTGGCCCCGCCGGGCAGCTCCGCGGTGTCGTCGTAGGCGGCGGCGCCGAAGCAGCCCTTGACGAACTCGTCGGCCGAACAGTCGATGATCGTCTCGCCGGTCATGGCGGCGCGAGCGAGTCCCGAGTATCGCTTGACGACCTCGTCGTGGGCCATGGCTGTCTCCTTCAGTCGCAGATCGGAGTGGCGGGAACGGGCTTGCCCATCACCACGTCGGCGGCGGTGGGGAAGCAGCTCACGCAGTTCTCGTTGATCCGGTACAGGCTGCTGGTGCCCTGCCGTTCGACCAGGACGAAGCGCACCTCGGCCAGGATCTTCAGATGGTGCGACACGGTCGACTGGCCGACACCGGAGGCGGTCACGATCTCACCCACGGTCATCGGCTCGCGGCGGCGGGCCAGCAGCGACACGATCTGGATGCGCGTGGCGTCGGCCAGCGCTTTGAACCAGCTCGCGTACTCCTCGGCCTCGGCCCGGTCCAGCGGCTTCGCATCATTATTCATCGATTATCGACGATATTCGATTATCAAGCCAAGGTCCAGCCGCTCAGGACTGATCACACCTGCCTCAAGATGTTCACGTCGCTAGCTCGACCTGGCTCCATCCGGGGTTTCCGCTCCACAGGCTGCCAAGTGGGCGGGGCGCGGTGCGGACATTCTTCTATGCGCCTACGCCAAGTCGTACATGGTCAGCAGGGTGGGGCCTGAGGCGCATCTCGGAGACGGCCAGGCGCTGGAAAACGTGGCCGCGTATTTGCCGTGGCTGGTCGGAGATCGCCGTAGGCAGCCGTAACCAACCGGAGTAAACAAGAGAGGCCCGTCACCGCGTTTCCGCTGGTGACGGGCCTCTTCGTACTGCTGTGGCAGGTCCAGGGTTCGAACCTGGGTAGGCTAAGCCGACGGATTTAC
>NZ_JBSFNE010000030.1:0-86546 GCF_053586935.1 Nonomuraea sp. NPDC003727
CGGCAGGACGGCGGGCACCTGGCCTTCGGCCACGGCATCCACCAGTGCCTGGGCCAGCAGCTGGCCCGCGTCGAGATGCGGGTCGCCTTCCCCGCACTGGTCAACCGCTTCCCCACGCTGCGCCTGGCCGTACCGGCCGACGAGGTCGCCCTGCGCCCGGAGACGGCGGACGTCTACGGGGTGAAGAGCCTCCCGGTCACCTGGGACGTGGCATGAGTACCAAGAACCCGCGGCTCCTCCGGCGAGTGGGGGTCACGGCAGCGTGATCTCGGCCGGCTCACGCCTGCGTCGTTCAGGGAGCGAGCGTGATCTCGGCCAGCTCACGCCAATCCCACCGCGCACCGTCACGGGTCGCCTCGGCGAACACGGTTTCACCGAGGCGCTTGCGCGTGTCCGTGACGATCCTGGCAACGTCCGGCAGCGAACGATCCGGCGTACCGCGCACCCCGTCGCTCGCCGCGAGCAGTCGCACGGCCTGCTCGTCCTGCCCCTGGCGCATGGCGAGATCCGCGATCCCGATCAACACCTCGGCGATCGTCGGCGGATACGTCGTCCCGATGGCCGCGCGCAACGCCTCGGTCCGATGCGCGCGGGCCTGCTCGAGATCCTCGGTGAGGTAGCCGTACAGGTCCATGGCATAGGCGAGGACGGAGTCGCCTGTCTCCGCGTCGCCCAGCGCCGCCCGCACCGTGGCCAGGTGCTCGCGTGCCTGGTCCGGCTCGCCGCGCCAGCGCGCCAGCTGCGCCTTCGAAAGCGCCAGCCCGGCGAGCGTGCCCGACCAGGCGATCCCGTCCGCGTACCGCTCCGCTTCGGCCATGGCCGACGTGCTGGAACGCTCATCGCCGAGCAGCCAGTACAGCTGAGCCTGCCGCGCCCGCATGCCGACCACGTCCTCGCTCGCACCCAACTCGGTCAGCGCCGTGACCGCCTCGTCGTAGTACTCACAAGCGCGTGCGAACTCGCCGCGCGTGGCGAGCCGGTCGGCCAGGAAGCTCAGCGCCAACGAGATCCCCCACCGGTCGCCCAGCGTGCGGAACTCGGCAAGACCGATTTCGAGGTCGACGTCCACGTCGGTCTCGTCGCGGCCGAGCGTGAGCCGGAATCTGGCACGACTGAGCCTGGCCTGCGCGCGCGCCCATGGATCGTCGCCTGCGATGAGCGGCTCGAACGCGGACAGGACCTCCGTCGGCTCCTCCAGCAGCCGCTCCAGCGGCGCGACGAACCCGAGCAGCGGATGGCGGTACTCGCCGCGCTGGGTGAGCCGGTGCGCCCCGTGGATCCACTCCCGCGCCTGATACTGATCACCACCCGGCCCGGAGGACACGAACACCGCCACGATGCCGTACGCCATCGCCCGCACCTCATCGGACACCTCACCGTGCAGCGAGGCCGCCGCGATGCTCAACGCGGTGCCCTCGGCCCTGTGCCCGCTGAGGAACCAGTACCAGCCCACGGCCGCGACCAGCCGCATCGCCTCCTGGGCCCATCCTTCGGCGATCGCCCCGCGCAGCGCCGCATTGATGTTGTCGTGCTCGGCCTTGAGCGTGGACAGCCACTCCAGCTGCTCGGCCTGACGAAGGTGCGGCTCGGCGGTCTCGGCCAGCTCGGTGACGTAGGCGAGGTGCGCCCGCCGCGCCGGCTCGGTCTCGCCGGCTTCGGCGAGCCGGTGCGCCGCGTACTCCCTGATGGTGTTGAGCATCCGGTAGCGCGGCGTGCCCTCGCCGTCGGCGAGCACCAGGGACTTCTCGATCAACGCGGCCAGCACGTCGAACACCTGCTCCCCGGCGAACGCCTCGTCCCCGCACACCCGTTCGGCCGCTTCCAGGCTCGCCCCGCCGGAGAACACCGAGAGCCGCCGCAGCACGCCGCGTTCGGCCTCGGTCAGCAGATCCCAGCTGTAGTCCACGACCGCGCGCAGCGTCTTGTGCCGGGGAAGCGCCGTACGGCTGCCGCCGGTCAACAGCCGGAAACGGTCATCGAGCCCGCCGGCCAGCTGATCGATGGACATGGTGCGCAGCCGGGCCGCGGCCAGCTCGATCGCCAGCGGCATCCCGTCCAGCGCCCGGCAGATCCGCGCCATGGTCGACAAGGTGTGCGCGTCGGCGCCGATGTCCTGGCGCACCAGACCCGCGCGGTCCCGCAGCAGCCGCACCGCGGGCGAGGACCCGACGTCGGAGAGGTCCGCCCCCTTCGCGGGCAGCGCGAGCGGCTCGACCTGCCACAGCACCTCCCCGGTGATGCCGAGCGGTTCCCTGCTCGTGGCCAGGATCCGCAGCCTCCGGCACTCCCCCAGGAGCCGATCGGCGAAGGCCGCGGCCGCCTCGATCACGTGCTCGCAGTTGTCCAGGATCAGCAGGATCGCGCGCTCCCTGACCGCGGCGATGAGCCGATCCATCGGCTCCCCACCCCGCCCGTCACCGAGCAACGGCTGCTCACGCAGGCCGATCGCGGTCAGGGTGGCCTGCGCCAGCTCACCGCCTGCCCGCACCGAGGCCAGTTCGACCAGCCACGCCCCATCCGGCAGTTCGGCGAGCATCGTCCGCGCGGTCTCCGTGGCCAGCCTTGTCTTGCCCGAGCCACCCGCCCCCGTCAAGGTGACCAGCCGGTGTTTGACGGCCAGACCGGCGACCGCGGAGATGTCGTCATCCTTGCCGACGAAACTCGTCAGCTCGGCGCGCAGGTTCGTCCTGCGGTTCTCCGCCCGCCCGCCCAGCTCGCCGCGGAGCAACGCGGTGTGCAGCGCGGAGAGCTCGGCCGACGGGTCGGCACCCAACTCCTCAGCGAGCCGCTCGCGCGTCCGCTGGTACAGGGTCAGCGCCTCGTTCCCACGCCCCGCCTCGGCGAGCGCTCGCATCAAGGCTGCCACGAACCCCTCCCGCAGCGGGTACGTGGCGACCAGCTCGGTCAGCTCCGAGACCAGCTCCGAGCCATGGCCGAGGCGAATGTCGGCATCCACCCGATCCCCGAGCGCGGCGACGTGGAGTTCGTCCAGACGCGCGACCGCGGCGTCGAACGCGTCGCTGCCCTGCAGTGCGATGTCCGCCATGGCCGTACTGCGCCACAACGCCAGGGCCGAGCGCAGCAGATCCGCCCGCGCCGCGGGCTCGGCGGCACGGGCCTGACCGACCAGGCGCTCGAACCGGTACACGTCCACGGCATCAGGCGCCACAGCCAGCCGGTACCCGCCGGAATCGGCCTCGATCACGCCGTCCGGCAACACCCTGCGCAGCCGGGACACCAACGCCTGCAAGGCGTTCACCTCGTCCGCGGGCGGCTGCTCCCCCCAGATCCAGTCCACCAGCCTCGCCCGCGTGACGACCCGGCCAGGTTCGAGGGCAAGGGCGGCCAGCAACGCGCGCAGCCGAACCCCAGGAACCTCCACCACGGCCTCATCGTGGTTACGGACCTCGAACGGTCCCAGCAATCCGACTCGCACGTCAGCAATTGTGCCGAACCACGGCGACAACCGGCCAACCGCCGCCGAGCACAAGCCACGAACACCGCCGACCTTCACCGGATCGTTATCCCCGCAGGTCGAGCGAATGTGCTGGATATTTCCAGCGGCTGCTACGGCGACCGCCGACTCAAGGACGTCCGCCGACGCGTGATCAGCACCGAGCGAGAGTCCGCGCGGGCTGGCCCGCCTTGCCATCGCGCTGAACCGCCTCGATCAGGCCGCTGGAGATGGAGATCGTGAGTGCCCCCTGGAGGATTCGAACCTGCCCACCCGGCTCCCGAGGCCTATCCACGATCACCGTTCTACCCGCGCCTTCCAGGGGCCGGCCGTAGATCCGGCTGGCAACCGGCCCGAAAGGCCCTCCAAGCCGCGCCGGGTCGAGCACCCACCACCGGTTCGTCCATATTCATGGGAGCCGTGGACCGAGAGCACTTCTTGCGCCGGCTCCAGGCATGTGCGCGGGATGTCACAGTCCGGACACGACGCTGCGGCGGCCATTCACACGAAGGGACGATCACAGCGAGACCGGACGGCCTGCCTGCCCGCGACTGGTGTCGTGCTTTGATGTGCGCCTGCCCGGTGTCGCAGAATCAGCAGAAAGCTGCTTAGAGCGCATCGGTGCACGTCAGAAGGGCACACTCGGCAGCCGTCGAGCCTTCCGCAGAACCCAGCGGAATGTCCTGAGATACGGCGGTCCTGCTTTGCGAAGGCTGGCCGCCGCGCAGGACGAACCCGATGATCTCGCTGCTGTGGGGGCATCCGTACCGTCAGCGTGCCGGTGGGGTGGCGTCCGAGAGTCAGCCGGTCTGATCACCGGATCGGACCAATCGGCGTTCCCAGACCAGGGCCGCGACCACACCGATGGCATAGGCGACCAGGTCCCATGGGTCGGGGAACGCACCGACCAGGACACCGCCGATGCCCGGCGGGGTCATGCCGACTATTTGGTAAAACTCGACGGCGGCGGCGATCGTGGCCGTGGCCAGGGTGCGCCGTGCGGCGGTGGTGCGCCACAGCAGCCCCAAGAACGCGTAGACCAGCATGGTGGCGCCGACGTCGCTCACGTAACCGCGGATGAACGGTTGTCCCGGGCCCCGGTAGAAGAGGGCAAATGCGCCGACGGCGAGGGCGACGCCACCCAGAAGGACCATGGCGCGGCGCATGAGATTGACATCTTCTCCGAATCTCAATGATCAGGACGAACTGATCATAGAGCTCGTCCCTTACGGCGGCATGCTGATTGCGTCAGGTCGGCGACCGCAGTGGAGTGCCATGGCGACGGCATGCCAGCACGCTGGAACGTAGTGACGATTCATCCGGAATGAGGTTCGTTGGCCACCTCATCCACCCGGGCAATCGGCTTGCCGATGTCGAAGTCGATCAGCGCGGCGGCCTTACCGTCCCGGAACACGATGTTGTCCGGCGTGTAATCCATGTGCCTGACCACTTCCGCCGGGTAGGTTCCACCTCACTCCGTCGAAACCATCCTGACCTATCCCGCCCACCCAGACGCCGCATGACCGTCCGCCTGGAAATCTCAAGGCCGCCAGCCTGGATCATGCTGGCCGCCCACCTGACCGTGCACATCGTGCTGGGATTCACTGCCAGCCTTGCCCTGACCCATCTGGCTGTGCTCAGCCGCGCTCAGCGCACCGAATGGCGCTGCTGTTGTCGACGGTTTGGCCCGGCCCGATAAGCGCTGCTCGCCCTAGCTCACCTGCGCAACGGCGACACCTACGCGCATCTCTGGGTGTCATCCCGACTATCGGCATCACCACAGTCGGGCGCTAACGTCTGGAAACCAGTCCCTTTGGTCGGCCACATCCGCGCAGCCCCGGAAAGGGTGCCCTGGTTGACCTATGTGGTGGAGAGCACCCTCATCCCCCGTTGGTGGCGTGCTCACAAGCCACCGTACGGCAGCGGCGGACAGAAGCAACACGGCGTGAACATGCACGTCCTTGCCGACCTTCAGGCTGGCTGGTGTCGACCTCGCCAGATCTGCCAGGCACCCGCCACCCGAGGTTGGCCCACAACTGGCCCACAGCCAGCGAGCTTCAACGAGAACGGGCGGGACTCCGTGAGACTGGAGGCCCGCCCGTACCTGCGCTGTTTGCCCTGGTCGGCGGCCAAAACCGCCGCTCAAGATCGAGTGCCCCCTGCAGGATTCGAACCTGCGCACCCGGCTCCGGAGACCGGCCACAATCATGGCGCTCACCAGGCGAAATGCGCTGTACGAGCCGTTGTCTGTACGCACGCCGTACGTGACGACGTTCACGTACGCTTCCGGGTCGTGCCCGCACGATTGGGGAGCGGATTTACAGTCCTGTGGCGACAGCGCTCTGACCTGCTGATTCACCTGATGCCATGCCCTCCCGGGAACGCGGGGGGAACGATCAACGTCTGCGCCCTTCGATGGGGGTCAACGCGCTGTCCGCGCTACTCGATGCAAGATGTCGCATTCTGTGATCTTTGCATTACTTGATTGGATCTTGTTGTCGTTTCGGACGGAAGTTACGCTTCGTCCGTTTGGCAACATGCTCCGAGCCGCACGAGTCAGGGACCTTGTTTCTGCGTCGGGCGGGTGGAGCTTCGTCCGGCGTCTACGGGCGCCCTTCGTGGTTCGGAGCGTGGCGGCGTATGCGCCGATCTTTGGCATGGGCTCGTTTTGGGTTTGCGGTCTCGGCCGTCACTCTATTGCCAGGTCTTGTTTCGCTTGTCAGCGTGCCAGCCTCTGCGCAGACGCGACCAGGTGGGGTGAGCGAGTTATCCGGCTATCAGGGCCCGGTCACCACACCCAAGCAGATGGCAGGAACGTCTGGTGTCCTGCCGCCCCTGGTAGACGTCTCTGCCACTCAGGCGCGTACAGGTTCTACCGGTCCGAGGAACGCGCAGAAGATCAAGCTTCCCAAGGGTGCTTTAGGGCTCGACAACCGTGCCGCCAGCAAGGCTCTTCCTGAAGACCCGAAGCCGCCCAAGCTTTGGATTCCTCGTGACAAGCGCAAGCAGGAGATGGCCTCCGCGGTGGACGAAAGGGCGGTTCAAACTGCGTCGGCGGACGCCCCGTGGATCGGGCCGGCATTTCCCGAAAATCAAGCCCAGGTCGACACGCTGACCCCCCAGCTCCGTGCGAACGCCTACGGCAGGGGCACGTCAGCTTGGTGGCAGGTGGAGCGCGAATACAAGGTATGCGAACTGACCGCAAGCGGAACCGTGGGAACGTGCCACAAGTCGGCCTGGAAGCCTTGGACTGACCCCTTCTGGAAGGTTCCTGCCGGCAAGTTGCAGTGGGGCAAGACCTACGTCTGGGAGGTCCAGGCCCGGGATACCAACACCATGGAGACCGGCCTTCTGGGCAACCTACGTTTCACCACGGGTGTTCGGCAGCCGATGGTCAGCTCCCTACTGGCTACCAGAGGGGTGAACGGGCAGGAGTTCCACCAGCTGGCGGGGAACTATACGACAGCCTTCACCGACGCCTCGGTCGCGACGCCGGGCGCCGTGCCGCTTTCGGTCGTACGTAGTTACAACAGCCTCGACAGGCGGGCAAAGGCCATGTTCGGCGCGGGCTGGTCGACCCGCTTCGACATGAAGATCGAGTCAGAAGGTGGGACGCTCGAGTCGCTGCTGCTCACCTCACTCGACGGCCGGCAGCTTCGCTTCACCCAGAAGAGCGGAACGAACTCGTACCAGTCACCACCCGGCATGCACTTCACCCTCGCCAAGCTCACTGGTGGGGGCTGGCGGTTGATGGACAAGACCTCCACGGTCTACGAGTTCGACGGCCAAGGCCGCCTGCTGAAGATGACCGACAGCCGTGGGCGAGGGCAAGATCTCACCTATACCGACGGCAAGCTCACGAAGGTTACGGCGACCGGCGGCCGCTCGCTGTCGTTCGCCTGGCTGGGTGACCATGTCAGCGCCGTATCCACCGATCCGGTTGACGGGAAGGCCCTGACGTGGACATACCACTATGAAGGGGATCGTCTGGCCGAGGTCTGCTCACCCGTAGCGGAGCCCAACTGCACCAGCTACACCTACACCAGCGGATCGCGTTATCGGGAAACCGTTCTGGACAGCCGTCCCGTGCACTACTTCCGGTTGGGTGAAGTTCGCACTGAGGAATGGCCGGAGATGGGCACGGTGAAGTGCTTTCCGGACGATGCTGACTCCTTGGGCTGTCAGATGTTCGGGACCGGCGTTCTCACCGGCCAGTCGGGCGCTTTGGCCGGAACCACGAACGCTGCAGCCACCTTCCAGGGCAGCGGACGCTCGTCACACTTCGACTTGGGCCCCACGCTGCCCAGACTGGGTGACCAGGTGACGATCGAATCCTGGTTCAAGACCACGAAGTCCGGGTTCATCTATTGGGCAGGGCGTTCGGAATGGAACGTGTCCGCGCCCGGCTATGGAGTGCCAGCGCTCTACGTCGGCACGGACGGCAAGTTGCGTGGCCAGCTCAAACTCGCCCTCGGCGCGGAGGCGCCTGCTACCCCGGTGACCTCTCCTCAGGCCGTAAACGACGGCCAGTGGCACCACGCGGCCATCACAGTGGCCAACAACGTCACCACGCTCTACGTGGACGGAGCAACTGCCGGAACCGGGGCCATGGGCGTCGAGGACTGGGACTGGATCGACGGTTCCGTGATCGGATCTGGTGCGGCGGACTCTACGGTTCCAGGAACCCCAGCCGGTCGCAGCCAGTCAACCGAGTTCGGCTTCGAAGGTTCCATCGACGAGTTCGCGCTCTACGACCGTGCACTGACCCCGGGAGAGGTCCGTGCGCACTACGAAGCGCGTGCAGAGGCTCCCTTCTCCCTAACTAAGATCACGCTCCCATCGGGGCGCGCATGGATGTCCAGTACCTATGACGCCGCCAGCGGCAGGCTCGCCACGTACACCGACCCGCACGGCGGAACGTGGAAGGTGGGCACACCTACTCTCGACTACACCAAATGGCTCGACACCGTGACGGTCACCGACCCGCGTGGCGGGACGCTGACCTCCGAGCACGACGCTTGGCGTGGCCAACGGCTGGTAAGCGAGATCGATCAGTTGGGTAAGAAGATCAGCTATGCCTATGATACTGGCGGTTTTCCCGCGAAGATCACTGACAGGAACGGCAACGTCCTGGAGCGCACATTCGACAAGCGGGGTAACGCGCTCAGCAGCAAGACTTGTTGGGACTTGTCCAGATGTCAGACCTCTTACTCCGAATACCACGTGGATGAGCAGAACGAGTTCGATCCGCGTAATGACCGAATGACAGTGGCGCGGGATGCGCGATCATCCAGTTACATCGACAACACCTATGCCACCAAGTGGGAGTTCAACGCTCTGGGCGAGGTCGTCAAGGAGACCACGCCGGCGACGGCTGACTTCCCTAACGGTCGTTCGACAGCCGCCACGTACACCGATGGCAGTGAGGCGGCCATCGGTGGCGGCACCATGCCAGCGGGCCTGGTGGCGTCGCGGACCGACGCGCGGGGCAACACGTGGACCTATCGGTACACCGCGGCGGGTGATCTGGCCGAGCAGACCGATCCGGCCGGGCTGGTGACGAAGCTGAGCTATGACGCGCTCGGCCGGCTGATCGACTCGACTCAGGTGTCGCAGGCCCATCCGGGCGGGGTGAAGAGCACGTTCACTTACGACGAGCTGAGCCGACCACTGACGCAGACCGAGCCGGGCGTGAAAAACGAGACCACCAACGTCACACACACCAGGCGCACGACGCTGGCCTACGACGCGGACGGCAACAAGCTCAGCGAGAAGGTCTCTGACTTGACCGGAGGTGATGCCGAGCGTTCCACCGTCTACACCTACGACGCGCTGGGACGGGTGGAGACGATCACCGGGCCGGAGGGCGGCGTCGTCAGGCAGAGCTGGAACACTCTGGGCCAGTTGGTGCGGGTGACCGATGCCCGAGGCACGGTGGTCGAGCACGGCTACAGCAACCGCGGCGAGCTCACCACCCGCACCTTGAAGGGGTGGACCGGCAGCCCGGTCAGTCCGACGCCCGCGAAGGACGTCGTACTGGAGTCGTTCTCCTACGACCCGGGCGGCAGACTGGAGGCGCAGGTGGACGCGATGGGCCGCAAGACCTCCTACACCTACTTCGGTGACAACCGGCTGGCCACGAAGACCGCCAAGGACGTCAAGCTGAATGGGTCCACCACACCGCGCGATGTGGTACTCGAGAACCACACCTACGACGCGGCCGGCAACCGAACCAAGCTGGTGACCGGCGGCGGCACCGCGACGACCGAGTTCGTCTTCGACGCCGCCGCGCGTCTGACCTCGCAGACGTTTGACCCCGGTGTGCTGAGCCGCAAGACGGCCTTCACCTATGACGCCAACGGCAACGTGCTCAAGACCACGCTCACCGGCGCCGGTACGGCGCGCGCCGAGGTGACCGAGTACGCCTACAACAAGGTCAACCAGGTCACCAAGACCACCGTGGAGAACGGCGACGAGGACATCGTTTCCACCTCCACCTATGACGACCGCGGCTTGCTCACCTCGACCACCGACCCGCGTGGCAACGTGAGCGGCGCCAACGAGGCGGACTTCACCAGCACCATGCGCTACGACCTGCTGGGCCGCCCCGTCGAGGTGACCGGACCGCAGGTCAAGGTGGACAAGGCGGGTACGTCGAGCACGGCGCATCCGTCGGCCCGCTTGGGTTACGACACCTTCGGGGCCACAACGCATGAGACTGATGCCGAGGGCCGTACCGTCACCTCGGTCTTCAACAAGGCCGGCCGCCTGACCAGCAAGACTGCGCCCAGCTACACGCCGCCCGGCGGCACCGCGATCACGCCGACCACGACCAACGCCTACGATCCGGCCGGACAGCTGATCCGCACGACCGATCCCCGCGGCTATGTCACGACGTTCGAATACGACCAGCTCGGCCGGCAGGTCCGTATCACGGACCCGGCTCCAGAGGGGGAGACCGCTGGACGGTGGGTGACCGAATACGACCTGGCGGGCGAGAAGCTGGCCGGTATCGATCCGACCGGCGCCCGCGTCGAGGCCACCTACGACGACCTGGGCAGGAAGATCACCGTCACGCAAGTCGAGCGCAAGCCCACCTCGGCGGCCTACACCACCACGCAGACGTACAACGACGCTGGTTACCTCACCAAGACGGTGGCGCCGGGCAACCGCTCCACCAGTTTGGAAGTCAACGCGGCCGGCGAGGTGATCGAGAGTAAGCCCACCTCGGTTTCCTACGCCAACAAGATGGCCTACGATCCTGCCGGTCGTCTGCTCAAGGTCACGGACCCCCTCGGGAACGCGACTGTCGCCGAGTATGACCTAGCCGGCCGCAAGACCAGTGTGAAGGACCTCAACGCCGCTGGCACGGTGCTGCGCACTACTGGTTACGGCTACGACGCCGCGGGCAACCCGAACAGCACCACCAGCCCGGAAGGGCGCATCACCCGGCAGACCTTCGACGCGCTCAACCGGGCCACCTCGCTGATCGAACCCGTCTCCGCGGACAAGTCGATCACTACCAGCTTCGGCTACGACGCGAGCGGCGCGCGTACCCGGCTGACCGATGGCCGCGGCAACGCCACGTGGACCAGCTACAACAGCCTCGGCCTGCAGGAAACGGTCACCGAGCCCGCCACCACTGCGCACCCCAACCTTGCCGACCGCACCTGGACCAGCATCTACGACGCGGCAGGCAACCAGGTCAGCCTCGTCCAGCCCGGAGGGGTGCGCATCGACCGCACCTTCGACCACCTCGGCAGGCTCACCAAGGAGAGCGGCACTGGCGCGGAGACGAGCACATCGGACCGCACCTTCGGCTACGACCTGGCCAGCCGCCAGACCAGCTTCGGCAACCAAGCGGTGGAGTTCAACGACCGCGGCCTGATCACCAAGATCACCGAAGGGTCAGTGCAGCGCACGGCCTACAGCTACAACGAGCTCGGCATGCCCAGCCAGCGCGTCGACGCTGCCGGCACTGCGAACTTCACCTGGGACAATGTGGGACGGCTCGCGACGGGCAGCGACCCGGTGACCGGCCGCACGCTCACCTATGGCTACGACAACGCCGACCGGCTGACCTCCATCACGCCGACCAGCGGTCAGGCCGGAACGCAGACCTACACCTACGATGCGCTGGACCGGGTGGAAACCCACACGCTGAAGAACGGCTCCGGCGCCCAGCTCTCGAAGATCACCTATGGGTGGGACAAGGACGACAACCTCACCAGCAAGGTCACTGCGGGACTTGCCGGCGCCGGCAGCAACACCTACGGCTACGACCACGCCGGACGCCTGACCTCCTGGACCGCGCCCGGCGGAACGACCACCAGCTACGAGTGGGACGCCTCAGGCAACCGCACCAAGGCCGGCGACAAAACCTTCACATACGACGAGCGCAACCGCATCACTTCAGGCGACGGCACGGACTACACCTACACCGCTCGCGGCACCCTGGCCACCGAGACGAAAGGCGGCACCACCCGCAACCTGAAGTTCAACGCCTTCGACCAGCTCGTCAACGACGGCGAACTCGCCTACACCTACGACGCGCTCGGCCGACTGACCAGCCGTGCAAAGGCGGGAGCCACCCAGCACTATGCCTACTCTGGGCTGGCCAACGACATCGCCACCATCACCGACAACGCCGGCGCCGTCCAGGCCAAGTACGGCCGCGACCTAGCCGGAGGCGTCCTGGGCGTCCAGGAAGGCGGCGGCGCCGTCGTCAGCGCACTGACCGACCTGCACGGCGACCTCTTGGCGACCTTCAACGCCACCGCGCTGGTTGACTCGACCGCCTACGACCCGTTCGGCCAGGTCACAGTGCAGGCCGGATCCAAGCGCACCCTCGGCTACCAGGGCGAGTACACCGACCCGGACACCGGTAAGGTCAACATGCACGCCCGCTGGTACCAGCCTGGTACCGGCACCTTCAGTGCACGCGACTCCTGGACACTAAGCCCTACCCCCTCGATCCAAGCCAATCGCTACGGCTATGCCAATGGCGAGCCACTCACCAGCACTGACCCCAGCGGTCACAGCCCATTGAGGGACGGCTACGCGAACGGCATCCCTGCCGGTCTCCCCTACTACGATCACGACACCGTTGTATCGACGCTTCAGCGATACGGAATCTCCACCGGTGGGGGAGGAACCGAGTTCTGTTCAGGCAACTTGGGACCGTGCGACCTATCGGGCGCTGGAGCCTGGCCCGATGGGGCGCTGTACGGCCCGGGAGGCGTAGGGCAGTTGGGCTACCGTGACGGCAAGCGCGTGTGCAGCATGGCAGAAGGGGGCGACTGCTACCAGCCCTGGTACATCCCCAAGGATGTCAAGTGGTGGAATACCCCCAAGGAGCTTCGCGAAGAAATAATGGAGTCATATGATCCGGCGATGACAGATGACGATTTCACCGCACTCTGGGCGAACTCCGTCCTAGAAGCGCTTGCCCGCACTAACAAGAACGGTGGAGCGTTTCCCGCAGGCCAGGGAAAAACAGACTCGGACTGGCTGGAAGACTTGGGTGAGCGAGCAAAGAAGGGGCTTGACCTCTTCATTCCCGGCGCAAAGGTATGGTTCTGCCAGAAATTCACTGGGACGAAGGACTGTGGCGGATTTGCAGGTGTGGCCAGCAAAGAGTGGGCGAAGTTTGGCGCAAAACTGCGCGAGCTTGCGGAGCACATTCTAAAAAATGCCGGCCTATCTGCGGAGCTCGTTAAGAAAATCATTGTCGAAAATGATATAAAGGAAGTCGAAGCGGCCGTTCGTGGGTGGGCTCGCGCGAACGGCGCTGACTGTGCCAGAGTTCTCCATGGCATGACCGCCTGTGGCGGATTGCCTGACAAGCTAGTCCCCAGGAGTGCGATCACAATTGGTAGCGTAGTGCTCACGGATATGTCGCTAAAGGAGTTCAGGCAAAACGTCAAGCTAGTGAATCATGAGTACAGGCACAATCAGCAATGGTATCACTATGCCAACAAGACCGGCTTCTGGTTTTCCTTTGCGATCCTGTACTGGATCGAAGGAAGTAATCCTTGTACCAATAGATATGAAAAGCAGGCCGGCTGGACGGATGGGGGTTATGCATGTCCATAGCATCCCTGGGGCGTACTTCTCGTGTCTTCGCGGTTGGCATCCTAGCTGCAGCGGCGACGTCGAGCCTCGTTGGCTGTACGACGAGGGAGGCTTGGGGGGGTGTGGGAATAACCATTGATTCCAAAGGCGCGTTGTTGATCGCGGTTGCATGGTGTGGTGAGCAACCGGACGGGCTCACGGTATACCGAGGCGGTGGCGAAAACGCTGTCAAGGTTATTACTCTTCTGGCGCCCAAGCTCGAAGGCTCTATGGCGGCGGTGAACATTCAACAGCCTGAAGATGGGTGGCGATTTGCAAATCTCCCCGTCAAGCTAGAGGCCAACACCGAATACACGGCTTTCGCATGGGACAGTGAACATAAGGATTACTATCAATCAACGCCACTTCGCCTTGATATGGCAAAGCGCTTGAAGGAAAACCAGATACTCGCGCCCCGCTATAACGAGAAGGCGGAAAAAGTTGAAGAGGCGATCTTTTCGCCATCGAGCTTTACTGCACGGATGCAGGAGGGCTGTCGAACCGTGCGGCGCTAGTTTACCTGAGATGATGAAATGGGCGTTTGGGTGAGAAGCGCCTCGAAGTCGGGCAGGAAATGGAAGCTAGGCGCTGGCGCTGGCGCTGGTGATTGATTGATCCATATTTTGCCGAGCGTGATCTCTGGACGCGTGTGGGGCCTCGAACGACCGGCCATGCATCCACTGTTTGCGCGAATGGTGTGGGTGAATGCGTTTGCTAAGACGCTAAAGCCAGCCGTGTGTGAAAGCGGCATGAGCAGACCCATACCCAGGACGACGAGAGCCACCCGCTGGTGCTGATGGTATGATTCACGTCTTTTCAGTGGCGGAGATCTCATGACTTGCAGGCCGCTGAATCCACGGAATCTCGCACTTCAGCTCTTTTCGCTCAGCTGTCGCGCTGGGCGCCAGCCGGCCAGATGACGTGGACGGCAACGGCCCGCCGCTGTGCAGTAACGACGACACTGGCTGTGCCGCCGAACCCGAGAGCGGGCAGGCCATCCCACACGGCGATGAGCTTGTCTGCGTGGTCCAACAGGGCGGTTGTTTTAGCGGAGAGGCCACGGTGGCCAGTGACGGCGATGCGGATCGTTGACTTTCCTCAGGCTAGAGGAGGGCTGCGCGCAGCTGGTCGTCGAAAGCACGGACTGTGGGAATGTCGGGGCCGGTGGATGACCCGCTCGGAGCCGTAGGCAAGCCCAACCGAAAGAGCGTTGGAGGCCAGACCGAACGCCTCCTTATGCCCCGGCCAGGGTCCTGGCCGGGGCGATCTCGGCCACCAGCACGCCGCGCTGCTTGGCGGCGGGCTGCACTGACGGCAGCGAGTCCGCGAATGCCGCCACGGCGGCCTCGGCGCCGCGCAAGCGGACCATGGCCAGCGCGCGGTATCCGGCAAGCTTCGCGTGATCGAAGGGGAAGACTCAGGGCCATGGCGGAGCCGCGGCGCGTTCACTGGCTCGCACGGCCGCGTCGGCTTCGCGGAGCGCGACCATTGCGGACGCTTTGTGCAGCGCGCTGGCGCGGGCCAGGGTGGTGGCCGCCGTCAGGCCAGGGCCCTGATGCTGGCCAGCCAGGCACCAGTGGTGGCCGGCGGACGCTCGCCCAGTTCTTGCTAGCCCTGGCCAGGCGTGCACGGCCAGGAAGCAAAAGCCAATGCGCCGAATCTCCGAAGTCACCAGATGACCGCCACTGTCCGCCAGGCATCGAGGTCTCATGGAAGATCAGGTTGCGACCCTCGGTCGCCCCGGAGGGCGACCGCCACGGGGAGATCAAGGAGAACGACCGCGCCGACCTGATCACGATCGCAACCTCAAGGCTCTCAACGTCGCCAAGGCGATACACCGTGGCGGTCGCCCTCCGGGGCGGCCGAGGATCGCAACTTTGCCCTCGAGTGGATCCGCCACAACGTCGGGGGTGGCGGTCGCCCTCCGGGGTGGCTGAAGACCGAGGGCCGAAACGTCGAAGCGTTGCCGTCGGCGAGCTGGTCGACCGGTGACGATCAGCAGGCTCCCACACACCCGCGACGCCTGGTGAGTAAGTGTCACTACACGGGCGATTCATAGTCGCTGAATCCGCGCAATCCGCAGAATCCCCATCGACGGCCATCGGACAGGCAGGCAAGGGCGCGCGTCTGCGCCGAGATGCGTTCCGCAGAATCCAGCAGAACTACGCAGATTCGGGGCCCTGCTGCCCGCGACGGGCGGCGCGGAGGAGTTGCCCAGCTCGGGCCTTGGACAGCCCGAGCTGCACGGCGAGCTCCGACACCGAGAGGGACTCTGCCGTCTGGATTCGCGACGCGGCCCCGGCTCTCACCCGGGCGGCGTCATCGGCCATCTCGCGTATCTGCTCGGCGAGCCGAGTGGCGATCAGGTAAGCAATGTGCAGGTCGGGTTCGGACCGCATCTGCCGTACCGCTTCCTGATATGCGCGTCTGAGCGCGAACAGCGCAGCGTCCAGGCTGGCGACGTCGGAAGGTTCCTCCACGAGTGCTCCCTGATCAACCGTTGGCGGGACAACTGCGGGTGGTGGGCGCGGCGGCGAGTCGCGACACGGGCCGTCCTTTGGGATGGGCGTGGGCAGGACGGGGCGCTCGCCGCCGCGCCGCTCAGGGGTGTCTCGCGCGAGCGATGCGGCCGGCGCACTCTTTGCAGACGGAATCGCCGACGCGCCAGGTGAACAGCTGGCCGAAGCGGTTGCCCACCCTGGCGGTGCGTCCGCACACGGCGGTCACGGCCTGCGAGACGGTGGTATCGGCCTGGCGCTCGACGAGACACCAAGGCCCGATACCGCTGATGACCAGCGCGAAGCGCTCCATGAAGGCGTCAGATGTGGTCCACATCAGGACACTTCGCCGTTCGCGCTGGCAAGGAGGACGACGAGCCCGAGAGGGCTGTAGTGGTGGATCGTCCGCTTGCAGGTGCAGCCGGGCTCCCAACATGCCCCGGTGGCCCGCCAGATGCCCTCGGAGCGTTCGATGAGCCAGTCTGGATACGCCTTCTGGATCGACTGAGCGAATGCCTCGGCCTGCCCCTGATTCAGGTCGAGAGTGATGCGCGAGAAACCTGGCACTCTCATGCGCTCAGGATAACGCGGTATAGAGCGGTATGCAGCAGCATGCCGCTACCTATGTGTTTGTGCAGCTCAGGGCCGTTCTAGGTTGCTGTTATGGCAGAAGAGCACGGCATTCCGCCGTTCGACCCTGAGGGTGCGGTCTACGTCTACGCAGCGATGGCCGATCACATCGCCGCCCGCATCGAGGCGGGCGAACTGCGTGTGAATGCCCGTCTCGCAGGAGAGCGAGCCTTGGCCGAGGAGTACGGGGTGGCGCTCGGTACCGCTCGCCGTGCGATCGAGGAACTGCGTCAACGTGGTCTGGTCGTGACCCTGCCGGCCAAGGGGACCTTCGTGGCCGCGCCACAGCCTGCGAGTGATGGCGAAGCGGACGCGGTCTGATTCTGCGGAGTTCTGCGTGATTCCGCTGAGCGCGGGCGACGCCTACTCAAAGCCGTAAGCCCCCAGAAGATCGCTCCGCTGGAGGCTTACTGCGGATTGTGCGACGACGTTCCCGTGTCACATCTCGTCGTTGCGAACCTCCGCCGCCAGTGTGACGGTCACGCCCGTCGCCTGATCCACCGCAGAGGCGTGGAGGCGAATGCCGTAGTCCTGCTTGATGCCGTTCGGCCATGCCTCCGCTCCGAGGGCTGACCGCCAGGCCTCGAAGTCGTCCTGTCGTCGAATCGGGTCGACCGCCTCGCAGTGCCCGGCGAGTATCGGTTCGGACTGGGCGCTCGCCACGGTCCAGGCGATGACCGGCAAGTCCTCGCGGGCGGCCCGCTCCAGGAGTACGCCCAGCAATTCGTACGCCCGACGCTGATGCTCAGAGTGTTCAGCCATGCCTACCCCTAAGCGATCTGTCCATCGGCGATGGTGATGGGCTCCTCGCCGCGCTTGTGGTCGTACATCCCGGCCAGCGCAGGGCGGAAGGCCGCAAGGTGCTGCCGCCATGTGTCGCACAACGCGTCACGAGCCGAGGAGTCGGTCTGCAGCAGGAATTGCAGGTGGCGCATTCCGTGCAGGAGAACGTCTATGTACCGCGGAATCGGCGCCTCGGTCGCCTCGACCTCGATGGGCTTGCCGACGACGTCGGTCAGGGCCGGGCTGATCGGCTTCGCCTCGGGCCACTGGTCGCGGACGTAGTCCAGGCAGTCGATGACCGCGACATAGGTCAGGATGACGGCCTGGCCGTCAGCGCGCCAGGAAGTCGAGTGCAGAAGCTTCACGCCCGAAGCGGCCTTGTTCGCCTCCAAGAGGTCGGTGACAGCCGTGTGCGGGTCGCTCTCCTGAAGGATGGCCGAGGAGCGCCACGCGTCGCTCCCGCTGATCAGCCAAATTCCGGTGGGGTCCGCCGAGACCGGCCAGACCTCTACCCGAACTTCGGTGCGCTCGCTCACTGAGTCTCCTTCGTCGCGGTTCCACGCTGATCGGTGGCGTCCTTCGCCGTCTTGATCAACTGGGCTGCTCGTGCCTTCGACACTCCGATGCGGCCGGCCAGATCGGCCAGCGACATCCGCTCCTGCTCGAAGATGCGGGCGGCGGTAAGCGCGCGATGATCTCCAGAGGCTTCGATGAGCCGTCTGAGCGTCTCCACGAGTTCCGTTGCCCCGCCGTACGCACGGTTGGGATCGGGCTCTGCGTCGATCGCAACCACTGCCGCTTCGAAAGCGCGCCCGAGGTCAGCAAGCGCAGTTTTGACCGCCTCGCTCACGCCTTCATCTGTCATGCCCATCAGCGTAGACGCTTCGTCAAGGGGGGACTAGACAACACGCGTGTAGTACCCCCTTGACGATCGTGCAGGGGGGCCTATACGGTCGATCGTGTAGCGCCCCCTACACGGGCGGTCGACCTGGAGGAAACCGATGATGATCCCGACGCAGCAGTCCCGCCGCATCATGCCGACCCTGCTCGGTATCGGCGCTCTGTTCTTCGTCGTCCGCGAGCCCGCCAAGGCGGCCGAGTTCGCCACGAGCGCCCTGGACGCCCTGATGAAGATCGCCGAGGCCATTGCGACCTTCGCCTCTCACCTCGGCTGAGACCCACCACACGCGAAGAGGGACGGCCCCCATCCGCCAAGACGCAGGCCGCCCCTCACTCCCGGTAAAAGGAGCAACACCATCATGACCCGTAAGTTCAACCGCGTAAATCGCTCCATCCACCCCTCGCGCACGGCGATCGGAACGCCGTGGCGGACACAGGGGGAGATTCTGCTCCCCGAGTGCGTCTATGACCCGGAGCTGCACACCGGGCCGATCGACACGATCGAGAGTGCCGACCAGCGCGCCGCGCGTGAGAACGTCGCCCGCGACGTCTGCGCCGGCTGCCCCGCGCGGCAGCTCTGTGAGCTGTACGCGCTGCGGGTCCGCCCCACGTCTGGCATCTGGGCCGGCCGTACCGCCGCTGAACTCGCCGAGTACCGGGCGGAAGTGGCGTGATGAAGAGGAACACGATGTTGGTGCTTCTCGCCCTGCCCGCCGCTGTGGCCACCTGGTCCGGGTGGGTCGGGCTGGGGGAGAAGACCGGCTTCGGCATGGTCACCCCACTGCCCGGCATCGCGGATGGTTTCCAGATCAACACGGCCATCACGCTGCCAATCGGTGTGGAGACCTATGCCGCGTACGCCCTGGGCGCGTGGCTGAAGTCCGGCGGACAAGTCAGCGACACCACGCGGACGTTCGCCAAGTGGTCGGCCATCGGGTCGCTGGCGCTGGGGATGCTCGGCCAGGTCGCCTATCACCTGCTGGAGATCTCCGCTCAGGCTAAGGCGCCGGACTCGATCACGGCGGCCGTCTCCGTTCTGCCGGTGCTGGTCTTGGGGATGGGTGCCGCTCTCGGTCACCTGCTTGCCCGCGATGCGGCTCAAGTCTCTGAATCGCCTGTCGAACAGGCCGGCGACATGCCCGAGGCCACTCCAGCCAGCCCGCAGCCCGAGACGCCGCCACATGCGGCAAAGCCGCTCAAGACGATCAAGCGGACCGTCGCCGGTATCGAAGACCTCATGCCGATCGGCCGCAGCATCGCCGCCGACCTGGCGGGCCGAGGTCTCACGCTGACCCGTGACCGGCTGTTGAAGGCCGTTCGCGACACCGGCCGGTCGATGTCCTCGGACCGCGCCTCGGCGTTGCTGGCCCGACTCAAGAGCGAGGCCGAGACCAGCGCTGCGCCAGCCGTACCGAAGCAGCGCCGGGCCGCCTGACGGCCACTGCCGTCCACCGGACGGACCCGCATCCGTCTCCGGCCACAAGCAGGGGCGCGGACTCATCCGCCAAGACCAGACCGCGCCCCGCCACCCCGCAACCGCGAAGACCACGAGGTGACCTCATCATGACGCACGACCCCTTCGACCCCGACGACAGCTCGGACGGCAGAGACGCGGACATCGTCCACCTGGACGCCGCCCGCGCCGGACGCCACCCGTACGGACCGACCGCCGACCGTCCCGAAGAGACGGACCGGACCGCCGCCACCGCTGCGGACGGACCGGTTCTCGAAGGCGAGATCGTCCGCGTGGACCGGCCCGGACCGGACCGGACCGACTGGCGGACGGACCTGGAGGCAAAGGCCCGCGCCCGGCAGCCGATCGTGCCGCTGTGGCTGCGGTCGGCGGACGAAGCGATCGAGACCTTGAAGTGGGTGGGCCTTCACTACCTGCACGTCGGCGGATACCAGCTCGCCCGCGCGCCGCTGTACGGCGGACGGCTGGCCGTACGCTCCCCACGCGGCTTCGCCCGCCTGGTCGGCGGCATGGTCCGCTGGACGTTCGACCTGGAGGGCGAGCCCGTACGGCTGGCCGCTGTGCGGAAGACGGACCCGGAGAACTACCTCAAGCTGAGCAGGCAGCGTGACTCCCGCGTCCGCCTGCGCGTCTGGATCACGGGCGCCGCCCTCGTGACGCTGCTGATCGCTGCGATCGTCGTGTCCGACCAGCCGACCCACGTGCAATGGACGGCGCTCGCCGTCGCCCTGGCCGTCCTCGGCGTCATCGGCAAGCCCGCCGATCGTCCGCTCATCAACCGCGCCGTGGTGCCGGCCAACGTGGAGCGGCTGACCAGTGACATCGTCATCCGTGCGCTGACCGCTCTCAGCATCGCCGGCATCAACCAGGCCATCGCCAAGAACCCGAAGGACGCCATCCGGTTCGTCGCCCCGATCACCCGCGACGGTCCGGGATGGCGGGCCGACATCGATCTGCCGTACGGCGTGACCGTGGCCGACGTGATGGACAAGCGCGACCGCCTGGCCTCGGCGCTGCGTCGCCCGCTCGGGTGCATCTGGCCCGAGGGCGACAGCTCCATTCACGAGGGACGGCTGATCCTGTGGGTGGGCGACAAAGACCTGTCCAAGACCGTCGTGCGGTCCCCACTGGCCAAGGCGAGCAGCCACGACGTGTTCAAGGGCATCCCCTTCGGCAGCGACCCGCGTGGACGCCCCATCGTCGTGCCGATCATCCAGCACAACATCCTGATCGGCTCGCTGCCCGGCCAGGGCAAGACCGCCGCCGTCCGCGTGCTGGCCTCGGGGGCGCTGCTTGACCCGACCGTGGAGGGCTGGATCCACGAGCTCAAGGGCACCGGCGACCTCGACCCTCACGAGCAGAACTGCCACCGCTACGTCTCCGGCATCGAGGACGAAGCCATCGCCTACGCCGCCGACTCCCTGACCCTGCTGCGCAAGGAGGTCATGCGCCGCTCGGGCGCCCTCAAGGCGCTGCCGCCCGACCTGTGCCCGGACAAGCGCGTCACCCGCCAGATCGCCGACAAGCGATCTCTCGGACTCCACCCGCTGGTGTGCATCATCGACGAGTGCCAGAACCTGTTCGCGCACCCTGAGTACGGCGGCAAGGCCGGCGACGACGCCGAGTTCATCATCAAGCTCGGGCGCGCTCTCGGCGTGGTGCTGATCCTCGCCACCCAACGCCCGGACAAGGACAGCCTGCCCACCGGCATCTCGGCGAACGTGTCGATCCGGTTCTGTCTGCGGGTGGCCGGCCAGATCGAGAACGACATGATCCTCGGGACGTCCGCCTACAAGAACGGCGTCCGCGCCACGGTGTTCGTTCCCGAGACCGACGCCGGTATCGGCTACCTGGTGGGCGCGACCCCGATGCCGAAGGTGGTCCGTTCGGCCTACCTCGACACCCCGGCCACCCAACGCATCGCCGATCGCGCTCACGCCCTGCGCGCCGACCTCGGGACGCTGTCCGGGCACGGCCTGGGAGAGCGGCCCGAGCAGCTCACCCCGTCCTACGACCTCCTGGCCGACATTCTCGCCGTGGTCCCGCCCTCCGAGGCCAAGGTCTGGAACGAGATCGTCGTGGACCGGCTGGCTGATCTCCGCGGCGAGGTCTATGGGCCGTGGGCGGCGCTGGAGGGCGGCGCGAGGACGGCTCAGCTCACGGCGGCGCTCAAGCCGTACGGCATCAAGACCATGCAGGTGTGGGGCACGCCCGAGGGCGGCGGCAAGGGCGCGAACCGCATCGGCATCGCCCGCGACGGCATCATGAGCGCCATCACGAAGCGTGACCGTGGAGCGGCTTCGTAGAGCCCGGGATCGCCTCTAGACCTAGAGGCCGACCCCTCTAGGTCTAGAGGCTCCCCTAGAGCCGGAAACGCCTATCCACCAGCGATCTAGCGCCTAGACCCTGACCTGCGCAAACCCCGGAATCGGCCCTGGAGGCCCTCATGGCGACCGCCATCGTCCTGCTGGTGCTGCGCCTATCGCTCGTCACTCTCGGTTACATCGGCTTCTGTCTCGCGTCCCCGTGGGGCGTCTGCCGCCGCTGCGCCCCCGGCGGCAAGAACCGCACCTGCCGCGCCTGCCACGGCACCGGGATGCGGCCCCGTCTCGGCTGGCAGCTCTACGTCTACTTCCGCCGCCTGCGCCGCCACGGCAACCACTGATCTGGAGATCCACATGCACGACCTCACCCGGTACGCCCTGGCCGCCGCCGCTCGCGGATGGCACGTCTTCCCGCTCACGCCCGGCCAGAAGCGCCCCTTGCGCGGCTTCACCGATTGGGAACGGCAGGCCACCACCAGCGCCGCACGCATCCGGCAGATGTGGGCACGCGCGCCGTACAACATCGGCATCGCCTGTGGCCCGTCTCGCCTCTTGGTGATCGACCTGGACGTCCCGCAGGACGGGGATGATCCACCGCCGCCGGAATGGGCCTCGCCCGGTGTGCATGACGGCGCCGACGTTCTCGCCGTGCTCTGCGAGCGGGCCGGAGAGCCTCTGCCGTTGGAGACCTTCACGGTCCGCACGGGGCGCGGCGGCACGCATCTCTACTTCTCCACCCCGCTCGACGTGGAGCTTGGCAACTCGGCCGGCAAGCTCGGCTGGAAGATCGACACCCGGGGGCGCGGCGGCTACGTCGTCGGCCCTGGAAGCCGGGTGGGCTCCGGAAGGTATGAGGCCATCCACACGGCCGCCCCGGCGCCGCTCCCGTCCTGGCTGGCCGAACGTCTCGCAGTCGACCCCATGCAGCCGGCACCCCGGCCCGCGGTGGGTCACGCTCTCGGCTACGCGCTGACCGTCATGCGCGCAGAGGTGGAACGCGTCCTGGCCGCCGTTCCTGGCACCCGCAACGACACGCTCAACGCCGCGGCCTTCGCTCTCGGTCAGCTCGCTGCCGCGGATTTGCTGCCGCGCCACCTGGCCGAAGCCTGCCTGCAGAGCGCGGCCGAGGCCATCGGGTTGCCGGCCCGTGAAGCGTTCGCCACGATCCGTTCCGGCCTCGACGCCGGACACCGCCGGCCGCGGAGGGCGGCGTGACCACCATCACCGACCCGCACGCCGCCGCCGACGCCCTGTTGAGCAAGCTCGGCGCGGCCGAGCAGCTTGCCGAGCTGCAGCAGGCCGCGCAACCGTGGGACAAGCCGGCGCCCTTCGGCCAGCGCCGCGAGCTACCGCCGTTCCCCGTGTATGCGCTTCCCGCGTGGGTGGCCGAGCACATGTCCGCCGTGGCGGAGGAGACGCAGACGCCGCTCGACCTGGCGGGCTGTGTCGGCCTGGCCGCGTTGTCCACTGCCGCCGGGGGCCGAGCGGTGGTCAACGTCCGAGGCTCGTGGACCGAGCCGGTCAACCTCTTCGTGCTGGTCGCGATGCCGCCCGGCTCGCGCAAGTCGGCCGTCTTTCGCGCCATGACCGCGTCGCTGCACAGCGCGGAGAAGGCGCTGGCGGACCGGATCGGCCCGCAGATCACCGAGGCCGAGGTCGCCCGCCGCCTCGCTGTCGACATGGCCGAGAAGGCCGCCCGCACGGCAAGCGGCGCGCGAGGCGAGGCCGCACCCGAGGCCATCGCCGAGGCCCAAAGCGCCGCCCTGGCCGTGGAGGGCATCAAGGTGCCGGTGCTGCCCCGGCTGGTGGCCGACGACATCACCCCGGAAACGGCCGCGAGCCTGCTCACCGAACAGGGCGGACGACTGGCCGTGCTCAGCGCAGAGGGCGGCATCTTCGCCACACTCGCCGGACGCTACTCGGGCACGCCCAACCTGGACCTGTTCCTGAAAGGGCACGCCGGAGACGCGCTGATCGTCGACCGACGAGGCCGCACGGAACGGGTGGACAGCGCCGCTCTGACCATGGGCCTGGCCGTACAGCCGGAGATCATCGCCGACATCGCGAGCATGCCGGGATTTCGCGGCAAGGGCCTGCTCGGGCGCATCCTCTACAGCCTGCCCAAGAGCAACGTCGGCTACCGGCGTATCGACCCGCCGCCGGTGCCCGAACCCGTCGCCGCCCGCTATGACGCCAACCTCCAACGGCTCACCATCGGCATGCACGCCTGGGACGATCCCGCCCGCCTGGTGCTGTCCGCCGAGGCCGACGAGACCTTCACCGAGCACCGCCGACGGACCGAGACTCGCCTGCGCCCTGACTCGGGCGACCTCGGCCACATCACCGACTGGGCAGGCAAGTTCGACGGCGCGGTGATGCGCCTAGCCGGCCTGATCCACCTCGCCGCCCATGTCGACGACGGCTGGCGACGCCCGATCAGCGCCGACACCGTCAACGCTGCCATCGCGCTTGGCGAGTACTTCACCGCTCACGCGCTGGCCACCTTCGACGCCATGGGCGCCGACACCGACGTAGACGGCGCTCGCACCGTTCATGCCTGGCTTGAGCGCACCGGGACGGCCCGCTTCACCGTCCGCGAGGCCTTCACCGCGCTCTCCCGCAGCCGCTTCCGGAAGGTGGCCGAGCTGGAAGGGCCGCTGGACCTGCTCGAACAGCTCGGGTGGATCCGGCGCGAGCCCGAAGCGCCCCGCAGCGGACCAGGCCGCCGCCCCTCCCCCTCCTACGCCGTCCACCCCTGCCTGTCCGGTCACGCCTTCGAAGGGACGACGAAGTGAAGCCGACCGCCATCAACATCCGCCACGCCAGCAGCCGCACCGGCACCTGGATGAGCGTCCCCGAACTCCTCGAAGAGCTGGACATCAAACGGCGCACCTGGCAGCGCTGGCGAGCACTCGGCAGGACCCCGCAGTGCCACCGCCTGCCCAACGGCGAGCTCCGCATCAAGCGCCGCGACTTCGAGACGTGGATCGACTCCCTGGCCGAGAGAAAGGCGAGCTGACCCATGAAGAGCTACCGCGTCCGCATCTGGAAGGTCTGCACCAAGAAGGCCGGCAACCGCCCCCACATGGCCCGATGGGTCGTGGAAGAGAAGGTGTTCACTGAACACTTCGCCACATGGGAACTCGCCGACAGCTTCCGCGCGAAGCTGAAGAAGGCCGCCCAGAACGGCGAGGCGTTCGATACCGAGACCGGCTTCCCCGACTCCATGCTCCGCGCCCAGAACACGACGAGCTGGTACGCCCACGCCGTCGACTACGTCGACGCCCGCTGGGCCAAGGTCTCGGGGAGACAACGCATCTCCATCGCTGAAACCCTGGTGGCCGTCACCCCTGTCTTGGTACGCGATCAGCGGGGTGCACCAGACGCGGACGTATTGCGCGCCGCCTTGTATAAGTGGGCGTTCAACAAGCAGCAGCGCGCCGCTGACAAGCCTGACGAGATCGTCCAGGCCCTCGATTGGATCTCCAAGGCATCGATCCCTGTCAGCGACCTCGCGGAGTACGACCGCATCATCGCCGCTCTCGAAGCATGTGCAAGCAAGCGCGACGGCACCGCTGCCGCACCCGGGTATTACAGTCGCCGTCGACGCGTGCTGTTCAACGTGCTCCGCTACGCCGTCTCCAAGAAGCGCCTCGTCAAGAACCCACTCAGCGAGGACCTGGATTGGAAAGCGCCCGAGGCCGAGGTCTGCGAAGAGATCGACCCTGCCGCGGTGGCATCACCAGAACAGGTGCGAGAGCTACTCACCGCTGTCAGCTACGCCGGATGGCGGCGAGGGGACCGGCTCGTGGCGTTCTTCGCCTGCATGTACTACGCCATGATGCGGCCCAGCGAGGTCGCAGCCTTGCGGCAGCACGACTGCACGTTGCCCGAGAGGGGTTGGGGACGGCTCATGCTCAGCGGCTCCGCGCCCGCGGTTGGCACCCAATGGACGGACAGCGGCCAAGTGCACGAACACCGAGGGCTCAAAGGCCGGCCCCGCAAGGCCAAGCGCTCAGTCCCCATCCCGCCGCAACTGGTCGCCATCCTGCGAAGCCATATCCAACGATACGGCGTAGCCCCTGATGGCCGACTCTTCCGCACAGAACGCGGCGGAGTGCTCCACAAGTCCGGCTACATCCGCACCTGGAAGACCGCTCGCGCCCTGGCACTCACGCCCGCACAGGCCGCCAGCCAGCTTGCCAAGCGCCCCTACGACCTCCGCCATGCAGGGGTTTCTCTGCGCCTCAACGCCGGAGTCCCCGCCACCCAGGTCGCCCAGTGGGCAGGCCACAGCGTCGAAGTCCTGCTAAAGATCTACGCCAAGTGCATCGACGGGCAGGACCAGGTCTGGCACAAGATGCTCGACGGCGCACTTGAGGACAACGCTTCGCCGTAGCCGCGCCGAGAAGGATGACGAACGATCGACCAGTCGTTCCCCTCCGCTCAGGACCGTATTGGCGAAATTGATCACAGAAGGTGGCTCCATGATCACAAATGCGATCATGGAGCCGCATGCATGATTGGCATGATGTCGCCGACAGATCGATGGTGCCCCGTACAGGGGTCGAACCTGCGTCTGGCTTCGAGCCAGCGCGCGGCCTCGTCTTCGCCAGGGGAAACGCTCCCGCAGTCACACCACGACTCGCGACCACACGGGAATTGGACCTTGAAAATCGACATCCGATTCCGACGCAGGATGGCGACATCGCTGTTTGACCAAGATCGCGGATCTAGATACAGTGCGGGAGACTTATCACGATCTTGTGGAGGAAGACATGACCACGCCGACTCCCCCCGCCTCCCCCACGTGGACCCTCAAATCTGGCCACCCCATCGAGCGCAAGAAGCTGCACGAGGACTTCGGCGGACGCACTCAGGGCGGCATCGGGCCGTCCAGTCGCACTCCGAACGTCTTCGTCTTCACCGACCCGATCGCGGGCGAGAAGCACGGCTACTTCGACGGATGGATGCCCGACGGCCTGTTCCACTACAGCGGCGAAGGGCAGTACGGCGACCAGCGGATGATCTCCGGGAACGCGAGCATCCTTAACCACAAGAAGGAGGGACGCGCACTCCGCCTCTTCCAGGGCGCCCGCGGCACCGTCATCTATCTCGGCGAGTTCGAGGTGTACGGGGAGGACCCCTGGTACGAGGCGGATGCGCCGGAAAGCGGTGGCGGGCCGCTGCGTCGTGTCATCGTCTTCCGGCTGAAGCCGCTCGACACGGCTCCTCAGCCTCCACAGACCAAGCTGGCCCGGCTTCTGGACGACGCAAAGACTACCGGGGCCGAGGATCAGGTCCAGGACCTTCCACTGGAGCAGCAGCTCACCGAGCGCAGCTTCGTCAACCCGGCACAGGAGCCGTACGAGGCGGAGCGGAAGGAGGCCAGTCTGGTGCAATCCCTGGGCGACTATCTGCGCGGCAAGGGGCATTCGGTGGGCCGGCACCAGATGCTGCCCCAGGGGGAGACGCGGCCGCTGTTCACCGACCTGTACGACAAGGACCTGAAGCTTCTGGTGGAGGCCAAGGGCAGCGTCACCCGAGAGAACATGCGCATGGCGATCGGTCAGCTCGCCGACTACGGCCGATTTCTCCCCGAGGCTGCCCGCGCGATCCTGGTACCGACCGAGCCTCGCGCCGACCTGATCACGCTCGCTCACAGCCAGGACATTGTCGTCATCTGGCCCATCAAAAGCGGGTACGGCATCAGCAAGGCCGACTTCAGTCTGTAGAGGTGAGCACACAGGCCGCCGGTCATGCACCGGTGGCTTGTGCCGTCTGGCGGTTCTCACCTGCAGCGCCTGGCGGCGGGGAATACGCCCCAAGCTATCTATGGCACCTGCGGTGCGGTACCGATGCTCGGCACCTTTCTTTACCACTCTCCATGTTCCGACAAATAGCTCAGATGAGAACTTATTGGCGCAAACCTCTCGCTACGCGAGCATCTACAGCCTCTACGTGACTCGAAATACCGACTACGCGAGATTGACGTACCACTACGCGTCCTTTACCTTTGCTTTAATGGCAGTACGGAGGCCGGCTTGGCCTTCCTCGGGCGTAGGAGAGTCACGTCTATGGAACTTCAGCTTCCCGGAATCGGATACAAGCAGGGCAACCGCCTCATGGTGGTCACTGCCATGGACCCGATCGCGCTGGTGAAGACCGTCACCGAACCCGACCCCTGGAATCCGGTCGGTGGTCAGCCACACGGCAACCGCCCGGTCGACAAGCAGCACCGCAAGGGGATCGCCGAGTACCTCGAGAGTGAGGCGAACTTCGTCCTCAACTCCGTGGTGCTGTACGCGAAGCCACAGGAGGCGCGATTCGTCCCGACGGACAATTACAAGGAGGCCAACGTCCAGCTCGGAACGCTGTACCTCAACTACGGGGCACAGTTCGACGTTGGAGATGGTCAGCACCGGATCGGCGCCTACTCCGACGTGATGAAGACGCACCCGGATGAGGAATCGCCCATCCGTAAGCGCATGCGTCAGAGCGGCCAGCCGGTCGTCATCGTGATCGACGACGACCCTCTGCACCGTGCACAGGACTTCACGGACCTGCAGCGCAACACCAAGCCCCAGACCGCCAGTCTGGCGATGAGCATGGACCGCAGGCAGGCGATCAACCGCCAGCTGATCAAGCTCGTCCAGGACCCCAAGCTGCCGGTCTTCGGTGAAAGCGCCAGCCGGGTGGAGTTCCTGGGCGACTCCCCTGGGAAGTACAGCGCGAAGCTCTTCTCTTTCAAGACCATCCGCTACCTCAGCGGAACCGTTCTCATCGGCGTGAGCCAGCGCACGACAGCCGGCTGGGACAGGGCAGTGAACGAAGCGATCGAGAATGATCCTCAGAAGACTGAGCAGATCTTGCACGAGCTCTGGGACGGTTTCGGGCGCTGGCCGGATATCGCTCCTGTAATCGAGGGAATCAGGACGACCGCTAATCTCCGCGAGGAGACCTACCTGACAAGTGCCGGCGTCCTCTACGCGATCGCGTATGCCGTCCACCGGGCGAACTACGACCACCACATCCCTGTCCGCAAGGCCATGGAGAAGCTCGCCGCGGTCAACTTCTCGCGCGTGGAGCCGATCGACAGTCAGGCCCTGAGCGCCAAGGACACAATCTTCGCTGGTACGCTCATCGACCCTGAGACCGGGAAGGTCGGATCTGGACGTCCTGCTTGGGAGGCTGCCAGCACCGATCTGCTGGACGTCATCACCAAGGACTAGCCTGCCAAATTCATGGGCGGCGCTATCTGCACCGCCCATGAACTTGCTTACTGTTCGATGACGGGCCAACTAGTTCAACTGACCCCAGCACGGTGAAGTAGAGGCTTTTGCAGCTCGTCACCCCTATCAATGCAGGTTCTACACGTCAATCGTCAGCTATCTCGCTGACTCTCGGCACCCACTCCTCAGGCCGCCGTAGAGACTGCATTGGATACGAACGGCGCTACGCTCCGGGCGAGACTCTCAGATACCTTGTTTTCCAATAACATAGACTCCATAGAACCCGTCCAACCCGATTTCAGCCCGGACGCCCCAATAGCCCTGTATCGGCATCTTTGTCCGACTCCAGCTTCCGCCGATACATCAACTAGTGGTTCTAGACTCTATGCATCTGGAGGCTTCAGTGAACGCCATCAATCAGCCCTCTATACCCCCTAGCCCTTTCGCCAAGCACCGCGGCGTGCTACCGCTGGGACGCTACGAAATAGAGTGCTATGTCCTCGACAATGGAGAGCGAGTCCTCGCCCTTCGCGAGGTAGTACGTGCGCTCACCGATACCGACAGCGGTAACCTCGACAACTATATTGGCGCCCAAAGCCTACAGCCCTATCTGAATAGTAAGGCAATTCTGAACTCGGCAATCGAATACCACATACCCGGCACGCAATTTATGGGCAAGGGAATTCGGGCGGAATCGTTCCTTGAGATCTGTCATGCCTACGTAAGCGCATTAGCGGATAACGCCCTGAGCACGGAACGCCAGAATCAGGTCGCGACCCGAGCCAGTATTCTCCTTTCAGCATGTGCCAAGGTTGGCCTCATAGCCTTGATCGATGAGGCGACGGGCTACCAGTACGAACGAGCAGAAGACGCCCTACAGCTCAAGCTTCGCGCCTATATTTCGGAGGAGCTCCGAGAGTGGGAAAAGACCTTTCCGGATCAGCTCTGGGAAGAGTTTGGCCGCCTGACAAGATGGCAGGGCCCACTACACTCTCGACCTAAGTGGTGGGGAAAGCTAGTAATGGAGCTCATATACGAGGCGCTCGATCCGGACGTAGCCAAGGCGCTCAAGGAGACAAAGCCAAATCCACGTCACGGACAGAACTACCACCAGTGGCTAACTGAGCACAAAGGACTAAAGGAGCTAATAACTCACATCAATCAGGTAATTGGTATTGCGAAAACGTGCGACACCATTATGGAGTTGCGAGAAAAAGTGGCTTTCCATTACGGGAGGCAGCCCCTCCAACTAACAATTATGTCGTTACCTCAGCAGAAGTAGCGCATCCCCTCAACGACAAGTGCGGGGGTTGTGGTCATCTCCTCATCGGGCAGGCATAGCCATGCCGGGCCAGGCGCCTGGGGTCAAGCCGTCGTTTGGGTGTTACAGGCGTCCCGGTGACCTTCCTCCTCCGCTGGTTAGCCTGCTCGCACTCGACGGCTTGAGCTTGGGCGGCTGGTCTGGCATCCCTCCGAGGGGCCGGCGAGGAGATGACCGCCCGTCCATACCCGCACTCCTTCCAGCTCATCTCCGAGGAGGGCCGGGAGTGCAGGGGGCGGAGCCCCTTGCACTCCCGGTCTCTGTAAGGACCAGACCTCGTCGCCCTGGTCGTCGTCCTCTAATGCTGGCTTTCGCTCGTCTGCGGCGTCTCGTCTCGGCGTTTCTGGAGCGCGCGGGTGGTGACGGCCGGGACCGGCCGAAGAGCCGCATGCCCGGCCGGCTGGCCGCCCGGCGCGGGTGCGGGCCACCGAAGGCGGGCCGCTTTAAAACCGTGGAGAAAGTTCTCATCCATGGTGGGTGTCCTGTCTTTGTCCTGTCCCGGGAGATGCTTGACACCTCTGTCCCACCACATGCTTGACGGTCGCTGTTTTCGGCTATGCCGTGGTGCGTCGTTTTTGCGGGCGTCGTGCTGCGGGAGGCCGGGATTGGCGCTGGTGGATTTGTCTGTTGTCGAGCAGCGGTATCGGGCGGTGCTGGCCGGCGGTTCGGTGACTCAGGTCGCCGGCGAGGTCGGGGTGGCGCGGCAGACGTTGTCGGGCTGGGTGTCGCGCTATCGGGAGTCGGGCCTGGCCGGGTTGGTGGATCGCTCGCGGCGCCCTTTGTCGTCTCCGTCGCAGATGAGCGCGGAGGTGGAGACGCTGGTGTGTGAGTTGCGTCGGTACGGCGCTGAGATGGCGTGCTGCTCCACGGCCATCAGATCGCGACCAAGATCGGTACGTGGCTGGTACGTGATCATGGGCATTCGCTTGCCACCGGCAGCATTCGGTGGCACACCCCAGAAACGCAAAAGACCTGCATTTCTGCAGGTCAGTGCGTGTATCACTAGCTAGATCGAGTGTGCCCCCTGCAGGATTCGAACCTGCGCACCCGGCTCCGGAGGCCGGTGCTCTATCCCCTGAGCTAAGGGGGCTCGACGACTGACAACGTTACCAGCATTCACCCACCACTCTGCACCACGTTGAAGCTCCGAGCACACATCCAACGAAAACCGCACGGGCGGGCCTCACGACGGGTTACCTTGGCGGCCGTGGGCGATGATCTGGGCAGGGTGCTTGTAGTAGATGATGACGAGGTCATCAGGCAGCTCATCGCGGTCAATCTCACCTTGGAGGGTTTCGAGGTGGTGACCGCGACGGACGGCCAGGACTGCCTCGATCAAGTCTTGGACGTGATGCCCGATGTCATCACGCTCGACGTGATGATGCCCCGGCTGGACGGTTGGGAGACGGCCTCACGGTTGCGCACCGACGAGGGCACCGCCCACATCAAGGTGGTGCTCATCACCGCAAGAGCCCAGGAGTCGGACCGGCGGCGCGGGCTGGGGATCGGGGTTGACGCCTACCTCACCAAGCCGTTCGATCCTGCCGAGCTGATCCAGGTGGTCAGGGAGCTGGCGGACAGGGCCAAGGCTTAGGGCGGATCTCGCCGCCGGCGGGGCCGTCCAGGTGTCGGGTGGAGATGCGCGGGCAGGTCGGTCTGCGGCCGTTCAGGGGCCGTGGAGCGGCCTACGGCGGCGGATCCGGGCTGGAGTCGCCATGGGCCTGGATGGGGCCGGTGGAGGCGTGCCGGGCCGCCGGATGTGGTCGGTTCTCCTACGGGCACCCGGTGCCCGGCTTGGTTGGCGCCTGCGGCTGCGGGCCTGGAACACGCGCCAGGCGAAAGCGCGCTGGCTGCGGGCCTGGAACACGCGCCGCGTGAAGGCGCGCGGGCTACGGCAGCAGGCCGTGTTTGCGGGCGATGGCCGCCGCCTCGGTGCGGGTGGAGGCGTCGAGTTTGCCCAGGATGTTGGAGACGTGGACGCTCACCGTCTTCTGCGCGATGAACAGCCGCTCGCCGATCTCCCTGTTGCCCAGCCCTTCGGCGACCAGCGACAGCACCTCCGCCTCTCGCGCCGTGAGCGTTCCTGAGGGCCCGGAGCCGGTGAACCTGGCCCGCCGGCCGAACTCGTCGAGCGCGGCGGCGAGCGGCGCCGCCCCGAGCTTCGCGGCCGTCTCGCGGGCGAGGGTCCATTCTTCCTGCGCGGCGGTACGGTCGCCGGTGGCCAGGAGTGCCTCGGCGAGTCGCTGGCGGGAGCGGGCCACCTCGTAGGCGAACCCGTAGGAGAACGCCTCGACGACTTCGCGCCACTGGCCAGGGTCGGAGCGGCCGTGGACGCGCGCCCATTCGGCCTCGGCGCGCAGCCGCCAGGCTCGGCCTTCGAGGCCCATCTCGCCGCGCTCGCCGTCGGGCCCGTTGGAGGCGGCGTGGCGGGCGCGGGCGATCAGCTCGTCCGCGCCGTCGGTACGGCCGAGCTCGCTCAGCGCCGCCAGGCCGGTGCTCACGATGCGGAGGGTGCCGGGGTCGCTCGGGCTGAGGATGTCGAGGACCGCCTCGACGTGGTCGAGGGCGGCGGCCGGGTCGCCGTTCCACAGGGCGTGCTCGGCGGCCAGGCCGCGGGACATGTAGGCGACGAGGTCGTCGCTCCAGAACGGCTGCAGCCAGGTGAGGCGCTCGGCGACGTTCGGCAGCCCGCGGGCGACCTCGATGAACAGCGCGAACGACGAAAGGGTGGACTCGGGGACGGTGCCGGCCCGGGTGGGGAAGCGGGCGGCGACGGCCTCGGCGGCGTCCCATTCGCCCGCGACGTAGTGGATGAGGAAGCGGAGGAAGCGCAGGTCGGTGCCGTAGGTGCTCCAGGACAGCCCGGTCTCGCTGGCCACGGCGATGCCGCGCTCGGCGACTTCGGCGGCCTCGTCGAGACGCCCGAGGTCGTAGTGGAGGCGTGCGAGGTTGAACAGGGCGCGCAGGTCGATGGCGAGGTTGCCGGAGGTGCGGGCGGCAGCCGTACCGAAGAGGCGCTCGGCGTGGGCCCAGTCGCCGCGCAGCGCGGCGGCGGCGGCGAGGGTGACCAGGGCGCTGGCCTCCGCGTCGGTGGCGCCGGCCGAGCGGGCGGTGGCCAGGGCACGCTCGGCCAGCTCCTCGACCTCGCCGTGTCGGTCGGTCCAGGACAGGCAGCGGGCGAGGGTGGCCAGGGCACGGGCCAGGACGACGGGCTCGGTGGCGGTGGCGACGGCGGACTCGGCGACGGCGACGGCCTCCTCGCTCTGGTCCATCTCCCACAGGTAGGTGGCCAGGCGTTCCTGGACGTCGGGGCCGGTCGGGACGGCGCGCAGGCGGGCGATGGCGCCGTGGTTGTCGCCGCTGTCGGCGGCGGTGATGGCGCTGCGCATGGCCAGGGCACGCCGGGGCTCGCCCGCGCGCCGTTCGGCGTCGGGGACGCGGTCCCACAGCTCGAGGACCTGGTCGTAGTGGCGGTGGGCCTCGGCGGGGGCGCCGAGGCGCTCGGCTATGCGGCCCGCCTCGGCGGAGGCGGTCAGGGCGCCGACCAGGTCGTGGCCGGCGAGGTGGTGGTGGGCGAGTTCGGCGGGCGAGGTGAGCCGCGCGGCGAAGGCGGTGTGGAGGCGGGTGCGCTCGCCCGGCAGCAGGTCGGTGTAGACGGCCTCCTGCAGCAGCGCGTGGCGGAAGGCGTAGCCGTAGCCGTCGACGCGGAGCAGACCACGGGAGACGATCTCGCGCACGGCCTCCTCGAACTCGCCGACGGGCAGGCCGGAGATCTCGCGCAGCAGCGTGTCCTCGACGCGGCGGCCGGCGACGGCGGCGGCGCGCAGGACCCGCTGGCCGGGCTCGGACAGCACCTCGACGCGGGTCAGCAGGAGGCTGGCGAGGCTGTCGGGCAGCGCCTCGCCCTCGGCCATGGCGGCGAACAGCTCCTCGGCGTAGAAGGGGTTGCCGTCGGCGCGGGCGACGATCTCGCCGAGGCCGCGGGCGCCCACCTCGCCCAGGGTGGTCACGTAGTCGGACATCTCGCCGGAACCGAGCGGGCCCAGCTCGATGGCGGTCACCGAGGGCAGCCGCTTGAGCTCGGCGAGCACGGGGCGCAGCGGGTGGCGGCGGTGCAGGTCGTCGGTGCGGTAGGTGCCGACGACGCAGACGCGCTCCGACTGCAGCATGCGGCTGAGGAAGACCAGCAGGTCGCGGGTGGAGCGGTCGGCCCAGTGGAGGTCCTCGATCACGAAGAGGACGGGCTGGATGTCGGACAGCATGCCGAGCAGCGAGCCGAACAGCCGCTGCTGGGTCAGCCCCGAGGAGGACGCGGCGGCGCCGCGGTCGTCGAGCAACTGGCCGAGGATGGGCCGGGCGGCGACGGCGGCGGCGAGCGCGGGCTCGCGCAGCGCGTCGGCCAGCGGCAGGTACGGCAGGGCGTCGCCGAGCTCGGCGCACTGGCCGACCATGACCTGGACGCCCCGACGGCGCGCCTCGGCGACCAGCTCGGTGGCCAGGCGGGTCTTGCCGATGCCCGCGTCGCCGCCGACCAGGGCCACGCCCGCCCGGCCCGTCACGGCGTTGTCGAGCACGCGAACGAGCCCGCCCAGCTCAGCGGAGCGCCCGATCATCAGCCCGTTCATCCGGCCACTATGCCATGACCGGCGGACATTCCCATTGGACCCACGGAAACACCGGTCATTGGACCACATCCATGGACCAAGTCCGGCGTAGCGTCAGCGCATGCTTCTCTTTCTCGCCGCCTCGCTCACGCTGGTCCTCATCCCCGGGCCGAACCACCTCTACATCGCCGCCAGGGGGCTGTCGCAGGGCAGGTCGGCGGCGCTGGCCAGCGCGTTCGGGGTGGAGACCGGCACCCTCGTGCACATCGCGGCCGCGGCCGCCGGCCTGTCCTACCTGATCGCGCAGTCGGCGACGTGGTTCGCGGTGGTGAAGTGGGCGGGTGTGGCGTACCTGGTGTATCTGGGGGTGCGGACGCTGACCGGCAAGGAGGAGCTGACCACCCGTACGGCGGAGCCGCAGCCGCTGCGGGCGGTGTTCCTCGAAGGCGTGCTGGTGAACGTGCTGAACCCCAAGGTCATCCTGTTCTTCCTGGCGCTGCTGCCGCAGTTCGTCGACCCGGCGGCCGGGTCCCCTGCGATGCAGATCGTGCTGTACGGCGGGACGTTGCTGCTGCTGGGGCTGCTGTCGGACATCGTGTACGCGTTCATGGCGGGGGCGTTGAGCGATCGGCTGGCCAAGCGGGTCACGGCGCTGCGGTACGTCAGCGGGCTGGTCTACATCGGCCTGGGCATCGCGACGGCGTTCACGGGCCGTCGCACCGCATGAACCGCCGTCGCGCCGCATGAACCGCAGCCGCACCCCCTGAAGCGCGACCGCACCGCCTGAACCGCGGTCGCACTGCCTGAAGCACCGTCGCACCGCCTGAACCCGGCTTTCACCCGCACAACGCAACGGTGCGTTGCTACGATCGCCCGTATGGCACCGCGCAAGCAGCAGGAGATCTTCGAGGCCACCCTCACCCTGCTGGCCGAGCGCGGCTACGAGGACCTGACCATCGAAGGCGTCGCCGAGCGGTCGGGCGTCAACAAGACGACCATCTATCGCTGGTGGCCGTCCAAGCCCGCCCTGCTGGCCGCCGCCCTGGTCGAGGCCGACACGCTCGCCCTCGACCAGCCCGACACCGGCACGCTGCGCGGCGATCTCGAAGCCCTGGTCGACGGCATGATCGCGTTGATCACGCGCCCGCCGTCGAGCGACATCGCGGTGGCCGCGCTCGGCGCCGCCGTACATCATCCGGAGCTGAACGCGCGGGGGTTCTTCGCCGACCGGTTCGCCCGCGAGCGGGAGGTCTTCGAACGGGCCATGGCCCGGGGTGAGCTCGGGGACGACACCGATCCGATGCTGCTCGTCGACCTGCTGGCGGGCGCGGTGTGGGTGCGGGCGGTGTTCAGGGGGTTGCCGCTGGAGGCCGGGTTCGCGCGGCGGGCCGTGTCGGCGGTGCTCGACGGGGTGACACCACAGCAGTAGCCGCCCACAAGGGAGCCGCAGTGATCCGACGCCTGCTCGCCGCCTGTCTCGTCACGGCGCTGACCGCCGTCGGCTGCGCCACGGGTCCGGCGACACCTCCCAGCGGCGCGGGTACGGCGGCGCCGCCGAGCGGCGCGGGTAGGGCGGCGCCGCCGAGCGCCGCCACCCCGGCGACACCCCCGAGCGGCCCGGGCCCTGCGGCACCCCCGAGCGCCGCCACCCCGGCGGCACCCCCGAGCGCCGCGACCCCGGCGGCACCGAGTGGTTCGACTCCGGCGATGCCGCCGAGCGGCGTCACTGCGGCGACGCCGTCGAGCGGCGCCGGTCCCGGGAGGCCGACCGCGCCCGTCATCGTGTCGGAGCGGCGGGACGGCCGCCTGGTCACACTCGTCGTCGACTCCCCCGCCGTCGGGCGGGAGGCGGAGGTCCAGATCCTGCTCCCCTCCGCCTGGCGTCCGGGCACCCGCTGGCCCGTCCTCTATCTGCTCGACGGCTGCTGCAGGGAAGCGGGCAGCGCGTGGGTGACCAGCGGCAGGGCCGACCAGGTGACCGAGGACGCCGGCGTGATCGTGGTCATGCCGGAGGCGGGCTTCGCCGGCTTCTACAGCGACTGGCTGGACGGCCCCCAGTGGGAGACCTTCCACCTCACCGAGGTCCGCGAGCTGGTGGAGCGGCGCTATGGCGGCACCGGCAGGCGGGCCGTCGCGGGCCTGTCGATGGGCGGGTTCGGGGCGCTGTCCTACGCGGCGCGGCATCCCGGCATGTTCAGGGCGGCGGCCTCCTTCTCCGGCCTGCTCGACGTCAGCCGGCAGGACGTCGACCACCTCACCTCCCTGTCCGGCGACGACCCCGGCAAGCTGTGGGGTACCGACCTCGCCGCGCACAACCCGACCGCGCTCGCGGGCAGGCTGAAGGGCATCCCCGTCCATGTCTCCTGCGGGAACGGCGAGCCGGGCCCGCTCGACGGGCGGAACACGCCGAAGGACGTCGGCGAGGAGTTCGTCGAGAGGGAGAACCGCGCCTTCGTCGCCGCGGCGAGGAGGGCGGGCGTCAAGGTCACCGTGAACCTCTACGGCCCTGGCACGCACCGCTGGCCGTACTGGACGAGAGAGCTGGAGCGGGCGCTGCCGATGCTGCTGGCGAGTGTCAGGTGACGCGGGGCCGTACCGGTCACGAGCGTTGACCGACGCGCGGCCCACGCTGCTCGCGAGCGTCCGTCGAAAGACGCGCGGCCTACGCTGCTCGCCAGCGTCCGTCGACCGACGCGCGGCCGGTGCCGCGCGTGAGCGTCAGCCGAGCGCGGCCGGGATGCGGTCGAGCGTCGGGTACGGCACCAGCCCGTAGGCGTAGAAGTCGACGGCGGCGGCGCCCGCGGCCTTGGCGGCGCGGACCTTGGCGACGAGCCGGTCGGCGGTGTCGCTGTCGGGGTGTCCGGGCCGCAGGACGGCGCGCACCTCGCGGTCCTTGCCGACCGAGCGCAGGTAGGCGGCCACGTCGTCGGCCACCCGGGCGGCGTCGCGGGCGTAGCCGAGGACGCCGAAGGACGGCACCAGGTCGCCCAGCGCGACCAGGTCGACGCCGAGCTGCCACGCGTCGTGGGCGGCCAGGCCGGGCGAGGGCAGGCCGTGCTTGTAGCCCTTGACGGCGCCGGTGGCGTCGATGAACGTCAGCTGCGACCCCTCGGCGGCGACCGCGGCGGAGACCTCGGACACCAGCGAGGTGACGGTCTCGGAGCGGGCGCGGGCGTAGTTGACGACGTCGGGCCCGGCGTAGGCGGTCAGCGCCGCCCTGGTGACCTCGCCCTGCGCGGGCGGCTCGCCGTCCAGGACCGCGCCGACGATGCGTGAGCACTCGTCGCGGGCCACCTCGGCGTTGACACCCAGGTCACCGGCCCTGCGCATGCAGAAGTCGCAGAAGCACAGCGCCATGAGGTAGGCGTCCATGGGCCCGAGCGGGACGAACGAGCGCTCGGCCTTGAGCGGGCGGTAGTGCAGCGACTCGGCCACCACGCTGTCGACGCCGAGCCGGGCCACGGCTCTGGCCAGCGCGACGGCGTAGAGCCTGACGTCGGGGTGGGCCGGGCACAGGTCGGTGGGGTAGCCGCGGTCGCCGAAGCAGTTGCGCACGGTCACGTCGGGGTGCTGGGCGCCGATCGTCTCGTTGCGCAGGAACACCGTCCAGCCGTGGAACTTCAGGCCGCGCGCCGTGCAGGCCGCGCGCAGCCCGTCGAGGACGTCGAGATGACCGGGAGCGGGAAGCAGGCGCAGCTGCCCGAACAGGTCGTCGGGCAGCGAGAAGTGCGCTCCGTCGTGGCGGAGGGTGAGCCTGGACAGCCCGTGCGGAGTGACGTCGCGGGTGCCGTGGTGCACGACGCCGACGGTCACGCCGCCGACGCCGTAGCCGCGGATCCTGTCGAGCACCTTCTCCATGCCCTCGCTGCGCAGATCCTCGGCGAAGACGTACACGGAACTGTCCACAGGCGAACCCTACGCGCTCTTGTGCGCGACGAAGTCGATCTCCACGAGGATGTCCATCAGGTCCGAGCCGACCGTGGTCCTGACCGGGTACGGCTGGGTGAAGTAGGACTTGTAGACCTCGTTGTAGGCGGCGAAGTCGCGCTTGAGGTGCTGCAGGTGGACGGTCGACTTCACCACGTCGTCGAAGCCGAGCCCGTGGGCGGCGAGGATGGCGCCGAGGTTCTTCATGACCTGGTGGGTCTGGGTCTCGATGTCGTCGCCGACGATCTCGCCGGTCTGCGGGTCGAGGGGGCCCGCGCCGGAGGTGTAGACGAAGTCGCCGACCACGAGGCCCTGCGAGTAGGCGCCGACGGGGGCCGCGCCCTCGGCGGTCCTCAGTTCCTTCTTCACCGGATCTCCTTAGAAGTGGGTGGTGATCGTGCCGACGACGGTGTAGTCGTCGTCGACGAGCGGGAGCACGCGCCACTTGTCGAAGGCGGTGCAGGGATGGGAGACGCCGAAGGCGACCAGCTCGCCCACCTCGAGCGCCCCGTGGACGACGGTGTGCTGGTCCTGCATCTTCACCACGGTCAGGCCGGGCCTGCGCGGGATCGGCAGGCCCTCGTCGTAGGGCGCGTCGCGCTTGCCCATGCCGATGATCGCCAGGTCCGGTTCGGGGGTGGACAGCACGTGCGCCCAGATCTCGAAGGCGGGCCGCAGGGAGCCCTCGATCCGGTTGAAGGGCGTGCGCTCGCGGTAGTAGCCGTCGTCGTGGGTGACGTAGGCGCCGCTGCGCAGGATGATCTTCGCCTGGGTGGTGACGAGCTCGCGGCCGATCACGTCGAACCACTGGCTGCCGCCGACGCTGAGCACGGGCGCGCGGATATGCTCGACGGCGTTCTGCAGGAT
Organism: Nonomuraea sp. NPDC003727; assembly: GCF_053586935.1. Classification (NCBI taxonomy): domain Bacteria; kingdom Bacillati; phylum Actinomycetota; class Actinomycetes; order Streptosporangiales; family Streptosporangiaceae; genus Nonomuraea; species Nonomuraea sp. NPDC003727. Next base: position 40,128 of record NZ_JBSFNE010000030.1, read on the forward strand.
CGCCAGGTACTTCCGGACGTCCTCGGCGGTCTTCAACGCCCCCTCGTAGCCGGCCACGCCCGCGAGCTCCACGCCGTCGCTCGCCCGCACGTAGGCCGCCAGGTCCAGCAGGTCGTCGAACTTCCTGCAGCCGGCACGCCCGCCGTGGTGCCCCATCTCGACCAGCACCGGGAACGGCCGGCGGCCCGCGTGCCGGGCCAGGATGTCCACCCCGGCCCGCGAGTCGACGAAGCTCACGAACTCGAAGCCGGGGTCGCGGTCCAGCTCGGCGGCGGCCCAGGCCAGCCCGGCCGGGTCCACGACCTGGTTGGCGACCATGATCCGGGAGGCGCCGAACCCGCGCACGGCCATCGCCTGGCTCGGGGTCGCGACGGTCAGGCCCCAGGCGCCCGCGTCGAGCTGCATGCGGGCGATCTCGGGTGACATGTGGGTCTTCGCGTGGGGCGCCAACAGCATGCCGTGGTCGCGGGTGAAGGCCGCCATGGTGGCGATGTCGTGCTCGAGCGCGGTGCGCTTGACCACCATCAGCGGGAACGTGAACGCCCCGCCGAACACGGGCTGTCCCAGGACGTCCGCCCCCGACCGAAACCCCTTCATCGCACAGACCCTACCTTTCCGCCGCGGCTGCTGATCTCCAGCCCTCCCCTGTACGGCAAGCCGTCCCACGCGCCTCCGTGGTCACCGGCGCGCGCCCGCCGGAGGGACGCTCCTCGTGCGCGCGTGGCCGGGCGCCGCGACGGCGTGCCGTCACCCTGTGGGGCGCAGCGCCCGCCCCGGCGTGTGGCCGGTCAGCGCGCCGCGCGACAGCACCGGCACGCCCGAGACCAGCACCTCCGAGATCCCCGTCGCGGGGGTCCGCGGCGCCGCGTACGTCGCGAGGTCGGCCACCGTCGCCGGGTCGACCACCACCACGTCCGCCACCAGCCCCGGCCGCAGCAGCCCCCGGTCGAGCAGCCCGAAGCGGCGGGCGGGATGCGCCGCGAGATGCACCGCGGCCTGCTCCCACGTCCAGTCGCCCAGTTCCCTCACGTGGACGCCGAGGAAGCGGGCGAAGGCGCCCCAGCCGCGCGGGTGCGGGTGCCCGCCGACGTAGATCCCGTCGGAGCCGCCGGTGTGCGCGGGGTGGCGGAGGATCCGCCGCACCGACTCCTCGCCTGCGGGCCCCTCGTCTGGCCTGGCCACCACGCATCCCGCCTCCAGGCGGGTGTCGACCAGCAGCCGGCGGCAGAACTCCGCGGGTGTGACCCCCTTGCGGCCCGCCGCCTCCACGATGGTCAGCCCCTCGGTCCACTCCTGGCCTGGCGCGTGCGACACGGTCAGCCGCGGCCACAGGTCGTCGAGGGTCGGCCACCAGTCGGCGAGGGAGGACGGCGACTCGAGCATGTCGAGCGCCCTGTCCACCTCGGCCGCGGGCACCTGGGGCGGCAGCACGATCATCGCGAGGATGGTGCTGCCGCGCAGGTAGGGATAGGTGTCGAAGGTGAGGTCCACCTCGCGGGCGAGCGCGTCCTCCACCAGCGGCAGCAGCACGTCGGCGGGACCGTGCAGGTGGGAGACGTGCACCGGGGCGCCCGAGTCGCTGGCGATCTCGACCACCTCGGCCATCCCGACTCCGGCGCCCGTGCCGTAGGCGCGCATGTGGGTGACGTACGGCAGCGCGCCCAGCGGCCGGCAGAGCGCGGCCAGCTCGGCGGCGGAGGCGTTGCGCCCCGGCAGGTACTCCAGGCCGCTCGACAGGCCGACCGCGCCTTCGGCCAGCCCCCGCTCGACCCGGTCGAGCATCTGGGCGAGTTGCTCGGGCGACGCCTCGGCGGGAGAGGCGCCCATGACGTCGTAGCGGATGGTGCCGTGCGGCAGCAGGTAGGCGGTGTTGAGCGCGGTCGCCCTGTCGTACCCGGCCAGCAGCTCGGCGACGCTCGCCGCGCCGTCGAGAAAGGGGTGCACCCCGTTGACGGCGGCGAAGTAGCGGGTGGCGTAGCCGACCGTCGCCGCCGAGCCCGGCGCGTAGGACAGGCCGTCCTGGCCCAGGACGAACGTCGTCACCCCCTGGCGAAGCGCCGCGAGCTGCACCTCCGCGTCGAACACCAGCGCGTCGCCGTGGGCGTGGCAGTCGACGAACCCCGGCATCACCAGGCGCCCAGTGGCGTCGATCACCTGCCCCGCCGGAGCGCCGGCGAGCCGGCCCACCGCGGTGATCCGCTCGCCGGTGATCCCGATGTCCGCCCTGAACGCCGGAGCCCCGGTGCCGTCGAGCACCCGCCCGCCACTGATGACCACGTCGAAAGTCACAGGCAGATTCAATCATCACTCTGAATTGCTGCATTTCGCGCGGCGCATTTCGCAGTGGAAACGCAGGCCGCGGGACCGCGATCTCTTTGCGAATACGCGCGGGAACGGAACGGTCAGTACCTGCCCGAGCGGGCCGCGCACGCCGTGGCCGGCAGGACCGGGTGCCGGGCGAGCAGGTCGCGGGCCTCGGCTCTGGCGAGGTTCCAGCCGTTCCACGGGTCGGGCTCGGCCAGGCCGTTGACACGGACCACGTCGGCGAGGACGCAGCTGCGCAACGGCTCGGGAAGCCTGTCCAGCGCAGGGACCGCCTCGGCGCCGAGATCGCCGACGTAGTCCTGGTCGATGCGCTCGACCCCTCTGACCTCGACCTGGGTCTCGGCCACCCGCAGGTCGGGGTTCCACACCGCGAAGGCCAGCACCCCGATCCCGGTGATCATGACGATGGTCCGGGGCAGCCACGCCGAGCGTCCGCCCGCCAGCCGTACGCCGCCGGCCACCAGCACGACCGCGAACACCGCGCCCAGCCACCAGATGGTCGCGGCGACGGAGGCGCGCAGGCGCGACAGACCGTAGGCGTCGGTGTAGAGGTCGAGACGGTGCATCGCCGACACCAGGATGACCAGCGTGAAGGCGCACAGCACGCCGAGCAGGATGCCCAGCGCCCAGCGGTCGCCGCGCTCGGCCCGCACCACGCTGCTGGCCACCGCGACGATCGCGAGCACGAAGACGCTGACGATCATGAGCTGGAAGAAGCCCTGCCGCGCGTAGTCGGCGTAGGTCAGGCCGGTGGTGCGCAGCAGCCAGGCGTTGCTGCCGAACAGCGCGGTGACCTGGACCGCGACGAACGCGGCGAACAGCAGGTTGAGCCCGGTCAGCGGCACCACCCACAGGCTGCGGTTCAGCCGGGTCCTGAAGGACGGGCTGACGGGGTCGGCGACCGGGCGCATGGCCACCAGCACGGTGGCGGACATCAGCACGGCGAAGACCGCGAAGACGAACACGCGCAGCGGAAGCGTGCCGACCCAGTCCGGCGCGGTGAAGAGGCGGTCGAGGAAGGAGGCGAAGACCTTGTCGGCGGAGGCGAACAGCAGGCCGAAGACGGCCAGCAGCACGGCGGTGATGGCGAGCGCCGCCACCTGCGGCATGACGCGCCGCCGTACGGTCAGCGTCTTCAGCGGGCCGGCCAGGAACCAGGGGACGGGGAAGACGGCCAGCGCCACCGAGATGCCGCCCCTGATCAGCGCCAGCCAGCCGCGGCCCGCGCCGGAGACGGCGATCGCGCCGAGCCCCCCGGCGGTCGCCAGCAGCAGCGGCAGCAGCCAGTCGGCGTCCCTGACCGTGACCATGGCGACGAGCGCGAAGGAGAGCAGGCCGTAGGCGACGGTCCACGGGGTGGCCCTGCGCAGGACGGCGGGCATCGCGGCGGCGCCCAGCACCAGCGCGACCAGCGCGATGCCGAGCCCGGCCTGGGCGTCGGGCAGCGCGACGGCGGCGAACACGCCCACCCCGAAGGCGGCGGGCAGCAGCCAGCGCGGCGTGTCGGGGAGCTCGGGCCTGGGGAAGAGCGGCGGCGGCACGTACGGCGGGGCGGGCGGCCGCGGGCCCTGCGGGAACGACGGACCGCCGGGGCCCACGGGACCGCCAAAGGCGCCGGAAGCGGGGTCGCCAGGCCCCCTGGAACCGCCGGGCCCCACGGAACCGGGACCGGCGGGACCGGGACCGGCGGGACCGGGACCGGCGGGACCGGGACCGGCGGGACCGGGACCGGCGGAACCGCCGAAACTTGTGGGACCGCGACCCACGGGACCGTCGAGGCTTGCGGCACCGCGACCCACAGGACCATCGAAACTTGCGGCACCGCGACCCACAGGACCGTCGAAATTTGCGGGACCGCCGAGATTAGAGGGACCGCCGAGACCCGCGGAACCGGGGCCTACGGGACTGCCGAGATTGCCGTGACCCGCGGGACCGCCGAGACTGCCGTGACCGCCCGGCCCCCAGGGACCGCCAGGACCTCCGTGCCCGTGACCCTCGGGAACGCCGGGAACGCCGGGATCTCCCGGACGTCCAGGCGCGACGGCGGTGACCGGAGCGGTGTGGGGGGCCGACTGGGCCCTGACCGATCCGATGGCCGAGCCGACGGCCGCGCCCGCCGCGCTGACCACCAGCATGACCAGGATGCCCGCGGCGCTGCCGAAGAAGATCCCGATGAAGAAGGCCAGGAACAGGCCGATGAGGAAGCCGGTCGTCAGGCCGATCACAGTCCACAGGACTGTGCTTCCCACCCCGCGGACGGGCCTGGGCGGCGGCGCCTCGCCCGGCCACGCCACACCGGGTCGCGCCGCCGGACCGGAAGCCACACCAGTAGCCGGGCCAGGAGCCGGGCCAGTAGCCAGACCATCGGCCACGGCCGCCGCCGTCGACACAGCACTCGACCCAGAGGCCGCTGCAGCGACCGACGCAGAGGCGGGGACATCGGCCGACGCCGCGGCCGAGACAGCGGCCGGGAGAACGGCCAGCTCGGCGGCGACCGGGCCGTCGGACACGCCAGAGCCGGCGGACGCGCCAGGGCCGGGAGCCGCGAGCCCCGGAGGAGCGGCGACCGTGTCCGGAGCGGAGGACGGGACCGGGTCCGGTCCCAGGTCCGGGGCAGGGGCGTCCGCCAAGGGCTCGGCGGGCCGTTCCTCCGCCGATGGCGCCTCGCGATCCCGCGGGCTCGGCTTCGCCCCTTCAGGGGCGATCCCCAGTCGCGCCATGTCGGGTTCCATCGTGATCCTCTCTGGAAGGTCGACGACCATGCGGCACCCCGCGCCGCCGTCGATGCGAATGGCTCCTCCGTGCAGTTCGACGATCTCCTTGACGATCGCCAGGCCGAGTCCCGATCCCCCGGCGTCGGCCGCCCGCGCCGCGTCCAGTCTGGAAAAGCGCTCGAACACCCTCGTCCTCGCCGTCTCGGGGATCCCGGGCCCGCCGTCGGCCACCATCAGCCGCACCCCCCTGCCGTGGCCGGCCGCCGACAGCGTCACCAGGCCGGCGGGAGGGCTGTGCCGTACCGCGTTGTCGAGGAGGTTGGCCAGGACCTGCGCGAGCAGGTCGGGGTCGGCGCGCACCACCAGGCCGGGCGCGCAGACGGGCCTGATCGTGACGTCGTCCCTCGCGATGGCGGCTTCGCGCGCCGCCTGGTCGAGCAGCGCCTCCAGGGCGACCGGCTCGGCCTCCAGGTGCCGCACGCCCGAGTCGAGCCGCGACAGGTCGAGCAGCTGGGCGACCAGGCGGCCCAGGCGTTCGGTCTGGGCGAGGGCGGTGCCCATGGTGACGGGGTCGGCGGCCGAGACGCCGTCGACGACGTTCTCCAGCACCGCGCGCAACGCCGTGATGGGCGTGCGCAGCTCGTGCGAGACGTTGGCGACCAGCTCGCGGCGCTGCCGGTCCACCTCGCCGAGGTCGGCCGCCATCGCGTTGAACGCCCGCGCCAGCTCGCCCACCTCGTCGCGCGAGGTGGTCCTGACACGCAGCGTGTAGCGGCCCTTCGCGATGGTCTGGGCCGCCGAGGCGAGCTGGCGCAGCGGCTTGGTCATGCCGTGCGCCATCACCTGCACCATGATCAGCGCTAGGACGCTCGCGACGGCGATCCTGACCTCGCGGGAGGCGCCCGCGTTGAGGCCGACCTCGTTGACGACGAACGCCGTGCCCACCGCCAGGACGATGACGATCCCCAGCTTCACCTTGATGCGGCCGAGGAAGTCGAGGGGTCTCATCGGCGGACCAGGGCGTAGCCGACGCCGTGCACGGTACGCACGACGTCGGAGCCGAGCTTGCGGCGCAGCGCCCGCACGTGGCTGTCGACGGTCCTGGTGGCGGCCGCCTCGGAGAAGCCCCAGACGTCCGAGAGCAGCCGTTCGCGCTCGAAGACCTGGCCGGGACGCTCGGCCAGGCGGCGCAGCAGGTCGAACTCAGTCCGGGTGAGCTGCGCCTCGGTCCCGCGCACGAACACCCTGCGGGCCGCGGTGTCGATCTCGACCTCGCCCACCCTGATCACGGTGTCCTCGACCGCCAGCTGGGCGGCCCGCTCGACCCTGCGCAGCAGCGCGTGGATCCTGGCCACCAGCTCGCGCATGCTGAACGGCTTGGCGAGGTAGTCGTCGGCGCCCACGCCGAGCCCGACGAGCACGTCGGTCTCCTCGCCGAGCGCGGTCAGCATGAGCACGGGCACCGGCCTGGCCGCCTGCATCCTGCGGCACACCTCCAGGCCGTCCAGTCCCGGCAGCAGCCGGTCCAGGATCACCAGGTCGGGTTCCGCCCTGCCGTACGCGAGGAGCGCCGCCTCGCCGTCGCCCGCGACGCGCACGTCGAAGCCTTCGGCGGCCAGCCGGTTGCGTACGGCGAGCGCGATCGTCTCGTCATCCTCGACCACGAGGATGCGTCGCTGGTCTGCCACGGACAGCAGCGTAGAAGGGACGTGTGCAGACGACACTCCCCAAGATGTGCACATCCCGTGCAGACTTGTCGGTCGTGGACATCACCGCCTATCTGAGCAGGCTCGGCCTGACAAGCGCGCCGCCCTCGCTCGACAACCTGCGGGCGCTGCACGCCGCCCATGTCGAGCGCGTGCCGTACGAGGCGCTGGAGATCTGGCTCGACCGGCCGACCTCGCTCGACCCGGAGGAGTCGGCGGCGCGGATCCTGCGCGGGCGCGGCGGCTACTGTTACCACCTCAACGGTGCGCTGTACACGCTGCTCAAGGCGCTCGGCTACGAGGTGACGCGGCACGTCGGCGGCGTCCAGAACCGCGGCGACGAGCCCGGCGTCACCGGCAACCACCTGGTGCTGACCGTGCGGCTGCCCTCCGCCGAGGGCCCGGACGCGTGGCTGGTCGACGCCGGGCTGGGCGACGCGCTGCACGAACCCCTGCCGCTGGCCGAGGGCCGCTACCGGCAGGGCCCCTTCGAGTACGGCCTGCGGCCCTCCACGGTCGCCCCCGGCGGGTGGCGCTTCGACCACGACCCGCGCGGCTCCTTCATCGGCATGGACTTCGGCATGACACCGGCGGAGATGCCGGAGTTCGCGGCGATGCACGAGCACCTGTCCAGCTCTCCGGAGTCCGGCTTCGTCCGGGTGGCGACGCTCAACCGCAGGGACGCCTCAGGCGTCGACGTCCTGCGCGGGCTCGTGCTGACCAGGATCGGCGACGACACCACCTCGACCACGCTGGACACCGAGGCGGCCTACTTCGCCGCCCTGGAGGGCGTCTTCGGCATCAGCCTGCCGGCCGCCGACCGGTCGCTGCTGTGGGGCAGGCTGGTCAGGGCGCACGAGGCCTGGACGGCGTCGGCGAGCACCTCGTCGACGGCGACGGCCTGACGCCCGGCACCTGCTCGGTCGCGGAGCAGCCGACCACGTAGGGCGTCCCGGCTTCTCCAGGACCTCGTACGGCGCGCCCCAGAACGGCCCGCTCAGCGAGAGCAACGTGTCCCAGAACGGGCCGATCAGCGAGACCGGCGCGCCTCAGAACGGGCCGGTCAGCGAGAGTGGCGCGACGTCCCTGTCGGTCATCCGGTCGAGCCTCGGCTCGGGCACGCCCGCCACCTCGGCCGGCCGGGCGGCCGGCTCGCGATGGACCAGGTCGCCGCCCGCAACGGCCTGTGCAGCGCCGACTCCCTCGCACGCCCCTGACAGCCAGGACCGGCCGCACTGGGCAGCACCGACTCCCTCCGCACGCACCTGACAGCCAGGGCGGGCCGCATGCCGACCGCCTGCCGAGCCGCCATCACTCGCCAGCGGTAATGGTCGCATTTCTCGACAAACCGCTATGGTGCTGTGTCGCTGCACGCGTGTGGATGGAGATGACCCATGAACGGCCCACGCCGGCTGGCCGGACGCTATCGGCTGCTGCACCCGCTGGGCGCCGGATCTCTCTGGCTCGCCGCCGACGACCTGATGCGCCGCGACGTCGGCATCAGAGAGGTCCGGCTCCCGCCCGACCCCGCGGCCCACAGGGAACTGTGCGGCGCGGTGGGGCGCGAGGTCGGACTGGTCACCGGGCTCGGCCACGCCTCCATCGAGCCCGTCCACGAGGTGATCGTCGAGGACGGCACGCCGTGGCTGGTGGTCGACCTCCCCCAGGGACGCACCCTCGAACAGACCGTCCTCGAACGGCACCCGCTGCCGGCCGTCCAGGTGGCCAGGATCGGCGTGCATCTGGTGGCGGCGCTGCGGGCCGTCCACGGCGTCGGAGTGGTCCACGGCGACATCCAGCCGGCCACGGTCATCCTCACGCCGACCGGACGCGCGGTGCTGACCGGCTTCGGCGTGGCCACCCCCTTCCGGCCCCCGGGGGTGGGGCCGGCCGCCGACCTGTGGTCGCTGGCGGCGACGCTCCACTTCGGCCTGGAGGGACGGCCCCCGCAGCCAGGGCACCCGATCGGCGGGCCGCTCGGGCCGGTCCTGACCGACATGCTGCACCCCGACCCGGCCGCCCGGCCGTCCGCCGAAACGGTGGCCGCCGCCTTCGCCGAACTGGCCGGAACGGCAAGCCTGCCCCCCTCGGCCGCCGCGTCTCCCGCGCCCTCCTCCCCCACCTCCTCTTCGGACGCCGCGCCTCCCGCCTCCTCTCCCTCCGCATTCGCCTCGCCTCCAGACTCCCCGCCTGCCTCGCCTGCCTGGCCTTCGGACTCCTCCCCCACCTCGCCCGCGGACTCCTCATCTCCGGACTCCGCACCCGACTGGCCTTCGGACTCCTGGCCGGGCTCAGAGGCCGGGTTGCCGCCGTCCGCCACCCCTGCGGGAGCACCGCCCTCCCCCGCGCCAGCCTCCAGCGAGCAGGCACTCCCCACGCCGCCGCCCACCGGCGAGCCGCTACCGTTCCCCCCACCGCCTCCCGACGGCTCGGCACCCTCGACCCCGACAGCCTCCGACGGCTCGGCACCATCCGCTTCTTCCCCCTCCAGCGGCTTGGCGCCTTCAGGTCCCTCCGCCTTGGACGGATCGGGGCCGTCCGCTCCGTCGGCCTCTGATGGATCGGCGCCCTCCGCCCCGGCGCAGACAACGCCTACCGGATGGACACCCTCACCCTGGGAGCCCGACCCCGCCGCGCCGTCCCCGTTCAGCCCCGCGCATCCGGTGGCGACCCCCGCGTCCGGCCCCTGGTCACCGACCGCATCCGCCGAGGACCCCGACAAGACGCAGGTCGTCACCGTCCATCGTGGCCATCCCGCGCCTCCCGCGCACGAGTCCCTGGACGTCACCCGCCCGGCGTCGCGCCCGGACTCGCAACCCTTCGACGGCCTCGAGCCCGCCCGGCCCGCCCGCCCCTCGGAGGACGCCTCGCAGGTCCCCGGACCCGTCACCATAGAGGACGCTCCGCAGGTCCCCACGGTCCTCCCCCCAGAGGCGGCCACGCCCGTCCCCTCGGAGGCCGCTCCCTCAGAGCCGGCCATGGCGTCTCCGGTCGCTCCCTCGGGCCAGCACCCCACACCCCCGGCTGACCTCTCCGGCCCGCCTCTCATGGGCACTCCCCCCGGCCCGCATGCGTCGTACCCGGACACTCCCTCCGACCCGCACACGCCGTACCTGGGAACTCACACCGACCCGCACGCGCTTCAGCCGGGTGTTCCCTCAGGCCCGCACGCGCTTCAGCCGAGTGTTTCCTCAGGCCCGCAGGTTGTGCCCTCGGGCGGTGCTTCGGGTCCGGACGCTGTGCCTGCGGAAGCCCCCGCCGGCCCGCAGCCCGCGTTCGAGAGCTTCGGTCCTCACGCGGCGCCGCTCCACATCGCCTCTGCCGAGCCGACGGAGCACGAGCAGGACTCCGGTCTCGACGCCATCGGGCCTGACGGTGTGCTGGGCGCGACCGGAGACACCCCGCCCACTCCCGAGGCCATGAACCCCGGCCTGGCCGGTTCGCCGTCTGGCCCCGAAGCCATGCCGCCCGCTGCGGGAGCCACGCCCGAGGTCGGGCTGCCCGGCCCCGCGGGTACGCCGCCCGGCCCTGACGCCATGCCGCCGATCCCCGCTGGCCTGTCACAGGGACCGGAAGCCCTACCGCAGGGCCCGGGAAGCATGTCACCCCATGCAGGGATGCCGCCCCATGCAGGGCCACCTCATGCAGGGATGCCGCCCCATGCAGGGCCACCTCATGCAGGGATGCCACCTCATGCGGGGATGCCGCCCCATCCGGGAGGGATGCCCCAGGGTCCGGGGGGCATGCCCGGGGTCGGCCAGCCGTACCCTCCGGCGGGGAACGGCCCCGCCCCCACCGGAAGTGGCCCCGCGCCGTCCGGCAAGCCCTCGTTGCTGCGCCGGGTGCTGCGGCGGGGCTCCAAGGACAACAGCAAGAGCGCTCCCCCACAGCCCGCCGCGCCGCCCGCCGGATGGGGCGCCCCTCCCGCCACTCCACCCACGCTGGGCGGGCCGGTGCCTCCCGACGCTTCCCCCCTGCCGGGCGGACCGATGTCTCCCGACCCTTCTGCCCTGTCCGGCGGACCGATGCCTCCCAATGCTTCTCCCCTGCCCGGCGGGCCAGTGCCTACCGGCGCCCCCGGAGGGCCGTGGGGGCAGCCGCAGGGCCCCGGCGCGTGGGGTCCGCAGCCTCCGGCGCCCCCCGGAGCGTGGGGACCTCCCGGCGACCACAACCCCACCCCGTGGGGACCACCTGGCGGCCACGGCCCCGCGGCCTGGGGACCGCCCGGAGAGAACGCCCCCGCACCACTGGGACCCGAGGGCAACGTCGCCGCGCCGTGGGCACCACCCGAAGGGAACGGCCCTGCGCCGTGGGCCCCACCCGAAGGGAACGGCCCCGCGCCGTGGGGAACGTCCGAAGGGAACGGCCCCGCTCCCTGGGGACCCTCCGAAGGAAACGGCACCGCGCCGTGGGGACCCTCCGAGGGGAACGGGCCTGGACCGTGGGGGCCGGCGGAGGGGAGTCCGCCGGCGGGCCGGCCTCCGGCGAGTTGGGGAGCCGCCGCGGACGCCGCGCCGCCCGTGCTGGCGTCGACGCCCGGCGAGCCCGATCCGGTGCCGATCGTCGAGACGACCGCGCCGTTCCGGCGGCCGACGTTCACGGGTCCGCTGGTGCTGACCGCGTCCCCGGAGCAGCCGCCGAACAAGGCCGGCAGGAACGAGTCCGCCCCGGACCAGCCGCCGCGCCCCCTCGAGCACATCCTGCACGCGGCCGGACCGCTGGCTCCCGAGGAGGCGGCGGCGGTCGGCCTGGGCGTGCTCGACCTGCTGGCACCGCTCCACGGGGCCGGTCGCTTCCATGGGGACGTGCGGCCCGAGACCGTCCTGGTGAACGGCTCGGGGGCGGTGACGCTGGCCGATCCCGCGCCCGCGCCTGCCATGTCCCCCTACTCCGCTCCGGAGGGGAACGTGAGCCCCGCCGCCGATCTGTGGGCGCTGGGCGCGACGCTGTTCACCGCCGTCGAGGGACGCGCGCCCGCACCGGGGGCGCCGCTGACGAGGGCGGGGGCGCTGGCTCCTGTGCTGTTCCGTCTGCTGTCGGGTTCGCCCGGCCAGCGGCTCACGGCCGACGAGCTACGGCTCGACCTGAAGACGATCGCCGCCGCAGCCACCTCGTCGCGCCCCTGACGCGTGCTTTCCGGACCAGGCTCGGAAGCGCCCCTGACGGGCGCACTCCGGACCCGGCCAGGAAGCGATCCCGACAAGCGCATTCCGGATCCGGCTTGGAAGCGCCCTTGACGGGTGCTCTCCGGACCCGGCTCGGAAGCGCCCCTGACGGGTGCTCTCCGGACCAGGCTCGGAAGCGATCCCGACGAGCGCTCTCCGGACCCGGCCCGGAAGCGATCCCGACGGGTCCGCCGCTCCTCCGACCGGCTCGGCGCGCTCTGCCGGGTGCGCCGAGCGCGGTGGGAGTCCGACGGCCGCGCCCCTGATGCCGCGCGCTCGCGGGGTCTCGTCGGTAGTCTCATCACGTGATCTTTCGGGTCGTGCTCGCCTTAGCCCTGACCGTTCCGCCCGTCACCATCTCGCGAGAGGCCGGCCCTCGCCCCTGCCCGGTCGCCATGCCGCCCCGTACGACCTGCGGCTTCCTCGAAGTTCCTGAGCGCAGGGACGCCCCGGACAGGAAGATCAAGGTGGGGTACGCGGTCCACGTCTCCACCGCCAAGGACCGGAAAGCGGATCCCGTCGTCTACATGAGCGGCGGTCCGGCGTCGGCCTCCCTCCAGCTCACCGGGTTCCTGAGCCAGATGTTCCCCGATCGTGACGTGGTGGCGGTCGAGCAGCGCGGCAGCAAGTACTCCGAGCCGACCCTCGGCTGCCCCGAGACGGCCGAGGCGCTGCTCGGACAGCTCAGACGGCCGCCCGCCGACCTCGCGGCGGCGGCCCGCCGGTGCCGGGAAAGACTCCAGAAGCAGGGCGTCGACCTGCGGGGATACAACACGAAGGAGATCGCGGCCGACGTCGTCGCGCTACGCAAGGAGTTGGGCTACGCGTCCTGGAACCTGTTCGGCGTCAGCTACTCCACCAGGGTCATGATGGACGTGGCCGCGGCCGACCCTCAGGGGGTGCGGTCGGTGGTGCTGGACTCGTATCTGCCGGAGAGCGTCGCGTGGTACGACGACGCCGAGCGGAATCTGGCCGACACGACGGCGCGGCTCGGCGTTCAAGACGCCTTCAACGCCATGACCGCCAGGCTCAACGCCAGGCCCGCCGAGGTCACCACGAACGATCCGCTGCTCGGCAGGACGTTCACGGCCCGAGTCAGCGGCGACGACGTGGCCACGATCATGGCCGAGGCGCTGCACGAGGCGGACGTCGCGGCGGTCGCGCCCGCGATGATCGGCGCGCTCGCCACGGGCCACGACGAGCTGCTGCAACCGCTGGCCGACGCGGTGGGCGAGGGGTTGGTGTCGCACGAGTTCGGGCTGTATCACGCGGTGCAGTGCCAGGACGAGATCCCGTTCAACACCTTCACCCCAAGATCCCGACTTTTCACGGTAAATGGAGATAAGGCGGTGTGCGAGGCTTGGCAGCTCCCCAAGGCCGAGCCCGTGAACGCCACCACCAAGGCCCCCGTCTACGTCCTGGGCGGCCAGTACGACCCGACCACGCCCACCAGGACCAGCAAGCCGGCGGCCGAAGCGCTCCCCAACGCCCGCTTCGAGGAGTTCGCCCGCGCCTCCCACGCGGTCTTCCTGTCCAGCGCCTGCGCCCGCCGCAAGATCGTGGAGTTCCTCGACGACCCGGCCCAGCGCACGGCCGCCCCCTGCCTCGACGACACGGACCAGACGCCGGGCGACCTGCACGTGACCGGCGCCCCGTACCAGATCTCGAAGTCCCCGTGGCTGGCCGCGCCCTTCGCGCTGTTCGCCCTCGTCTGCCTGATCCAGCTGATCGCCGGCACGCTGAGGGGCCGGGCGCTGGCGGCCTTCGGCGGGCTGTCCGGCGTGGCGTTCGCCGGGCTGGTCGGCCAGTCCGTCTACGCCCTGATCAGCACGAACGAGACCGCTCTCGCCGTCGGCGTGCCCGGCACGGTGGTCCTCTACACCTGGATCGCCGCCGCCTCGGCCGCGCTGACCGCCGCGGCGCTCCTCCGCGACCGCCGGTGGCCGCACATCGCCGCGGCCGTCATCGGCGCCGGATTCCTCGCCTGGTGGTTCGCCTGGTTCCTGTGACGGGCATCCGCGAGCTCGACGCGGTTTCAGCGGGCGGCATCATCCTGTCCATGCCTGGCAGCACCCGCCGAGGAGACGCGCCCGGTTCGACCGGACCATCGTTCCAGAGCGGGTTCCCGGTCTTCTCGCTGAGGTTCGCCGGCGATCCCGCCAGCTGGACCGATGCCCGTGACCTGCTCGGATCCTGCTTCCGCCGGCCCTGGTGGGAACCGCGCTCCGCCCAGGGCGATCATCGGCGCCGGGCGGCGAGATCACCCCTCCTGCCAACGCGCGCGAGGGATTCGAAGGGCGAGCCTGGAATCCGGGCCGAGCATGATCCCGCCTCTCTGTGCGCGACCTACGGCGATGCGCCGCTTCGGGCCTCGTCGCACCGACCCGGGCGACGGGCCGAGGAGGGGGTTATCCCTACCCTGAGTTGACGTGCTGGCGTGATGACCCGGCCGTTCTTCGATGGATAGCGTGATCTTGTCTTAATCCTCCATTGAAGGGGTCAACCCCGTTGTTTGGCATGGAATCGTTCCGTCGCGGTCTGTCACGGTCCACCATCGTTGCCGTGGCAGGCGCAGCCTGTCTCGCGGCGACGGCCGGGAGCGCCGGCGCGATCATCAACGGCAAGGACGCCACGCAGCCCTACTCGTTCATGGCGTCGATCCCGATCTCGGCGCCGAGCCAGGGCCTCGAGGACGGCGTGTGCGGGGCCGTGCTGGTCGACCCGCAGTGGGTGGCGACCGCCGCTCACTGCGTCGACATGGAGGTCGGGTCGATTCCCGCCGGAACGATCCGCATCGGCAGCGATCAGCGGAAGACCGGCGGAACGGTCCGTAAGATCGCGCAGGCGGTGACCCACCCCCGCTACGCCCAGGACTCGCCCAGCAAGAACGACATCGCGCTGGTCCGCCTGGACCGTCCCGTCTCCTACCAGCCCATCCCGATCGCCCAACGGCCAGGACGGCCCGGCACCCCGACCCGGATCATCGGCTTCGGCATCACCGAGTTCAACCGCGACCCGGCCGGCTGGAAGATGTCCGACAAGCTCCAGGAACTCGACACCCGCAGAGGCGCGGTCTCCGAGTGCGGCCCCGGCTTCGCGGGCAGCACCCGGCTGTGCACGATCAGCCGGGTGCCCAAGGCCATGGCGTGCAACGGCGACTCCGGCTCTCCGCAGGTCCAGCGCGGCAGGGGCGGCCGGTGGGAGCTCATCGGCGTCACCTCGGGACCCGGCGCCAAGAGCCCTTCCTGCGCGGAAGGTCCCGGCCTCTACACGAACGTGCCCGCCTACGCGGACTGGATCCGCACGACGATCCGCGCGTACAGCTGACCGCTTGCCGGTGCTCCTGACATGACGGATCGGGCGTGCCGGCTGCGCACCCGTTCCCCGGACCTGCCGGCGGGGTGACGGCGGTCGGGCGGGGCTCGGGAGGTCCGCAGAAATGAGATATATCGCGGATGGAACCCGGCGGAGGCTCCCACTCGTTATATCGGCGACGCAGAATGTGGAGAGGCGGGGCGCGGGCTCCGCGTTCGGAGGGATGTTGAGGATGTCGCCCGTCCAGAAGTACGCCATCGGCGCCGGTGTCGCCGTCCTGCTGTCGTGGATCTTCCTGCCCGGCTGGCTCACCCTGCTCGTGCTGCTCGGCGTCGTCGCCGCGCCCGTGGTCGGCTACATGATGCTCGACCCGTCGCAGCGTGAGCGGCTCAAGAGGGCCCGCAGGCGCGGCATCGGCCACTGACCGCAGCGACCCGCGCCGGTCGCAACGGACCAAGCCATGGCCGGCCGTGGCCGGGTCGTGGCCGGGTCGCGATCCAGCACGCCGGACCAGCGGTCCAGCACGCCGGACCAGCGGACACGGAAGGAGGCCGTCACCCCGGGTGACGGCCTCCTTCCCATCTGTCGACGGCCGCGTCGGAGCCGCCCGTCAGGCGGCGATGGCCTCGTGCACCTTGGCGGTCACCCTGCGCTCGATGTAGAACGACAGCAGCGGCACGGTGCCCGCCAGCATGACGCCGAGCATGTACCCCCAGGTCCAGCGCGCCTTCATGCCGAGGTTCATGACCGCGATCAGGTAGAGCATGTAGAGGAACCCGTGGATCGGCGAGACGATCTTGGAGGGTTGGGGGACGTCGAAGCCGTACCGCAGCACGATGGCCGTGCAGAGCACGAGCAGCATGGTGCCGACGATGTACGCGAGGACCCGGAAGGGCTTGAGTGCGGACTCCACGAGCATCAACCTTCTAGAACGGCTTCGGGTTCAGGGGACTTGCTGGAACGTACGGCGTCGCGGACGAAGTGGAACCACATGAACACGGCGAACCCCGCGAAGATCCACCAGTTGGCCGCGTAGGCGAGGTTGCGCCAGGTCAGCGTGCCGCCGGTGACCGGTGGTGGCACCTTGACGGGGGTGAGCCCGGGGGTCTGGGCGACCACGAACCCGTTGCGCACCTTCTCCCCCCGCCACAGGTTGATCAGCTCGGCCGTGGAGACCGTCTGCACCTGGCCGGCGGGCACGCCCTCGGCCCGCCGCTGGACGCTGTCGGTGTTCTGGGGCGCCCGCAGCCGCCCGCTCACCGTCACCTGGCCGGGCGGCACGGTCACGCCCGGATCGCCGGCCTTGGCCACCCATCCGCGCACGGTCGGCATCAGGGTGCCGTCGGTCAGCCTGATCGGGGTGAGCACCCAGTAGCCCTGGCCCCTGGCGACGTTGCCGCCGGGCGCCGACACGTCGGGTTTGCGGTCGGCGACGAGCAGTTGCCTGGCCGCGTCGTAGGAGCCGGAGACGGTGACGCGCCGCCCCACCGAGGTGCCGTCGATCTGGGCGCCCACCTTGCTGAGCGTCTCGACGGCGACGGGACCGGGGTCGGTGGTCGCCGTGGGCTTGCCCGAGTCCTCGAACACGCCGAGCTGCCAGCGGCCGAGCAGGATGAAAGAGACGAGAACCCCGATCGCGAGCAGGTGCAACCCGAGCATGCGGGGTGCGAGCAGGGTTCTGAGCATGCGTCCACGCTATCCGGCGATACCTGCGGTCCGATAATCGAGTGCCCTTACCGGGTCACGCTAAAAGGTGCAAATGCACCAGCTGATCCCGCTAGAGTGCAACGCATGTCTGACCAGCACATCGATCCCGCGGGCAACACCCAGCAGTTCCGCGCGTTCGCCCAGCGGGCCGAGAACGAGGCGGCGGCCGAGCCCAAGCGCTCCTCCGTCCTGCCGATCATCGCCGTGGTCCTCGCCGTCGCCATCGTCGGCGTGATCGCGTACCTGCTCCTGGTCTAACCGCCCGGGGGCCGTCCCACCCGCCGCTCGACGAGGTCGCGGCGGGTTCTTGTCGTTCCGGGACACCGTGACGCCCGGTCCCGTGATCCTTCCGTACGGTCACCACCTCTGGACCAGGGCACGCATCTCTGTCTACATTGGACTCTGTGTCCAATAAAGTCGACGTCCACCTGTGGAGGGCGGCATGATCCAGCCGCGCAGGGTGCGCTTCTCGTGGGAGGACACGCCGCTGCACTGGGTGCCGGGCGACCCCTTCTCCACGCACCTGATCAACGTGCTGCACCTGCTGCTGCCGGCGGGTGAGCGGTGGTTCGTGCACGTCTTCAAGCAGGCCCTGCCGTACGTCACGGACGAGAGGCTGAAGGCCGAGGTCAAGGGCTTCATGGGCCAGGAGGGCACGCACGCGGTCGCCCACCAGCGGGTGCTCGAGCACATGAAGGAGCAGGGCCTGGACACGGCCCCCTTCGTCGAGAACGTCGAGTGGTTCTTCGAGCGCCTGCTCGGCGACCACACGATGCCGCCGTTCGCCAGGGGTTACTGGCTGAAGGAGCGGCTGGCCGTCATCGCGGCGATCGAGCACTACACGGCGGTGCTCGGCGACTGGATCCTGCGGGCCCGGCCGCTGGACGCGGCCGGCGCCGACCCCGTGATGCTGGATCTGCTGCGCTGGCACGGCGCCGAGGAGGTCGAGCACCGCAGCGTGGCCTTCGACCTGTTCATGCACCTCGACGGCGCCTACACGCGCAGGGCGCGCACCATGCTCATGACCGGGCCCATCCTGGTGACCCTGGTCAGGCGGGGCACGGCGTTCCTGCTGGCCCGCGACCCGGTCGTGGCCGGTCGCGTCCAGGCCAGGTGGACGCATTTCCTCCGCCGCGCCCGCCAGGGCAGGGTGCCGACGTTACGCAGCCTGGTCATGGCCGCGCCGAGGTATCTGCGGCCCGGTTTCCATCCCAGCCAGGAGGGCGACCTGAAGGCCGCTCTCGACTACATCGCCATCTCCCCCGCGCATGCCGAGTTCGCGTCGTACAGGAGGTCCCGTGGCAACCAGTGACAAGCCGGGAATCGTCATCATCGGTTCGGGTTTCGCCGGGATCGGGATGGCGATCAAGTTGAAGGAGGCCGGGTTCCACGACTTCGTCATCCTGGAGAAGGCCGGCGAGCTGGGCGGCACCTGGCGCGACAACACCTATCCCGGGTGCGCGTGCGACATCCCCTCGCACATGTACTCCTACTCCTTCGAGCTCAATCCGGGCTGGTCACGGATGTTCTCCCCGCAGGAGGAGATCTGGGAGTACATGCGCGCCTGCGCGTGGAAGTACGGCATCGACCCCCACATCCGGTACGGCAAGCACGTCGTGAGCCTCGAATACACCGGCAGGGAATGGGAGATCGCCACCTCGGACGGCCGGACGCTCCGCGCCAACGCGGTGATCTCCGCCATCGGCGCCCTCCACGTCCCGAAATTTCCGGAAATAGCGGGTGAGTTCGCCGGGCCCGCGTTCCACTCGGCCGAGTGGGACCACAGCGTCGACCTCCGGGGCAAGCGGGTGGCGGTCGTCGGCACCGGCGCCTCAGCCGTCCAGTTCGTCCCGCGGATCGCCGAAGAGGCCGCCCACCTGACCGTCTTCCAGCGCACGCCCCCCTGGATCCACCCCAAGCCCGACTTCGCCGTCCCCGACCGGATGAAGCGCCTGCTCACGCTGCCCGGCGCCGCCCGCGCCCTGCGCAACGGCATCTACTGGACGCTGGAGACCAGGGCGCTCGGCTTCGCCGTCGACCCCAGGCTGATGGCCTTCCACGAGCGGATGGCCCTGCGGCACCTCGAACGCCAGGTGCCCGACCCCGAGCTGCGCCGCAAGCTCACGCCCGGCTACACGATCGGCTGCAAGCGCGTCCTGATCTCCAGCGACTACTATCCCGCGCTCGGCAGGCCCGACGTCTCGCTGGTCACCGACGGCATCGCCGAGCTGCGCGGCCACGCGGTCGTCGACGTCACGGGGAAGGAGCACGCGGCCGACGTCGTCGTGTACGGCACCGGCTTCAAGGTGACCGACGCCCTGCAGGAGCAGCGGAT
This sequence comes from Nonomuraea sp. NPDC003727, assembly GCF_053586935.1. Taxonomy (NCBI): domain Bacteria; kingdom Bacillati; phylum Actinomycetota; class Actinomycetes; order Streptosporangiales; family Streptosporangiaceae; genus Nonomuraea; species Nonomuraea sp. NPDC003727. The sequence goes on from NZ_JBSFNE010000030.1 coordinate 59,395, forward strand.
CGTCGGCAGGGACGGTGTGAAGATCCAGGACGCGTGGCAGGAGGGCATCGAGGCCTACTACGGCATCACGACCACGGGCTTCCCGAACCTGTTCTTCCTGCTCGGCCCCAACACCGGGCTGGGCCACAACTCCGTGGTCTTCATGATCGAGTCGCAGGTCCGCTACGTCATGGACTGCCTGCGACTGCTGTCCAGGACCCAGGCCAGGGCGATCGACGTCAAGCCGGAGCGGCAGCGGGCCTTCAACCGGCGCCTGCAGGAACGCCTCGGCCGGCTGGTGTGGAGCGAGGGCGGGTGCGACTCGTGGTACCTGGACGAGCACGGGGTCAACCGGACGGTCTGGCCGGGCTTCACCTTCGAGTACTGGGCACGCACCAGGCGGATGAAGCCCGACGCCTTCGAGCTGATCTACTAGCCGGCCGGCACCGCCGCGCCGCCACCCCGAAGACCCGACCGGCGCGCGCGCTAGCAGTAGCGGGCCGGTGCGATGCGGTCCATCCGCTGGCCGAAGCGGCGCAGGTAGTTGGGGCTGTAGTCGCCGGCACCCGCCCGGCGCCGTTCGTTCCAGCTCCACTCGGAGTCGGCCGTGTCGACGAAGCAGACCTCGGCGTTGGCCACGAACGAGCCCACCCTGTCGGCGTGCTCGGGGCCGATGTGGACGTTGCCGTCGGCCTCCCGCCACGTGCGGAGGGCACCGGTGTACCGGGCGCCGGTCCACAGGCACACGTCCGCCCGGCAGGCCGGCGCCGGCACCGCCGGGACGGCCTGCGGCACCGGCACGGCGGGGCGGGCCGGGACGACCGCGGGCAGGACCGGGACGGTGGCGGCCAAGGCGGCGGCGAGCATCAGGTGCGGAGGCATCGTGCGGGGGTTCCTCTCGACAGGGGACAGGGACCCACCGCACGATACGTGATCGGACGACTACGGCGCGCTACGAACGACCAGCGCGCTGCCGCCGCCCCGCCGTACGGGCTCGGCGACGGCCTGGATCCTGCCCCGGCCGACGAACTCCAGGGCGGTCGCCGCGCCGATCTCCGGGTTCAGCGCGAAGGTGTGCCCCTTGGCCTCGAGCTCGGCCCGGTAACGGTCGAGGAAGGCCTGCTCGGCCTGGGTCTGGGCGGTGTTGCGCTGGGTGGCCCTGGGCGCGGCGAGCGCGTCCGGCAGTTTCATGCCGAACTCGTAGCGGTTGACCAGGATCTGCAGCACGGTCGTGATGATCGTCGAGCCGCCGGGCGAGCCGACGGCCAGCACCGGCTTGCCCTCGTCGAGCACGATGGTCGGGGCCATCGACGAGCGGGGGCGCTTGCCGGGGGCGGGTAGGTTCGGGTCGCCGGGCGCCGGGCCGAAGGTGAAGTCGGTCAGCTCGTTGTTGAGCATCACGCCGCGTCCCGGCACCACGATGCCGTTGCCGCCGGTGGACTCGATCGTGAGGTTGTAGGCGACCACGTTGCCCCAGCGGTCGGCGACGACCAGGTGGGTGGTCTCCGGGCCTTCCTCAGCGGGCGGTGCCGACGCCTCGTCCAGCGGGCGCTCGCAGTCGGCGTAGGTGCCGTCCGGCTGGCCGGGGGCGGCCGGGTGCGCCATCGCCCGCTCGCCCACCAGGCAGGCGCGTTCCTTGGCGAAGCCGTCGCTGAGCAGCTCGGCCAGCGGGACGTTCGGGATGTCGCCGACGTACTTGCCGCGGTCGGCGAACGACAGCCGCGAAGCCTCCAGGAACTCGTGGAGGCCCACGGTGGGCAGCGCCTCCAAAATGTTGAGCGCCTCGCCGACCGTGGAGCCGCCCGAGGACGGGATCGACATGCCGTAGACCTGCATGCCGTTGTAGTCGACCCGCGTCGGCTCGCGCGTCAGCGCCCGGTAGGCGGTGAGGTCGGCGACCTCCATCAGGCCGGGACGCACGTTGCGGGTCGCGCCGGGGGTGATCGGCGGGTTCTTGACGGTGGCGACGATCTCCTGGCCGAGCCGCCCGCCGTACAGCCACTCGGGGCCGCGCCTGCCCAGCTCGCGATAGGTGTCGGCGAGCTCGGGGTTCCTGAACACCGAGCCGACCGGTGGCGGCGCGCCGTTCGGCAGGTAGAGCTTGGCGGTGGAGGCGATGTCCTTGAACCGGGCGGCGTTCGCGGCGGTCTGGTCGTGGAAGGTCTGGTCGACGACGAAACCCTTGGACGCCACCTCGACGGCGGGCTTGAGCGCGTCGCGCAGGCTGACCGTGCCGAACCTGCGCAGCGCCAGGTCCCACTGCGCGACCGCGCCGGGCACGCCCGCCGACAGGCCGCTGGTGACGGCCTCCTCGAACGGGATGCCCTCCAGAGAGGTCGACGTCATCGCGGCGGGCGCCGTCTCCCGCCCGTCGATCGAGTAGACCCTGCCCCGCCTGGCGTCGTAGTAGACCATGAACCCGCCACCGGCCAACCCGGCCGAGTAGGGCTCGGTGACGCCGAGCACCGCGCCCGCCGCCACCGCGGCGTCCATCGCGTTGCCGCCCTTCTTGAGCACGGCGAGCGCGGCCTTGCTGGCGTCGAGGTCGACGGTCGCCACGGCGCCGCCGTACCCCTCGGCGACGGGCTGCTTCACGGCGGGCGGCGGCTTGTGATCCACGGCCGGCCCGGCGACGGCCGGTGCGGCGACGAGGAACGGCGTGACGGCGACGAGAGCGAGGATGTGTCGGCGCATGATCCCCACAATGGACCAGGTACGCCGCCGGTGGTAGGGCCCCCTGCCACATCGGGCGGATGTCCTGGCCGGTGTCCTCGTCTAGCGTGGGTGGGTGCGCAAGACCCCTTATCTCGCTCTGGTGGTCGCGGCGTTCCAGGTGATCGCCTCCCAGGGGGCGAGCCTGGGGCAGCACGACCGCGTGCCCGTCGACGCGACGGCCGTCCTCCTGCTGCTGGTCGGGCCCGCGATGATGCTGGCCAGGAACCGCTTCCCCGCGACGTCGCTGGCGCTCACGCTCACGGCGACCTGCCTGTACCTGTGGGGCGGCTACCCGTACGGGCCCGTGTTCGCCAGCCCGATCATCATGCTTTTCCAGACCGTCGCCGAGGGTCGCAGGAAGCTCGCGCTGATCTCCTCCGGGCTCACGACCGTCTTCTTCCTGATCTACTCGACCTGGCTGGTCTACCCGCCCTCGCCCGGCCTGTGGCACGTGCTGGCGATCGTCGCGGTCATGGCGCTGATCCTGGCCGCCGGGGAGCTGGCCAGGTACCGGCGCGAGAGCCGCGCCGAGCGGGCGCGGGTGGCGGAGGAGGAGTCCAGGCGCCAGGCCAGCGAGGAGCGCCTGACGATGGCGCAGGAGCTGCACGACGTGCTGGCGCACAACATCTCGCTCATCCACGTGCAGGCCTCAACCGCGCTGCACCTGATGGACGACGACCCGTCGCAGGCCCGCGCCGCGCTCACCACGATCAAGAGCGCCTCCAAGGAGGTGCTCGGCGAGCTCCGCTCGGTGCTGAACGTGCTGCGTGAGGGCGCGCCCCGCTCGCCGACGGCGGGGCTCGACCGGCTGGGCGACCTGGTGGAACGGTCGGGGCTCGACGTGTCGCTCGAACAGAGCGGCGCGCGCCCGCTGCCCGCGCAGGTCGAGCGCGCGGCCTACCGCATCGTGCAGGAGTCGCTCACCAACGCCGCCCGGCACGCGCCAGGCTCCCGGGTCTTGGTGCGGCTGGACTACCGGCCCGCCGAGCTGGTCATCGCGATCGCCGACAGCGGCCCGGCGATGCCTGCCGTCCTGGCCGAGGCAGGCAGCGGCAACGGCATCCCCGGCATGCGGGAGCGGGCCGCCGCGCTCGGTGGCACGCTGGTCGCGGGGCCGGCGGGCGGCGGGTTCCAGGTCGAGGCGAGACTGCCACTACCGGAGGAAACAGAATGATCAGGGTGCTGCTGGCCGACGACCAGGCGCTGGTGCGGGCCGGGTTCCGGGCGCTGCTCGACGCGCAGCCCGACATGAGCGTCGTCGCCGAGGCCGCCGACGGGGCCGAGGCGGTACGGCTGTCGCGCGAGCACGCGCCCGACGTCGTGCTCATGGACATCCGCATGCCGGGCACCGACGGGCTGACCGCGACCAGGCAGATGCCGCCTGGCCCGCGCGTCATCATCCTGACCACCTTCGAGCTCGACGAGTACGTCTTCGAGGCGCTGCGCGGCGGGGCCAGCGGATTCCTGGTCAAGGACACCGAGCCGGCCGAGCTGATCCAGGCGGTGCGGGTGGTGGCGGCGGGCGAGGCGTTGCTGTCGCCGAGCGTCACCAGGAGGCTGATCGCGGAGTACGCGACGCGGGCCAAGGAGCCGGTCGCCGCCGACGGGCTCGACCTGCTGACCGAGCGCGAGCGGGAGGTGCTGGCGCTGGTCGGCACGGGAATGACCAACGACGAGATCGCCGCCAGGCTGTTCATGTCCCCTGCGACGGCGAAGACCCACGTGAGCAGGGCGATGATGAAGCTCCACGCCCGCGACCGCGCGCAGCTCGTGGTCATCGCCTACGAGTCGGGCCTGGTGCGGCCGGGCTGGCTCTGACGGCGCGGGCTCCGGCTGCTGGCATCGTCGAGAAAGGACACCAGCGATGCACAGCTTCTTCTGGCCCGTCTTCCCGATCTTCTGGGCCCTGGTCCTGGCCGGCGCCGCGACGCTCTTCGTCAAGGGCAGGCGGGCCGGCGTCCGGGGCGGGCCGCCGCCGAGCCGTACGGCCTCGGCCGAGCAGATCCTCGCCGAGCGCTACGCCCGCGGCGAGCTGGACGACGAGGAGTACCTCCAGCGCTCGTCCGTGCTGAGGTCGTAAACGCTCCCACCGGTGAAACAACTGTTACTGGCCGCCTGCGGAGCGTGAGGTTAGCGTGCAGGCGAAGACAACTCCGAGGCGGGGATGAGGGTGTGGAGCCGGTCACCCTGTTCGTCAGCGGGCTCGCCGCCGGTCTGGTGGCGGGCGCCGCCTCCTGTACGGCGATGCAGGGCGGTCTGCTCTTCGGCCTGACGGGGGCCTCCCCGTGGGCCGTGGGCCAGTTCCTGGCAGGCCGCCTGGCCGCGTACGCCGTGGCGGGCGGCCTGCTCGGCGCCCTGGGCGCGGTGATCAGGCTGCCCACGCCGGTCCGCGCGGTCCTACTGATCGCGGCGGGCGTCACGGTGCTGCTGTTCGCCGCCAGGACGTTCCGCCGGCGGCGCTGCGCTCCCCCGCCGCCTGGACGGCCGCTCAAGGCACCCCTGCTCGGCGCCGCGACGCTGCTGCTGCCCTGTGGGGTGACGTTGAGCATGGAGATGGTGGCCGTCTCCAGCGGCTCGGCGATCGCCGGGGCCGCGGTGATGGCGGGCTTCGTGATCGGCACCTCGCCCGCCCTCGCGCTGCTGGGGTTCGTCGTCCGCCGGCTGTCGCGCACCAGGCTCGCCGTGGTGGCGGCCGGCACCGCGGTGGCCGTCGGGGTGTGGACGATCGGCTCGGGGCTGAGCCTCGGCGGCTGGTTGCCGAGCTCGCCCGCGGCGGCGGCCACGGGTGGCACGGCGGGCACCGCGAGCGTGGCGAGCACGGCCACGATCTGGGCCACGAGTGACGGCTACCGGCCGGGCATCGTCACCATGCCCGCCCGCACGCCGGTCACGCTGGTCTTCAGGACGAGCGCGCCGGGATGCGCGGGGACGGTGTCGATCGCCGGGAGGGACGTCACGCTGCCGGCGACCGTACGGCTGCCGCCGCAGGAGCCGGGGACGCTGCGCTACTCGTGCGCGATGGGCATGTACCCGGGGTTCGTCAGGTTCGTCGCCGGCACGTCACGGTGAACGTTCTCGTCGATTACACTCCGCCACCACGTCATCACATGTCACCCTGGCGCCATGACGTGGTGGCAGAACGAGCAGGGGGTGGCGGCGCCGGCCGGGCACGTCCTCGAGACGACCGCGCCGGTTCCCGCGCCCCGCTCCGGGGGCGAGCCCGATCTCATCGTCGCCGCCCAGGACGGCGACGCCCAGGCCGCCCACCGGCTGGGCAGGCTCTTCGCCCAGCGCGGCGACCGCACGGCCGCCAGGCACTGGTGGGAGCGGGCCGCGGCGGCCGGCAACGTCGACAGCGCCTACAACCTGGGTGTCTGGCACGAGAAGCACGGCACGCTCGAGGAGGCCGTCCGGTGGTACGAGCTGGCGGCGGGCACGGGTGACGCCGAGGCCGCGGTCAACCTGGCGACCCTGCTGCTGGAGTCGCGCGGCGACGTCGATGCGGCCCGCGGGTGGTTCGAGACCGCCGCGCGGGCCGGATCCCGGCAGGCGGCCAGGCGGCTGGCGCTGATCTGCGAGGACGCGGGCGAGCTGCCGGTCGCCCGCGAGTGGCACCGCAGGGCCGCCGCCGACGGCGACGTCGCCTCCGCCCACGACCTGGGTTTCCTGTCCTACCAGGCGGGCGAGGAGGAGGAGACGGTCCGCTGCTGGGAGTACGCCTCTCGCGGCGGGCACGCCGACGCCGCCTACCACCTGGGGCTCTACCTGCAGGCCACCCGCGACCCCGAGGGCGCCGAGTCCTGCTTCCGGCTGGCCGCCAAGAACGAGCACCCGGGCGCCGCCTCCCAGCTCGGCGGCATCGCACTGTCGCACCGCGACCTCCGTACGGCACGCGCCTGGTTCGAGCGGGCCGCGCAGGCCGGGCGGGTCGAGGACCAGCGGATGGCGGGGTTCGTCTGCGTGGAGCTGTCCGACTCGCAGGGGGCCAGCCACTGGTTCGGCAGGGCGGCCGCGAGCGGCGACGCGGAGTCGGCCTTCAACTTCGGGCTGCTGCTCATCGCCGAGCTCGGCGACCTGGAGGGCGGCCAGCACTGGTTCCGGCAGGCGGCGACGGCCGGGCACCACCGGGCGGCGGTGGAGCTCGGGGGGCTGCTGTCGGCCACCGGCAACACGCAGGAGGCGGAGAAGTGGCTGGCCGACCCGCCGCCGCCCACCTGGGACCGGCTCGCCGAACCCGAGCTGGCGGCCAGGGCCGAGCTGGCGGCCGCCGCGACGGGACGCAGGGGCGGGGCGAGGCTGCGGGTGCGGGACCTGACGGAGATCCTCGGCACGTGGGACCTGCTCACCAGGCCGCCGCGTGACCACACCGACGTGGTGGTTTGGCTGGTGGAGCGGAGCGGGATGCGGCCGTCGGCGGTGGAGCACCTGGCGTCGGTGCGGGCGACGATCGTGCGGCCGGGGACGGCGCCGTGGCCCACGCCGTCGGAGATCGAGCACGTCCTGGCCACGGCGCGCGAGCTCCGCGGCCGCCTGTGCGCCCGCTGAGACATGACGACGCCCGCCGGGGGGCGAACCGGCGGGCGTCGTCGTGAGAGGTTCGTCCGTCAGGCGGCCAGCACGTCGGCCACCGGCACGTACGGCAGGCCGAGCGCCTGCGCGACCGGCTCGTTGGTGACCTGGCCGGCGTGGGTGTTGAGGCCGAGGGCGAGCGAGGCGTCCGCCTTCAGCGCCTCCTTCCAGCCCAGGTTCGCCAGCTTGACCGCGTAGGGCAGCGTCGCGTTGGTGAGCGCGTACGTCGAGGTGTTCGCCACCGAACCGGGCATGTTCGCCACGCAGTAGAAGATCGAGTTGTGCACCGGGTAGGTGGGCTCGGCGTGCGTGGTGGGGCGGGAGTCCTCGAAGCAGCCGCCCTGGTCGATCGCGATGTCGACGAGCACGGAGCCGGGCTTCATGCGGGAGACCAGCTCGTTGGAGACCAGCGTCGGGGCCTTGGCGCCGGGGATGAGGACCGCGCCGATGACCAGGTCGGCCTTGAGGACCTCCTGCTCGATCGCGTACGCGTTCGACACCAGCGTCTTCAGCCTGCCCTGGTAGACGGCGTCGATGAAGCGCAGGCGGTCGATGTTGGTGTCGAGGACGGTCACGTCCGCGCCCATGCCGACCGCGATCTGGGCCGCGTTGAGGCCGGAGACGCCGCCGCCGATGACGACGACCTTGGCGGGGGCGACACCGGGGACGCCGCCGGGCAGCACGCCGCGCCCGCCGTTGAAGCGCATGAGGTTGTAGGCGCCGACCTGGGGAGCCAGGCGACCCGCGACCTCCGACATCGGGGCGAGCAGCGGGAGGGCGTTGCCGACCTGGACGGTCTCGTAGGCGATGCCGGTGGTGCCCGCCTTGAGCAGCGCGTCGGCGCACTCCTTGCCGGCGGCCAGGTGCAGGTAGGTGAAGAGCACCAGGTCGTCGCGCATGCGGTGGTACTCCTCGGCGATGGGCTCCTTGACCTTGAGCACCATCTCCGACTCGCCCCACACGGCGTCGGCGGAGTCGAGGATCTTGGCACCGGCGGCGAGGTACTCCTCGTCGGTGATGTGCGAACCGAGACCGGCGCCCCGCTGGACGTGAACGTCGTGGCCGCCTCGTACCAGCTCGTGCACACCGGCGGGGGTGGCGGCGACGCGGTACTCGTGGTTCTTCACCTCGGCGGGAACGCCGATCTTCATGGTGGTTCCTTTCCTGAGAGGGGGGTGCTTAGAGGAGGTTCAGGCCTTCGACCAGGACGGTCCGGATGATCGACTCGATCTCGTCGAACTCCTTCTGCCCGGCGATGAGCGGCGGGGCGAGCTGGATGACCGGGTCGCCGCGGTCATCGGCCCTGCAGTAGAGGCCGTGGGAGTACAGGGCGTTGGACAGGTAGCCGCGGATGAGCCGCTCGGACTCCTCGGCGCTGAAGGTCTCCTTGGTCGTCTTGTCCTTGACCAGCTCGATGCCCCAGAAGTAGCCGGAGCCGCGGACGTCTCCGACGATGGGCAGGTCCTTCAGCTTCTCCAGCGTGCTCTTGAAGGCGCCCTCGTTGCGGGTGACGTGGCCGAGCAGGTCCTCGCGCTCGAAGATGTCGAGGTTGGCCAGCGCGACGGCGGCGGAGACCGGGTGCCCGCCGAAGGTGTAGCCGTGGGCGAACATCTCGGCGCCGTCCTTGAACGGCTCGAACAGCCGGTCGTGCGCGATCATGGCGCCGAGCGGCGAGTAGCCGGAGGTCAGGCCCTTGGCCGAGGTGATGATGTCGGGCGTGTAGTCGAACTTCTGGCCGCCGAACATCGTGCCGAGCCTGCCGTACGCGCAGATGACCTCGTCGGAGACCAGCAGCACGTCGTACTCGTCGCAGATCTCGCGCAGCCGCTGGAAGTATCCGGGCGGCGGCGGGAAGCAGCCGCCGGCGTTCTGCACCGGCTCGACGAAGACGGCGGCGACGGTGTCGGGGCCCTCCATCTCGATGGCCTGGGCGACGCGGTCGGCGGCCCACAGGCCGTACTGCTCGGGCGTCATGCCCTTGATGCCGGAGATCTCGTCGGCGCGGTAGTGGTTGGTGTTCGGCACGCGGATGGAGCCGGGCACGAGCGGCTCGAACATCTGCTTGAAGGCCGGGATGCCGGTGATCGACAGGGCGCCCTGCGGGGTGCCGTGGTAGGCGATCTGGCGGCTGATCACCTTGTGCTTGAGCGGCTTGCCGGTGACCTTGTAGTACTGCTTGGCCAGCTTCCACGCGGTCTCGACCGCCTCGCCGCCACCGGTGGTGAAGAACACACGGTTGAGGTCGCCGGGCGCCTCCTTGGCCAGCCGGTGCGCGAGCTCGGCCGCCTTGGGGTGGGCGTAGGACCACAGCGGGAAGAAGGCCAGCTCCTGCGCCTGCTTGGCGGCCGCCTCGGCCAGCTCGCTGCGGCCGTGGCCGACCTGGACCACGAAGAGTCCGGCGAGTCCGTCGAGGTAACGCTTGCCGTGGATGTCGTAGATGTAGGCGCCTTCACCCCTGACGATCGTGGGGATCTCGTGCTCCTTGTAGGAGCTGTGGCGGGTGAAATGCAACCACAGGTTGTCCTGAGCGGCCTTGAGCACGTCGTTTTCGGGCTGCGTCATCGCTATCTTCCCTCGTGTCTGAACTCCCCACAGTGTGCATGCTCACACGGGGTGTTGCCAAGCGAAAGCGTGGCAACACTCTGCAAGAAAACCGGGATTCGCAGAACGCCTCTGTAATATCAACGAAATCCGCATGGCGCGCAAGACCCATTTCCAGCATGCGGAACCTTCTGTGATGCAATGAGGCGTACTGTCCAGAACGACACCGGGGGACAACCCGTGACTCCTGACCAGCTAGAGAGCGCCGTCGCGGCGGGAATGCCCCAGGCCGTCGAGGACCTGAGGCGTCTGGCCTCCATCCCCTCCGTGGCCTTCCCCGGCCACCCCGAGGAGCCCGTCCTCGCCGCCGCCGCCGTGACCGAGGAACTGCTGCGCAGCGCGGGTCTGCCGCACGTCCAGCAGATCCCCGTGGAGGGCAGCTTCCCCGCCGTCTACGGCGAGGCCCCCGCCCCTCCCGGCGCTCCCACGGTGCTGCTGTACGCGCACTACGACGTCCAGCCCGCCGGCGACCCCGCGGCCTGGCGCACCCCGCCCTTCGAGCCCACCCTGATCGACGGCTGCCTGTACGGCAGGGGCACCGCCGACGACAAGTCGGGCATCATCTCGCACGTCGCCGCGCTGCGCGCCTTCCACGGCCGCTTCCCCGTCGGCGTCAAGGTGATCATCGAGGGTCAGGAGGAGTACGCGGGCGAGCGCCTGGAGGCCTTCGTCGAGCGCAACCCCGACCTGCTCCGCGCCGACGCGATCATCGTCGCCGACACCGGCAACCCCCGCGTCGGCGACCCCGCCGTCACGACGTCGCTGCGCGGCATGGCCGCCTTCACCGTCGAGACGCGGACGCTGCGCGAGGCCGTCCACAGCGGTTCCTTCGGCGGCGCCGCCCCCGACGCGCTGGCCGCCCTCATGCGCATGCTCACCTCCCTGCACGACGACAACGGCGACATCCGCGTCCCCGGCCTGCCGCGTGGCACCTTCCTCGGCGCCGGGCCGTCCGAGGAGGAGTTCAGGAACACGGCGGGCGTCGTCGACGGTGTCTCCCTCGTCGGCTCCGGCTCCCTCGCCGACCGCCTGTGGTCCTCCTACGCGATCACCGTGACCGGCCTGGACGTCCCCACGGTCTCCGGCGCCATCAACGCCGTGCAGCCGGCGGCCAGGGCCAGGGTGACGGTCCGCATCCCGCCGGCGGGCGACCCCAAGACGACGCTCGACGCCGTGACCGAGTTCCTGCAGCAGGTCGCACCGTGGGGCGTGAAGGTGAGCTTCAGCGACTTCACGGTCGGCTCCGGATACCAGGCCGACTCGGGCGGGCGCGCCCGCGCGGCCCTCAACGGCGCCATGGAGCGCGCCTTCGGCCGCGCGCCGCGCGACGTGGGCGCGGGCGGCTCGATCCCGCTGGTCAACACGCTGCTCAAGCAGTTCCCCCTGGCGGAGATCCTGCTGTTCGGCGCCGAGGACGAGGACGCGGCGATCCACGCCCCCAACGAGCGGCTGAACCTGGAGGAGCTGCGCCGCGTGGTCACCACCGAGGCCCTCTTCCTGGCGCAGTACGGCGCGCAGTCCGCCGCCGGCGCCTGACGGACGCGACGGCGCGGCCCGGCCGGGGCCGCGCCGCGCAGTGGTCGCGGGCTTTCGCGGCGAAGTGGGCGTGTCGCGCCGGCCCGCCGGTCCCTAGATTGGACCGCCCGTGACCGCATCCACCGGGAAGTGCACATGATCAGCATTGGCAGGCTCCAGCCGTACGACCGGCCCGCCTGGGAGGCGCTGTTCCGCGCCTACATCGACTTCTACCAGCGGACCGAGCCCGACGAGACGTACCGGCGGGCCTGGGAGGAGTTCGAGAAGGACACCAGGGTGCACGCGCTCGGCGCCAGGCTGGACGGCGAGCTTGTCGGGATCACCCACTACCTCTACCACCCCAGCACCTCGAAACCGGACGCGGACGCCTGCTACCTGCAGGACCTGTTCACCGCGCCGGAGGCGCGCGGCAAGGGGGTGGCGCGGGCGCTGATCGCGGCGGTGACCGAGGAGGCCAGGGAGCGCGGCTGCGGGCGCGTCTACTGGCACACCCAGGAGTCGAACAGCACGGCGCGGCGCCTGTACGACAAGGTCGCCGAGAACCGCGGTTTCATCGCCTACCTGATCCCCCTGCCCTAGGCGGCCGGCCCGCCGGCGTGGGCATCATCACACCGGCCGCGGCACTGCCGCGGCTGTCCCATGCGTTACCTTTTGTACTGACTGGTCAGTTCTAAAAGGGAGTCGTGGTGATCGTCGCGAAGGGTCTGTCGGTGCAGGGGGTGTTCGCCGACGTCTCGCTCGAGGCGGGCGCGAACTCCCTCACCGTGGTCGCGGGCCCGACGGGCAGCGGCCGGACGAGCCTGCTGCTGACGCTCGCGGGCCGGATGCGGCCGACGGGGGGCACCCTGCAGGTGGCAGGGCACACCAGGCCGCGCGCGATCCGCAGGGTCGCGGCCCTGGCGCTGGTCGACGGGGTGACCGACTTCGACAAGGCGCTGACCGTCCACGAGCACCTGCACGAGCGCCGCAGGGGGCGCAAGCACCACGCCGAGGCCCTCGAGGGGGCGGGCCTCGAGGTGGATCCGCGGACGCTCGTGCGGGAGCTCGACAGGGAGCAGCGGGTACGGCTCGGCGTCGCGCTCGCGCTGCTCGACTCCCCCGCCGTGATCGTCGCCGACAACATCGACGCCGGCCTGCCGCCCCAGCGCCAGCTCGCGCTCTGGAACCTGCTCAGGGACCTGCGCGCCACCGTGGTCGCCTCGTGCGTGACCCCGCCCGCCCGTCACGACCACCTCGTGGAGCTGTGAGATGAAGGAGTTGCGCCGGTTCTCCCGGTCCCGGCTGACCAGGGCGGCCATCGCCGGCGTGGTGATGCTCCCCCTGCTGTACGCGGGCCTGTACCTGTGGTCGTTCTGGGACCCGCAGGGCCACCTCGACCGGGTGCCGGTCGCCCTGGTGATGGAGGACCGGCCCGCCGACGCCGACGGCAAGACGCTGCACGCGGGCCGGGACCTCGCCGACGAGCTCGCCGAGCGCAAGGTCTTCGACTGGCACGCCACCACCGCCGCCCAGGCCGCCGACGGCGTGCGCGACGGCAGCTACTACCTGTCGCTGACCGTCCCCGCCGACTTCAGCACGCGCCTGGCCTCGCCCGCGCAGGACGGCACGCCCTCCCCCGCCCAGCTCGGCGTCGAGGTGGACACCGGGCGCTCCTACATCATGGGCTCGATCTCCGACGCCGTCTTCAACGAGGTCAGGGCGGCGGCCGCGCAGACCGCCGTACGCGACTACCTCGACCAGGTCTTCGTCTCGATCGGCGACATGCACGACAAGACCGCCGAGGCGGCCGACGGCGCCGACGAGCTGCACCAGGGCGCCAACAAGATCGACAAGGGCCTGGGCAGGACCGAGAACGCCACCCAGCAGCTGTCGGACGGCCTCGGCAAGACCAGGGACGGCGCCCAGCAGCTCACCGTCGGCCTCGGCAGCGCGAACACCGCCACCGGCAAGCTCGCCGCCGGCTCCGCCAAGGTCACCAAGGGCCTGGTCACCGCCCAGGACGGCCTGGCCAAGCTCGGCACCGGGCTGACCAAGCTGGGTGACGGCGCCGCGAAGGTCGCCGCCGGCAACAAGCAGGTCTACGACCAGGTGCACGCCAACGCGGACAAGGTCAACGGCGCCGCCGACACCTACATCCCGGTCCTGGAGGAGTGGGGGCCGCGCGTGGGCGAGGCCGCCGACCGCATCGCCGACGGGCTCGACGCGATAGCCGACGGGCTGGGCACGGCCTCGCCGCAGGGCGCCGACCGGGTGAGCGGGGCGGCCCAGACGGCGGCCGGGCGGGCGCAGGCCGTCCAGGACTATCTGGAGTCGCACCCGGACGCCGACCCCGAGCTGCGGCGCCTGGCCGGCGCGGCGGTCTCCTCGGCGCAGTCGGTCGCCGACAGGGCCGCCGCGATGGGCGGGCAGGACACGGGTTCCGTCTCGCGGGACCGTGTCGCGCAGCTGCAGCGGGAGGCCAGGGAGCTGGCCGCCGGCGCGCGCAAGGTGGCCGAGGCGGCGCCCAAGGTGGGCCCGCAGGTGGCGGCGCTGCGCGAGCAGTACAACCAGCTGGACGCCGGTCTGGCCAAGCTGGCCGACGGCGCGGCGCAGGTCGACGCGGGCATCGCCAAGTCGGGCACGGCCGTCGGCAAGCTGACGACCGGCGTCGGCAAGCTGGCCGACGGATCCCAGCAGGTCACCGACGGCCTCGGCAAGCTCGGCGGCGGGCTGGTGAAGCTCACTGACGGCGCCACCCGGCTGCGGACCGGCGTCGGCCGGCTGAACGACGGCGCCGACCAGCTCCACACCGGCGTCGGCAAGCTGCACGACGGTTCCGGCAAGCTCAGCGACGGCTCGAAGGAGCTGGCCGACGGGCTGTCCGACGGCGTCGAGCAGATCCCCGACTACAGCCGGTCCGAGCGTGACGGGCGCACCGACATGATGAGCGACCCCGTACGGCTGGCGAAGTCCGTCGAGAACGAGGTGCCCAACTACGGCACCGGGTTCGCGCCGTTCTTCGTGCCGCTGGCGCTCTGGGTGGGTGCGATGATCGCCTACATGGTGCTGCGCCCGCTCAACCCCCGGCTGCTGGCCGGTTCGGCGGGCGCGCTGCGGGTGGCGCTGTCCGGCTGGGTTCCGGCCTTCGCGCTCGGCGCCGCGCAGGTCGGCGTGCTGCTGGCCGTGCTGAGGTTCGCGCTGGGTCTGGAGGCGGCGCACTGGGCGGGCGTGGCGGGCCTGCTGCTGCTGGCCACGGGCGCGTTCATGGCGCTCGTCCAGGCGGTCAACGCGCTGCTCGGCGCGCCCGGCAGGGTCGTCGCGCTGGCGCTGCTGATGCTGCAGCTCACCTCGGCGGCGGGCACCTACCCGATCGAGACCTCGCCCGGCTTCTTCCAGACGATCTCGCCCTGGCTGCCGATGAGCTGGCTGGTCTCGGCCCTGCGCCGGCTGATCAGTGGCGGCGATCTCACCGTCGTGTGGCAGGCTGGCGGCGTGCTCACCGTGTTCCTCCTCCTCGGGCTCGCGCTCACGGTCCTCGCCGTGAACAGGGGCCGCACCTGGTCGGTCCAGCGCCTGCACCCCGAGCTGTCGCTGTGACCAGGCCGGAGACCCGCCGCAAGGTGTTCGCCGCGGCGATCGAGCTGATCGCCGAGCAGGGCTACTCGGCCACCACCGTCGACGCGATCGCCGAGCGCGCGGGGGTGGCCAAGGGCACCGTCTTCTACAACTTCGGCACCAAGGAGGCGCTGTTCGCCGCCCTGCTCGACCACAGCATCGAGCGCCTGGCCGCCGCGCTGGGCGAGGCGGCGGTGGGCGACACCGCGCTGGCCGCGCTCGACGCGGCGGTGCGCGGCCAGCTGGAGTTCTTCGAGCAGTACGGCGCCTTCGCCAGGGTGCTGCTGGCCGAGATGTGGCGCACCGCCTGGCAACAGGCGATCGTCACGTTCCGCTCCGAGGTGCTCGGCGTCTACGCGGCCGTGCTGCGCAGGGCCGTCGACGAGGGCGCGGTCCGGAAGGACCTCGACGTCGACACGGCCGCCACCGCCATCTTCGGCATGGTGCTGACCGTCACGATCGAACGGCGGGCGCTGCACCCGGACCGCCCGCTCGACGAGACCCACCGGACCCTGGTCGAGCTCCTCCACGGACGCGTCAGGTAGGCCCCCGCCGGCCCTTCCCGCAGCCGCGCGGGGACCCGCGCCGCCTGCCGATCACCGGCACGAGAACCGCTCGGCGGAGACCGGCCGCCGGCTGAAGCGGGACCTGATCGCGGAACTTCGGACCATGAGAGGTTCGTCGAGATGGTATGAGGCGCAGCTTCGCACCGGTCGTCGTCGTGATCATCGTGGTGGGCGCGCTCATCGTGGGCCTGCGGACCTGGTACGGCGGCATCGACGGCGAAAAGCCCGTGCCGCGGGCGTGCGGGGCCAGGCTGACGGTCCTGGCCTCGGTGGAGAAGGCGGGGCTGTTACGCGAGCTGGCCGCCGCGTACCAGTCGGAGCACTGCGCCGACATCAGGATCACCACCAGCGGCTCGGCGCTGCAGGCCTTCGCCCGGGGCTGGGACGAGCGGCGCGACGGCCCCCGCCCCGACGTGTGGTCGCCCGCCAGCAGCAGCTGGCTGAACGTGGTCCGCCGGCGCACCGAGAAGGGCGGCAAGGGCCGGATCATCGGCGACGACAACCCCTCGATCGCCAAGACCCCGCTGGTGATCGCGATGCCGAAGCCGATGGCGCAGGCGCTCGGCTGGCCGGACAAGGCGATCGGCTGGGCCGACCTCGCGAGGCTCGCCACCGACCCGGCCGGCTGGGCCGCGCACGGTCACCCCGAGTGGGGCCGCTTCCGGCTCGGCAAGACCAATCCCAACTTCTCCACCAGCGGCATGAACGCCACCATCGGCGCCTACGTCGCCGCCACCGGCGGCCTGTCGGGCGACCTGACCGAGGCGGACGTCGCCGCGGCGCGGACCCGCCGCTTCATCCGGGACCTCGAACGCTCCATCGTCCACTACGGCGACACCACGCTGACCTTCCTGTCGAACCTGCGCCGGGCCGACGACGCCGGACACGCCCTCGGCTACATCTCGGCGGTGACCGTCGAGGAGAAGTCCGTGTGGGACTACAACCAGGGCAACCCGACCGGCGACCCCGCCACGCTCGGCCGGCACGCCAGGCCCAAGGTCCCGCTGGTCGCCGTCTACCCCAAGGACGGCACGCTCTACTCCGACAACCCGTTCGCGGTGCTGAGCTGGGCCGGCAAGGCCAAGCGGGCGACCGCCCGCGGCTTCCTCGACTACCTGCGCGCGCCAGAGCAGCAGGCGCGGTTCGCCGCGCACGCCTTCCGCGGCCACGACGGCACGGCGGGCGAGCTCATCACAGAGGACAACGGCCTGCTGCCGCACCAGCCCGCCGCCGTGCTGCGGCCTCCGGCGCCCAAGGTGCTGGACACGCTGCTGCGCAGCTGGGGCGAGCTGCGCAAGCCCGCGAACGTGCTGATGGTGCTCGACACCTCGGGCTCCATGGGCGCCGACGTGCCCGGCACCGGCAGGACCAAGCTCGATCTGGCCAGGCGGGCCGCCGTCAACGCGCTCCCCCAGTTCGGCGGCCAGGACCGGGTCGGCCTGTGGCGGTTCTCCAGCACGCACGCCGAGCTGTCGCCGATGACGGCCATGACCGGCGTCCACCGGGCCGAACTCGCCCGCGACATCCGGAGCCTCTCTCCGAGGGGCGGCACCGCGCTCTACGACACGACGCTGGCCGCCTACCGGCACGTGTCCGCCGTGCGGGAGGGCGAGGCGATCGACGCGGTGGTGTTCCTGACCGACGGCAAGAACGAGGACGCCCACAGCATCGCGCTGGAGGACCTGCTGCGGGAGCTGCGGGAGCGGTCGATCAGGGTGTTCACCATCGCGTACGGCGAGGACGCCGACCTCGACGTGCTCCGCGAGATCTCGGAGACGACCAGCGCGGCCGCCTACGACTCCCGCGAACCGGGCAGCATCGACCAGATCTTCACCGCGGTGACCAGCAACTTCTGACCCGGTCGGCGGCGGGTGGATCAGGCGGGACCCGAGGCGGCCAGTGACCGGACCGGCAGGTCGTAGACGCGGCGGACGCTCGTGCCCGAAAGGCTCAGATCGGCCCCGTAGACGTGCAGCGAGACGCCGATCTCGGCGCTGGTGTTGACCACCTTGTGGATGTCCCCCGGCGGCGCGAACCCCGAGACGTCTCCCGGCGGGTTGTCCGTACGGCCGATCTCGACCAGGTGGTCGCCCATGTCGCGGTAGAGGGTCTCGTGCTCGTTCCCGCTGAGCACGCCGAACGTGCACCACGCCACGTGGTCGTGGATCACCGTCTCCTGGCCGGGCCGCCAGACCACGGTCACGATCGAGAAGTCCTTCTCGGCGTGGCGGACGGTGGAGACGTAGCCGCCGGGATCGCCGAGCCGTTCCTCGGGCGTGAGCAGGTCAGCGGGGTCGGGCAGGTTCGCCCGCAGGAAGTCGGCGACGGCGAACGCGGTGTGGCGCGGGTCGAGCCGTTGGCCGGTGATGTCCCTGATGGAGCGCAGCAGCTTGTCCATGCCTTCCACGCTCCTCTCTCTAGACCGATAGGTCCAACAGAAGTTTTTTGGCATATTCATAGACATGCTTGATGTTGTACGGCTTCGCGTGCTGGTGGCCGTTTCGCGTACCGGCTCGCTCACCGCCGCGGCGAAGGCGCTGCACTACTCGCAACCCTCCGTCAGCCACCACCTGTCCAGGCTGGAGGCCGAGACGGGGGCCAAGCTCGTCGAACGGGTCGGCCGCGGCATCCGCCTCACCGAGGCCGGCAAGCTGCTGGCCGACCGCGCCACGGAGATCATCGGCCGCCTCGACGCCACGGCCGAGGAACTGGCCGCCCATGTCGGCCTGCGCTCGGGCCGCGTCCGGCTGGCCGCCTTCCCCTCGGCGCTCGGCACGTTCGTGCCCACCGCGGCCGCGCAACTGGCCGCCGCCCATCCCGGGCTCCAGCTCACGCTCACCGAGACCGAGCCACCCGAGGCGCTGCGGCTGCTGCGCGCCGGACGCGTGGACGTCGCGGTGATCTTCCGGTACGACGACACGGCGCCGGAGGACAGCGGGATCGGCATGACGCACCTGCTGGACGACCCCAGCTTCCTCGTGACGCACGACGGCCACGGCACGCTCGCCTCGCACGCGACCTCGCGGTGGATCGGCGGCTGCGACCGGTGCCGGAGCCACCTGCTGGAGCTGTGCGCGCAGGCCGGGTTCGAGCCGACGATCTCGTTCACCAGCGACGACATCGTGGCGGTGCAGGCGCTGGTGGCGGCGGGGATGGGCGTGACCGTGCTGCCGGGGCTCGCCCTGCGCGCCCACCGCCACCCGGCGGTGTCGGCGCAGGAGATCCCCGGGTCGACGCGGCACGTGTACGCGGCCACCTACGGCGCCCTTCCCCTGCCGCCCGCCACCGCCGCCCTCCTCCACGCCCTCCGCGCCGCCTGCTGACCCCGCTCACCGTCCGGCCGTCCCGGCGCCCTCGGCCGGGGTCCGGGCGGACCACGCCCGTCGAGCCGGGTCTCGTCTGGCGAAATGCCGTTGTCCTCGGGGAACGGCGGTTCTTACCATGGCGGCATGCCGGATTTCGCGACACTCGCCCTCTTCTGCCTGGCCACGATGGCCCTCCTGCTCGTGCCGGGACCCGCCGTGGTCTTCATCGTGACCAGGAGCGTCGCGCAAGGGCGGGTGACGGGGCTGATCTCGGTGCTCGGCATCCACACCGGCTCGATCGTGCACGTGGCGGCCGCCGCGTTCGGCATCAGCGCGGTGCTGGCGGCCAGCGCGACGGCGTTCACCGTGGTCAAGTGGCTGGGTGTCGCCTACCTGGTGTGGCTGGGCGTGCGCAAGCTCATGACCAGGTCCGACAACGGCGAGACGGCGACGTTGAGCAGCCACTCGAGGTCGAGGGTGTTCTGGGAGGGGTTCGTGGTGAACGTCCTCAACCCGAAGACCGCGATCTTCTTCCTGGCGTTCCTGCCGCAGTTCGTGAAGCCGGAGGCGGGGCCCGTGGCGACGCAGATCGTGCTGCTCGGCGTGGTGTGGATGGCGCTCGGGATGCTCAGTGACGGCGCCTACGCCCTGCTCGCCTCGGCCCTGTCGGGACGCCTGCGCCACTCGGCCCGCGCCCGGCGCCGCCTCGACGTGAGCAGCGGTGTCGTCTACCTGGGCCTCGGCGCGGCGGCCGCGTTCACGGGAGAGCCCGCCAGGGCCTGACCCCGGCGCGCGACGCGGGTCACCGTTCCCGGAGGCCCGCGTCATCGACGGCCGAGGACCTGCTCCCTGGCCCAGCGGTAGTCCGCCTTGCCCGCCGGCGAGCGCATCATCTCGTCCACGAACGCGTACGTGCGCGGCACCTTGTACCCCGACAGGCTGCTCCTGCAGTGCGCGTCCAGCTCCTCCTCGGTGACCCGCATGCCCTTGCGCGCCTCGACGACCGCCGCGACCCGGTTGCCCCACCGCTGGTCGGGCACCCCCGTCACCACCGCGTCGAACACCGCCGGATGCCCCTTGAGCACCGCTTCGACCTCTTCGGGGAAGACCTTCTCGCCGCCGGTGTTGATGCACTGCGACCCGCGCCCGAACACGCTGATCGTGCCGTCGGGCTCGACCGTCGCCAGGTCGCCCGTGAGGAGCCAGCGGGTCCCGTCCTCGTCGGTCACGAACGTCCGCGCCGTCTTGTCCGGATCGTTGTAGTACCCGAACGCGATCCGGCCCGCCTTGGCCAGCGTGCCGAGCACGCCGGGCTCGACCGGCCGTAAGCGCTCGTCGAGCACGGCCAGCCGGGTCGCGCCGGCCGTGTTCGGCTGGTAGCGCAGCCCCTTCTCCGGAGTGGAGCCCGCCACGCCGGAGGCGGTGAACCCCGACTCGGTGGAGCCGAAGTTGTCCAGGATCATGGTGTTCGGCAGCAGTTCCTGGAGCCGGTCGCGCACCGCGCCGCTGAGGATGGCACTGGTCGAGCTGATGACGAACAGCGACGAGAGGTCGTGGTCGCCCGCCGCGATCTCGTCGGCCAGCGGGCGGGCCATGGCGTCGCCGGTGATGTTCATCGACAGCACCTTCTCCCGCTCGACCGCGCGCAGCACGTCGGCGGGGTCGAACCTGCGGACGTACACCATGGTCGCGCCCATCCACCAGGCGATGAACGTGGCCATCTGCGTGGCTCCGTGCATCAGCGGCGCCACGGCCATCATGACGATCGGGTCGGCCTTGACCGCCTCCTCGATGACCTGCTCGGGGGTCTCGCGCGGCTCGCCGTACGGGTTGCCGCCGCCGAAGCCCATGAACAGGTCCTCGACGTGCCACATCACACCCTTCGGCATGCCGGTGGTGCCGCCGGTGTAGATGATGTAGAGGTCCTGGCCGGACCGGGGCTCGAACCCGCGGGTGTCCGGCTGGTTCTCCAGCGCCTCCTCGTACGGCACAGCCGTCGCGACGGCCGACCGGCCGCCCACCGCGATGAGGTGGCGCAGCTCCGGCGCCTGGGACGCGACGGCGGCGACGCGCGCGTCGAACTCCACGTCGTAGACGAGGGCGGCGATGCGGGAGTCGGTGTAGAGGTAGAGGAGCTCGGCCTCGACGTAGCGGTAGTTCACGTTCACGGGCACGGCGCGCAGCTTGAGGGCGGCCAGGAGCGTGGCGATGTGCTCGATGCCGTTGTAGAGCTGCATGCCCACGTGGTCGCCCTGGCCGATCCCCTGCTCGCGCAGGTGGTGGGCGAGGCGGTTGGCGTGCGCGTCGAGCTCGGCGTAGGTGAGCCTGCGCTCGCCGCAGACCACGGCGACGCGGTCCCCGATGGCGTCGGCGAGACCTTCGAACAGGTCGGCGTGGTTGAACTCCATCGGGCCTCCTGGCATGCCTCTCAGCGAACGGGTGTCAGGGTTTGTCCGAGCCGACGATCCACATGGCGAAGAACTGGGCGCCGCCGCCGTAGGCGTGCCCGAGGGCCCGGCGGGCCCCGTCGACCTGGTGTTCGCCGGCCGTCCCTCGCACCTGCAGCGCCGCCTCGGCGAAGCGGATCAGCCCCGAGGCGCCGATCGGGTTGGAGGACAGCACGCCGCCGGAGGCGTTCCACGGGATGTCGCCGTCGAGGGCGGTGGCGCCCGACTCGGTGAGCTTCCAGCCCTCGCCCTCGGCCGCGAATCCGAGGTTCTCCAGCCACATCGGCTCGTACCAGGAGAACGGCACGTACACCTCGGCGACGTCGATGTCGCGCCGCGGGTCGGCGATGCCGGCCTGGCGGTAGACGTCGGCCGCGCAGTCCTTGCCGCCCTGCGGGTTCACGGTGTCGCGGCCGGCGCGGAAGATCGGCTCGGACCGCATCGCCGTACCGTGGACCCAGGCGGGGCGGCCGGTGACCGCGGACTCCGACGCCAGGACGACGGCGCACGCGCCGTCGGAGGAGGGGCAGGTCTCCAGGTAGCGGATGGGCTCCCACAGCATGGGCGTGGACTCGACCATCTCGCGGCTGATGCCGGGGATCTTCAGGTGGGCGTAGGGGTTCTTGAGCGCGTTCTGGCGGTCCTTGACGGCGACGAGCGTGCCGACGTGGCCGGGCGCGCCGGTCCTGCGGATGTACTCGCGGATGTGCGGGGCGAAGTACCCGCCCGCCCCGACGACCAGGGAGGAGTTGAACGGCAGGTGGGTCGACAGCGCCCAGGTGGCGTTCGACTCCGACTGCTTCTCGAAGGCCACGACGAGCACGCGCTCGTGCACCCCGCCCTGGATGAGGCTCGCCCCGACCAGCGCGGTCGAGCCGCCGACGCTGCCGGCGGTGTGGACGCGCATCATCGGCTTGCCCGCCGCGCCGAGGGCGTCGGCGAGGTAGGACTCGGGCATCATGACGCCCTCGAACAGGTCCGGCGCCTTGCCGATGACGACCGCGTCGATGTCCTTGAACGTCAGGCCCGCGTCCTCCAGCGCGCGGAGCGCGGCCTCGCGGACCAGGCCGGCGATGGAGACGTCCCTGCGCTTGGTGGTGTAGTGCGTCTGCCCGACGCCGATCACCGCACAACGGTTACCCATGCCGCTCACCGCTCCTCGTCCGACTGGTCATCCCGCCTCCATCACGGTCACGAGGTTGTGCTGCAGGCAAGGGCCGCCGGCGGCGTGCCCGACGGCACGGCCCGCGGCGCCGTCCATGATCCGCTGGGCCGCCTCGCCGATCCTGATGAGCCCGGTCGCCATGACCGGGTTGGCCGACAGCGCCCCGCCCGACGGGTTGATCACCGTCGAGGACGGCAGCTCCAGCGCCTCCCGCAGGATGATCTCCTCGTGGCTGAAGGAGGCGTGCAGTTCGGCCACGTCGACGGGCCCCTTGCCGACCCCCGCCGCGCGGGCGGCGTCGGCGGCGGAGGCGGACCTGGACAGGTCGCGCACGCCCAGGTAGTGGGGTTCGATGCGGTGCGCGATGCCCCTGATGTAGGCGGGGCGGGAGCAGATGCGCCCGGCCAGGTCGCCGGCCGCCAGCACCACCGCGGCCGCGCCGTCGGTGATCGGCGCGATGTCCCACTCCTTCAGCGGCTCCACCACGAACTCGCCCTCCTCCAGCGGCAGGTGGAGGGCGTTCGGGTTGGTCAGGCCGTCCGTACGGCTGCGCCTGGCGATCGCGTCGAGCTCGGCTCGGTCGGCGCCGAGCGCGCCGGCCTGCAACGCGGCGAAGGACAGCTGGTCGAGCCCGAGCGGCTCCAGGTAGTAGGGGTCGAGCTGGAGCGTCATGATCGTGCGCAGGTCGCCGAGCGACGACTTGCCGAAGCCGTAGACGAGCGCGCTGTCGACGTCGCCGTGCTGGAGCCGTACCCACGCCTCGTAGAGCGCCCACGCCCCGTCCATCTCGACGTGCGACTCGGAGATCGGCGGCCACGCGCCGAGCGCGTCGAGCGCGGAGACGAACGAGAACGGCGCGCCGGCGAGGTAGTCGCACGAGCCCGAGCAGGTGAACCCGAACGTCGACAGGCCCGACTGCTCCCGCACCGCCCTGATGACGGGCAGGATCAGCTCGGGCTCGGACAGTCCCGTGTCGTGGGCGGTGTGCCTGGTCTGGGCGAAGGCCACGACGGCCACGTCACGCATCACAACTCCACGTCCGGCTCGCCGGTGGGGGCGAACCACTTGATGTTCGACATCGAGAGCGTGCGCTCGTCCTCGGGCACCCAGACGGCCCGCACGCGCATGCCCTGCCGTACCTCGTGCGCGGGGATCCCGCCGACCAGGGCGATCATCGGGATGTCGGCGCCGTCGAGCAGGATGTAGGCCGAGACGAACGGGACCTCGGGGGCGCGTGGGTCGGGCAGGTTGTTGATCGCGAAGGTGGTGATGGTGCCGGTGTCGGGCAGCGTCACCTCCTCGCTGATCGGGTTGCCGCACCCGGGGCACGTCAGGCGGTACGGCACGTAGACCTTGTCGCAGACGGCGCACCTGCCGCCGATGAAGATCCCGTCCCTGACGCCGTGGAGGAACCTGGTGAGGGCCGGGCTCGCGGTCAGCTTGTAGGCCGTCCTGATCGGCGAGACGATCTTCGTGACTTCGGGGGCGAAGTGGGAGATGTCGGTGATGTGGCCGGTGCGGGTGGCGCGCCAGACCGGGCGGACCCGGGTGCCGGGCGGCAGCGCCTTGGGGTTGCCCGCGTCGACGGCGTGGACCAGTGCGGTGTCGGCGCCGTCGAGCTTGATCAGGGCCCAGGCGAAGGGACGGTCGAGCGGGTGGCCGTCCAGCGGCCGCCGCACCCATGCCGAGGCGGTGACCGTACCGGCGGGCCCGACCTCGACCCACTCGCCGGTGACGGGATCGCCGGTGGCGGGGTCGTACTCCAGCGGCGGCACCAGCGTCCTGCCCTCGGCGGTGCGCACCCCCACGAGCCTGCCGTCCCTCAGCTCGGTGAGGAAGCGGCCGATGACCGGTCCCGTCGTCCTGGTGTAGCCGCCGGGGAACTCCAGCACATGGTCGGCGGTCAGCGCGCCGGTCTGCCCGTCTGCTGTCGGCCCTTCGGCGGTCGGCGCGCCGGTCGTCGGCACGCCGGCGTCCGGCTCAGATGGCACGGTCACGGCCCTCCCAGTACGGCGCGCGGAGCTTGCGTTTGTGCAGCTTGCCGTTCGGCTCGCGCGGCATCTCCTCGATGAAGTCGATCGACTTGGGCCACTTCATCCTGGCCAGGCGGCCCTCCAGCGCCCTGAGGATGTCGGCGGCCAGTTCGGGGCCGGGGGCGACGCCGGGGGCGGGCTCGACGACGGCCTTGATCTGCTCGCCCCACTCCTCGTCCGGGATGCCGAACACGGCCACGTCGGCGACCGAGGGATGGATCATGATCTCGTTCTCGATCTCGGCGGGGTAGATGTTCGCCCCGCCCGAGATGATCAGGTCGGCCTTGCGGTCGCACAGGTAGAGGAACCCGTCCTCGTCGAGGTAGCCGATGTCGCCGACGGTGAAGTGGTCCTGGAGCCTGCCGGCGGCGGTCTTGGCCGGGTCGCCCTTGTACTCGAAGGCGACGCCCATCATCTTCATGTAGATGGTGCCGGGCGTTCCGGTCGGGACGGGTTCCCCCGCGTCGTCCACGATGAGCAGCTCGCTGATCGGCCACGCGGTGCCCACGGTGCCCGGGTGCTTCTTCCAGCCGTCGGGCGTGGCGATCGTGCCGCCGCCCTCGGTGGCGGCGTAGTACTCGTAGATACAGTCGCCCCACCACTCGAACATCGCCCACTTGACCGGGACGGGGCAGGGGGCGGCGGCGTGGATCATCCACCGGAGCGACGACAGGTCGTACTTCGCGCGGGTCTCCTCCGGCAGTGACAACAGGCGCTTGAAGTGCGTCGGCACCAGGTGGGAGTTGGTGACCCGGTAGCGCTCGCACAGGCGGAGCGTCTCCTCGGCCTCCCATTTGTCCATGTAGACGAGCATGTGGCCCATGTGCAGAGCCGTGCCGCCGAACTGGGTGACGGCGGTGTGGTAGTTGGGCGAGGTGACCAGGTGGGCGTTGGGCCTGCCGGGCGTGATGCCGAACAGCGTGAGCAGGAACGTCATCAGCTCGGCGCCGTCGTCGGGGTCGAGGCCCGACAGCTTGCGCCTGACGCCTTTGGGCTGGCCGGTGGTGCCCGAGGTGTAGTGCATGGTGGCGCCGGCCGTACGGTCGGGGGGCGCCGTGGTGGGACGGCCCTCCGTCAGCTCCTCGACCCGCCGGAAGCCGGGGATGTCGCCGAAGGCGAACGAGGCGCCCTCGACGAGGGGTTCGGCCTGGTGGAAGCGGGGGTGCACGAAGTAGGCCCTGGCCTCGCTGTCGGCCACGATGTAGGCGATCTCTGGGGCGGCCAGGTGCCAGTTGATCGGCGTGTAGTACCAGCCCGCCTGCAGCGCCGCCAGGTAGAGGACGAGACCGTCGACACCGTTCGGGACCAGACCGCAGATGCCGTCACCTGGCTGGAGGCCGAGCTCGCGCAGGCCGTGGACGAGCTGGTTGGCCCGGGCGAGCAGATCTCCGGCGCGGTGTTCGGTGCCGTCGGGATCGACCGCGGCGATCCACTCGGGATCAGCCTGTGCCAGCCTCCAGAAACCGAGCGTGCCCATAGGGATCTCCCTCAACACGGCAAACGAGAACCTGTTCTCGTTTGTGACGGCAGACTAACGCGGGCCCGGCAGCCTAGCAAGCGCTTGATTATCGCCGGAGCACCGACGAGGACGCCACGCCCCCACGATCGGCAACCTCCCGGCGCGACGCAAGACCCGCCCTTCCGCCGGACCGGCATCCCTGAGAGGATCAGCTCTACCAAGCGCTTGGTTTATGACGTGGAGGTCAGCCATGGACGTCCTGCCGATCAGCACCCCCCACTGCCGCGTCGAACGCGACGGCCACGTGGTGATCGTCACCATGAACCGGCCCGAGGCCAAGAACGCCCTGTCCTCCGACATGCTCATCGGCCTGGCCTCCGCCTGGGCCTACGTCTCGGCCGAGCCAGGGGTCCGCGCGGCCGTCCTGACCGGGGCGGACGGCACGTTCTGCGCCGGCGCCGACCTCAAGGCCATGGGCCGGCCGTCCGCCGACCCCGAGGTCCAGGCCAGGGCCGCGGCCATCCCGAACTTCCACTGGAAGGGGCTGCTGCGCGAGGACCTGCCCACCAAGCCGATCGTGTGCGCGGTGGAGGGCTACGCGGTCGCGGGAGGCACCGAACTGCTCGTCGGCACGGACCTGCGGGTGGTCGCCGAGTCGGCGACGCTCGGCCTGTTCGAGGCCAAGCGGGCGCTGTTCCCCATGGGCGGCAGCGCGATCAGGCTGCCCCGCCAGATCCCCTACTGCCACGCGATGGACCTGCTGCTCACCGGGCGCTCCGTCACCGCCGCCGATGCCCTGTCCATGGGGCTGGTCAACAGGGTCGTCCCGGACGGCCGGGCGCTGGCGGTGGCGCGCGAGATCGCCGACGACATCGCGGCGTCCGGGCCGCTGGCCGTCCAGGCGATCCTGCGCACCTACCGGGACACCCTCGGGCTGCCGGAGCCGGAGGCGCTCAAGGTCTCCGACGAGTACGGCTGGCCGGTGATCGGCTCGGCGGACGCGAAGGAGGGCGCGCGCGCCTTCAAGGAGAAGCGCCCCGCCGCCTTCGAGGGCCGCTGAGCCACCGTCGCGAGCCACTGCGCCACCGTCGAGCGCCGCTGCGCCGCCGTCCCGGGCGCTGAGCACCGCCGTCCCGGGCGCTGAGCACCGCCGTCCCGGGCGCTGAGCACCGCCGTCCCGGGC
>NZ_JBSFNE010000031.1:0-85015 GCF_053586935.1 Nonomuraea sp. NPDC003727
GCCCGAGCCCGAGCAGCATGGTGATCCACGAGTACAGCTCGAAGCCGTGGTAGTACGGGTAGACGGCGCTCTCGTCCGGCAGCCGGCCGGCAGCCAGCTCCAGCAGGTCCGACAGGCTCTCGGGGATCTTGCGGCGCTTGGTCTCCTGCCAGTACGGCGTGTCGGCGCGGGCGCCGGCCCGGTAGTGCAGGATCAGGAACTCCTTGACCCCGTCGATCACCCGGGCCACCTTGTCGTTGTAGCCCTTGCTCAGCAGCGGGTCCCAGCGCTCGTCGGGGAAGTGCTTGACCAGCTGCTCGATGCCGTGCTGGATGAAGAAGATCCCGGTGGACTCCAGGGGCTCGACGAAGCCGCTGGACAGGCCGATGGCCACGCAGTTGGCCACCCAGGAGCGGTGGTTGCGGCCGATCCGCATGCGGATGTGGTTGGCCTCCAGGTCGTCGCGGCCGGGCGCGGCGAAGGCGCGCAGCGTGCGCTCGGCCTCCTCGGGGGTGCAGAACTCCTCGGAGTAGACGTAGCCGGTGCCGTTGCGGCCGTAGAGCGGGATGGTCCAGATCCAGCCGGCGTCCATCGCGGTCGCCGTGGTGTAGGGGTTGATCAGCTCCTGCTCCTCGCGAGGCACCCTCAGGGCGACCGCGCGGTTGTTCGGCAGCACGTCCAGGAAGGGGCGGAACGGCTCGCCCAGCGTCTCGTTGATGAGCAGGCCGCGGAAGCCGGTGCAGTCGATGTAGAGGTCCCCGGTCAGCCGGCCGTGCTGCCTGGTGGCGACGTGGCTGATCCAGCCCCGCTCGTCCTGCCCGACACCGGTGACGTCGTCGAGCACGTGGCGGACGCCCTGCCGTACTCCCAGGCCGGTCAGGAACCCGGCCAGCTGGGCGGCGTCGAAGTGGTAGGCGTAGGGGAACTGCGCGCGCTGCTCGTCGAGGGTGGAGCGGCCGAGCGTGCCGTCCAGCCCGGAGGCGAACAGGCTGCCGTCGCGCATGCGGGGCGAGCGCCTGGCCTCGCAGAGCCACGGGGTGATGTAGCAGTGCCGGTCGAACGGCTCGGCGCCGTTGAGCCGCAGGTGCCAGTCGGCCAGGGTGAACCCGTCGCTCACGCGCAGCCGCTCGAACGGGTGGTAGAAGTGGGTGCCGTCACCGCGCCAGTTCTGGAACCTGATGGCCAGCTTGTAGGAGGCGGCGCACTGCGGCATCCAGTCCCGCTCGTCCAGCCCGAGGTAGTCGAAGAAGTGCCGGACGGTGCTGAAGGTGGCCTCGCCCACGCCGATCGTCGGGGTCCGCGGCGACTCGACCAGGGTGACCGAGACCCGGTCCCCGAAGGCGGCCTTGAGGTAGGTGGCGGTCATCCATCCGGCCGTGCCGCCGCCCACGATCACCACGCTGTTGATCATCGCTACTGTCCTCTCAGGCTGAGCGGCCGCATGTCGGTCCAGATAGTGGCGACGTGGGCGAGGCACTGCTCCCGATCGCCCGCGAAACCCTCGTCCGTCCAGCCGGCGGGGTTGTCCCGGCCGGCGGGCCAGATCGAGTACTGCTCCTCGTGGTTGACGACGACTTTGAACATGGGCTCATGCCTCCCTGCAGTGTGCGGCGACGATCGGTCCGATATGGGCCATGGCGTCGGCCCTGGTCATCGCCTCGTGGTCGCAGTCGATCTCGTGGACGTCCAGGCGGCCGGCCACGTGCGGCCGCCAGATCCCGGCGGCGGACACCCCCGGAGCCCAGCTCCGCGTGGCGACGAACAGCATCGCGTCGCCGCCGACGCGTCCGGGGCGGTGCGCGTCCAGCAGCCTGGAGTTGTGCAGGACGGTCTCGGTCATCGTGGCCACGAGTTCCTCGTCCAACTCGGCCGCGTAGCCGACGGAGTCCATCAGCAGCTCGTGGGCCTCGGCCGGGTCCTCGATGCCCGGCCGTTCCGCGCCGGAGAAGGCCGGGTAGCTGTCGAGCAGCGCGAGCAGGGCCACCTGACCCTCCCGCTCGCTCTCCAGCCGCTCGGCCATGGCGTGGGCCACCAGGCCGCCGAAGGACCACCCGAGCAGGTGGTAGGGGCCCTCCGGCTGCACCTTGCGGACCAGCTCCAGGTACTGCTCGGCCATCTCGGCCACCGATCCGGCCCGGCCCGGCCCGGTGGACTGCAGCCCGTAGACCGGCCGGTCGGGCTCCAGGTGCGGCAGCAGGCTGCTGTAGCACCAGCTCACCCCGCCGACCGGGTGGACGCAGAACAGCGGCGGCAGGTCGCCGGCGGGCCGCAGCGGCAGCAGCATGTCGAAGGCGTCCGCGCCGCCGCTGCCGTCGAGCCGCTCGATGAGCTCGGCGACCGTGGGCGCGGCGAACAGGTCGCGGATGGTCAGCCTGACCCCGAGCGTGCCGCGGATGCGGCTGATCAGCCGGGTGGCCAGGATGGAGTGGCCGCCGTTGGCGAAGAAGTTGTCGTCGATGCCGAGCCCTGGGGCCTCGAGCACGTCGGAGAAGAGCTCCAGCAGCGTGTTCTCCCTCGGCGTGCGCGGCGAGCGGTGCCGCGCGCGAGGAGGTTCCGGCAGCGCCCGGCGGTCCAGCTTGCCGTTGGGGTTCAGCGGCAGCGCGCGCAGCGGCAGGTAGGCCGCGGGAAGCATGTGCGTCGGCAGGTGGGCCAGGGCGTGCTGGTGGACGGCCGCCGGGTCGGCGCTCTCCGGCGTGAGATAGGCGACGAGCTGGTCGTCGCGGACGATGACCGCGGCCTGCGCGATCCCCGGGGCGCCGCCCAGGACGGTCTCGATCTCGGCGAGCTCGATGCGGTGGCCGCGGAGTTTGATCTGGTTGTCGGCGCGGCCGAGGAATTCGAGGGTGCCGTCGGGGTGGCGGCGGGCCAGGTCGCCGGTGCGGTAGAGGCGGCGGCCGCCGGTCCAGGCGATGAAGCGCTGGGCGGTGAGTGCGGGGCGGTCGAGGTAGCCGCGGCCGACGCCGGGTCCGCCGATGTACAGTTCGCCGCGCACGCCCGGTGGTACCGGCCGCAGGTTGCCGTCCAGCAGGTGGACCTCGGTGTTGACCAGCGGGCGGCCGATCAGCGGCACCTCGCCGTCACGCACCCGGTAGCCGGTGCTGTCGTTGGTGCACTCGGTCTGGCCGTAGTAGTTGTAGCTGTCGGTGTCGGTCGCCTGCCGCATCGCCCGCCACAACCCGGCCGAGACCGCCTCCCCGCCCACCATCAGCGCCTTCGGATGGTGCCGCCCCGGCGCGAACAGCCCGGCGGCGACCAGCTGCTCCATGAAGACCGGGGTGAGGTCCACGAAGCCGATCCGGTGCCGGTCGATGTAGTCGACCAGGTCCTCGGGCGTGCGCCGCGTCACGTCGTCGATGACGTGCAGCTCGTGCCCGTCGACCAGCCACAGGATCGAGTCCCACGAGGTGTCGAAGGTCAGCGGCACCACGAAGGCGATGCGCAGCCGCTCGCCCTTCGCCGCGGTGAACAGCCCGTGCCGGTGCGCGTGGAACAGGTGGGCCAGACCGCCGTGTTCGAGCACCACGCCCTTGGGCCGGCCGGTGGAGCCGGAGGTGTAGATGACGTAGGCGGCGTGCCGGGGCAGCGGCGGGGTGCCGGGGTCGTGGTCGGGCCCGTCCGGCACGTCCTCCATCGCCAGGGTCCGCTCGTACGGCAGCGCCGTGCCGCGGGTGGTGAGCAGGAGGAGCGGCCGGGCGTCCTGGAGGGTGTAGGCGAGCCGCTCCTCGGGGTGTTCCAGGTCGAGCGGCAGGTAGGCGGCGCCCGCCTTGTGCACGCCCAGGATGGCCGTGATCATGTGGACGGAGCGGGGGAGGGCCAGCGCGATGAGCGTCTCCGGTCCGGCTCCTTGTGCCCTGAGGTGGTGGGCCAGCCGGTTGGCCGCGCGGTTCACCTCGTCGAAGGTCCAGCTGCGCCCCTCGGCCACCACGGCCACGGCGTCCGGGGTGCGGGCGGCCTGCTGTTCGAAGAAGGTCGGCAGGGTCTGCGGTGGCGCTTCGACGCGGGGGCCGTGGGAGTGGGCCACCGCCTGGCGGGCCTCCTCGGCGCTGAGCACGGGCAGCTCGCCGATCGGGGCGTCCGGGTCGGCCACGGCGGCCTCCAGCAGCCGCAGCAGCCGCTCGGCCAGCGCCTCGGCAGTGGCCCGGTCGAACAGGTCCACCGCGTACTCGAGGTAGGCGGCCATGCCCTCCGGCTGTCCGCAGGGGCCGTAGTTCTCGATCACGTCGAGGGTCAGGTCGTAGTCCGCGGTGCCGTGCCGTACCGGCTCGTGGGCGATGTCCAGGCCGGCGAAGGCGAGCTCGGCCGGGGCGTTGTTCTGGAAGACCAGGAGCACCTGGAAGAGCGGGAAGCGGGCCAGCGACCGGGTGGGGTTGACCGCCTCCACGACCCGCTCGAAGGGCACGTCCTGGTGCTCGTAGGCGGCCAGGTTGCCCTCCCTGACGCGCTCGAGCAGCTCGTGGAAGCTCGGGTCGCCCGAGGTGTCGGTCCGCAGCACGAGGGTGTTGATGAAGCAGCCGACCAGGTCGTCCAGCGCCTCGTCGCCCCGGCCGGCCACCGCGGTGCCGATCGGGACGTCCTCGCCCGCGCCCAGCCGGGTCAGCAGGGCGGCCAGGGCCGCCTGCACCACCATGAACAGGCTGAGGTTGCCCGACTGGGCCACCTCCAGCATGCGCTCGTGCAGCTCGGGCGGGATCGTGAAGGGCACCGTGTCGCCGCGGTAGCTGGCGATCGCCGGGCGCGGCCGGTCGGTGGGCAGGTCGAGCTGGTCGGGCAGGCCGGCCAGGCCGGCGCGCCAGAACTCCAGCTGCTCGTCGCCCGGCTCCTGCCACAGGGCGTAGTCGGCGTACTGGACGGGCAGCGGGCTCCACCCGGGCGACCCGCCGTCGAGCCGGGCGCGGTAGGCCTCGGCAAGGTCGCGCGAGAGCGGCGCCATGGACCAGCCGTCGCAGGCGATGTGGTGGACCACCAGCAGCAGGACGTGCTCGCGGGCGCCGAGCCTGAACAGCCGCATCCGCACCGGCGCCTCCCGCGTCAGGTCGAAGCCTTGCGCGGTGGTCGCGGTGAGCAGCTCCGGCAGCTCCCGCTCGGTGGTGTCCACCGGCGTCAGGCGCACCGGAGCGGGCGGCAGCACGTGCTGGTAGGGGCCAGCCTCGTCCTCGGGGAAGACCGTGCGCAGCGGCTCGTGCCTGGCCACCACGTCGGACAGGGCGGCGGCCAGCGCGGGCACCGCCAGCGGGCCGCGCAGCCTGAGGCAGACCAGCGTGTTCTGGGCGTGGTCGCCGGCGTCCTCCAGCCGGTTGAGGAACCACAGGCGGCGCTGGGTGAACGACAGCGGCAGCCGTTCCGGCCTGGGCATCGGCCGCAGCGCCGGCCGGGCGTCGCCGCGCAGGACCTCCGCCAGGCCCGCCACGGTCGGGTGGTCGAACAGGTCGCGGATGGTGAGGGTGGCGTCCAGGGCGGTGCGGATGCGGCTGATCAGCCGGGTGGCCAGGATGGAGTGGCCGCCGTTGGCGAAGAAGTTGTCGTCGATGCCCAGGTGGGTGGCGTTGAGCGTGTCGTTGAACAGCCGCAGCAGCGTCTGCTCGCGCGGGGTGCGGGGCGGCCGGTGCCGGGTGGCCGGGGGCTCGGGCAGCGCGCGGCGGTCCAGCTTGCCGTTCGGGGTCAGCGGCAGCGCGGGCAGCGGCAGGTAGGCGGCCGGCAGCATGTGGGTGGGCAGGTGGGTGCGGGCGTGGCGCTGCACGGCCGCGGGGCTGGCGCCGGCCGGGGTGAAGTAGGCGATGAGCTGCTCGTCGCGCAGGATCACCGCCACCTGGCCGACGCCCGGCGCCTGGCTCAGCGTGTGCTCGATCTCGGCCGGCTCGATGCGGTGGCCGCGGAGTTTGATCTGGTTGTCGGCGCGGCCGAGGAATTCGAGGGTGCCGTCGGGGTGGCGGCGGGCCAGGTCGCCGGTGCGGTAGAGGCGGCGGCCGCCGGTCCAGGCGATGAAGCGCTGGGCGGTGAGTGCGGGGCGGTCGAGGTAGCCGCGGCCGACGCCGGGTCCGCCGATGTACAGCTCGCCGCGCACGCCCGGCGGTACCGGCCGCAGGTCGCCGTCCAGCAGGTGGACCTGGATGTCCGGCAAGGGCCTGCCGATCATGACCGGTCCCGGCTCGTGGGTCCACGCCGTCGCGTCCACCGTCACCTCGGACGGACCGTAGGCGTTGATCATCGTGCGCCCGGCCGCCCACCACGCCATGAGCTCGGGCGGGCAGCCCTCCCCGCCGACCACGAGCACCCGCAGGTCGGGCAGCGGCTGGCGGGGCACGGTGGCCAGCAGCGCGGGGGGCACGTGCGCCAGGCTCACCCGCTGCTCGCGCAGGAAGTCCCCCAGCGCCTCCCCGGTGAGCGTGGCCGGTGCGATCACCAGGCAGCCGCCACGGGCGAACGCCGTGGCGACCTCCGACACCATGACGTCGAAACCGGGCGAGACCAGCTGGAGCACCCGGTGCGCGGGCCCGCCCGCCCCGTCCAGCCGCTCACCCAGATTGGCCGTCAGGTTGGCCAGCCCCCGGTGCTCCAGGACGACACCCTTGGGCGTGCCGGTGGAACCGGAGGTGTAGATGACGTAGGCCGCCCGGTCCGGCGCGAGCGGCAGGCCCGGGTCGTGCTCGGGCCCGGCGGGCACCTCCTCCATCATCACCGCCGTCTCGTACGGCAGCGCCGCCTCGCGCGTGGTGAGGAGCAGCACCGGCCGGGCGTCACGGAGCGTGGCGGCGAGCCTCTCGGCCGGATGCTCCAGGTCGAGCGGCAGGTAGGCGGCGCCCGCCTTGAGCACGCCCAGGATGCCGGTGATCAGGTCGGCCGAGCGGGGCAGGGCCAGCGCGACGAGGGTCTCCGGTCCGGCGCCGCGCTCCAGCAGGTGGTGGGCCAGCCGGTTGGCCATGCGGTTGACCTGGTCATAGCTCCAGGTACGGCCGTCGGCGACCACCGCGGGAGCGTCCGGGGTCCGGGCGGCGTACGACTCGAAGACCCGGGGCAGCGGCTCCGGCCGCTCCTCGCGGCGCGGCCCCTCGGCCTGCCCCTCCTCCTCGGCGCTGAGCACCGGCAGGCGGCCGATCCGGATGGCCGGGTCGGCCACGGCCGCCTCGACCAGCCTGGCCAGCCGCGCGGCCATCGACTCGGCGGTCGAGCGGTCGAACAGGTCAGCCGCGTAGTGCAGCGCGCCGCTCAGCCCCTCCTCCGACTCGTGCACGGCGAAGGTCAGATCGAACTGGGCGGCGGGAACGTCCGCGTCCTGCCGGGTGACCTCCAGCCCGCCGAGGCTCCACGCGTCGCGCGGCTCCTCCTTCGAGTACGTCACCAGCACGTCGAACAGGGGGTTGTGGCCGGGGCTGCGCACCGGGTTGAGCCGCTCGACGACGCGCTCGAAGGGGGTGTCCTGGTGGGCGAAGGCCTCCAGGACGGCGGCGCGGGTGCGCCGCAGCAGTTCGGCGAAGGCGGGGTCGCCGCCGGTGTCGGCGCGCAGCACGAGGGTGTTGGCGAAGAAACCGATCAGGGGCGCGGTGTCCGGGTGGTCGCGGCCGGTCGTGGGGGTGCCGACGGCGATGTCGTGCCGGCCGGTCAGGCGGGCGAGCAGGGTCTGGACGGCGGTCAGCAGCACCATGTAGACGGTCGCGCCGTGCTCGCGGGCCAGCCGCCGGACGCCGTCGGCCGGCAGGCGCAGCGGCACGTGGTCGCCCCGCAGGGTGGGCGAGTGGGGCCGGGGCCGGTCGGTGGGCAGCTCGAGCGTCTCCAGGCCGGCCAGCCGGTCGGTCCAGTAGGCCAGGCCGTCCGCGGAGTCGTGGCGGCGCTGGTGGAAGGCGTGGTCGGCGTACTGGATCTCCAGGGCGGGAAGCGTCCGGCCCTGGTAGAGGGCGGCCAGCTCCGACCACAGGACGGGCAGGGACCAGCCGTCGCAGGCGATGTGGTGGAAGACCAGGAGCAGGACGTGGTCGTCGGCGGCCACGCGGTGCAGCCGCGCCCGCAGGACCGGCCCGCTCTCCAGGTCGAAGGGCTCCTCCCAGGCGCCCTCCAGCCCCTCCCCGAGCTCCACCGGGGCGGGCGGATCGACCACCTGCGCGGGGACGCCGTCGACCTCCACGTAACGGGTGCGCAGCACCTCGTGCCGGGCCACCACCCCGCTGAGCGCCCCGGCCAGCGCCTCGACGTCGAGCGGGCCGCGCAGCCGTACGGACACCGGCATGTTGTACGCGGGGCTGGCGGGAGCCAGCTTCCACAGGAACCACAGCCGCTCCTGGGCGAAGGACAGGGGCAGGGTCCCCTCTCGCGGCGCGCGCAGGACCGGCGGCGCGGCGGGCCGGGCGGTCTCGACGCGGGCGGCCAGCGCCGCCACGGTCGGCGCCTCGAAGATCGCGGTGACCGGCAGGTCGACGCCGAGCTCCTCCTTGAGCGCGAAGAGCAGGCGGGTGGCCAGCATCGAGTGCCCGCCGAGGTCGAAGAAGTCGTCGTGCGCGCCCACCTCGTCCGGCACCTGGAGCACCCGCCGCCAGACGGCGGCGACCGTGCGCTCCAGCTCGGTGCGCGGCGGCTCGTGGCGGGCACGGGAGACGGCGGGACCGGGCTGCGGCAGCCGGGCCCGGTCGACCTTCCCGCTCAGGGTGCGGGGCAGCGCGTCCACCTCGACGATCCCCGACAGCCACATCGCGCGGGGCAGGCGCTGGTTGCAGAACTCCCGCAGCTCGCCGTGGCCGGTCTCCCCCGTCAGCACCACGTAGCCGACCAGCCGGTGGTTGCCAGGCCCGTCGGGCCAGGCCAGCACGTGGCAGTCGGCGACCGCCGGATGCTCGCGCAGGACGGCCTGCACCTCGCCCGGCTCGACGCGGTGGCCGCGGATCTTCACCTGGTCGTCGTCGCGGCCGAGGAACTCGATGGTGCCGTCGGGCAACCAGCGGCCCAGGTCGCCGGTGCGGTAGAGGCGGGCGCCCGGCGCGGTGGCGAACGGGTCGGGCACGAAGCGGGCCGCGGTCTGCGCGGGCCGGCCGATGTAGCCGCGGGCCAGGCCCTCGCCACCGACGTGGAGCTCGCCCACGACGCCGATCGGCACCTGCCGGCCCTGCTCGTCCAGGACGTGGATACCGGTGTTGGCGGCCGGGGCGCCGACGGGCGTGATGCCGGAGACCGTCCGCGCGCCCCTGCGCACCTCGTGGATGGTGCTGTCGATGGTCGTCTCGGTGGCGCCCCAGGCGTTGAGCACGCGCACCTCGGAGCCGAGGGCCGCCATGATCGCCTCGCAGTCGGCCACGGACAGGGCGTCGCCGCCCGAGACGAGCAGGCGCAGGTCAGGCAGCCG
Organism: Nonomuraea sp. NPDC003727; assembly: GCF_053586935.1. Taxonomy (NCBI): domain Bacteria; kingdom Bacillati; phylum Actinomycetota; class Actinomycetes; order Streptosporangiales; family Streptosporangiaceae; genus Nonomuraea; species Nonomuraea sp. NPDC003727. Next base: position 9,305 of record NZ_JBSFNE010000031.1, read on the forward strand.
CCGTCCGCTGCCGGCCACGTGCTGGGCCAGCGCGTGCAGCACGGCCGGGATGCTGTCGAAGGCGTCGATCCGCTCGGCCACGAGCGCGTCGGCCAGCTCGCCGGGAGCCAGAGCCAGGGTGCGCGGCGCGATCACCAGGCTCCCGCCGAACGTCAGGCTGCGCACCACGTCGCCGAGGAAGACGTCGAAGGAGGGGCTGGCCACGGTCAGCCACCTGCGGGCGCGGTACCTGCGCGCGGCCCAGTCGGCGCGCAGGTTGGCCAGGCCGCCCCTGGTGACCATGACGCCCTTGGGCGTGCCGGTGGAGCCGGAGGTGTGGATGACGTAGGCCAGAGCGGAGCCTGGCACGTCGCGTGCGGGCCGGTGGTCGGGCAGCGCGCCGAGGTCGCCGCCGATGTCGGCCACCCGCCAGGGGCCGTCGGGGATCTGCCCGGCGAAGCCTGAGTCCGCCAGCACGACCGCCGGTGCCGTACCGGCCAGCATCGCGGCCAGCCGCGCCGGCGGCTGGTCGGCGTCGACGGGGAAGAACGCCGCCCCCGCCTTCAGGGCGGCCAGCGGGGCGATCACCGAGTCCGGGCCGCGCCCCACGCAGATCGCCACCACGTCCTCGGTTCCCGCGCCGAGCTCGCGGATCAGGTGGGCCAGCCGGTTGGCCCGCCGCTCCACCTGGCCGTAGGTGAGCCGCTCGGCCCCGCACACCAGCGCCAGGTCGCCGGGGGCCGTGTCGGCGCAGGCCTCGAACTGCTCCTCGACGCTGGACCTGGCGTTGCGGGCGAGCCGGGTCGCGTTCCAGCGCGCCAGCTGCCGCCGCTCGGCGTCGGTGACCAGGTCGTAGTCGGCGATCGGCCGGTCCGGGTCGGCCGCCGCCTGGCGCAGCAGCACGTTCAGCTGGTCGGCCATGCGCTCGACGGTGCCCAGGTCGAACAGCTCGGCGTCGTACTCCAGGGCGCCGGCGAAGCCGTCGTGCAGGCTGAAGGTCAGGTCGAACAGCGCCCCGCCGGCGTCGCAGGGGTACGGCTGCGCGGCCAGCCCGCCCAGCTCCAGCCTCGAGGTGGCCGCGTCGCTGTCGCCGGTGAACATGACGTTGAACAACGGGTTCCTGCCGGGACCGCGCACCGGGTTGAGCCGCTCGACGACGCGCTCGAAGGGGGTGTGCTGGTGGGCGAAGGCGTCCAGCACGGTGGTCCGGTTCCGGCGCAGCAGGTCGCGGAAGGTGGGGTTGTCGCCGGTGCCCGCGCGTAGCACGAGGGTGTTGACGAAGAAGCCGATGAGCGGGGCGGTGTCGGGGCGGTCGCGGCCGGCCGTGGGGGTGCCGACGGCGATGTCGTGCTGGCCGGTCAGGCGGGACAGCAGCGCCTGGACGGCGGTCAGCAGCACCATGAAGACCGTCGCGCCGCTGTCGCGGGCCAGCGCGCGCAGCGTGCGCGCCGTCTCCTCCGGCACGCGCAGCGGCACGTGGTGGCCCTGGTGCCCGGGCTCCTGCGGCCGGGGCCGGTCGGCGGGCAGTTCGAGCGTCTCCAGGCCGGCCAGCTGGGCGGTCCAGTAGCCCAGTCCGTCGTCAGTGTCACGGTCAGGGCCGGTGCCGGTGTCAGTGCCGCCGTCATCCTGGGCGGTGCCTGCATGGGCGGTGTCTGCGTGGGCGGCGGCGTGCCGCTGGCGGTGGGCGTGGTCGGCGTACTGGATCTCCAGGTCGGGAAGGGACTCGCCCTGGTAGAGGGCGGCCAGCTCCCGCCACAGGATGGGCAGGGACCAGCCGTCGCAGGCGATGTGATGGATGACCAGCAGCAGGACATGGTCGTCGGCGGCTAGGCGGAACAGCCGGGCGCGCAGGACCGGCCCGCCCTCCAGGTCGAAGGGCAGCGCGCACTCACGGTCGACCAGTCCGCGCAGCTCGCCCTCCGCGGCGTGGATCACCGGCAGCTCGACGGGCGCGGGCGGGTCCACGACCTGGGCGGGCGCCCCGCCCTCCGCGGCGTAGCGGGTGCGCAGCACCTCGTGCCTGGCCACCACCCCGCTCAGCGCCCCGGCGAGCGCATCCACCTCCAGCGGGCCGCGGAGCCGTACCGCCGCCGGGGCGTTGTAGGCGGGACTGTCCGGGGCCATCCGCCACAGGAACCACAGCCGCTCCTGGGCGAACGACAGCGGCAGCGGCGTGCCGTCACGCGGCGCGCGCAGCGGCTCGGACCCGCGCGCCAGCCGTTCGAGGAGGAGCCTGCGGCGCTCGGGGGACAGCTGCGCGATCCGCGTGGCGAAGGTCTCGGACATGCGTGCGGGTCCTCTCATGACTCGGACGGCAGCAGCCGCTCGAGCTCGTCGTCGGTGAGCGCCTCGACCATCCGCTCCAGCTCCTCGGCGACCCGCTTGGCCAGGGCGGAGATGCGGGGCTCCGCGAGGATCTGCTTGATGCCCAGGTCGACGCCGAAGGCGGTGCGGATGCGGAAGGCGATCTGCACGGCGTGCAGGGAGTGCCCGCCCAGGGCGAAGAAGTCGTCCTCGGCCCCGGCCCGTTCGACCTCCAGCACCTCGCGCCAGATCGCGGAGAGCGCCTCCTCCACCGGGTCGCGGGGCGCGACGTACTCCGCCTCGGGGACGGCCTGGCCGGAGCCGGGCAGGGGGAGCGCGGCCCGGTCGATCTTGCCGTTGGGGTTGAGCGGCAGCTCATCCATGATCATCAAGCTGGCCGGCACCATGTGCTCGGGCAGCTGCCCCGCCAGGTGCTCCAGCAGCTCGCCGGCGCTGACCGCGGCGGCGGGCTGCACGTAGGCGGCCAGCCTGCCGCCGGGCGCGGTCACCACGCAGGCGGCCACCGACGGGTGCCCGGCCAGCGTCTCCTCGATCTCGCCCAGCTCCACCCGGAAGCCCCGGATCTTGACCTGGTGATCGCGGCGGCCGAGGAAGTCCAGGGTGCCGTCGGGCCGCCAGCAGGCCAGGTCGCCGGTGCGGTACAGGCGCGAGCCCGGCACCCCGGAGAAGGGATCGGCGACGAAGCGGTCGGCGGTCAGTCCGGGCCGCCGCCAGTAGCCGACGGCCACGCCGGGGCCGCCCAGCCACAGCTCGCCGGGAACCCCGACCGGAGCGGGACGCAGTGCCTGGTCCACGACCCAGGCCCGCGTGTTGGCGATGGGCGGCCCGATCTGCCCGTTGGTGAGCGGCAGCTCCGCCAGCGGTCTGCAGGTGGAGATGCTGGTCACCTCGGTCGGGCCGTAGATGTTGTGCAGGCCGGAGTGGCGGGCCTCGCGGACGCTGCTCAGGTTGATGCGCTCGCCGCCGATGTAGACCTGGTCCACGGTGGCGAAGGCGTCGGGCACCTCGCCGACCGTCGAGTTGAACAGGGCGGTCACCAGGGCGAGCGTGGTCACGCCCTCGGCCCGCAGCAGCGCCGTCAGCCTGGCGGGTGACAGCACCGTCTCGTTGTCGGCGATCACCAGTCGCCCGCCGTTCAGCAGCGCGCCCCAGACCTCGAAGATGAGCGGGTCGAAGGAGGAGTTCGACAGCTGGGCCACCACGCTGTCGGGGCCGAGCCGGACGTAGTCGGTGCCGCGCACCAGGCGCACGACGCCGCGGTGCGGCACCGCCACCCCCTTGGGCCGCCCGGTGGAGCCGGAGGTGTAGACGACGGTCGCGACACGGTCCCCGCCGCCGTGGTCGCCGTCGCGGAAGTCGCGGGTGCCGAGATCCTCCACGGCCATCGCCTGGCCTTCGGCGAGCGGCAACCCGGCCAGCAGGTGGCGGTGCCCGAGCACGATGCCGGCGCCGGTGTCCTCCAGCATGAACGCCAGCCGCTCGGCCGGATACCCGGGATCGAGCGGCACGTAGGCCGCCCCCGCCCGCAGGATGCCGACGATCGCGCAGACCAGGTCGGCCGAGCGGGCGCAGCACAGTCCGACCAGGTCGCCCGCGCGCACGCCCGCCTCCCGCAGGGCCGCGGCGACCGAACCGGCCCGCCGCCACAGCTCGGCGTAGCTGAGTCGCACGTCGCCGTCGACCACGGCCACGCGCTCGGGCCGCAGCAGGACGTGCTCGGCCACCAGCGACTCCATCGAGCCGGCCAGCGGCGCCGGCCGGTCGGTCCGGTTCCACCGGCCGACGAGCGCGCGCTCGGCCGGCGAGGACAGCGGCGCGGCGGCCACGGGCGCGTCCGGATCGGCGGCCACCTGGTGCAGCGCGGTCAGGTACTGGTCGCGGACGCGCCGGACCTGCTCGGGCGAGAACTCGCCCCGGTGGAAGTCCAGCCCCATGAGCAGCCCGTTGCCGGAGCGCGGGTTGCGCAGGAAGCCGCAGACGAACGGGTAGTTGGTCGGCTCGACCCGCACCGTGGTGAAGGCGTCCAGCTTGGGGTCGACGAAGGCGACCTCGCCCGCGTCGAGCACGTCCTTCAGCACGTGGAAGTGGTTGTAGACGAAGTGCGTCTCGTACAGCGGGCCGCCGCCGGCCATGCGCTGGATCTCCGACATGGGGAAGCGGCGGTGCGGCAGCAGGCCGTTCTCCTCCTCGAAGACGCGCCGGATCAGCTCCGCCCACGTCCCGCCGACCCGCGCCCTGATCGGCAGCGAGTTGAGGAACAGGCCGCGGGACTCGGTGCCGTCGGCCTCCTCCAGCCTGCCGTTGAAGGCCATCCCGGTGACCACCTCGTCGGTCCCGGCCAGATAGGCCAGCACCCGCACGTGTACGGCCAGCAGCACGCTCTTCAACGGCACGCCCAGCCGTTCGGCCACCTTCTCCAGGCCCCTGCAGAGGTCGCCGGGGATCTTGGTCTCCCGCCAGCCGTAGAAGTCGCTGCTCTCCTGGGGCAGGGTCCAGTCCTGGACGTCGTAGGCGGGGCCCGCGTCGTCGACCGCGCAGTCGCGCGGCCAGCGGGGCAGCACCAGCCGGTCGAGGCCGGCCAGCCGCTCGCTCCACCAGGCGCGCTCGTCGGCCGACCGCAGGGCCTGGCGCTCGGCCTCGATGAAGTCGCGGTAGGTGGAGGCCGGTCGCGCCGCGGCCGCGGCGGCCGGGTCCTGGAGCAGGGCCACGTAGCGTTCCAGGATCTCGGCGATCGTGGAGTGCAGGCTCCAGCCGTCGAGGATCGCGTGGTGCTCCACCAGCGTCCACTGGAAGGTCTCGTCGGTGCGCCGGTGGACGAAGAAGCGCCACAGCGGCGGCCTCGACAGGTCGAAGGGCCGCTCGCGCTCGCGGTCGACCAGCTCGCCGATGACGCGCGCCTGCTCCTCGGCCGGCAGCTCGCGCAGGTCGGCGACGACGATCGGCAGCTCGGCCTCACGGTGGACGAGCTGCAGCATCTCGCTGTACTCGCTCAGGTGGAAGGAGGTGCGCAGGATGTCGTGGCGCCGCACCACCTGGGCGGTCGCGGCGCGGAACAGCTCCTCGTCCCACGGCGCCCGCAGGTGGAAGCTGTCGACGTTCTGGTAGAGCATGCGCTCGTCGGACTCCATGTGGAAGACCATGCCGACCTGGAGCGCGGCCATCGGGTAGGCGTCGACCACGTCCTCGGGCAGCCGGGCCCGGTCGGCGGCGGAGACCAGCTCGTACGGCTCCCGCTCCCGCTCCACCGGCGCCGCCGGCACGATGTCGGCGGCCAGCTGGGCCACCGTCGGCAGCTGGAAGAGCCGCTGCAGCTCGAAGTCGAGCCCGCGCTCGCGGGCCAGCGCCAGCACCTGCACGCTGCGGATGGAGTCCCCGCCCAGGTGGAAGAAGTTGTCGGTGACGCCGACCCGCTCCAGCTCCAGCACCTCGGCCCAGACGGCCGCCAGCTCCCGTTCCGTCTCGGTCCTGGGGGCGACGTAGTCCCGGCCCAGCGCCGGCCGGTCCTCGCCGGGCGGCGGCAGCGCGGCCCGGTCGACCTTGCCGTTGCCGCTGAGCGGCAGCTCGTCCAGGATGATCACCACGGAGGGGATCAGGTGCGCGGGCAGCCGCGGCTCCAGGAACTCGTGGACCGCCTCGACGGTCAGCTCGCCCCTGGGCACGACGTAGGCGACCAGCCGCCGCTCCGGCGCGCCGTGCGCGACGATGACGCACTTGGCCACGTGGGGATGCTCGACGACGGCCGCCTCGACCTCGCCCGGCTCGATGCGGAAGCCGCGGATCTTCAGCTGGTGGTCGATACGGCCGTGGAACTCCAGCGTGCCGTCGGGCTTCCAGCTGGCCAGGTCGCCGCTGCGGTAGAGCCGGGCGCCCGGCCGTCCCGAGAAGGGGTCGGGCACGAAACGCTGGGCGGTCAGGTCCGGCCGGTTCCAGTAGCCGCGGGTCACGCCGTCGCCGCTGACGTACAGCTCGCCGATCACGCCGGCCGCCACCGGCTGCCCGTCCGGGTCCAGGATGTGGATGCCGAGGTCGGGCAGCGGGACGCCGATCGGGCTCGGCCGCTCGGCCAGCAGCTCGCGGGTCAGCGGGGCGTAGGTGCTGTGCACGGTGGTCTCGGTGATCCCGTACATGTTGACCAGCTGCGGAGAGTCCTCGCCGTGCCGCTCCCACCAGCGCAGCACCGAGTCGCGGTCGAGCGCGTCCCCGGCGAAGATCACCAGGCGCAGGGCCAGGTCGGCGCCCCGCCGCTCGTCCACGGCGACGAACTGGCGGAAGACGGCCGGGGTGGCGTTCAGCACGGTCACCCGCTCGCGGGCGACCAGGTCGTAGTAGGCCTCCGGCTCGCGGCTCTCCCAGTGGCTGACCACGACCAGGCGGCCGCCGGTGGTCAGGGCGTTCCAGACCTCCCAGACGGAGACGTCGAAGGAGCTGGAGTGCAGCAGAGTCCACACGTCGTCGGGGCGGAAGCCGTACCAGCGCCGGGTGCCCGACAGCAGCCGGATCACGTTGTGGTGGGTGGCCATCACGGCCTTGGGCGTGCCGGTGGAACCCGAGGTGTAGATCAGGTAGGCGAGGTCGTCCGGGCCGGTCTCAGCGTCGGTGAAGGGTCCAGCGGCAGGCAGGGTGGTGGGGGAGTCCACCAGGACCTTCCGGTAGCCGCCTGACGGCAGCTCCACCCCGCGCTGGGTGACGACCACCCGCAGCCCGGCGTCCTCCAGCATGAAGGCCAGGCGGGAGGCGGGATAGGCCGGGTCGAGCGGCACGTAGGCGGCCCCGGTGCGGAGGATGGCGAGCATGCCGACGACCAGGTCGGCGCTGCGGCGGCAGGCCAGCCCGACCAGGTCGCCCGGCCCGGCGCCGAGGCGGCCGGCCAGCGCGCCGGAGCGCTCCCACAGCTCGGCGTAGGTGAGGCTGGTGGCGCCGTCGGTGAGGGCGACGGCGTCCGGACGGGCGCGCACCTGCTCGGCCACCAGGCGGGGCAACGAAGTGGTGGGGGCGATGCGCTCGCCCGGCCCCGACCAGCTCGCCAGCAGCCGCCGCTCGTGCTCGGGGAGCGAGCCGACCTGGGAGACGGGCCGGTCGGGCGCGGCCAGCAGGCCGTCCAGCAGGGTCTGCCACTGCTCGGCCAGCCGGTCGGCGGTGGCGGCGTCGAACAGGCTGGTGGCGTACTCCAGTTCCACGCGCAGCTCGCCCTCGCAGTCCACCACGGTGACGGTGAGGTCGAACTTGGCCGTCCCGGTGTCGGCGGGCAGCAGCTCCGCCTCCGCCTCGCCCAGCCGCCAGCGCCGCCGCTCCTGCCGGTGGAGGCCGAACAGCACCTGCACCAGCGGCGGGTGCGACAGGTCACGCTCGGGCTGGAGCGCGTCGACCAGCGCGGCGAACGGGGTCTCCTGGTGTGACTGGGCCGGCGCCGACGACTCCCGCACCCGGGCCAGCAGCTCGGTGAAGGTCGGGTCTCCCGCCAGGTCGGCCCGGACGATGAGGGTGTTGGCGAAGAAGCCGACGAGCTCCTCCAGCTCCGGCGCCGGGCGACCGGCCACGGGCGTGCCGAGCACCAGGTCCGTACGGCCGCTCCACCGGCCCAGGAGCAGGGCGAAGGCGGCGAAGAGCACCTCGAAGACGGTGGCGCCCCTGGCGTGGGCCAGCTCGCGCACCTGCTCGGCCATCGGCAGGGTGAAGTACTTGGTGGCGCCGTCGAACTCCTGGACGGCCGGCCGCCGCCGGTCGACGGGCAGCTCGAGCAGCGGCGGCAGGTCCGCGAGGTACTCGCGCCACCAGGCCAGCCCCTCGTCCAGGGGCAGGCCGCGCTGCCAGGCCGCGTAGTCGGCGTAGTCGATGACCGGCGGCGCGGGCTCGTTGCCTGCCAGCTCCTCCAGCAGCAGCCCGAGCGACCAGCCGTCCACGGCGATGTGGTGGAAGGAGATCCACAGCAGGTGGTGCTCGGCGGTGTGGGTGATCAGCCCGGCGCGCACGAGGGGAGCGGCCGACAGGTCGAAGGGCTCCCTGAGCCGGCGGTCGGCCAGCCGCCGCGCCTCCTCCCAGGCGGCGGCGCGCTCCTGGCTCCAGGGCACGGCGGCCTCGCGCAGGTGGGTGCGCGGCCTGCCGTCGGTGGCGGTGAAGGCGGTGCGCAGGGCCGGGTGCCGGTCGGCCAGGCCCTGTACGGCCCGCCGCAGCCCGGCGGCGTCGGCCGGACCGGTGAGTTCCAGCAGCACGGGGACGTTGTAGAGCGGGATGCCCGGCCGCCACTGGTCCAGGAACCACAGCCGCTCCTGGCCGTGCGACAGCGGGTCGGATCCGGGCTCGCGGCGCGGGATCGCGACCGGCCTGGGCAGGTCGTCGAGGCCCGCCTCGGCCAGCAGCCTGCTGATGAGCAGCTCTTCGGCGCGGTCAATGTGCATCTGCGTTCTCTTTCTCCGCAACCACGCGGGCTTGCCGGACCTGGAGGACGATGGCCGCCACGCGGTCCAGCCGGTCGCCGTCCGCGCTGCGCAGCGCGGCGGCCAGGCGCCGGACCGTCTTGTGCCGGAACAGGTCGCGGACCGAGAGCGTCGTGCGCAGGGCGCGCTCGATCCGTGTGGTGACCTTGACGGCGTGCAGGGAGTGGCCGCCCAGATCGAAGAAGTCGTCGGTGGCGCCGAGCCGTTCCACGCCGAGCACCTCGGCCCAGATCTCGGCCAGCAGCTCCTCCACCGGCCCGTCCGGTGCCACCGCGGCCGCCTCGGCCCGCTGCCGCTCGGGCGCGGGCAGGGCGGACAGGTCGACCTTCCCGTTGGGGGTGAGGGGCAGCCGGTCCACGAGGATCAGGTGGGCGGGGATCAGGTGCTCGGGCAGCTCCCGTGCCAGTCCCTCGCGCAGCCCGGCCAGGGTGACCCCAGGCCCGGGCTGGACGTAGCCGGCCAGCTCCACCGGCCCGGACTCCGGCTCCAGCGCGACGACGGCGCAGCCGCGCACGCCGGGCAGCGCCGACATGGCCAGCTCGACCTCGCCGGGCTCTACCCGGAAACCGCGGATCTTCAGCTGCCGGTCGACGCGGCCGAGGAACTCCAGGGTGCCGTCCCCGTTCCAGCGGGCCAGGTCCCCGGTGCGGTAGAGGCGCGCGCCCGCCGTACCGGAGAAGGGGTCGGCCACGAACGAGGACGCGGTCCGCTCTGGCCGGTCCCAGTAGCCCCAGGCCACGCCGGGGCCGCCGAGCCACAGCTCGCCCGGCACGCCGGCGGCGGCCAGGTCGCCCGTGTCGAGGTCGACGACCCAGGCGGTGGTGTTGGCGATGGGCCTGCCGATGGGCCCGCGGACGGCGGGCGGCTCGGTGAGCCGCCGGCAGGTGGAGAAGGTGGTCACCTCGGTCGGCCCGTAGGCGTTGTGCAGGCTCTTCGGCCCGAGCCCGCCGCGCAGCACCTCCCCGATCCTGGCCACGTCCAGCGCCTCGCCGCCGACGTAGAGCTGCTCGACCGTGGCGAAGGCGTCGGGGACCTCGCTGGTGGTGGCGTTGAACAGGGACGTGGTGAGGAAGGCGGTGGTGACCCGCTCGGCGCGCAGCAGCGCGGCGAGCGCGACCGGGGACAGCACGGTCTCCGGTGGCGTCACCGCCACGCGGCCGCCGTTGGTCAGCGCGCCCCAGACCTCGAAGGTGATGGCGTCGAAGGAGGCGTTGGAGACCTGGGCGATGACCGTCGTGCCGTCGAGGGCGACGTAGTCGGTCTCCCGGACCAGGCGGATGACGCCCCGGTGCGGGATCACCACGCCCTTCGGCCGTCCGGTCGAGCCCGAGGTGTAGATCACGTAGGCGGCGTCCTCGGGGCCGACCTCCACCTGAGGAGCGGCCCCGATCTCGGCGCCCGGCCCGTCCACGGCCAGGCCGGCGCGTCCGGCCAGCGGCAGCCCGGCGAGCAGGTCGCGATGCCCCACCACCAGTCGCGCGCCGCTGTCCTCCAGCATGAACGACAGCCGGGCGGCCGGGTAGGCGGGGTCGAGCGGCACGTAGGCGGCCCCGGCCCGCAGGATGGCCAGCATGGCGACGACCAGGTCGGCGCCGCGACGGCAGGCCAGCCCCACCGGCTCGCCCCTGCGCGGCCCGAGCCGCGCGGCCAGCGCGCCCGACCGCGCCCACAGCTCGGCGTAGGTGAGCCGGACGGCCCCGTCGCTCACCGCGACCGCGTCCGGGCGGCCGGCCACCTGCCGGGCGACCAGCTCAGGGACGGACACCGGCTCCGGGCCGGCCACGGAGCCGGACCCGCCGGACCCGGCTGACCAGCCGGCCAGCCGCCTCCGCTGGCGCTCGGGCAGCGCGCTGACGCGGGACACCGGCCGTCCCGGCGCCGCCAGCAGGCGCCGCAGCAGGGTCTGCCACTGCTCGGCCAGCCGGTCGGCGGTGTCCGCCTCGAACAGGTCGGTCGCGTACTCCACCTCCACGGCCATCTCGCCCGGCGCGTCGTGCACGGTGAAGGTGAGGTCGAACTTGGCGGTCCCGGTGTCCGCCAGCCGCATCGTGGCCGTCAGCCCGTCGGTCAGGGCCCAGGAGTGGCGCGAGGGCCGGTAGTGCGCGAAGGCGACCTGCACCAGCGGCGCGTGGGTGAGCGCCCGCTCCGGCTGGAGCGCCTCCACCAGCAGCGCGAAGGGCACGTCCTGGTGGCTGAGCGCGCCCGCGACGCCGCGCCGTACCCGGTCGACCAGCTCGCCGAAGCCCGGCTCGCCGGACACGTCGGCCCGCACCACCAGGGTGTTGACGAAGAAGCCGACGAGCGGTTCCAGCTCGGGCAGCGGCCGGGCGGCCACCGGTGTGGCGATCGGCAGGTCGCTCCGGCCGGTCCAGCGGCGCAGGACCAACGCGAAGACCGTCAGCGCCACGTCGAAGACGGTGGCCGAGCGCGCCCGGGCGAAATCGGTCAGGGCGCGGGCCAGCTCCGGCGGCACGACGTGGCGCCGGGTACCGCCGCCGAAGCTCTGCACGGCCGGACGGCGGTGGTCCGAGGGGAGCTCCAGCAGTGGCGGCAGGCCGTCCAGGTGCTCACGCCACCAGGCCAGCCCCTCGTCCACGGGCCTGCTGCGCTGCCAGGCGGCGTAGTCGGCGTAGCCGAGCTCGTCGGGCGGCGGCAGGGCGCGGCCACGGCAGGCGGTGGTGAGGTCGTCGAGCAGGTGGTCCAGCGACCAGCCGTCGACGGCCAGGTGGTGCACGCAGATCCACAGCAGGTGCCGGTCGTGGGCATGGCTCACCAGCCCGGCCCGGACCAGGGGCGGCACGCCCAGGTCGAAGGGCTCCCTGAGGTGGCCGCGGACGGCCTCCCACGCCGCCGCCCCGTTCGCGGCACGCTCGTGCCGCCAGGGGACGGCCGCCGCCCGGGTCACCGGCCGCGGCTGGCCGTCGACGGTGACGAAGGCGGTGCGCAGGGCCGGATGGCGGTCGACGACCCGCTGGAGCGCCTGCCGCAGCTCACCGGCGTCGGCCGGGCCGGTCAGCTCCAGCACCAGCGGCACGTTGTGGAGCGCCGTGCCCGGCCGCCACTGCTCCAGGAACCACAGCCGCTCCTGCTCCAGCGAGACCACGGCGTGCCCGTCGGGCGCCTTGACCAGCGGGCGCACCGGGCCGCGCACCGGGCCGCGCGCGGCGGCCGCGTCGACCACCTCGGCGCACCTGGCCAGGGTCGGGGCCGCGAACAGCTCGTCGAAGTGCACCTCGACGTCGAAGGCGGCGCGGATCCTGGTCAGCGCCCGGGCGGCGAGGATGGAGTGGCCGCCCATCGCGAAGAAGTCGTCCTCCGCGCCGACCCTGGGCACCTCCAGGACCTCGGCCCAGATGGCGGCCAGCGCCTCCTCGGTGGGGGTACGCGGGGCGACGTAGGCGTCCTCGTGCCAGTCGGCCGCGATCGGCAGGGCGTCCGGGGCGATCATTACCTCGGCAAGCGGGGTGCCGGGATCGTCGTCCAGCGACTCCAGGATCGACTCCAGCCGGTCCAGGTGCCAGACCATGGTGGCCGCGGTGTACCGGTCGGCGTCGTAGTCGCACTCCAGCCGCCGGTCGCCGGCATCGCCGGCCAGCAGGAAGAGGCAGTCGCAGTCGCGCAGGGCCAGCGCCAGCCGGTCCACCTCGGCCCGGTCGGCGTCGGCCGCCACCAGCACCCGGGCCTGCGGGTCGGCCGGGTCCCGCTCGGGCGCCAGCAGCTCGGCCAGCGTGGTGCGCTCCCCGACGGCCGCGCGCAGCGTCACCAGCCCGCTCCCGTCCACCGCCGCCACCGTCACCTGCTCGGTACCGGCCTCGGCGATCAACGCCAGGACGGCCGCGGCCAGCACGGCGCCGCCGTACGGACGGGTGAGCGGGCGGGTCAGCGACCCGCGCGCGTAGGTGGGCCGGACGGTCGCCGCCAGGTCGGCGGGCAGCGTGGTCGAGGGACTCACGACGCGCCTCCCGGCAGCACCACGTGGTCGCCGATGACCAGGCGGTCCAGGCCGCCGCGCAGGAAGGTGTCGACCGCCTCGCGCGGGGTGCGGACGATCGGCTGGCCGCGCAGGTTGAAGGAGGTGTTGAGCAGCACCGGCAGGCCGGTGCGCGCGGCGAAGACGTTCAGCAGCGACCACAGGCGCGGGTTGCCGTCCCTGCTGACCGCCTGGACCCGGGCGGTGCCGTCGATGTGCGTGACCGCGCCCAGGCGCTCGCGGTGCTCGGGGCGGGTGCGGGTGGTGAACAGCATGTGCGCGTACTGGCGCTCGCGGCCCCGCCTGATCTCGAACAGGTCGGCCGCCGCCTCCTCGGCGACGACGGGGGCGAAGGGCCGGAAGTCCTCACGCTTCTTGATCAGGTTGTTGATGTGGTCGCGCATCCGGGCTTCGCGAGGGTCGGCCAGGATGCTGCGGCAGCCCAGGGCGCGGGGGCCGAACTCCATGCCGTCCTGGAACCAGGCGATCACCTCGCCCCGGTCCAGCGCGGCGGCGGTCTCGGCGAGCAGCTCCTCCTCGTCGGTGACGCGGCGGTGGCGGCAGTCGGTCCTGGTGGCCAGGTGCTCGGCGATCCGGTCGGCGTCGAAGGAGCTGCCCCAGTACGGCATGAGCAGCGGCGTGATCGGGGTCTCCGGCTTGCGGTCGGCGTGCAGGTGGAGCGCGGCGCCCACGGCGGTGCCGTCGTCGCCGGCGCCGGGCGGCACGAAGACCCTGTCGAACAGCCGGCTGCGCAGGATGAGGCCGTTGGCGGTGCAGTTGAGCGCGACCCCGCCCGCGTAGCACAGGTCGCGCAGTCCCGTCTGGTGACGGTAGTGCCGCAACACGTGCAGCAGGCACCGCTCCAGCGCCGCCTGGACGGCCGCGGCGATGTCCATGTGCCGCTGCTCGATCGGGCCGCCCGGCTGCCGCGCCGGTCCGAAGATCTCCTCCAGCACGGCCAGGACGCCCCGGTGCGTCTCCCGCTGGAGCAGGTCGCCGTCGCGGGCCAGCAGCGGGACGCTGAACTCCGGCGCGGGCCGCAGGTGCACCAGCTGCCGCAGCTCGCGCTCGTAGCGGGTGCGGTCGCCGTAGGAGGCCAGGCCCATCATCTTGTACTCGTCCAGGGCCATCTCGAAGCCCAGGTAGAGGGTGAAGACCCCGTAGAGCGTGCCGAGGGAGTGCATCGCGGGCACGGAGTGCAGCACGTCGAGCTTGCCGCCGGTGCCGGCGAGCACGGTCAGGCTCTCGGTCTCGCCCCGGCCGTCGGCCACCAGCACCAGGCAGTCGTCGAAGCCGCTGGCGTAGTAGGCGCTGGCCGCGTGCGCCAGATGGTGCGGAACGGGGACGAAGCGCGAGCGGACCTCCTGGCCGGGGAAGTGCTCGGCGAACCAGTCCAGCTGCCGCTCGGGGTCGTAGACCTCCCGATAGCGCCGGGCCAGGTAGTCCTCCCCGGCCTCCAGTTCGGAGGGCTCGTGGGCGAAGCCGTGGCCGATCAGGTCGAGGTCGGCCAGGCCGAGCCCGGCCCGGTCCAGGCAGTCGCGGATGGCGTTGGCGGGGAAGCGGCCGGTGCCCTTCTCGCCGGTGAAACGCTCCTCGGCCGAGGCCGCCACGACCCGGCCGTCCACCACCAGGGCGGCGGCCGAGTCGCGGCCCTGGCTGATCCGGTACTCGCGTTCGGACAGGCCGGGAAGCTCGCGCCGCTTGAATTCCTCGGAATGGTGCAGGCCGCTGATACCCAGGACTTTCATCACGTCTCCACGAGGGTCTCGGCGTGCGACTGGAGCGCATGCCTGTCGATCTTCTGGCTGCCGGTCAGGGGAAGGCTGGGCACGATCGCGATGCGCTGCGGCATGAGCGCCCGTGGCAGCCACTGCGCCAGGTGGTCGCGCAGCTCGGCCGTCCCCAGCCGCGCCGCCTGCGCGTACAGGGTCAGGCGCTGGTCGTTGGCGCCGTGGTCGACCACCAGCGCGGCGGCCCTGGCCACCCGCGGATGGCGCTCGGCGACCGCCTCGATCTCCTCCAGCTCGATCCGCTGTCCGCGCAGCTTCACCTGGTGGTCGATGCGGCCGTGATAGGCCAGGGTCCCGTCGGGACGCCAGGCGCACAGATCGCCGGTCCGGTAGATCCGGCCCAGCTCCGGGTGCTCCTGGAAGACGGCCGCCGTGCGCTCCGGGTCGCCGACGTAGCCGAGCGCCAGCTGCGGGCCGCTCAGCACGAGCTCCCCGATCAGGCCGACGGGCGCCGTCCGGTCCCACTGGTCGAGCACCGCGGCCCGGGTGCCCGGCAGGGGGCGGCCGATCGGCACGGGGTCGTGCGGCGGATCAGGCACCAGGTGCGTGACGGTGTAGATGGTGGTCTCGGTCGGGCCGTAGCCGTTCCACACCCGCGCGCCCGTCGTCCGCAGACCGGCCACGAGATCGGCGCTGAGCGCCTCCCCGCCGCAGATCACGTCGACGCCGTCCAGGCTGCCGGCGGTCAGGTGCGGCACGGTCATCCGCCAGGTCGTCGGGGTGGCCTGGACCAGGTCGAGCCGCCGGCCGTGCAGCCAGGCGGCCAGCCGTTCCGGATCCCGCTGCAGGTCCTCGTGGACCAGCAGCAGCCGCCCGCCGGTGGCCAGCGGCAGGAAGATCTCCATCGTGGACATGTCGAAGGTCAGCGTGGCCATGCAGGTGACGTGCGGGCGTTCGGCTCCGATCATGGCGGCGATGGCGCCGACGCTGTGCCGCAGGGCCGCATGGGGGATGGCGACCGCCTTGGGCGTGCCCGTCGAGCCGGAGGTGGACAGGGCGTAGGCCACCCCGTCGAGGGCGACGGGGAAGTCGGGGACGGCGCCCGCGGCCGGCTCGGCCGTCGCGCGCAGGGCGGTGCAGCCGGGCAGCTCCACCCCCTCGGGGAGCACCGCGTGCCCCGCCCCGGCGGCGGCCAGCTGCTGGCTCAGCCGGAGCGGCGGGTGCTTGAGGTCGAGCGGCAGGAAGCCGGCGCCCAGCGACCAGGTGGCCAGCAGGGCGGCGACGGTCTCGATCCGCCGGGGCAGGCCGATGCCGACCAGATCGCCCGGTCCCACGCCGGCCTGCCCGAAGCGGGTGGCGAGCGCGGCGGTCAGCTCGCCGAGCCGCCGGTAGGTGACGGCCGTGGCGCCGTCGTCGACGGCCACGGCGTCGGGGTCGCCGACCATGTGGTCCCTGATCATCGACGCCACGGTCCGTACGGTGTCCCAGTCGCGCTCGGCGTGCGCGCCCGCGACGATCCGGGCGTCCTCATCGCTCCAGAGCCAGGCCCGGCCGGCGGGCCGGTCCGGATCGGCGGCCAGCGCCGCCGCCAGCCGGGCGCGCAGCAGCGGCTCGGCGACGACCTCCCGGTCGCCGAGGTCGAACACGATGCTCCGGCCGCCCACGGCGACGCTGGTGGCCTCGGGCAGGGCGGCGACCGCCGCGACGATCTCGCTCAGCCTCGCCCTCCAGGGCAGCCGCACCTCGTGCCCGCATACCTCACCGTGCACCTGCTCCGCGCCCGCGTGCGCGGCCAGCACCACCAGCGCGCCCGCCGCGAGCACCGCGCCGGGCGGCATACCGAATTTACCCGCGAGTCGCTCGGCGGCCTCGAATATCGGATTATCCATGTGGATCCCGTCAATTAAGAGAAGGGCTTTTCCACGAAACTCCGCGTGCTGATCCGGAAGTTAGCCCGGCGCCGCCGCGGCAGAGGGAAACGGGCGGCAAGGTGGCAAGTTCGCGCCACGTTCGGCGGCGTCCGGCGGGGGCGGTGCTAGCTTGACCCCGTATCCGCCGTCGCGCAGGAAGTGAGCTGGAAATGGCGCAACTGCTCCGGATTCCCCAGATGCGCTTCTACATTCTCGGAGACGTGCTCTCGAATTTCGGCGACTTCGCGCTGTTCCTCGCGATGGCCATCTGGGTGAAAACGCTCACCGGCAGCACCGCCGCCGCCGGACTGGTGATGTTCTCCTTCGCCGGCGGCAGCCTGGTGCTACCCCTGTCCGGCTTGCTCGTCGACCGCTTCCGTCGCCGGCCCCTGCTGGCCGCCTCCTACCTGTCCTCGGCGGCCGTCGTGCTCCTGCTGCTGCTGGTACGCGACAGCGGCGACGTCTGGCTGGTCTACGTGATCATGTTCCTCTACGGCGCGCTCGGCAGCGTCACCGGCCCGGCCCAGAACGCCTTCCTGCCCTCAGTCGTCCCGCAGGAGCAGCTGGGCGACGCCAACGGCGTGGTCCAGGCGATGCGCGGACTGCTCAGAATCTTCGCCCCGATCATCGGCGCCGGCCTGTTCGCCTGGCACGGCGCCTCCGTCGTCGTGGTGATCGACGCCGCCGTCTTCACCCTGGCCGCGCTGGCCGTCCTGCTCATCCGGGTCGCCGAGCCCGCGCCCGTCCGCTCCGGGGAGCGCTGGCTCGCCGAGACCGGCGCCGGCCTGGGCTTCCTGCGCGACAACGCAGGGTTGCGCCGCCTCATCGTGGCCTGCGCGCTCACCATGCTCGTCATCGGGTTCTTCGAGTCCATCGGCTTCGCCGTCGTCACCGAGGGACTGTCCCATGAGCCCACCTTCCTGGCCGTCCTGGGCGCCGTGCAGGCGGTGGGCACCATCGTCGGCGGCTCGCTGGCCGGCGAGGTGATCAGGCGCACCAGCGAGCGGGCCCTCGTGATCATCGCGCTGGTCATGGTGGGCGCGAGCAGCCTCATGATGACCGCGCCGCTCGACGCCGTGGTCCTGGCCGGCATGCTGGTGCTCGGCGTCGCCGCGCCCTGGATCGTCATCGGCGCGACCACCTCGCTGCAGCGCCGCACCCCCGAGGACCTGCGCGGCCGGGTCTTCGCCGCCTTCGAGTTCGGGGTCACTGTGCCCCAGGTCGCCTCCATCGCCGTCGGCGCCGGACTGATCGCGGCCGTCGACTACCGGGTGCTCCTGCTCGTGGTCTGCCTCGTGGTCCTCGCCTCCGCCGCCCTCCTCGGCCTGGGCCGTACGGCCGGCGAGATCCCCGAACCCAGCCAGGCGCCCTCGGTCGAGGAGGAGGCCGGGCAGCCGGGTCGGTGAGCGCGGCCCCGGGGCGGGTGGCGGCCCGGCCCTCGGCGTCACACGGGAGCAGCGCCGGCCGCCGTGGTGACACGCTGCTGGGCGTCGACGCCGTCCTCGGTGAGTGGTTCGTGACGGTCGCTCGTCAGCCCGCGACCAGGTCCATCCGGAGGAACTCGGTGATGCGGAGCAGCCTGGGCGGGCGTGCCACCTCATCGGGGAGGGCCTGGAACGCCTCGTCTTCCCCGACCAGGCGGGGGGCGATGAGTTCCACCTCCCTCCCGTCGACCCGGAGCCGCGCGCCGTCGGCTGCCAGGACGTTCCGCACCCAGTCCGAACGCGATCCGTACACCAGGACGAACAGGTAGCCGCCGTCGACGGGGTGCGCATCGAGCGGCGTGCGGTACGTCGCGCCGGAAACGCGACCGACGTGAACCAGCACCGGCCACCTCCCGCCCGCGATCGCGCGAGGATTGAACACCCTCTTGTTGACGTGCCCCCACCACTGCGGCATCGGCATCGGGACCTCCTTCTCTCGCCCGGCCGGGCGCGTCTGCCGCGTCCCCGGCTGATGCGGCCCGCGTGGACATACATCCGTAAGGTGACTTACGCATGTAAGGTTGGCTTACGCTCGTAAGGCTGTCAATCGCCCACACTCCGGAGCCGTCGTGCCACCGCCACAACCGCTCAGCAGAGCCCTCGTGCTGGAAGCCGCGATCAGGGTCGCGGACCGCGGCGGCGCGGAGGCGATCACGATGCGACGGGTGGCGCAGGAACTCGGCGTGGAGGCGATGTCGCTCTACCACCACGTACCGAACAAGGACGCGATCCTCGACGGCGTGGTCGACATGGTGTTCGCGGCGATCGAGCTACCCGGCGTCGAGTGTGACGACTGGCGCGACGCGATCCGTGCGCGCGCTTCCTCCGCACGTGCGGTCCTGTCGCAGCACAGCTGGGCTCTCGGCCTCATGGACTCCCGTCGCCACCCGGGGCCGGCGACGCTACGCCACCTCGACGCGGTCCTCGGTGTCCTGCGGGAGGCGGGGTTCACGCTGCCGATGGCCGCGCACGCCGTCTCGCTCATCGACAGCTACGTCGGGGGGTTCGTCCTCCAGGAGGCGAACCTGCCGGTGACGACGCCGAACGATGTCGAGGACGTGGCGGGCGGCATCCTCGAGCAGCTGCCGGCGGGCACGTTGCCGTACCTCACAGAGATGATCGTCGAGCACGCCCTGCGGCCGGGCTACGACCACACGAGCGAGTTCGGCTACGGCCTGGACCTGATCCTGGACGCGCTCGAGGCTCGCCGGAGATAGCGCCCCCGGCACCGCCACATGACGCACCCTGTCCGGGAAGCGCCCGCACCGGGACCGGCGGCGACGTGTCTGCGCTGTTCACAGCTAATGCGTTACCGGCGGCGGCATGCGGCCCGATACGACAAGGGGGCCGTTCGATTCGATCGGCACTCGCTCGGGGCGTACGTCTCGGGCGAGACTGTGAGCGGTGGGCGGGGCCTGTCCAGGCGGACAGGGCCCGCCCACCGAACATCAGCCCTTCGCCGGCGCCTCGACGCTCCACAGGCGCCCGTCGGGGTCGCGCAGCGTCAGCCGCCTGGTCCCGTAGTGGGTCTCCTCGAACGGTGTGACCACGTCGAGGGACGGGTCGGCCGGGAACGCCTCGGCGTCCGTGACCCGCAGCACGACCTGGGTGTCGGGCCGCTTGTCCTCGGGGACTTCGGCGAGGAGGAGATAGGGACCGTCGCCGCGCCGGAACATGCCCGAACCGTGGTCGGTCGCGAACTCCACGTCGAAGCCCAGCGCCTGCAGGAACTTGGCGGCCTTCCCCCAGTTGTGGGTCTCCAGGTACACGCCTTCGATGCCTTCGGTGGCCATGTCATGTCTCCTTTCCTGAGGGCGGCCCGTCCTCGTGGGCCGCCAAATAGGTGCGCAACGCCTCGGCTACGAGGGCCGAGAGCGACATCTCGGCTTCGATGGCGTGGTGCTTCACCTGTCTGATGAGAGTCAGCGGCAGATAGACGTTGAACTGCTTTACCTCCTCGGTGGCCATGGCAAGGATGCTAGCATCCTAGAGTCCTAGGATCTGTTCCCTTCGTTCCCAGCGCGATGAGCCGCGCAGCAAGGAGGATCTGGACCATGGCCCGCAAGTGGTTCACGCTGGTAGTGGCGTGCGCTGCGACGTTCATGCTGTTGCTCGACATCACGATCGTCACGGTCGCGCTTCCGGACATCCAGCACGCGTTAGGCGCCAGCTTCGGCGACCTGCAGTGGGTGACCGACGCATACGCGCTGACCCTCGCGGCGCTCCTGCTCACCTCGGGATCCCTCGCCGACCGGTTCGGCAGGCGGCGGCTGTTCCTCATCGGCCTGGGGATCTTCACGGCCGGCTCACTGCTGTGCGGCGTCGCGCAGGACCCGCTGATGCTGATCGCCTCCCGGGCGGTTCAGGGGACCGGTGGCGCCGTCATGTTCGCGACGTCGCTGGCGCTGATCGCCGCCACGTTCCAGGGCCGCGAACGCGGCATCGCCTTCGGCGTGTGGGGCGCCGTCGCCGGTGTGGCCACCGCCCTCGGCCCGATCCTCGGGGGCGCGATCACCACCGGGATCAGCTGGCGCGGCATCTTCCTGGTCAACCTGCCGATAGGCGTCGCCGCGATCGCCGTCGCCGCACGCCGGGTGGACGAGTCGCGCTCGCCGCATGCCTCCCGGGTCGACTGGCCGGGAGCCGGCACGCTGACGGCCGGGCTCTTCAGCCTCGTGTACGCGCTGATCAGGGCGAGCGACACGGCGTGGAGCGACCGCGGGGTCGTGATCTGCTTCGTCCTGGCGGCGGTGTTCCTGGCCGCGTTCCTCGTGGTCGAGGCGAAGGCGTCCGAGCCGATGTTCGACCTGTCGCTGCTGCGGACCCCGACGTTCCTGGGCGGCTCGATCGCCGCGTTCGCCATGAACGCCTCGCTCTTCGCGATGTTCCTGTACCTCGTGCTCTACCTTCAGAACCAGCTCGGCTACAGCGCCCTGGGCGCCGGCGCCCGGCTGCTCGTCGTCTCGGCCTGCTCGACCGTCGCCGCGACGGTGGCGGGCCGGCTGTCGAGCCAGGTCCCGGTCAGGTGGCTCATCGGTCCGGGCCTCGTCCTGGTCGGTGCCGGCCTGCTGCTGATGATGGGACTGGACGCCGGATCGGACTGGACACACCTCGTCCCAGGATTCGTCGTCGCGGGCATCGGCAGCGGCATGGTCAACCCGCCGCTGGCTTCCACCGCGGTGGGCGTCGTGCCGGTCCACCGTTCCGGCATGGCCTCCGGCGTGAACCAGACCTTCCGGCAGGTCGGCATCGCCGTCGGCATCGCCCTGTACGGCTCGATGTTCTCGTCGTCGCTGCACTCCGGCCTGAAGGACCGGCTCGGCTCCGCCCCTGACCTGCGCGGCTACACCGACCCACTCGCGGACGCCCTGCACCGCGGCGATCCCGGCCAGGTGATCGGCTCCGCTGCACCGCAAGTCCGCGGCCGGCTCTGGGACGCGGTGGGGGCAGGCTTCGCGTCGTCACTCAACGGCCTGCTGCTCGTCAGCGGCATGGTGGCCGTCATCGGCGGCATCCTGGCCTTCGCGCTCATCCGCACCAAGGACTTCGTGCCGCTCCCCGGCCCCGGAGGCCCGCCGCCCGGCCCCGGAGGCCCGCCGCCCGGCCCCGGAGGTCAACTCCCCGGCCCCGGAGGGCCGTCCGGAGGCGGCCAGAGGCAACCGCAGGACGCCAACACCCCATCGGCGTCCCCCTCCTGACCTGCCTGCACGATGTGTGACACGGTGAGCACCGTGGTGAGCTGCCCCGCGTGCCCTACAGCTCGATCGCCGTCAGGGAGCCGTTGCACAGGCCGCCGATGCCGTACTCCGGGTCGAAGCAGTTCGCACCGAGCGTGGTCAGGCTGGCGGCGATCTTCTGCGCGGCCGTTTCCGGGGAGCGGACGTCGAAGCGTTGCGTGCGGTCCGATCTCGGGCGGAAAGGCGTCTTCGGCCGGTACGGCGAAGCCTCACGTCCGGCTGACGCGGCGGATGGCCTCCGGAATTCGGGGCAGAACTGCTCCGGGCCTCCTCGTGGCGGCGATGTGCCGGGGGAGCGGACGCTGAGGGCGGCTGGTGCCTGTGCGGGGAGATGGCTGTACGGCGGTACTGTCGCAGCCACCGGAGCAGCCCGACGGGGTGGAGCCGCAGCGCGGTCAGGAGCCCCGGCCGAGAGTGCGAGAACGTTCTTTACGCGCTGTGGACACGGTCGATGCGTTGGCTTGAGCAGATGCGGGTAGAGCGAACTCCACCCCAAAGTCTCATCAACACTCAACACGTCTAATGATGTCCTGCGGTTTGCGGATTAATGTCTGTTTTGGCCGCATGTAGGCGCTCCCGCTATGGGAGCTGCTCATGAGGGGGAATCATGGTACGTGTCGGCTTCCATGCCCGGAATGGCTGGAACAACTGGGGCGGCTGGGGCTGGGGCCGCAGACGCTGGTGGGGCCGACGTCGCTGGTGGGGCGGCGGCTGCGGTGGCGGCTGCGGCGGTGGCTGCGGCGGCGGGTGGTGGTGGTAATCACCCCGAGGGGAGTCGACGGCCAGTCCGTCGGCTCTCCTTCTCTGTCGGAGCCGGATGAACATCTGTGCCGTCGGGTAGCCCCCGATACGCGAATGTGAAGCGCTCCAGCTTCGCTGGAGGCTCGTCCCCTTGAGAGGATCGAGTCATGGCAGGCAAGTTCCCCCTACTCGGCCGAGCTGCGTAAGCGCGCGGTGCGGATGGTCGCTGAGGTCCGCCCGGACTACCCGATGGGACCGGTGGAAGGCCGGCGAGCGGCGTAGCTGCTCAGGCAGCGTCCCACCAGCAACACCTCCAGCAACGAGGTGTTGCAACGGCCACTTGAATCCGCCCAATACACCTGTTTCCGCCTCACCATCTGATGACCGCCGGCATCGACGCCTCCATCGGCACGGTCGGGGACGCGCTGATGGAATCGCAGATCGGCCTGTTCAAGACCGAGCTGATCAAACTCCGCGGGCCCTGGCGCAGCCTGGCCGAAGTGGAACTGGCCACCGCCGAATGGATTGAATGGTTCAACACGATCCGCCTGCACTCCTCGATCGGCAACCTTCCGCCGGCGGAGTACGAAGCCCTCTACTACGCTCAACACCAGCCCAACGAGACCGTCGGAATCAACCCCTGAGCTCTCCGTCAAAGCCGGGCGGTTCATTACGGCGAGTGATCTTCGAAGTCGGGAAGGTGGAGGGTGCAGGCGCAATCGAGCGCTTCGATGGGAGTGCCGGTCATGGAGCCACTGGGCAGAACGGCGTCGCGGTAGTCCTCGGTGCCGGCCTGGTAGATCGCGAATCCCCACTCGTCGGTGAAGCCGAGATATTCGATCCGGGCCAGTGGGATCTCCTCGTCGTCATCGGGATCGTCGTTGGGGTGGCCGATCAGGTAGCCGTAGGGGCCGTGCCAGCGGATGGTGACCTCGGCGAGCCGGGGCCAGCGCTGGGAGGCGTGGTGGTCCACGGTTCCTTCGATGAGGTCTTTGAGCTTTGCTGACGGCACCGGCCTAGCGCTCATTGTGGCCGGAATCGGCGCGTCGTCACACGACCGGAACCCATGTGCCCTCACGATCGGGCGATCATCTGTTCCTGATTCACGGTCCGACAGAAACTGTCGGGACTTGCCATACCTGTTCTGGCACGTGGGCGGGAGCAGGGGTTGGTAGCCTCTGCCGGATGATCGCTGACGTCGTTGTCTGGAACCGGCTTGCCGCCTTGCTGCCTGAGGCCGAGGCCCAGGAATTCAGGGACTGCTGGGACATCGGTGAGCAAGAGGCGGGACTTGGCCTGCTCGTCTCCGGCATCTTCACCCACCAGACGGTGATCAGCGAGACGGTCAGGGCTCAGATCTCCGTGCTCGCGGAGGTCTGGGGCGAGAGGGAGGCGCTCGCACCCCGGATCCTTCAATGCCGTGGTGATGACAGGCCGACCCGCCTGAAGGTGATCGAGCACGACGGCGGCACCGTCAGCGGGGCGACAGCCGGGACCGAACAGGACCTGGCAGGTCTCATCCTCGTGCCGTGGATCGCCTGCACGAGATGCGGCCAGGTCCTGATGCGCGCCCATGCCCGAGAAGCCTGGGGCGATCTCTCCTACCTCGCCCAGCACTACGTGATCACGTCGCCGGACAGAGCCACCGTCCTGCGGCTGTTTCCTGCCGACTCTGCCGACAAGGCCTTTGCCGCCCTCCTGCACGAGTGCTCACAGCCGTGGACTGCTGCCGACTCAGCGGACATCGCACCATAGGAAGCGTCGTCCTATCCAGGCCGGCCCTGAGAGCTTCTGCCTGAGAGCCGCATGCTCGACAGCTGTCGCTTGGGCGAGAGAACGATCACCCGATCTGGGAGGGCTTATGGCTCGGCCGGTCAGCCCCGACGTCGTCATCTTGGGCAGCCGCCGCCGGGGCAGGTTGGAGGCGATCGTGGCGCGGGCGAGCTCGCCGCAGCATCTGGTGCTGCGGGCGCGGATCGTGCTGCTGGCGTGGCGCGGCTGGACCAACACCGCGATCGCGGCCGAGTTGAAGGCCAGCGTGACCACGGTGCGCACCTGGCGGCGCCGCTTCGTGGTCGGCGGCCTGCCGGCGCTGGCCGATCGGCCGCGCAGCGGACGCCCCGAGGTATGCGGGCCGGACATGCGACTGCGGGAGATCGCCCTGGCGACCGGTGTCCCACCCGAGGGCACCTCGGCCTGGACACACGTATTGATCGCCGAGCAGCTGGCCCCGACCGGGATCTCGGCCTCGCAGGTCGGCCGGATCCTGGCCGAGGCCGATCTCAAGCCGCATCGGGTCCGCGGCTGGCTCAATCGCCTCGACGATGAACAGTTCTGGACGCAGGCCGCCGCCGTCTGCGATCTGTATCTGCGCCCACCCAGCGATGCGGTGCTGCTCAGCATCGATGAGAAGACCGGCATCCAGGCCAAATCCCGCCGTTACCGCGACCGGCCGATGGGTGCTGGACGCCCGGCCCGGCGCGAGTTCGAATACCGCCGCCAGGGCACTGTGTCGATCATCGCGGCGATGAACGTGACTAATGGCGAGGTCCTCACCGAGTGGATCACCCGCAACAACTCCGAGACCTTCTGCGGCTTCCTGACGATGCTGGACCAGGTCATCGATCCGGACATCGACATTCACCTGATCATGGACAACGGATCCAGCCACACCTCCCGCGCCACCCGGGCCTGGCTGGCGGCGCACCCCCGATTCAAGGTCACCTACACGCCCAAGCACGCCAGATGGCTGAACATGGTGGAGCTGTTCTTCTCGACGCTGACTCGGGGTCTACTACGACGCGGGGACTTCGCCTCCCGCGAAGACCTCGACGGTAAGATCACCGACTTCGTGATCCGGCACAACCGCAACGCTCGTCCCTACCGGTGGACCTATGACGCCCAGGTCGAGCACACCCGCTATCAAGCCCGGCACGCGGGGGAAGCCGGTCAGGCGACCCTCGCGCTGACCGCCTGACCCCTCACCGACCGTGACCGAGCGAAGCCCTCAAGGATCTTTGCGGCTCTGCACTAGCGCCTCAAGATCGCGAAGTGTCACTGGAGTACTGGTAAGGGCGCCTATGGAGTGGAGACGATCGCAGGATCGCCTCCACCCCGGCTTTGCGCAACGTCGAAGGAGTGAGCTGGTGGACATGTCACGGGCTGTGCCAATGGAAAGTCAGTGGGATCTCCTGGGGGAGCA
This sequence comes from Nonomuraea sp. NPDC003727, assembly GCF_053586935.1. Lineage (NCBI taxonomy): Bacteria > Bacillati > Actinomycetota > Actinomycetes > Streptosporangiales > Streptosporangiaceae > Nonomuraea > Nonomuraea sp. NPDC003727. Next base: position 34,817 of record NZ_JBSFNE010000031.1, read on the forward strand.
CAACTTGAACGGCCGGTTCGATGCGGCCTGGATCGACACGGAGGACATGGACGAGATCGCGCAGCGTTTCCGGGCGGATCGGGATTCGGGGATCCTTTGCGATCTCGATACGGCGTTCAACGAGGCCGATAGTGACGCGCAGGACACTCTGGTATGGATCGGGACGCATTCTCCTGGCTGGTCCGTCGCGGTTGCCATAAGCGGGAGACTTTCGATTGGGGAGGAAGCGAGCGCGGGAAGAAGGCGTGTCTTCACCCATATGCATATGGATCACATATACAAGCTTCCCGACGAGGGCATGCTCTATTACTACGATGGAGAGTTCATAGGCACGTTGGGGGTGATCGAAGAGTTCCGCGATTACACGCGTGATCTGGAGGTGGGCTGGGACGTCGGGTTTCAGGTGACGGTGGAGAGCTTCCTCACCCTGGCGGGGCGGATCACGGGCCGGTTCCTTGACCGGGACTGGTTCGCGGCGCCGCGCGTCCTCTACCGCATTCCCGACGGTGCCTGGCCTCGCTGAAATGAGCCTTCTCCATCCTGATCACGCTGGTCGGTAGCCGTACGTGCTGAGCACGTCGGCTGAGGAGGACCCCCCGGTAAGACGGTCATCAGCGATCGGCACGTGGCCGCACATGGGTAGGTGCCGGGTGCGGGCCGAACGCCCGGCGTCGGGCGAACACGGCGCCGACGACGCCCTGGCGTTCCGTCGCGAGGACGGGCGCCCGATGGATCGTTGGCACGTCCGTCGCGCGTTCCAGAAGATCACGGATGCGGCGGGCGTGGGCGCGGACTGGTGCTCGCCCTGACCAAGGGCGCTGAAGCCATGGACAAGATCTTCAAGGCCAGGACGGCATGACCGAATGGCTTCCCAAGAATGAAAAAGGGCGCCTTCCTTTCGGAAGACACCCTTATCGACCAGCGAATATCTGGTCGGGACGACAGGATTTGAACCTGCGACCCCTTGACCCCCAGTCAAGTGCGCTACCAAGCTGCGCTACGTCCCGCCAAGCCCCTCGGACTCTTCGTTTCGGAGGTGTCCGCGGCGGCCTTGCGTGGAAAACACTATCACGGTCCACACCGAGCTCGGGCCGGAGCGGCGGGTGGTCCCGCGCCGCTCCGGCCGTCCCTCGCCGGTCCCCGTCGTCGTGTGGGGCGGGAAACGAGCCGCGCCTCCCCCAGGCGCCCTGTGACCTTCGCCGGCCCGTGCTCCCGCCCGGTCTTCATGATTCCCGCACCCGGTTGTGAGGACCTTGTCGCCGTTCGCAAGCGGTGTGAAAGCAGGTTGGCATGGGATCCTTCCGAGGCGAGGCGAGGCGAGGCGAGGCGAGGCGAGGCGAGGCGAGGAGGTAGTGAGGTGGGGACTCTCACGATCGTGCTGCGTGGCGGCGCTGTCAGGCCCGACGCCCGGCTGGCTGTCCGAAGCGCGCTGGACGGCTGGCGGGCGGACGTACCGTGCCGGTATGTCCACGGCGCCGACGAGTGGCGGGTGGAGCTGGCGGGCGACGGCCCGGTGGAGTTCAAGTTCCGCTGTGACGGCGGCTGGGAGCGGGGCCCGAACAGGGTGGTGAACGGCGAGCACGTGGCGACGATGACCGGCCGCGTCGCCGACCTGTTCGAGCCGCCTGACGACATCCCGATCGCGGACTCGCTGGCGGCGCGGGTGCATTTCCCGGCGGCGCCGGCCGACGGGGTCTTCGACTTCATCGTGGTGGGCAGCGGCACCGGCGGCGGCACGCTGGCGCACCGGCTGATGGCCGACAGCGGGGGCGAGGCGCGGGTGCTGGTCCTGGAGGCGGGCGGCTACCTGTTCCCGACGCATGTCGGCAACCTGCCGAGGCGGCACGGCCCCTTCGTCAACCGCAGCGTGTGGGAGCTGTGGAACCAGTTCAAGGTCCGGCGCTACGACACCGACCAGCCGATGGAGCTGGCGCAGGCGTTCTGCCTGGGTGGCCGGTCGCTGTTCTGGGGTGCGCTGGTGCCGAGGATGACGCCGGCGGAGTTCGCCGGCTGGCCCGAGCCGATCAGGCGGGAGCTGGAGAGCGTCTGGTACGCCAGGGCGGAGGATCTGCTGAACGGCTCGGCCATGCCGCGCGACACGCTGTGCGGGACCGTGCAGTCGCTGCTGCGGGGCAGCATGCCCGGGCTGGCCGACGACGACGCGATGCTGGCGGCCGAGCACGCCTCGGTGAACGGCCTCGGCATCCCGTCCGGCATCTTCTCCACGGCGGCGCTGCTGATGGAGGACATGCTGCGGGCCTCGTGGGCGGACCGGCTGCACGTCAACCTGCACCATCAGGTGTGCGGGTTCGTGTCCGACGGCGACGCGGTAACGGCGGTCGAGGCGTTCGACCTGCCGGCGGGGGTGCTGCGGACGTTCCGGCTCGCCGAGGGCGGCAGCGTCATCCTGGCGGGCGGCACGGTCGGCACGCCGGTCCTGGCGCACCACGCGGGTCTCGACCATCCGCTGGTCGGGCGGGGCATCACCGACCATCCGACCTACTACTGGAAGTTCACCGTGAAGGACGGCGCGCCCGGCTACAGCCCGGGTGACGCCGCCAAGGTACTGCTCAGGGGTATGGCGGGCGCGACGCCGTACAACGCGGTGGTCGAGATGGGGGTGAACCTGAACCAGTACCACGTCGACGAGGACCTCGACCTGGACGAGGCCGACATGCCGTGCGAGGTGGTGTTCTTCACCGCGGTCCCGCTGGAGGAGCGCAACGGCGTCGAGGTGCGCGGGCAGGGCAGGGACGCCCGCCCGCGGGTGGTCATGCACCACGTGGAGGTGCCGGGTCTGGAGGAGGTCATGACGGAGGTGGGCACGGCCGTGATGGCGGCGGTGGGTGGCACGCCGCTGCAACCGCGTCCGACGCGTTCGGCGCTGGGCGCGGTGGGACACGAGGTGGGCACGATGCGCATGGGCGCCTCCGCCGACACCGGGGTGGTCGATCCCGATCTGCGGGTGTACGGCAGGCGCAACCTCTACGTGTGCGACCTGTCGGTGTTCCCGACCTCGCCGGCCGCCAACCCGTCGCTGACGCTGGCCGCGCTGGCGATGCGCCTGGCGGACCACCTCGTCACCGCCCGAGGCTAGACCGACTCGGCCGGACCAGGCGGCCGCCGGCCGGTGAGCGGAACCGGCGGCGCTGACCGGCGGCGGGGCCGTCCGGACCTGGTGTCATCCGGCGGGCCAGCCGGGACCTGGCGTCATCGGGCGAGCGCGCTGCCCTTCTTCCATTCGGTCCAGTTGAGCTGCCAGTAGCTCCAGCCGTTGGTCCAGTCGAGCTTCCGCTTGGTGCCGGTGATCTTGACGACGTCACCGCGCTGGGTGATGCCGAAGAACCACTTGGCCCCGTCGGGGGTGGCGCGGACGCAGCCGTGGCTCTGGTTGCTGCGGCCGAGGAAGTGGTAGAAGCCGGCGCTCTGGTGGACGTACTCGCCGGAGTCGGAGATGCGGACGGCCCACGGGATCTGCTCGTTGTAGTAACGCGGGTCCTTGGGGTCGGTGACACCGAGCCAGGACGAGGTCATGGTCTCGACGGGCTTCTTCGACATGGTCAGGTGGGTGCCGCTGGTGGTGAGGTAGACGTCGACGCCGTTCTTGACCAGTCCGCCGCGGCCCGCGCTGATCGGGATCTTCTTGGCGAGTTTCCCGTCACGGGTGACCTTCATGACGTGCTTGCGCGTGTCGACGACCGAGATGTTGGCCGTGCCGACCTGGAACCGGCGGGTGACGTCCTTGGCCCTGTTGCCCGGCAGCGCGCTGAGGCGGGCGGTGAAGGTGACCTTCTGGTGGGCCTTCCAGTAGAACTTGGTCCGGTAGACCACCTTGCGCGGCGACACCCAGCGCCACGCGCCGTCCACCGGACGTTCGGCCTGGACCTGCAGCAACGCTTCCACGGCCGCCTTGTCGGTGACGTCGCGGTCGAAGGTCACGATGATCGGGAAGCCGACCCCTACCTTCTCCTTGTCGTCTCCCATCGGGGTGATGTCCGCGATGGCCAGGGGCATCGAGCCGGGGGCCGACGGCGCGGGGGTGGGGGTCGGCGGCACCGCGCCGAGCATGCTCGCCACCAGCGCGGTCAGCGCTATCAGTTTCACGGGGGCACTCCGTCACATAAGGGGTGAATCACATTCCATATGTGAGAGACCGGAAGGCGGCTTCTGGTTGACCCGCTTTGATAACGATCACGACGACCGCTCGGGAGGCGCTCCTGCCGGGGGTGGCGCGGCGCCGGGGTCGTGGGATGGCCGCCGCCGCGGACGCCGGGGGATGGCGGCTCCACCATCGTGTGCGCGGGCTGGCTCGTCTTCAGGACGCTCGCCGTCGAGGGAGGGATCGGCTCGGCGCGGCCAGGGAGCGGCGCTGCCCATGTTCTGCGAGCGGCCGGAGGAGGCGCCGCTCGGCGCGGTCGTCGGGGTGCGCGACGCCGCCGGAGCACGCTTCGAGCACGCGCTGAACGAGCTGGTCGCGCGCCTGCAGCAGGCCGGGCGCGAGTGAGGGTGTACTGATGGTGTGTACTGCTAGTACACTTCGGGCATGCGAGTCGTCGTCAAAATCACCGGCACCGTCCTGGTCACGATCCTGCTGACCTATCCGCTGTGGGCGCCGCACTGGGGAAGCGGCATCCTCGGCGAGGTCGCCGCGCAGGGCATGCCCGGCGGGCTGATCGCCGTCGCCGTCTTCTTCGGCATCGTCGCGCTGTACTGCCGCGCGCTCCATCGCACCTTGGCCGCCATCCAGCCGGAGGCCAGGGCCGCCGCCCCCGCCTCGGTCTGGTGGATGTTCGCCATCCCCTACAACTTCGTCGAGGACTTCTTCATCGTGCGGGCCGTCGCCACCTCGCTCGCCGCCGACGCGCGCCCGACGAGCCGCTTCGTCCGCTGGTGGGCCCGGCTCGGCTACGGTTGGTGCGCGTTCCAGATCCTGTCGCTCTTCCCCGGCGCCGCCGGGTACGCCGGTGGGGCGGTCGCCATCCTCCTGTGGGCGGCACACTGGATCATGACGGCCCGGATCCTGCGTACGCTGTCCGCCCGGCAGCCGGCCGTCCGGCCCGTACCCGGCCATCGTTAGGAGACCGGCCATCCCGCCGGCACACGAGCACGAGGAAACCAATGCCACTTCCCCGCTTCGACCGGCTGCCCGCCGACACGCGAGCCGCCATCCTCGCCGTCGCCCGCGCGCACTTCGCCCGCGACGGCAAGGACGCCGCGTCGTTCAACCAGATCATCGCCGAAGCGGGCATCTCCAAGACCTCCGCCTACCACTACTTCGACGGCAAGGACGACCTGTTCGGCGCCGTGCTCGCCGACGCGGCCGTCCGCACGCTGACCGCGCTCGGCCCGTGGACCGAGGTGGCGACGGCCGACGAGCTGTGGGAGCAGCTGGTGGCCGGCACGACCCGGATGGCCGCGCACCTGCGCGAGCATCCGGACGACCGGGCGGTCCTGGCCGGGCAGCCGCTGTCCGACGACGGTTCGTGGGTGCGTGACCTGGTCGCCAACGGGCTGGCGATCGGCCTGATCGCCCCGGCACCCGGCGCCGAGCTGGTCACGGTCGCCACCATGGGGGTCATCGGCGCGCTCGACTCCTGGGCGCTCGACCATCCGCACGCCTCCGACCACGCCCTCGCCGACACGCTCGTGCTGTTCCTGGCCCGGCTCTGGGCCGCCCCCGCCCCACCCACGAACCTCGCCGCAACCGCGAACCTCGCCCCAACCGGGAAGCCTGGCGCCGGTGCGAAGCCCGGCCCTGCCATCAACCCTGGCCCTGCCGCGAACCCCGGCTCCTGACCGGAAGCCACCCGCCACGGCTCGGCGACCGGCTCGGAAGGAAGGCGCACATGGAGATCATCAACACCCCGCCACCGCCGTCAGGGCTGCGCAGGCTGCTGTTCCGGCTGCCCGTCCAGCTGTACCGGATGCGCCTGGGATGGCTGCTGGGCGGGCGGTTCATGCTCGTCGTCCACACCGGCCGCGTCTCCGGCAAGCCCCGGCGGGCCGTCATCGAGGTGGTCGCGCACGACCGCGTCGGCGGCGGCTACGTCGGCCCCTCCGGGTACGGCAGGCGCTCCGACTGGTTCCGCAACATCCTGGCCACGCCCGAGGTGACCGTCCAGGTGGGCAACCGCGTCATGGCGATGACGGCGCGGCCCCTCACCCCGGAGGAGGGCGCCGAACTGATGGCCGCCTACGCCCGGCGCGCCCCCCGGACGGCGCGGCGGCTGGCCCGGTTCCTGGGGTTCCTGGTCGACGGGTCGGCGGCCGACTTCAGGGAGGTCGGCCGCCACATCGCCTTCGTCCGCTTCATCCCCCGCTGACAGCCGCCGCCCCGAGCAGCCGGTGCCGCCGCCCCCCGTTCCGCCAAGGGCTTCGGGCCGGGTGGTCAGCGGTTGACCGCCACCAGCACCGACAGCGGCGGCAGGTCGTGGATCTCCACGTAGCGGGCCCCGTCGGGCGAGGTCAGCACCGGCACCGTCGACCCGACCGGATGCTTGGTGCCACCCACCACCTCCGCCGTGTTCGCCACGACGGTGAACGCCGCGACCCCCGCGTTGATGCTCGCGTCCACGTGCAGCCGCGCCGTACGGGCGGAGGGCCCGGGGTTGACCACGCACAGCGCCTCGTCGTCGGCGAGGATCCGCGACCAGCCGACCACCTCGCCCGGCTCGGGCGGGGTGAAGGACCCGTCGGCCCTGCCGAGCCTGCGCAGGTACTGCCGTCCGGCCGACAGCGCGGGGTGCGCCTTGCGGGCCCGCAGCAGCATCCTGATCCGCTGGTAGACGTCGTTGTCCTGGTCGAAGACGTGGTGCCCGGAGGTGCCGAAGGGGCCGAATCCGGGGGTGTCGGGGTCGGGTTCGTGGCCGCCGGGCACGCGCGGGTGCGCGGGCCCGAACATGGCCTCGCGCAGGTAGATGTCGCCGGCCAGGTCCCTGACCCCCCAGCCGGGCAGCCACTTGCGCTCTTCGGGCTCGGGTCCGGTCAGCCCCTGCTCGATGCCGTAGTACAGGCAGGGGATGCCGAGCAGGAACAGCAGCAGGCCGGCGCCCACGACGACCCGTGACGGCGAGGACTCGAGGGAGCCGAACCGCAGCTGCGGGAAGATCGCCAGGTCGTCGTGGTCGTCGAGCATGGAGACGTACCTGCCGCCGAGCGCCCTGTGCGTGATGTCGAGCGGCAGCGTGAAGCGGCCGAACAGGTCCTCGGCCCTGGCGGTGCCCTCGGCCACCGCGCGCAGCGTCGCCCGCGTCTCGCCCGTCTCCAGGACCGCCGTCAGGTTCTGCCCGACCAGCCGCAGGTACTTCTCCTGGATGGAGTCGCCGCCGCCGACCTCGCCGACGATGAGGAAGTTCGACTTGCCGAGCTGCTCGGCGTACTCCCTGATCGCGCCGCAGAAGGCGCGGGCGTGCTCGAGCGGCACGTGCTTGAGGGTGTCGATCCGCAACCCGTCCAGGTCGGCGAGCGCGATCCAGTACTTGTAGATCTGGATCATCGTCTGCAGGGCGCGCGGCATGTCGATGTCGCGGCTGAACCAGTCGGCCCTGCGGTAGGGGGCGTTCGGGTCCTCGTCACCGCCGGGGCCGAAACTGCCGCCGTCGCCGCCGGCGCGGGTGTAGGCGTCGGGGTGCTGCAGTTCCTCGGGCCAGACCCCGTGATCGGGCAGCGTGGGCGCCGCCCCGTGCGGCAGCCTGCCGCCCTTCCCGTCGCGCCAGGTCCCGAAGGCGTAGGGCGGGCCCTCCCGGTACGGCGGGCGCGGCACGTAGCGCGGCGACCCCTCCTCGCCGAGGTCGTAGTCCCAGGTCTCGCCGGAGTGGTTGAGCAGCACGTCGAGGATGATCCGGATGCCGCGCTCGTGCGCCTGCCGTACCAGGTCGACCAGGTCGGCGCGGGTGCCGAGGCGCGGGTCGACCTCGAGGAAGTCCTGTACCGCGTAGCCGTGGTAGTCGTCGGGCTCGACGGGACCGCCCTCGACGCCGGCGACCGGGCGCTGCTTCCACACCGGCCCGATCCACAGCGCCGTCACGCCCAGTTCGTCCAGATAGTCAAGCCGGGAAGCGACCCCCGCCAGCGTGCCGCCCTGGTAGCGTTCCCGTCCTGATCTGGCCCACCGGTCCCAGCGCCACCCCTGCGGCCTGGCGGCCCACAGGTCGGTCCTGTCCAGGAGGGGGCGTCCGGCTTCCCCGCCGTCGCTGAACCTGTCGGGGAGCAGGAAGTAGATGACCTCGCCGCGCCAGTCGACGGGCGACGGGTGGTAACCCTGCCGCTCAGGCCACGGGGCCTCGCCGATCCTGCGTGGCGCGGGTCGGCTGACGATCTCCTCGACGGTCGCCATCGGTGGCGCACCTCCAGATTCGTTTGGTTTCAGCCCGAATGAGTGACGCGTTACAGTCGCTTGCAAGCATGTACTTGCAAGCATTCAGAAGGGAAGCGCAGCATGGAAGCCCGCGTGGAGATCGGGATTCTCGGCACGCTCGAGGTCCTGGTCGACGGCGTCCCTGCTGCCCTCGGCGGCCACCAGCGCGCGGCCATCCTCGCGGTGCTGCTGCTGCACCGCGGTGACGTGCTCAGCGCCGACCAGCTCATCGACCAGGTGTGGGCCGGCCGCCCGCCGCGCAGCGCCACCAACACCCTGCACGCCCACGTCTCCAGGCTGCGCAGGACGCTGGGCGGCACCGCGCTGCTGCAGTCGCACGGGCCCGGCTACCGGCTGGTCATCGACCAGGAGCGGGTCGACGCCCACCGCTTCGAGCACCTGGTCACGCGCGGCCGGGACGAGCTGGCCAAACAGGACTGGAGCGAGGCCGTCACCGTGCTCGACAGCGCGCTGGCCTTATGGCGCGGCCCCGCGCTGGCCGACTTCGCCGCCGACCCGTGGGCGCAGTTCGACGCGATCAGGCTGGAGGAGCTGCGCTACGCGGCCGAGGAGGGCCGCACCGACGCCGAGCTCGCACTCGGCCGCCACGCCGAGGTGCTGCCGCGCCTGGAGCAGCGCGTGGCCCGCCACCCGTTACGGGAGCGCTCCGCCGCCCAGCTGATGACCGCGCTCTACCGGTGCGGCCGGCAGGGCGACGCCCTGAACGTTTACGAGCGCGTGCGCAGGGTCCTGGCCGAGGAGCTCGGCGTCGACCCCGCCCCCACGCTGCAGGCCCTGCACCAGGCCGTGCTCACCCACGACTCGTCGCTGACGGCGCCCGCCCTCGCCCAGGGGGCCGCCACCGCGCCGCCCGCCAGGCCGGCCACCCCGCGCCGCGTCTCCAACCTGCCCTCCCGCAACCGCGTCTTCTCCGGCCGCGAGGACCTGCTGTCCGAGCTGGGCCGCGGGCTCACCGCCAGCGGCGCCGTCGCCCTGTACGGCCTGGCGGGCGTCGGCAAGACCCAGGCGGCCCTGGAGTACGCCCACCGGCACGCCGCCGACTACGACGTCATGTGGTACGCCTCGGCCGCCGAGCCGCTCGCGCTGGCCGGCGCCATGGAGGACCTCGGCCTGCGCCTGGGCGTCAGGGAGCGGGCCGACAGGGGCGAGCTGGTCACCGCGCTGCGCGACCGGCTGGCCGGCATGGGCAGGTGGCTGCTGGTGCTCGACGACGTCGAGGACGCCGCGCTGCTCGAACGGCTGCTGCCGGACGGCGGCGACGGCCATGTGGTCATCACCTCGCGCAATCCCGCGTGGGGGCTGCATGCCGTACCGCTGCGGATCGACCCGTTCTCGCGCGAGGAGTCCGTCGCCTTCCTCGAGCGGCGCCTCGGCCTGCCCGGGCGCTCGGCGGGCGCCGCCGAGCTGGCCGACCAGCTCGGCGACCTGCCGTTCGCGCTGGAGCAGGCCGCCGCCTACAGCGAGCAGACCGGCATGACCTTCGAGGAGTACGCCGACCTGTTCCGGCGCAGGGCCGACAAGCTGCTGACCAGGGCGGGGGAGCGCGACCAGACCTTCGCCACGGCGTGGCAGCTGGCCTTCGAGCGCGTGCGGGCCGCCTCCGCCTCGGCCGCCGAGCTGCTGCACCTGTGCGCCTGCCTGGGCGGCGACGGGCTGTCGCTGCGCCTGCTGCGCGGCCTCGGCGGGGTGCTGCCGCCCGCGCTGGAGGCGGCCGTCGCCGACGAGGTCGGCCTGCAGGACGCCATCGCCCACCTGATGCGCCACTCCCTCGTCGACCGTGACAGGGGACGGCTGCGCATGCACAAGATGGTCGGCGCCGCGGCCATGGCCACGCTGTCGAGGGCCGAGCGGCAGGAGTGGCTGCTGCGCGGCATTCGCCTGGTCGAGGCGACCGCGCCCGCCGACCCGGACAACCCGACCAACTGGCCGCACTGGGACGGTGTGCTGCCGGGCCTGATCCACCTGGCGGGGCAGGCGGGCAACCTCGACACCGTGCCGCTGGCGCTGCCGCAGCTGCTGTGCGGGGCGGGCCGCTACCTGACCACCCGGGCGGCCTTCGACCGGGCCGCCTGGCTGTTCGAGACGTCGCTGGAACTGCTGCGCCGCGCGGGCGGCAGCGACGCCGACCTGGCGGCGGTGCTGACCGAGCAGGGCAAGCTGCTGGAGGTGGTGGGCGACCTGGAGGGCGCGAGGGCGGCGCAGGAGCAGGCGCTCGCCCTGGCCGAGGACGCTTTCGGGCCCGAGCATCCCGGCGTCGCCTATGTGCTGAAGCGTCTCGGCGACGTGCTGGTCTGCCAGCGGCGGCTGCCCGAGGCCAGGCAGGTGCTGGAGCGCGGCCACGGCATCCTGGCCGCCCGCGACGACGCCGACGGCAGGGAGCTGGCCAGGATCGGGCGCGACCTGGGCTTCGCCGCCTGGCTGGCCGGCGACCTGGCCGCCGCCCAGCAGTGGCTGACCAGGTCGCTGACCGCCTCGCGCAGCCTGCTGGACCCCGGCCACCCCGACGTCGCCCACTCGCTGTCGGGCCTCGGCCTGGTGCTGCAGGACGCCGGCCGCGCCGAGGAGGCCATCAAGCTGCAGGAGCAGGCGCTGTCGCTGCTGGCCGGTGTCTACGGCGACGAGCATCCCGAGGTCGCCCACACCCTCGACAAGCTCGGCTACGCGCTGCGCCTGGTGGGTCGCTACGACGAGGCGAGGATGAGCCACGAGCGCGCCCTGGCCATCCTCGAGGCCTGCTACGGCCCCGGACACGGCGAGGTCGGCATGCCGCTGACCAACCTGGGCCTGGTCTACCAGGACATCGGCGAGCACGAGCTGGCCCAGGCCCACCAGGAGCGGGCCATGGGCGTCTTCTCGGCCGTCTTCGGCCCCGACCACCCGCACGCCCAGCTGGGCGCGCGCAGGCTCGGCGTGGCCAAGCTGCTCGGCGGCCGCGTGACCGAGGCCAGGGAGCTGCTGGAGCGGGCCGTCGCCGGCACCGAGCGGGCGCTCGGCCCCGGCCATCCCGACGTGGGGCGCGCCCTGCTCGACCTGGCCGCCGTCCACGAGCGCCTCGACGACCTGGTCGCGGCCACGGAGTGCCGGACGCGTGCCGAGCGGATCCTGGCCGCCGCCTACGGCCCCGACGCCCTGCACGGCGGCGGCACGTCACCGTCGCTGCCCGCCGGATCGTCCTGACCCGAGCGGGCGGCGTGCCCCGCGGGAGCCGGGGTAGGGGCCCGGCATGGAGACGCTCGTGGGAACCTCCGGCTGGCAGTACAAGGACTGGCGGGGCGTGCTGTATCCGGACAAGGCGCCGCAGCGGCTGTGGCTGGAGATCTACACCGAGCACTTCCGCACGGTCGAGAGCAACAACGCCTTCTACCGCCTGCCGTCCACGGAGACGTTCGCCGGATGGGCCGAGCGCACCCCCGACGACTTCGTGATGGCGGTCAAGGCCAGCAGGTACCTCACCCACATCAAGCGGCTGGCCGACCCCGAGGAGCCGGTCGAGCGGCTGATGGCCGCCGTGGCCGGGCTGAAGGGCAAGCTCGGCCCGATCCTGCTGCAGTTGCCGCCGACGCTGAAGGCGGATCCCGGCAAGCTCGACCGCTGCCTGGCCTGCTTCCCGCGCGCGACCAGGGTGGCGGTGGAGTTCCGGCACCCGTCGTGGTGGACCGACGAGGTCAGGGGCGTGCTGGAGGCCAGGGAGGCGGCGCTGTGCTGGGCCGACAGGGAGAGCAGGGTCCTGAACCCGCTGTGGCGCACCGCGTCGTGGGGCTACGTCAGGCTGCACGAGGGCAGGGCCACCCCCCGGCCCTCGTACGGCGAGGCCGCGCTGAGATCGTGGGCGCGCCGCGTCCACGACGCGGGATGGCGGCAGGCCGTGGTCTACTTCAACAACGATCCGGGAGGGGCGGCGGCACGCAACGCCGCACGGTTCGCCGAGCTCGTCTAGGGTTGTCGGTCATGGTACGAACCCGCTTGTACCGCGAGGGGGTCCTCGTGGCCGAGGGCTTCCCCATCGCCGAGGTCTCCGACCACGTCGCCGACCCGGGCAACGTGGTCTGGTTCGACCTGTGCGCCCCCACCGCCGACGACCTGGGATGCATCGCCGAGGAGCTGGGCCTGCACACCCTCGCGGTGGAGGACGTCTTCCACGAGCGCCAGCGGCCCAAGGTCGACGTCTACGACGGCCATCTGTTCGTCGCCGCCTACTGGCTGTACCAGGAGGGGCACCGGCTCCACACCGTCGAGATCGACATGTTCCTCACGGCCAACGCCCTGGTGACCGTGCGCGAGAACGAGCACTTCGACATCGACCAGGTGACCGCCCGCTGGGACGCGTCGGGCGGCCTGGCCAAGAACGGGGTCGCCTTCCTGCTGTACGGCCTGCTCGACTACGTGGTCGACGGCCACTACGAGCTGGTCGAGAGTCTCGACGAGGAGGTCGAGGCGCTGGAGGAGCAGCTGTTCGAGGAACGGCCGATGAGCCGGCTGGACGCCAGGAAGATGTTCACCCTGCGCAAGAACATGGTCGGCCTGCGCAAGGTCGCCGGGCCGATGCGCGAGGTGGTCAACACGCTGTTCCGGCGTGACCTGCACGTGGTCACGCCGGAGATGACGCCGTACTACCAGGACCTCTACGACCACGTCCTGCGCGTGGCGGAGTGGATCGACAACCTGCGCGACCTCGTGGCCAACCTGCGCGAGGCCCAGCTGTCACAGCAGGGCTTCCGGCTGAACGAGATCATGAAGAAGCTCACCGGCTGGGCCGCGGTCATCGCGGTGCCCACCATGATCACCGGCTTCTACGGCCAGAACGTGCCCTATCCGGGCTTCGGCACCAGCGCCGGCTTCTGGTGGTCGTCGATCATCATCGTGGCCGCCTCGGGGCTGCTGTACCTGGCGTTCAAAAAGCGGGATTGGCTCTAGCGGCCATCCACGCCAGCACCTGCGCGATCGGCCTGGCCTCCTGCCGGGTGCCGTCACGCAGCCGCAGCGCGGCCTCGCCGAGACGCGCCTCGGCCGGACCGACCACGAGCTGGAAGGGCACCAGCCGGTGCGACCTGACCCGCGCCCCGAGGGAGCCGTCGCCGGGCTCGGCCATCGACGCGCGCAGTCCCGCTGCGACGCACCGCCGTACCAGCTCCCGGGCGGCGGGGACCTCGGCGTCGGTGACGGGCAGCACCACCGCCTGCACGGGGGCGAACCAGGCGGGGAAGGCGCCGCCGTGGACCTCGATCAGGTGCCCCATCAGGCGTTCGAGGCTGCCGACCAGACTTCTGTGCACCATCACCGGCCGGTGGAGCGCCTGGTCGGGGCCGACGTAGGACAGGTCGAAGCGGCCCGGCTGGAACAGGTCGACCTGGACGGTCGAGATGGAGTTCTCCCGTCCCTGGGGGTCGACGATCTGGATGTCGATCTTCGGGCCGTAGAAGGAGCCCTCGCCGCGCTCCTCCTCGAAGTCGCGGCCCCTGGCCCGCAGCGCCTCCCGCAGGACGGCCTCGGCGCGGTCCCACATGTCCGGGTCGTCGACGTACTTGGCGCCGTCGCCCCTGAGCGAGAGCCGGTAGCGGACCGGCACGATGCCGAGCTGCCCGTGGGCGGCCTCGATCAGGTCGAGCGCGGCCGACACCTCGGCGGCGGCCGCGCCGGCCGGGCAGAAGACGTGCCCGTCGTTGAGCTGGATGGCCCGCACCCTGCTCAGGCCGCCCACAACGCCCGACAGCTCACCCCGGTACATGCCGCCGAGCTCGGCCAGCCGCAGCGGCAGGTCGCGGTGGCTGCGCGGCCTGCTGCCGAACATCAGCGCGTGGTGCGGGCACAGGCTGGGCCGCAGCACGAACTGCTCCCCTCCGAGCTCCATCGGAGGGAACATGTCGTCGCTGTAGTGCGCCCAGTGCCCCGATCTCTCGTACATCGCCCGCTTGCCGAGCACGGGCGAGTTGACGTGCAGATAACCGTTGCGGCGTTCGAGCTCGTGGACGAAGTCCTCGACGGCCTTGCGCACGGCCGCGCCCGCGGGCAGCAGGAACGGCAGCCCCGAGCCGATCATCGGGTGGGTGTCGAACAGGTCGAGCTCGCGGCCGAGCCTGCGGTGGTCGTTCAGGTGGTCGTTCATCGGAAACCCTCCGAAAGACGAGGGCGAACGACCAGCGATCCCCGGGCGTTCGCCCGGGGAGCATGAGTTCAGCGCGCCGGGTACGGGTCCGGCGTCGTCGTGACGAAGACGTGAGCGCGCTGCATGGAGCTCATCCTAGCCCGGCGTTGACGATCCTGGTCGTCGAACGCCCCGGAATCATCTCCAGCTCCCAGCACTGGGCGCCGAGCAGCGCCGCCGCCGCGCACCTGCCGCCCGCGTGCGGGTCGCCCGCCGTGTGCGCGAGCGCGCCTGGCCGCATCGGGGCGAGCAGGTCGATGTAGTCCTCGGGGCCGTGCGCCTCGGGCGGGCCGCTCACGATGAACACCCCCGACACCGCGCGCAGCGCCCCCAGCACCTCGGCCCGCTCGGCGGCCGGGTTCAGCGGCCTGCTCGGACCCTTCCACGCGCGCACGCGCGGATCGTCCTCGACGCCGACGACCAGCGGCAGGCCACGCTCGGCCACCGACCGCAGGTAGCGCACGTGCCCCACGTGCAGGATGTCGAAGACGCCCGTCACGACCGCCGCGCCGGGCTGTTCGTACGGCTGCACCCAGACGGCCTCCAGGCTGCTCACGCGCAGGTTCCCCTTCCAGTCGCCTCATCCGATCGCAGCGTACTCGGTCGCCGCCCCGGGTTTACGACCCGCCTGCCGGTGCAGGGGAGGCGTCATGATTCTCACCAAGCTGGGCTATGCCGCCAGGGGCGTGCTGTACGCCCTGATCGGCCTGGTGGCGTTACAGATCGCCTTCGGCGGGGACGGCGAGGCCGACAAGAGCGGCGCGATCGGCATCGTGGCCGCACAGCCCTTCGGCACCGTGGTGCTGTGGCTCATGACGGTGGGTCTGGCCGCGCTGGCCGTGTGGCAGGCGCGGGAAGCGCTGTCCCGTCGCGGCAGGGCGCGCGACAGGGTGGAGTCGGCCGTCCGGGCGGTCTTCTACGTGCTGCTCGTCGTCTCGCTGCTGGGCCTGCTGCTGCGCGGCAAGCAGGCGGCCTCCACCGACTCGCAGTCCCGGGACGTCACCAGGACGCTGCTCGACCTGCCCGCGGGACAGCTGCTCGTCGGCGTCGCCGCACTGGGCGTGATCGCGCTCGGCCTCCACTGGATCCACGAGGGCTGGACCGAGAAGTTCATGAAGGACATGACCGGCGGCGGGCAGGCGGTCCGTCGGCTCGGCCAGGCGGGCTACATCGCACGGGGCGTCGTCGCCGTCGCCGCGGGCGTTCTCATCGGCCGGGCCGCGATCGCCTACGACCCCGGCAGGGCGGTCGGCATCGACGGCGCGCTCAAGGCGCTCGCCGACGCCCCCGCCGGCCCGTGGCTGCTGGCCGCGGTGGCCGTGGGACTGGTGTTGTTCGGGGTGTACTGCCTGGCAGAGGCGCGATGGCACCGGACCTGACCCGGTTCCACCGGCAAGAGCATTCCTACCTTTTCGTGACCCCTCCGCCCCGCCGGGCGCCGCGTCCTTAAGAGGTCGCCGAAGTCGGGGAGGTCGCCGTGGAACCGCCGGAGTACGACAGTTGGACCCTGCCAGGAGTTCCCGACCAGGTCGCCGCGGCACGCCGCCTGGTGACCGCCGCGCTCGGCGCCGGACATCCGCTGCACGACGACAGCGTGCTGCTGACCAGCGAGCTGGTCACCAACGCGGTCGTGCACTCCGCCTCACGTGACGGCGGCACCTTCACGCTGACCGTGCTGTCCACCGGCTCCAGGGTGCGCGTCTGCGTCAAGGACGGCGGCTCGGACGGCCCGCCGTGCGCCTGCCGCGCCTCCCTGACCGCGCAGAACGGGCGCGGCCTGCCCCTGCTGGACGCGCTCAGCCACCGCTGGGGCTACGCCAGGCAGAACGGTGTGAACACCGTCTGGTTCGAGCTGGTGCTCGTCACGATCCCCACGGAGTGGGCGGCCGCGGGTGTCTAGAGGTCGATCACGCACAGCCCCTCGGCCAGGGCCTTGGTGGTGACCCTCGTACGGCTGTCGCAGCCCAGCTTGGCGAAGATGTGCTCCAGGTGGGTGGTGACCGTGCGGACGCTCAGCACGAGCGCGGCGGCGATCTGCGGATTGGAGTCGCCCGCCGCCACCCTGGTCAGCACCTGCGCCTCCCGCGCGGTCAGTTCGTACGGCAGGCAGCAGGGCCGCTCGGCCACCACCGCCCCCTGCAGCGCGCCGTGCGAGCCGACGCCCGCGCGCAGCACCCGCACCTCCCGCCACCGACCGCCCCGGTCCTGCCAGAGGCCCCGCCTGCTCAGCTCCCGCGAGTCGAGGAAGGCCCTGGCGTAGCCGGCCATGGCGGGATCGGCGGCCACCACCTCCGACCTGGGCACGCCCGCCACGTCGCGTACCACGCCGCCGCGGTCGAAGGCGACCGCCGAGAACCCGCTGGGCAGCCCGACGGGGTCGATGACGCACCTGGTCAGGTCGGTGACGTGGGCCAGCGTGGGGGACAGCGCCGCCATGACGGTGAGCGCGTGCGCGGGGAAGCGGGGCGCCGACAGGTTCAGCAGCCCGGTGTAGCGGCCGTCGGCCAGCAGCAGCGGCGTGGTCAGCCCCTGCCGCCAGCCGTAGGCGGCCAGCCGCGCGCCGTCCATCGGGTACGGCCCGCCGCCCCCGGCGGCGGGTGTCCCGGCAGAGGGCAGCGGGCCGGGGGGACGGCGCAGGCCGTCGGAGACCAGGCTGCGGTGGCGCCCGGTGGCCGGGTCGAAGGCGACGAACTCGTAGGCGTCCAGCGGGATCACGCGGCGTAAGGCCCGCATCGCGCCGTGCGCCCCCGTGCTTCCCGCCACCTGGAAGCCCACCTCGGCGCAGGCGCTCAGCGTGATGTGGTCCATCGCGCCATCATGGCGCATCGTCGCGTCACGCGCTCGGGTGCGCGGCTGCCCTGATTGCCTCCGCCGTTCGCTCGTGGCAGGTTTGATGACCATGATCCGAGACGGGAGGACACGCTGGTGATGACCAGGATGGCCGGCTGGGTGACCGAGGTGTTCGCCCCCCAGGTGCTGGTGATCGCCATGCCGCCCGTCGTCGGCCTGCTCGCCCAGGGCTGGACCGGTGCCGTCTGGGGCCTGCTCGCCTCGGCCCTGTGCGGCGGCGTGCCCGCCACCGTCATCGCCGTCGGCGTCCGCAGGGGCCGCCTCGACTCCCGCCACCTGGTCGACCGGGCGCGCCGGACGGGGCCGCTGCTCACCGCGGTGGGCGCCGTGCTGGTGGCGCTGGTGCTGCTGGTCCTGCTGGGCGCCCCCACCCTGCTGGTGGCCACGGTGACCGCGATGCTGGCCGCCCTGGTGGTGACCGTGCCCGTGACGCTGCGCTGGAAGATCTCCTTCCACGCGGCGGTGTCGGCGGGAACCGTGGTCGTCCTGGCGCACGTGCTGCCGCCGATGCCGACCGCGCTGGTGGGCGGGGCGCTGGTCGGGCTGGTGTGCTGGGCCAGGGTCCGGCTCGCCCACCACACGCCCGCCCAGGTGGTCGTGGGCGCGCTGGTGGGTGTCGCGACGACCTGGGGCACCCTGGCCGCCTTCGGCGTCTGACCCCGTGGAGCCCGCCGCCGCGATGACGGCGGCCGTCGGCCGCCGGGCGGCGCCTGGAGGCCCGGCGGGCGGTCCCGGTCACGCGGGTGCCGTCCGGCCGCGCGGGGCGTCCAGGTCGTCCAGGTCGCCTGCCTCCCCGGCGCGCCTGAGCCCTGTGCCGGTCTCCCCGGTGCCGGTCGCCCCCGTGCCGGTCGCCCCCGTGCCGCTCATCCCTGCGCCGGTCACACCCGTGCCGGCCACACCCGTGCCGGTCACGCCCGTGCCGGCCAGCACCTCGCCGTCGTCGACCGGCAGCCCGAAGACCGTCGCGTCCGCCACGGCCCGACGGCCGGGCAGGACGTGCTGGACCGGGCGGGCCTGGACGCCGTCGGGCAGCCGGCTCCTGGCGCGGTCGACCAGGAACAGGTAGCCGTCGGCGTTCAGGTGGCCGAGGTCGCCGGTGCGCAGCCAGCCGTCCCGCAGGGCCGCGGCGGTGCGGACGGGATCGTCCAGGTACCCGCTCATGACCTGGGCGGAGCGCACCCACACCTCGCCGGTCGCGCCGACCGGCAGCGCACGGCCCTCCGGGTCGCGCACGCGCAGCTCCACGCCCTCGACCGGCCGCCCCACCGAGGCCAGCCGGTCGGGGCGCAGGTGGTCGAGCGGCGACAGGGCGGTGACGAAGCCACCCTCGGTGAGCCCGTACCACTGCAGGGCCACGGGGCCGAGCCCCATGACCACGTCCCTGCTGCGGTTCGGCACGGCCGCCGCGCCGCCGTACGTCACCAGCCGCACGCTGCCGGGATCGGCGCCGAGAGCCACCGGGCCCAGCCGGCCGGCCAGGCCGTACAGCTCGCCCGGCCAGCCAGCCGCGACCTGCGTGACGCGTTCCCTGGCGATGACCTCCGGCTCCCGACCCCGCTCGGCGTCGGCCAGCAGGATCGCCGTGCCGCCCGTCGCCAGCGTCCACAGCGCGATCTGGTCGGCCACGTGGTGTCCCGGCGGCAGCAGGAAGCGCCAGGGCTCGGGCGCGAACATCGCGCGCGCCGCCGCCAGCTGCGCGGCCTCGGCCCGCCGGCTGTGGGCGACCGGCTTGCGCTCGCCCGTCGTGCCGTTGGTGAACGTCACCGCCGACAGCGCGCCGGGCGGCGTCTCCGGCGGGTCGGGCGGCGCCCCGTGCGGGGTGGAGAACAGGTCCGCGTCGAGCCGGTAGCAGATCGGCACCGGCCGCGCGTCGAGCAGCAGCTCGGCGTCGTCCTGCCGGCACGGCTCGTGGAGCAGCACCGAGGTGCCGAGCGCGCGCATCGTGCCGGCCGTGATCCGCGCCGGCAGGCCCGGCGGCAGGTGGATCACGGGGCAGCCGAGCGCGAGCGCCACGAGCCTGGCCACCGTGGACTCCGGCTGGCGGCCGGACATGCAGGCGATCGTGTCGCCCGCGCGCACCCCGCGGGCGCGCAGTACGGCCGCCGCGCCCGCCACCATCGCCAGCACGTCGTCCCCGGTCAGGCGGCGCCGCCCGCACACCAGCACGTCACGCGGGCCCGCCGCGCGCACGCCGGCGAAGACGCTCCGGCCCAGGCTCATCGCACCCTCCTTCCCAGGTGCACGGGCAGGTACCTGGTGCTGTTGCCGAGCACCGTGCCGAGCGGCCGCCACCCGCTGTCCTGGTCGGCCAGCCTCATGTCGGGAAACGCCTCGAACAGCGCGGCGAGCGCGACCTCGCCCTCCAGCCGGGCCAGCGGCGCACCCAGGCAGTAGTGCGTGCCGTGCCCGAACGACAGGTGGGCGGGCGAGGCCGCGCGCAGGTCGAAGCACGCCGCCCCCGCGCCGTACTGGTCGGGGTCGCGGCCGGCGGCGGCGAAGCAGCCGATGACCGCCTCGCCCTTGCGCACCGGCACCCCGTCGATCTCGACGTCCCGTACGGCGTAGCGCATCGGGAAGTGCGCGATCGGCGAATCCCACCGCATGGTCTCCTCGACCACCTCGCTCCACGACCGCTGCCCGGAGCGGACCATGGCCAGCTGGTCGGGACACGTCAGCATGACGCGCACGGCGTTGGTGATGAGGTTGACCGTCGTCACGTGACCCGCGATGAACAGCAACTCCACCGTGTCGCCCACCTCCGCGCGCGTGAGCCGGTCGGGCCCGTCGTGTTCGGAGGCGGCGATCAGGTCCGTGATCAGGTCCTCGCCCGGGGTGTCGCGCCGCAGCTCGATGATCTCGTCGAGCAGCTTGTACAGCTTCTTGCGGGCATCGGTGACGTCGTCGGGAGTGTCGCCGACCCTGGCCGCCACGTCGGTGAGCTCGTGCAGCTCGTCCCGAAGCGCGTCCGGGACCCCCATCAGCTCGGAGATGACATCCCGCGGGATCGGATAGGCGTACTCCAGGCGCAGGTCCACCGGCCCCGGCGGCATGGCCGCCAGGCGGTCGAGGTGCGCGGCGGCGAACTCGGCGACCCTCGGACGCAGCCGCTGGACCCTGCGCGCCGTGAACGACTTGGACACCGGCGACCGCAGGCGGTGGTGGGCCCCGCCCTCCGCGTTCAGCATGGAGGTGTCGGCGGCGAGCCTGGTGACCGCGGTGTTGGGCGGGGCGGCGGCCTTGGCCGCCGGATCCCAGTACTTCACCTCCCTGGACAGGTCGGGATGGGTCAGCACGGCCACCAGCGTGGAGTAGCGGGTGGCCGCCCACGCGCGCACCCCCTCGACCTCGACGGGGACCAACGGGCCCAGCTCCCGCAGCTGCGCGCAGTCGGCGTGCACGTCGTGGCTGGCGGGGTCGAGGACGAACTCGGCCGGTCGGACGTCCATGCCGCTCACCCCACCCGCTCCGGCCGTGCGGACAGCGTGGTCGTGTCGAGCCCGGGGTCGCGTCCGAGGTAGAGGTCGCGGACCAGTTCCCCGGCCGCGGGCGCGTTGCACAGCCCGTGGCCGGAGAAGCCCGTCGCGTACAGGAAGGCGGGAGGGCCGGGCAGGTGGCCGATGAAGGCGGTGCGGTCCGGGCTGGCGTCACGGACGCCGGTGACCGCGGTGTGCAGGCCCGCCCCCGCCAGGCACGGGTAGACGGTGGCGAGCTGGGCGGCCACGCGCCGCCGCCAGGCGTCCCTGTCGGGCCCCGGGTAGCCCATGCCGATCAGCAGCCGGTCGCCGCGCAGCCGTACCAGCAGGCCGCTGGAGGCGTGCAGGGTGACCGGGATGTCGGGCATGGCGGGCAACGGGTCGGTGGTGAGCAGTTCCTGGATGATCGGTTCGGTGAGCGGCAGGTCCACGCCCGCCGTGCGGGCCAGGGCGGCCGACCACGCGCCCGCGGCGCACACGACCGCGTCGGCCGTGATCGCGCCGTCGGCGGTCTCCACGCGGCCCTTGACCGCGTCGATCGCCGTGACGGGGCAGTCGGTGCGCAGCTGCGCGCCCGCCCGCCTGGCCGCCTCCGCGTAGCCGCCGACGATCGCGGCGGTGTCGGAGACGTACGCCTCGGCCGACCAGGCGGCCGCCGTCAGCGGCAGCTCGCCGCTGATGAGCGGGTTGCGCCGCCTGGCCTCGTCCGCGCCGATCAGCTCGACGTCCACCCCGGCCGCCCGCTGGGCGGGCAGGTCGGCCTCGAAGGCCGCCACCTGCTCGTCGCCGGTGAACAGCACCAGGTAGCCGACCCGGCGCAGCGGCAGGCCGATGCCCGGCCGCAGCGGGAAGTCGTGGTAGGCCGCCAGGCTCCGTACGGCCAGCGCCGAGCTCACCGGGTTGCCGGCGAAGTAGGCGCGGACCACGTCCGCGGTGGCCCGCGACGCGCCCGATCCGAGCGCGTCGCGTTCCAGCAGGACGGTGCCGACCCCGGCCTCGGCCAGGTGGAAGGCGATCGACAGGCCGATCACCCCGCCGCCGACGACCACGACCTGCGTGTCGGCGCTCATGTGAACGCGCCCTCCCGCCGCAGATGGTCGCCGAGCTGCCACGGGAACAGGTGCAGGTTCCAGCCGCCGAGGCAGTTGACGTAGAGCGTCATCTGCGCCACGAGAGCGGCGAAGTCGTCGCGGTCGTCGAGCTCGTCGATCCGCTCGAGGGCGCGCTTGGTGAAGTCCCAGACCTTGTCCAGGCCGCAGTATCCGAGGAACTCCGCGGGCGTCGGGATCAGCAGGTGCGCCATGTGGCGCAGCGAATCCAGCGGCATTCCCTCGGAGACGGCCCGCACCAGGCCGCCGTAGCTGGCGTAGCCCAGCGGGCGGGTCTCGCCGTTGACGAACAGCAGCGTCGTCAGGACCGTGTCGAAGCTGCCCGCCTTGGAGGCGATGCGGCCCTCGTGCAGGTCGACGAGTTCCTGCGGCGGCTCCAGCCAGATCCGCTCGGTCTCGGCGTGCAGGTCGCCGATGAGTGTGTCGGTCTCGGGGTCGCTCGCCGTGAGGCGGGGCAGGCTGTGGCCGCTGGGCTCGCCGGCGCGGCGTACCTCGGCGATGACCGGCTTCTTGGTCGTGTACACCGCCTCCCAGACCGCGTGGCCCGCCTCGACCAGCGAGTCGAGGTCCTCGTCGAGGATCCTGCCGATCGGGGTGGCGGGCATGGGTTCGGTCAGCTCGCCGTACTTGATGCCGAGGTGCTGAAGTCGTGAGGCGAAGATTGTGCCGTCCGGTTCGGTGCGCCGGTCCTCGACCTTGTAGGCGGCGGCCTGGTGCAGCAGGTCGTGGACCGGGGCGACGTGGTAGAGGTGCTGGCCGGCCACCAGGGCGTGGCCCTGCAGGCTGCGGTACGGCAGTGCGTCCCACAGGCTCTGTGCCAGGGCGGCGTTGCGCTCGTCCAGTTCGGCGGTCACCGTGATGCCTAGTCCGGGCCAGCCGATTTCTACGCGTTTCGGATTAGTCACAATATGTGATGTTAGCAGCACGTTAAGTAGCGATGTAGGGCTAATGTCCGATTTGACGGTGGGCTGACCGAGCGCGGGCGCCGCCCATCCCGCCCCGTTGCGGGCGCCGCCGGCCGCCACGGTCCGCCCGCGGACGCCATGCGCGGCGGCGGCGCGGGGAGAGCGCTCCACCGTGATGCCCGGCCGAGCCAAGCCCACCTTGGCGATGTCATGACGCGCACGGGGTTGCCGTCATTCTCCTCGGCGGGCCCCGCCGGAACACCGTGCAGGAGACCGCGATCAGGGGCTTGGTCGTTGCCGTCATTCTCCTCGGCGGGCCTCGCCGGCCGGATCCGGCAGCCCGCGGCACCCGCCGACCGGCGGCCGGAAGGCGCGGGCCGCGCCGCCGGCGGGCCCGCGCGCCGTCGTTCCGGTGGCCGGCGCGCCGGCCGCTCAGGCGCCCGTCAGCAGGCGGTTCAGGACGCGGGTGCCGAACTCCAGGCCCTCAACCGGCACGCGCTCGTCCTTGCCGTGGAACATGCCGAAGTAGTCGAGATCGGGCCTGAGCATCAGCGGGGCGAAGCCGTACCCCTTGATGCCGATCCTGGCGAACGACTTGGCGTCCGTGCCCCCGCTCATCACGTACGGCACGGGCCGCGCCGCCGGGTCCTCGGCCACCAGCGCGGCCGCCATCTCGTCGAAGAAGGCAGAAGGGTACGGCGCGGACGGCGCGTCCTCCAGGTTGACGAACTCCCGCGTGATCCTCGGCCCGAGCAGCTCGTCGATCGTGGCCAGGAACTCCTCCTGCAGCCCCGGCAGGTACCGGCCGTCGACGTGCGCCTCGGCCGTGGAGGGGACGACGTTGACCTTGTAGCCCGCGGTGAGCATCGTCGGGTTGGCCGAGTTGCGGATCTGGCCCTTGAACAGGCTGCCGAGCGGCCCGAGCCGGGCCGCCTCGGCGTCCAGGCGGTCGAGGTCGACGGGCCGGCCGGTGATCTCCGACAGGCTCCGCAGGAGCGCGGCGACCGACGGCGTCAGCCGTACCGGCCACTGGTAGGCGGCGATGCGCGACAGCGCGTGCACCAGGGTGGCGACCGGGTTGTCGACGGCGGGCCGCGAGCCGTGACCGGCGACGCCGTGGGCGGTCAGCTTCATCCACGACGTGCCGCGCTCGCCCACGGCGATCGGGTAGACCCGCGCGTCGCCCGCGGTCACGCTGAACCCGCCGGACTCGCTGATGGCCTCGGTGACGCCGTCGAACAGCTCCCGGTGCGCGGTGACGGCGTGGCGGGAGCCGTAGTCGCCGGTCGCCTCCTCGTCGGCCAGGAACGCCAGCACCAGGTCGCGTTTGGGCCGCACCCCGCCGGCCTGCATGCCGAGCACCGTGGCGAGCGTCATCGCGCACGAGCCCTTCATGTCGACCGCGCCCCTGCCGTACACGCAGTCGTCGACGATCTCGCCGGAGAAGGGGTGCAGCTCCCACTCGGCCGGGTCGGCGGGGACCACGTCGAGGTGACCGTGGATGAGCAGCGCGTCGGGCGAGTCGCCGGCCACGCGCGCCACGACGGTGGTACGGCGCGGCGCCGACTCGAAGACGGTGGGCTCCAGGCCCGCGTCGGCCAGCAGCGTGGCGACGTACTCGGCGGCCGGGCGCTCGCCCGAGCCGGGATTGGTCGTGTCGAACCTGATCAGGTCGGAGCAGATCTCGGCAACGCTCTTCACATCATCCCCAGAAATGTCGGTCTCACAGAGGGCGACGACAGTGTCCTGCCTGTCCCGCCCGTCGCGCGGCTGCCACGCCGGCTGCCCGCCGCAGTCCACTCCAACCCCATCCGCCCCGCTGACCCGCGCCGATCACCAATTGCCGTCGGATGGGGGAAGGGGAAGCTCCGGCGGATGCAGGACGTAGACGATCCCCGCGCTGCCGGAGCCGCGCAGCCAGACGTTCTCGAAGGCCGCCCGCGGGTAGACGCGCCTGACCCCCTCGGCGGCCGGATCGTTGGCGATCACGTCACCGGACGCGGTGAAGCCGACGACGACCATGATGTGCCCGGTCGTGGCGTAGCCCGCGCCCGGCAGCTCGTGCTCCTTGAACGACTGGGAGGTGATCACCGGGATGCCGGCGGCCACCAGACGCTCCAGCTCCGCCAGCGACCGCAGCCGCGTGACGAACCCGGCCAGGCCGTACCGTCCGGCGTAGGCGACGCCGAACGGCCAGTTGCCGCAGCCCTGGTAGCTGTGGTCGTACATGTCGCGGGCCGCGTGGTCGACGGCCGGGCACGGATCGGCGGGGTCAACCCAGGCGAGCTCGTCGGCGGAGGGGCCCCTGCCCCAGTAGCCGAGCACCATCGTCACCGACGCGGGGCCGCACCAGGAGCCGCCGCCGCCGTCCCATTCCGGGTAGTGGCCCGCGTGCACCCGCTGCGAGAGCGCGGGCACGGCCAGCTCGATCCCGCTCGCCTCGCCCGGCGGCGTCACGCGCACCGGGCCCGGGGCGCCCGAGGCCATCACGCTGACCGAGCCGACGGCGGCGCCCGTGCCGTACAGGGTGACGCGCACCTGGCAGGCGACCAGCGGACGCCTGGCGACCAGCGTGTCGACGGCCACGTCGCCGTCCTCGTCGCCCTGCCCGGGAAGCGAGGTGCGGCGGATGTCGGCGGCGGTCTCGGCCCACCTGCCCATCACGTACCAGCGGGTGTGACGGCCCTCCGCGGTCCTGCCCCGCAGCTCGACCTCCAGCCAGCTGCCCGCCGGCGTGCGTGCCGTCCACGACGGCACCAGCTGGGCCGCGGGAAAGCCGATCTCGGCCTCCGGGCTGGTCCACGCGGCGTAGTCCCAGACGGCCGCCTCGCCGCCGAACGGATCGTGATAGCCGCGGGAGCCGCGCTCGACCGGCACGCACGGGGGGAAGGCGACACGGGATATCACCTGGCCGATTCTGGAGGAAGGCCAGGTGAGGCGCATCGGAAGGTTTACGTACTCCCGGCGGGCCGGGCGCCGCCGTACGCGCGAGTGGTCGACCGTGCGGCACCGCCGGTCCGGCGGGACGCCGCCGCGACCCCGGGCGCGGCACCGGTGCCCGGGACCGGGGGAGCGGTCGCGGTCAGAGGTAGAGGCCGGGCTCGGCGGTGGTGGCGGGGGCCGAGGCGCGTCCCGCACGGGCCGCGAACAGCTCCGCCAGCGTCGCGCCCGCGGCGCCGACCCGCAACGCGAAGTCCTGCGCGCCGCCCTCCTGTTTCGTGAGGTCCTGGGCGCCGCTCTCGGCCAGCCACCGCAGCGACTCCTCGCGCGACAGCCGTCCCACCTCGATCTGGGCCAGGCACCGTCCCGGCCTGATCGTCGCGGGGTGCAGCCGCGCCAGATCCTCGTTCGTGGTGATCGCCACCAGCACGTCGCGACCCTGGCCGAGCAGGCCGTCGGTGAGGTTCAGCAGCCTGGACAGCCCCTGTCCCGTCGCCTCCTTCGCCCCCGCCCTGATCAGCTCGTCGCAGTCCTCCAGCACCAGCAGCCGCCACCGGTCGCCGCGCTCGTCGCAGTCGCCGACGGCCACCTCCATCAGGTACCCGGGGTCGTTGAACAGTCGCTCGGGATCGAGCACGCAGTCGACCTGGCACCACTCGCGCCACTCCTTGGCCAGCGTGCGCAGCAGCGACGTCTTGCCGGTGCCCGGCGGCCCGTGCAGCAGGAGCAGCCTGCCGTTCACGTCCTCCGGCCTGACCGCCATGACCCGCCCGACGGCCTCGCGCACGCTCGCCGCGTAGTTGCCGCTGATCTGCTCCCAGGACGGCGAGGTGATGGGCTTGTCCGAACGGCGGGCGCCGTGCTGGCCGTACCACCAGAAGCCCATCTCGACGTGGTCGGTCGGCGGTGGGGGCTCGACGGCGCCGTCGGTGGTCGTGGACAGCACCGACCGGGCCAGGTCCTCGCTGACGGCGGTGACGCTGACGGTGGCGCAGCGGTTGCGATACCGCACCACGCGCAGTGTCCAGCCGTCGCCGCAGAACAGGCGGGCCTCGGAGCCGTCCTCCTCGTGGGCGGTCCGCACCAGGCGGCCGCCGGGCGGGGTGAGCGCGGCGTCGGCCCGCACCCGCTCCAGGTTGGCCAGCCGGGCCCACGGCTGGGCGCCGGTCGCGAACGGCGACAGGGCGAGCGCGTCGACGATGTCGGCGGCCGAGTCGGAGTCGTCGACCCAGATGTTCATCGGCAGCTCGGCGGCGGCGGGGAAACGGACCTCCTTCAGCACGGACATGCGATCAATGATCCGCACTCCGCACACCGGCGTCGACTGCTTTTATCCGTGGTCTGTCCGTGGCCGCCGCTTCACCGGGTCCGGCGCCGGGAGTGGGTGGCCTGGACGGGGTCGATGTCCTCCACCGCCCAGCCGCGCGCCACGGCCAGCGACTCCGCCCGCCCGCCGGCCACGTGGCGCAGCGCGCAGGCGGCCGCCTCTTCCTGGTCGCCCGCCGCGATCGCCGCGTAGAGCTCGGCGTGCTCCTGGCTCTGCCGTCCGGGGTCGCGGTCGGAGGTGAGGCGGAACAACCGGTGCAGGCGGGCGTCCAGCGGCCGCATCAGATCGGCCAGCAGCGCGTTGCCCGAGATGGCCACCACCTCGTGGTGGAAGTCGGCGTTGGCGGCCGCGATGGCCGCCCTGTCCTCACCGGCGATCGCCTCGCGGGCGCGGTCCATGCACGCGCGCAACCTGGCCAGGCCGTCGGCGTCGGCCCGCTCGGCGGCCAGCCGCGCGGCCAGCGCCTCCAGGCTCTCCCGCACGTCGAACAGGTCGCGCACGTCGTCAGGGGTGAACGGGCTGACCAGCGCGCCCCTTCCGGGCACCAGCACCACCAGGCCCTCGGCGGCCAGGCGGCGCAGCGCCTCGCGCAGCGGGATCCGCGACACCCGCAGCTCGGCCGCCAGGTCGCGCTCGATCAGCCGCTCGCCGGGGCGCAGCTCGACCTCGACGATGCGGCGTTTCAGCGTCTCGTAGGCCAGGTGCGCGGTGGTCACGGCACCAGCGTACGGGCGCTCGCGTGGATGATTTTTCGTCGCATGAAAGCCGCTGTACCTTTTGCCGTTGGTCAAGGTTCATTCACGGGGAGGTAAACGGTGTCTGTGCGGGAGCGCGTGCGTTACTGGTTCGACAACACCATGTCCAAGGGGACCGCCTCGCTCATCGGCTGGCTCGCCGTGGTGTCCGTCGCGATCGTGCTGGTCGTGGCCGGATTAACCGTCTGGGTCACCGACGAACCCGAGGGAGCGAGCCCGGGTGAGGTGCTGTGGCTGGCGCTCATGCACGCCATGACACCCAGCAAGGTCGCCAGTGACAAGGGCAGCACCGCCTTCCTCGCCGTGATGTTCGCCGGGTCGCTGGCCGGCATCTTCATCGTCAGCATCCTGGTCGGCCTGCTGTCCAACGGGCTCAAGCAGAAGATCGACCGGCTGCGCAGGGGCCGCTCCATGGTCGCCGAGAGCGGTCACACCGTCGTCCTCGGCTGGTCCGACCAGATCTTCACCATCATCGGCGAGCTGGTCAAGGCGCACGCCAGCCAGCGCGGCTCGGTCATCGCCGTCATGGCCGACCACGACAAGCTCGACATGGAGGAGGAGATCAGGGAGCGC
Source organism: Nonomuraea sp. NPDC003727 (assembly GCF_053586935.1). Classification (NCBI taxonomy): domain Bacteria; kingdom Bacillati; phylum Actinomycetota; class Actinomycetes; order Streptosporangiales; family Streptosporangiaceae; genus Nonomuraea; species Nonomuraea sp. NPDC003727. Next base: position 63,268 of record NZ_JBSFNE010000031.1, read on the forward strand.
ATCGGCGACACCGGCCGGACCAGGCTCGTCTGCCGCACCGGACGGCCCACCGAGCCGGGCGACCTGCGCCTGATGAACCTCGACAGGGCTCGCTCCATCGTCGTCCTGTCACCCGACGGCGAGGACTCCGACGCCCACGTCATCAAGATCCTCCTGGCGCTGGCCAAGCGCGCCGGCGACCACCCTCCCGTCGTCGCCTCGCTCACCTCCAGCCGCAACATGGCCGCCGCCCGCCTGGCCGGGGGCGACCAGGTCCACCTCGTCGACGCCGACGACACCGCCTCCCGGCTGATCGTGCAGTCCTCCCGGCAGTCGGGCATGTCCGTGGTCTGCATGGACCTGCTGAACTTCGACGGCGGCGAGATCTACCTGCGCGCCGACACCGCTCTGGCCGGCCGGACGTACGGCGAGGCGCTGCACGCCTACGAGACGGCCACGGTCATCGGCCTGCGCAGCCCCTCCGGCGTCGTGCTCAACCCGCCCATGGACACCGTCATCGCCGCCGACGACCAGGTCGTCGTCATCGCCCACGACGACTCGCTCATCCGCGTGGCCACCGCCCCGGCCGCCTACTCCGAGAAGGACATGGCCGGCGCCCCGGCCGCGCCGCCGGAGGCCGAGCGGACGCTGATCCTCAACTGGAACGCCCGCGCCGAGCACATCATCCGCTACCTGGACGGCTACGTCGCCCCCGGTTCGGTCCTCGACGTCGCGGCCGACCACCCGAAGGCGGGCACCGAGCTGACCGGCCTGCGCAACCTCACCGTGAACGTCAAGGAGTGCGACACCACCGACAGGTACGCCCTGGAGGCGCTCGGCGTCGGCCTCTACCAGCACGTGATCGTGCTGTCCGACGACAGGTTCAAGCCGCAGCACGCCGACACCCGCACGCTGATGACGCTGCTGCAGCTGCGCGACATGCAGGCGGCCACCGGCGAGCGGTACTCGATCGTCAGCGAGATGCACGACGAGAACAACCGCTCGCTGGCCGAGGTGACCGAGGCCGACGACATCGTCATCAGCGACACGGTCATCGGCCTGCTGCTGGCCCAGCTGGCCGAGAACCGGCACCTGGCCGACGTCTTCGGCTACCTGTTCGACTCGCGCGGGTCGGAGATCTACCCCAGGCCCGCCGCCTCGTACGTGACCCCGGGCGCGCAGGTGTCGTTCTCCACCGTCATCGAGTCGGCCAGGCGGCGGGGCGAGACGGCGATCGGCTACCGGCTCGCGTCCGGCATCAACCAGGCGCCGCACTACGGGGTGGTGCTCAACCCGGACAGGAACCAGCCGCTGACGTTCGGCGCGGGCGACTCCGTGATCGTCCTGTCCGAGCGCTAGGCGGGGGGCCGCCGCGACGGCCCCACCTCCTCTGATGTGCCTGATCCTTCCGTCTCTACCTGCGGCAACGTAGGATTGTGTGCCTGCCGGCCCCGTCCGCACCCGCCCCCACGGCGCAGTCGCCATGAGCGAACCGTAGGAGGGATCATGACGAGGCCGAGTGAGCCGCGAGGGATCAAGCCCCCGGCCGTCCAGGTCCTGCTCGCGCCCGCGAACGTGTGGCGGGTCGCTCTCGTGGTGGCGGGCGTGGTCGCCCTGATGTTCTTCCTGCGTTTCCTGCTGACCGACGCCGGATGGCTGCTCGTCCTGCTGGTCATGGCCTGGTTCACCTCGCTGGCGATGGAGCCGGCCGTGCGCCCGCTGTCCAGGCGGATGTCACGTCGCAGGGCCACGCTGCTGGTCATGGTGACCTTCACCGTGGTGGCGGTCATCTTCCTCATCCTGTTCGGGAACCTGTTCGTGCAGCAGGTCGGGCAGTTGCTGCTGGCGCTGCCCGACGTCGCCGCCGCCGTCCTCAAGTGGATCAACGCCCGGCTCGGGACGCAGTACAAGCTGGCCGACCTCCTCAAGTCCCTGAACGTGACACCCCAGCAGGCCGCCGCGTACGCGCAGGACGTGGTCGGCGGCGTCCTGGGCCTGGTCGGGACGGTGGCGGGCATGGTCTTCAAGCTGTTCATGCTCGTGCTGCTGACCTATTACTTTGCGGCCGACGGCCCCCGCCTGCGCCAGTGGGTGGCGCAGCTGCTGCCCAGCCGGTCCCAGCGGGTCTTCATCAGAGTGTGGGAGCTGTCGACGGAGAAGACCGGCGGCTACGTCTCGGCCAGGCTCATCCTGGCCACGATCAACGGCGGGACGTCGGCCCTCGTGTTCCTGGCGATCGGCATGCCGTCCTGGTTCGCCCTCGGGGTGTGGACGGGCGCGGTCGCCCAGTTCGTCCCCACGATCGGCACCTACATCTCCATCGCCCTGCCGACGGTCGTCGGGCTGGCCTCGCCCCGGCCCTGGGTCGGGGTGGCGGCGCTGGCCTGGGCCGTGGTGTACCAGCAGGTGGAGAACCTGACACTGGAGCCGAGGATCAGCGCGCGGTCGGTCGACATCCATCCGGGGGTCTCGTTCACGGGCGTCACCCTGGGCGCGGCGCTGTTCGGCGCGGTGGGCGCCCTGCTGGCCATTCCCGTCGCGGCGATGCTGGTCTCGCTCGTCGACACCTACGCCACCCGCTACGAGCTGGTGGCCGCCGACGACGGGACGACCCCGCCGGTCGCCGCACCGGCGCCGCGGACGGTCGAGCCGCCTCCCCCATGAGAGACAGGCGCGCCGCCCGCCGATACCGAAGGGATGTATGACGGTTCGGCCTGATTGTGTACGGTGCGCCTGTGAGGACGATCGACTGGGTCGACGGGGCCATCGAGCTCATCGATCAGACGCTGCTGCCGGACGAGCTGGTCATGCTGCGCATCACCACCGTGGACGAGCTCGTCGACGCCATCCGCCGCCTGGCCGTCAGGGGCGCTCCCGCCCTCGGCGTGGCAGGGGCGCTCGGCGTAGCGCTGGCCGGCGGCGACAGGAAGGCCGTCGCGCGCCTCAGGGCGGCCCGGCCGACGGCCGTCAACCTGGCGTGGGGCGTCGACCAGGCCGCCGCGCGCCTCGACGACGGGCCCGAGGCGGTCCTCACCACGGCCCTGCGGATCAGGGACGACGACATCGCCGCCTGCGTGGCCATGGGCGAGCGCGGCGCCGACCTGCTCGAAGGCGACAAGCTGCGCGTCATGACCATCTGCAACACCGGAGGTCTGGCCACCGTCGAGCGCGGCACCGCGCTGGGCGTCGTCCAGACCCTCCACGAGAGGGGACGGCTGGCCGAGGTGCTCGCGCTGGAGACCAGGCCGCTGCTGCAGGGGGCCCGGCTCACCGCCTGGGAGCTGGAGCGGATGGGCGCGCCCTACCGGCTGGTCACCGACTCCGCCGGGCCGTACCTGCTGGCCAGGGGAGGGGTGGACGCGGTGCTGATCGGCGCCGACCGGATCGCCGCCAACGGCGACACCGCCAACAAGATCGGCTCCTACGCGCTCGCGCTGGGCGCCGAGCGCGCCGGGGTGCCGTTCGTCGTGGTCGCCCCCGAGAGCACCATCGACGCGGCCACCCCCTCGGGCGAGCACATCGAGATCGAGGACCGGGGCGACGAGGAGGTGGTGTGCGTGCGCGGCATGCGCATCGCCCCCGAGGGGACCCGCGCGCTGAACCCGGCCTTCGACGTCACGCCCCATGACCTGATCTCCGCGATCGTTACGGACCGGCGCGTCTTCCGGCCGTAGGGAGACCAATAATCGACATTCCTGGGATCTGTCCGTACACCTCGCGTTACGCTCGGTTGTCAGCGTCCTCACCCGGGAGATCGCCGTGGCCATCGATCTTGTCCTGCGTCGTGACTGGCGTGCCCGTTCCCCGCGTGGCAGCTACACCCAGCTCGAGTCCACCAGAGGGGTCAAGGTCCACTACACGGGTGGCAGGGTCGATCCCGGCATCGTGCGCGACCACGCCAAGTGCGTGGCCCTGGTGCAGTCCATCCAGAACTTCCACATGGACTCCAACGGCTGGATCGACATCGGCTACAGCTTCGTGGCCTGCCCGCACCGCAAGGTGTTCGAGGGGCGGGGGGCGCACCATCTGCCGGCGGCCAACGGGGCCGGGCTCAACTCGGGCCACTACGCGGTGCTCGGCCTGGTCGGCAACGCCGGCCTGGTCCAGCCGCCCGACGGCGTGCTGCACGCCATCCTCGACGCGATCCTGCACCTGCGCGAGGAGGGCGCGGCCGGGCGCGAGATCAAGGGGCACCGCGACGGGTTCAACACCGACTGCCCGGGCGACCCGCTCTACGGCTGGGTCAGGCGCGGCGCCCCCCGGCCTGGCGGGCAGGAGCCGCCGACGCCCCCGCAGGCCCCGCCCTTCCCCGGGCGGCTGCTGAAGTTCCCCCCGATCATGCGCGGCGACGACGTGCGCACCTGGCAGCGCCAGATGAGCAGGCGCGGCTGGACCATCGACGTCGACGGCGCCTACGGGGCCGGCTCCCGCGAGGTGTGCCGGCGCTTCCAGCGCGAGCAGGAGATCCCCGACGACGGCGTCGTCGGACCCGTCACGTGGAAGCTGGCCTGGGAGGCGGCGCGCGCCTGACCGCGGACGCCGCCCCCGGATTATTGTTCTGGTACGGCTGCGCCTACCATCCAAGGCATGAGACTCGCCGCGGACTTCCCGTCCACGACCCGCGACGATTGGCGGGCCCTCGCGCTCGGTGTGTTGCGCAAGTCCGGCGTGGAGCCGGAATCACCCGAAGCCGCGCTGGCCACCGACACCTATGACGGTGTGCGGGTCGCACCCCTCTACGACGCCGGCGACCTGCCCGAGCTGCGCGCCCCGCGGCCCACGCACCGGGGCTGGGACGTCCGGCAGCGGCATGCCGTGCCGGACAACGAGGCGGTGCTCGCCGACCTGGAGAACGGCGTCACCTCGCTGTGGCTGGCGGTCCCGGTGGAGGAGCTGGCGCGCACGCTCGACGGCGTCTACCTCGACCTGGTGCCCGTGGTGCTGGAGGCGGGCGAGCGCACCGCCGAGGCGGCCGAGGTCCTGCTCGGGCTCGGCACGGGGGTGACCGGTAATCTCGGCGCGGGCCTCGGCCCCGACGCCGTCGCGCTGGCGCGGCGCTGCGCGGCGGAGCATCCGGGGCTGCGCGCCATCGTCGTCGACGGCCTGCCGTACCACGACGCGGGCGGGAGCGACGCGCAGGAGCTGGGCTGCTCGCTGGCGACCGGCGTGGCGCACCTGCGGGCGCTGACCGCGGCCGGGCTGTCCGTCGAGGCGGCCCTCGGCCAGCTGGAGTTCCGTTACGCGGCCACCGCCGACCAGTTCGCCACGATCGCGAAGCTGCGCGCGGCCCGCCTGCTGTGGGCGCGGGTGGCCGAGGTGTGCGGCGGGCCCGGCACGCAGTTGCAGCACGCGGTGACGAGCTTCGCGATGATGACCGCGCGCGACCCGTACGTGAACATGCTGCGCACCACGCTGGCGTGCTTCGCCGCGGGCGTGGGCGGCGCCGACGCGGTGACGGTGCGGCCCTTCGACGCCGCCATGGGCGCGCCCGACGCCTTCGCCCGGCGGATCGCCAGGAACACCCAGGCGCTGCTGCTGGAGGAGTCGGGCGTGGGGCGCGTCGCCGACCCCGCGGGCGGCTCCTGGTACGTCGAACGGCGCACGGCCGAGCTGGCCGAGCGGGCCTGGGCGTGGTTCCAGGAGATCGAGGCGGCGGGCGGCGTCCAGGCCGCCGGTGACCTGGTGAGCGAGCGGATCGCGCGGACCAGGGCGCGCAGGGACGACGACATCGCGCACCGGCGCCACCCGATCACCGGCGTGAGCGAGTTCCCCGATCCGCGCGAGCGCCCGCCGCGGCCGCCCGCCCCCCAGGGGGAGGCGATGCGTTACGCGCGGCCGTACGAGGAGCTGCGCGAGCTGGCCGACGCCCAGCCCGAGCGGCCGAAGGTCTTCCTCGCCACGATCGGGCCGGTCGCCGTCCACACCGCCAGGGCCTCCTTCGCCGCCAACCTCTTCCACGCCGGCGGCCTGGAGACCGTCCTGTCGGGCCCGAGCACCGACCCGGAGGAGATCGCGCGGGCCTTCGCCGCCAGCGGCGCCGCCGTCGCGTGCCTGTGCTCCAGCGACCGGCTGTACGGCGAGCACGCCGCCCCGGTGGCCCTGGCGCTGCGCCGGGCGGGGGCGCGCACGGTATGGCTGGCGGGGAAGGGGGATCACGAGGGGGTGGACGCGCACCTGTACGCCGGATGCGACGCGCTCGACGTCCTCCGCACGACCTTCGACGACCTGGGAGTGGCGCGATGATCCCCGACTTCACCACCGTTCCGCTGGCGCCCGTGCGCCCCACCGGCGCGGCGGCGGGTGAGCCGTGGGAGACCCCGGAGGGCATCCCGGTCAAGCCGGTCTACACGGCCGCCGACCTCGACGGGCTCGACTTCCTGCGGACCTATCCGGGGGCGGTGCCGTACCTGCGCGGGCCGTACCCGACGATGTACGTCAACCAGCCGTGGACCATCCGGCAGTACGCGGGCTTCTCCACCGCCGAGGAGTCGAACGCCTTCTACCGCCGCAACCTGGCCGCGGGGCAGAAGGGCCTGTCGGTGGCCTTCGACCTGGCCACGCACCGCGGCTACGACTCCGACCATCCGCGTGTGGCGGGCGACGTGGGCATGGCGGGCGTCGCCATCGACTCCATCTACGACATGCGGCAGCTGTTCGAGGGCATCCCGCTGGACCGGATGTCGGTGTCGATGACGATGAACGGCGCGGTGCTGCCGATCCTGGCGCTCTACATCGTGGCCGCCGAGGAGCAGGGTGTCGCCCACGAGCAGCTGACGGGGACCATCCAGAACGACATCCTCAAGGAGTTCATGGTCCGCAACACCTACATCTACCCGCCCGGGCCGTCGATGCGGATCATCTCCGACATCTTCGCCTACACCAGCCGGCACATGCCGAAGTTCAACTCCATCTCGATCTCCGGCTACCACATCCAGGAGGCGGGGGCCACCTGCGACCTGGAGCTGGCCTACACCCTGGCCGACGGCGTGGAGTACCTGAGGGCGGGTGTGGCGGCGGGGCTCGACATCGACGCCTTCGCCCCCCGGCTGTCGTTCTTCTGGTGCATCGGCATGAACTTCTTCATGGAGGTGGCCAAGCTCCGGGCGGCCCGCCTGCTGTGGTCCAGGCTGGTGTCGGAGGCGGGGGCGAAGAATCCCAAGTCGCTGTCGCTGCGGACCCACTCCCAGACCTCGGGCTGGTCCCTGACCGCCCAGGACGTCTTCAACAACGTGGTGCGCACCTGCGTGGAGGCCATGGCCGCCACCCAGGGCCACACCCAGTCGCTGCACACCAACGCCCTCGACGAGGCGCTCGCGCTGCCCACCGACTTCTCGGCCCGCATCGCCCGCAACACCCAGCTGCTGCTGCAGCAGGAGTCGGGTACGACCCGCGTCATCGACCCGTGGGGCGGCTCCTACTACGTCGAGCGCCTCACCCACGACCTGGCCGAGAAGGCGTGGCAGCACATCCAGGAGGTCGAGGCGGCCGGCGGCATGGCCCGCGCGATCGACGCCGGCCTGCCCAAGCTGCGCATCGAGGAGGCCGCGGCACGCGCCCAGGCGCGCATCGACTCGGGCAGGCAGCCGGTCATCGGGGTCAACAAGTACCGCCCGCAGGCCGACGAGCCGATCGAGGTGCTCAGGGTCGACAACAGCGCGGTGCGGGCGCAGCAGCTCGACAAGCTGCGCCGCCTGCGCGCCGACAGGGACGCCGAGGCCGTACGGCAGGCGCTGGAGAACCTCACCAAGGGCGCCGCGGGCGGCGACAACCTCCTGGCGCTCGCGGTGGAGGCGGCCAGGGCCAGGGCCACGGTCGGCGAGATCTCCGACGCCCTGGAGAAGGTGTTCGGACGGCACGCGGGGCAGATCCGTACCATCTCCGGGGTGTATCGCGACGAGGCGGGTCCGGTGAAGGGCATCGAGCTGGTACGGCAGGCGTGCGCCGACTTCGCCGTCGCCGAGGGGCGGCGGCCGCGCATCCTGGTGGCCAAGATGGGGCAGGACGGGCATGACCGCGGCCAGAAGGTGATCGCCACCGCGTTCGCCGACCTCGGCTTCGACGTCGACGTCGGCCCGCTGTTCCAGACGCCCGAGGAGGTGGCGCGGCAGGCCGTGGAGGCAGACGTGCACGTCGTCGGCGTCTCCTCCCTGGCCGCGGGTCACCTCACGCTGGTGCCGGCGTTGCGCGCCGCGCTCGCCGACCTGGGCGCGGACGACGTCATGATCGTGGTGGGCGGCGTGATCCCGCCCGGCGACTTCGACGAGCTGCGCGCCGCGGGCGCCTCGGCGATCTTCCCGCCCGGCACGGTGATCGCCGACGCGGCGCTCGACCTGGTGCGCGAGCTGTCCTCGCGCCTGGGCCACTGATGCGCCACCGGCCGGCGGAGGGCCGGTGCGGATGAGGGCGCTCGACGACTACGTCCACGGCGTGAAGTCGGGATCGCGCGCCTGGATCGCCCGCGCGATCACGCTGGTCGAGTCGACCAGGGCCGACCACGCCGAGCTGGCCCAGCGGTTGCTCGTCGAGCTCACGCCGCTGGCCGGGCAGGCCCGCAGGGTCGGCATCTCGGGCGTGCCGGGGGTCGGCAAGTCGACGCTGATCGACGCGCTCGGCACCCGCCTGACCGAGCGCGGCCACCGGGTGGCGGTGCTGGCCGTCGACCCGTCGTCGACGCGGACCGGCGGCAGCATCCTCGGCGACAAGACGCGCATGTCCCGCCTGTCGGTCGACCCGCAGGCCTTCATCCGCCCCTCGCCGACTTCGGGCACGCTCGGCGGGGTCGCCAAGGCCACCAGGGAGGCGATGGTCGTCGTCGAGGCCGCGGGATACGACGTCGTGCTCGTCGAGACGGTCGGCGTCGGCCAGTCGGAGACCGCGGTGGCCGACATGGTCGACACCTTCCTGCTGCTCAGCCTGGCCCGCACCGGCGACCAGCTGCAGGGCATCAAGAAGGGTGTGCTGGAGCTGGCCGACGTGATCGCGGTCAACAAGGCGGACGGGGACTTCGAACCGGCGGCCAGGAAGGCGGCCCGCGAGCTGGCGGGGGCGCTGCGCATGCTGCGCTCGGAGGCGGCGCCGCCGCCGGTGCTGACCTGCAGCGGGCTGACCGGTGGCGGGCTCGACGAGGTGTGGGAGCAGGTCGTCGCCCACCAGGACCGGATCGACGTGGCGGCCAAGCGGCGCCGTCAGCAGGTGCAGTGGACCTGGACGCTGGTGCGTGACCGGCTGCTGGCCGAGCTGCGCGGCAACCCCGCGGTGGCGGCGATCACGGCGGAGGTGGAGCGGGAGGTCCTGGCGGGCACCCTGACCCCGTCGCTGGCCGCCGAGCGGTTGCTGGCCGCCTTCAAGCGCCGCTGATCCCGCCGCGCGCCACGGGTGACCAGGCTTCCTCCCACAGGTCCTGCGCGTCGCTCGTCCACGTCTCGGACAGGAGCGTGCCCCTGCCGCGGTAGGCCCGCATGATCGCGACGTGGCCGGGCGAGCGGACGAAGGCCGCCAGGTCGGCCGCCGACCGCCACACCGACACCGACCCGATGCGGCGGGCCAGGGGTTCGGCCCACAGCCACAGCCCGACCGCGCCGCCGACCTCGGGCCAGCGCCGGCCCAGCCGCCATCCCGTACGGCTCGCCCGCGGCAGGTGCACCGCGCTGTGCAGGCGGAAGTCGGTGAGGCTGACCACGACGGGCTCCTCGCCCCTCGGTTCGGGGCCGGGGATCCAGCGGCTTCTGATCACGCGGCGAGCACCTTGGCCGCGTCGCGGATCTCCGCGCTGAACGGGGTGGGGCGTAGCGTCGCCGGGTCGAGGTTGACGTTGACCCTGCGGCCCTCGGCGTGCACGGTGCCGCCGTCCGGCGACAGGACGCGGACGCCGTACACGCCGCTGGTGGTGCCCATCCGCTCGATCCAGAAGTGGACCAGCGGCTCGCCGACGCCCATGATCGGCACGTGGAAGGTGATGGAGAACTCGCGCACGGCGAGGAAGACGTCCTTGAAGCGGGAGTGGGCGGGGTCGAAGTTCCAGCCGAGCTCGGTCCAGAAGGCGGTGATGGCCCGCTCGACGAGCACCGAGTAGCGGGCGTTGTGCAGCAGCCCCATGGCGTCGAGGTCGTCGAAGTGCACCTGGACGGGACGGGTGTGGGACACGGTCAGTCCTCCGGGAGGAGCGTGGGGTCGGGGGAGAGGGCGCGCAGGCGGTCGAGGACGGCCCTGCGGGCGTGGGCGAAGGCCCGTGGCCGGTCGCGCAGGCGGGAGTGGATGACGACGGCCTCGCCGAGCGCCTCGATCTCGTAGGCGAGCTGGGCCGGGTCGGCGCGCAGCTCGCCCCGGTCGACGGCGTCCTGGATGGCCCGCTCCAGGAAGCCGAGCCAGTCGTTCATCGCTTCGGCCACCCGGTCCTTGACCGGGCCCGGACGGTCGTCGAACTCGACCTGCGCGGCGAAGAAGAAGCAGCCGCCCGGCAGGCGGCCCTCCTCGTAGAAGGCGAGCCGTGCCTCGTGCAGGGCCAGGACCCTGCGCAGGCCCGGGGGCACGGCCAGGGCGGGGGTGACCACGTGCTCGATCCACTGCCGCCGCGCCCACTCGACCGCGTCGAGCTGCAGCTGCTCCTTGTCGCGCCAGTGGGCGAACAGGCCGGACTTGCTGACGCCCGCCACGCCGGCCAGGCGGCCCAGCGTCAGGCCGTCGAGCCCGTCGACCGAGGCCAGGGCCACGGCGCTGCCGAGGATGGCTTCCCTGCTGCGCTGTCCGCGCACCTTCCTGCCGTCTGCCATGCGGATCACGCTAGCAGATAAAAAGACCGATCGGTCGTTCAGATTTATTTGTTGGCCGCCTGTGCTAGATTTTGGCCATGCGGTCAGAAAACGAGGCATCCGGCCAGAAGCCGCGGTCGTTCATCGAGAAGGCCAGGCGGGCCCAGATCATGGCCAGCGCCATCGAGGTCATCGCCGAGGTGGGCTTCGCCAAGGCATCGCTCGCCGCCATCGCCAAGCACGCGGGCATCAGCAAGGGCGTCATCTCCTACCACTTCGCCGGCAAGGACGACCTGATGGAGGAGGTCGTCGACCACGTCTACACCGGCATCGCCGACTTCGTGCTGGCCCGGATGGAGGGCAGGACCACCGCCACCGAGCTGCTGCGCACCCAGATCCTCAGCGTCGCCGAGCACATGCGCGACCACCGCACCCAGCTCAAGGCCCTGGGGGAGATCTTCATCAACCTCCGCCTCCCGGACGGCTCCCCCCGGTACGGCATCGCCGCCAACGAGGAGCTGTACCAGTCGCTGGAGAACATCTACCGTCTCGGCCACGCCACGGGCGAGTTCCGGCCGTTCGACCCGCGCGTCATGGCGATCACCCACTCGGCCGCGGTCAATGACATGTTCGCCTACTGGGCGGTCCACCCCGGCCACGACCTCGACGCCCACGCCAGGGAACTGGCCGAGATCTTCGTCCGTGCCACGAAGGGACCGCAATGAGAAGGCTCGCCTACGTCGACAACCTGCGCGTGGTCCTCACCGTCCTCGTGATCCTCCACCACGTGGCCCTGACGTACGGCAACATCCCCGCCTGGTACCACTTCGAGCAGGCCCACGACCCCTCCGGGTGGGCGCTCGACATCCTGGTCATGTTCGACCAGGCGTTCTTCATGGGCTTCTTCTTCCTCATCTCCGGCTTCTTCACCCCCGGCTCCTACGACCGCAAGGGCGGCGGCGCCTTCATGCGCGACCGGCTGCTCCGGCTGGGCATCCCGCTGATCGTCTTCCTCCTGCTGCTGCGCCCCCTGGCCATGGTCGGCGTCTACCAGGACTTCGACATGCCGTACTGGATGTTCTACATCGGGTCGTGGGACCCGGGCCCGATGTGGTTCGTGGAGGTCCTGCTGGTCTTCGCCGCGGTCTACGCCGCCGTCCGGCGCTACGGCCGGATCCCCCGGTCGGGCCCGGAGCAGGCGCCTGGAGCGGCTGCGATCGTCGTCTGCGCGGTCGCGCTGGCCGTCGTCACCTTCGCCTGGCGTCTCGTCGTGCCCGTCGGCCTCTACGTGCCGGTGCTCGGCCTGCCCACGCCGTCCCACCTGCCGCAGTACGCCGGCATGTTCACGCTCGGCGTGCTCGCCCACCGGCGTGGCTGGTTCGCCACGCTGTCGCGGCGGGCGGGCAGGCTCGGCTTCGCCGCCGCGGGACTGGGGACGATGGTGCTGCTCCCCTTGCGCTTCATGTCCGGCGGAGCGGTCGCCGACCTCGCGCAGGCCGCGTGGGAGGCGGTGTTCGCGGCCGGTGTCGTCATCGGCCTGCTGGTGCTGTTCCGCGAGCGCTTCAACACGCAGCGGGCGCGCGGCAGGTTCCTGTCCGAGCAGGCCTACACCGTCTACATCATCCACCCCGTCGTGCTGGTCGGCCTCGCCTACGCCTTCGCCTGGCTGCAGGCCGCCGCGATCGTCAAGTTCGCCGTCGTCTCCGTCCTCGCGCTGCCGCTGTGCTGGGCGCTGGCCTTCCTGGTGCGCGCGCTGCCGGGCGCCCGGCGGATCCTGTGAGCTGAAAACCGGCGAACCTGGGCACTAGATACAGCATGCGACTCCGATCTCGGCTGCACCGGCTCGACAAGCACCTGTACGCGGCCGTCGCACGGACCCGGCTGCCGGGCCTCGAAGCCGTCCTGCCGCGGCTGTCCAGAACGGCCGACAACGCGCTGCTGTGGGCGGGCGTCGCGGGCACGTTCGCGCTGAGCGGCAGGCGTCGCCTGCGCAGGGCGGCCACCAGGGGCATGCTCGCGATCAGCCTCGCCAGCCCCCTGGTGAACCTGGCGGGCAAGCAGGCCTTCGGCAGGAAGCGCCCCGTGGCCGACGTGCTGCCGCTGAACCGGCTGCTCAAGATGCCGCTGTCGGCCTCCTTCCCGTCGGGACACTCCGCCTCGGCCGCCGCCTTCGCCACCGCCGTGGCCCTCGAAGCGCCCCTCGCCGTCGCCGTCCCCGTGGCCGCGGTGGCGGCGGCGGTCTGCTTCTCCCGCGTCTACACCGGCGTCCACTACCCGGGCGACGTGCTCGCCGGCGCGGCCATCGGGGTTGCCACCGGGCTGGTCACCCGCCGCATCTGGCCGGAGGCGGCCGAGGCGGGACGGGCCCGCGCCTCGGCCACCGCGCCCGCCGTCGACGGCGACCCCTCGGGCGAGGGCCTGGTCGTCGCCGCCGACCCCGCGGGGGCGGCCGCGCGGAAGCTCCGCGAAGCCTTCCCCCGGGCTGAGTTCGTGCCGCCAGGGGCCCTCGACAGGACCGACGGCAAGGTGCTCGCCGTCGCAGGGGACGACACGAGCGTCGGACCCGCCGCCCGGATCGCGCTCGAGCGGGGCAGGCCGTTGCTGGTCGTCCCGTCGGGCACGCGCGACCTGTTCGCCGCCGAGCTCGGCGTCGCCGACGCGGACGAGGCCGTCGCCGCCTACCGGGCGGGCGAGCTGGCCGCCGTCGACGTCGTGGAGACCGCGGGCAGGGTCTTCGTCAACAGCGCCGGCCTCGGCGTCTATCCCGCCCTCGCCGAGCGCAGGGAGGCCAGGCACCGGCGGATCGGCACCTGGCCGGCGCTGCTGTGGGGCCTGGCCGAGGTGCTGCGCCGCGACGCGGCGCCTGTCGACCTGGTCGTGGACGGCGTGCCGTACCGGGCCTGGCTGATGTTCGTGGGCAACTGCCGGCACGGCTCGCGCGGCGCCGCTCCGGGGCGCCGGGCCAGGCTGGAGGACGGCGTGCTCGACATCAGGCTGATGACGGCCGCCCGGCGGCTGCCCCGCCTGCGGGCGTTCGGGAGCGCGGTGGGCGGGCGGCTCGGCCTGTCGCGCCACTACCGGCAGTGGCAGGCCGACACGGTGCGCGTCGAGACGCCCTCGGGAGAGGTACGGCTGGCGCTGGACGGCCAGACCGTCACCGCGCGCGGGCCCCTGACGTTCGCCAAGCGCCCGCGCGCCCTGCACGTGTTCCGCTGAGGTTCGCCAGCGCCCGCGCGCTGCACGTCTTCCGCTGACCACAGCGACCGGCGCCGCGCGGCCGGGCGCTCAGGTGAGCGTGGCGTCCTTGTAGAAGGCGTCCAGCGTCTCCCCGTAGTGCTGCTCGACCACCTTCCGCTTGATCTTCAGACTGGGCGTCAGCTCTCCGGCCTCCACGGTGAAGTCGTCGGCCAGGATCGCGAAGTCCTTGATCGTCTCGTAGCTCGCCAGCCCCGCGTTCACCTCCTTGATCGCCTTGTCGACCTCCTCGCGCATCCGCGGGTGGTCGCGCAGCTTCTCGGGATCGCCGGGCAGCCCCTCGGCCGCCGCCCACGGCCGTACGACCTCCATGTCGAGCGTCACCAGCGCCGTGCAGAAGTTGCGCCGGTCGCCGTGCACGAACACGTGCGACAGGTACGGGCAGGCCGCCTTGATCCGCCCCTCGAGGTGGGTGGGCGCCACGTACTTCCCGCCCGAGGTCTTGATCAGCTCCTTCTTCCTGTCGGTGATGCGCAGCCGGCCGGCCTCGTCGATCTCGCCGATGTCGCCGGTGCGCAGCCAGCCGTCCTCGAGCGTCTCGGCCGTCTCCTCCGGCAGCCCGTGGTAGCCGCGCATGATGCCGCGCCCGCCGATGAGGATCTCGCCGTCCTCGGCGATGCGCACCTCGGTGCCGGGCAGCGGCTGGCCCACCGTGCCCAGCCGGAGGGCGCCGGGCCTGTTGAGGAAGCTGCCGGCCGACGACTCGGTCAGTCCGTACCCCTCCAGGATGGGCAGCCCCGCGCCGTCGAAGAACTCGCCGATGTCCTGTGACAGCGGGGCGGCGCCGGAGATGAAGGAGCGGATGCGTCCGCCGAAGCGGGCCCGCAGCTTGGCGAACACCAGCCGGTCGGCCAGCGCGTACTCCAGGCGGGTGGTCAGCGGCAGCGTCGCGCCGCGCTGGCGGGCCCTGCTGACCCTGACGCCCGTCCGCTTGGCCCAGTTGAAGATCCGCAGCTTCACGCCGCCCTCGCGCCTGACCGTCGCGACGACGGTGTTGTGGATCTTCTCGAAGATGCGCGGCGCGGCGGCCATGAAGGTCGGCCGCAGCTCGCCCAGGTTGTCGGCGATCCTGTCGAGGCGCCCGTCGATCGCGGTCGGCACGCCGATGTCGATCATCACGACCTCGAGCAGCTTGCCGAACGAGTGCGACAGCGGCAGCCACAGGTAGTGCAGGTCGTCGGGGCCGATCAGGTCGATCTTGCGGACGGCCTCCGCGGCGTACAGCCAGTTGTCGTGGGTCAGCTCGACGCCCTTGGGCCTGCCGGTGGTGCCGGAGGTGTAGATGAGCGTCGCCAGGTCGTCCTGCCCGATCTCGTCGATCATGGCGTCGTAGTCGCCGTCGGCGCCGACCCTGTCGAGCGGGACGACCCAGCCGTCGTCGCTCGCGGCGCCGTCGATGACGACCACGTGGCGGACGCCGGGCAGGTCGGCGCGCACCGAGGCGAGCTTGGCCACCTGGTCGTCGTTCTCCGCGATGACCAGGGTGCTGCCGGAGTCGTTGATGACGTACGCGCATTCGTCGGCGGTGTTGGAGGGGTAGATCGTCGTGGTGGCCGCGCCCGTGGACAGCACGGCCAGGTCGGCGAGGATCCACTCCAGCCGGGTCGAGCAGAGGATGGACACCCTGGCGTCGGCGCGGGCGCCGAGCTCGGCCAGGCCCAGGGCCAGCGGCCGCACCCGCTCGCCCACCTGGGCCCAGGTCAGCGATTCCCAGCCGGTGCCCGCCGGATGGCGATAGGCCTCGGCGTCGGGGGTGGCCTTGATCCGATCGCGCAGCAGAGCGGGAATGCTGGACATTCCTGACCTCCGGTTGAGGGGGACGGCTTGGTGCGCACTCTAGGCCGAACGCGGCGGGTCAGTCGATGGTCAAGAACGGTTACGCCCCCGTTCACTCACCCGGCTGTCACGGTCGTCACACCGTGATCACCTGTCGGCTCTCCGGCGGGGTCGACGTGGTCGCCACGTTGCCGTGATCGGCCGTGCGCACCTCCCACGCGCCGCACTCGCAGCGGAAGTAGGAGATCACGCCGTCCGACGTCTCGTGGGTGGAGACGAGTGTCGTGAAATGCATGCCTCCAACCTGATGTAATGTCCTTATGCATTTCAATGCTTACGGGGGCAACGGGGCGGCACTGTCGGCCGACCTCGTCAACGCCGTCGACTTCACCCCCGAGGCGATCACCCCGTTGCTCGTCAGGAACGAGATGCTGCGAGCGGAGCTCACCCCCGCCCAGGCGGCCGAGCTCGGCCGGTGGGCCAGGCGGCTCGACCCCGTCTTCGGCGAGACCGACCAGGACACCCAGATCACCCTCGTCAACGACCTGCTGGCGATCACCGCGGCCACGCCGTACATCAGCGCGCACGACGGCCGCCGGCCGCACCTGCACTTCTTCGCCCTCGGCGCCGACATCGTCGCCAGGGCCAAGGACACCACGGCGGGCGGGCTGGCGATGGCCATCTGCTTCTCCGACGGCCGCCGCCTCGGCCGCTGCGACAGGCAGGGCTGCCGGACCGTCTACGTCGACACCTCGCGCAACGGACGCCGCAGGTTCTGCTCGCTGGCGTGCGCCAACCGGGTCAACGTCGCGGCGCATCGCGCCCGGGCCCTTGCGGACGATTTTCCGGCCGGGTAACCTCTGCGAGTCGCATTTCCGAGCCGTGGAGGCTGTTGACGTGAGGTTCTGAGGTCGCGGGCACCGCGCCGTCTCGCCCTGTCGTGGGCACGTGCGCACCTGGACCTCGGGCGTCTTCGCGGTGGTTCCCGCCAAGTCCTGAATTCTCAGACTTTCCGACGGGAGCTTTCTCATGTCATTTTCCGTGGTGATCGACCACGTCTCCTACGGCTGGCCGGACGGCACCCAGGTGCTCGACGGCCTCGACGCCGCCTTCCCCGCCGGACGCACCGGCCTGATCGGCGCCAACGGTTCGGGCAAGTCCACCCTGCTCAAGATCATCTCAGGGGAGCTGCGCCCCCGCTCCGGCTCCGTCAGCGTGCTAGGGCAGGTCGGCCACCTGCCGCAGAACCTGCCGCTGCGCGCCGAGCTGACCGTCGCCGACCTGCTCGGCATCAGCGCGACCAGAGCCGCGCTGCACGCGATCGAGTCGGGCGACGTGCGGGAGCAACACTTCACCGCCGTCGGCGACGACTGGGACGTGGAGGAACGGGCGACCGCCCAGCTGGCCACGCTCGGCCTCGACCACGTCGGCCTCGACCGCACCGTCGCGACGCTGTCCGGCGGCGAGACCGTCATGGTGGGCCTGGCCGCGCAGTTCCTCCACCGGCCCGACGTGCTGCTGCTCGACGAGCCCACCAACAACCTCGACCTCGACGCCAGGCGGCGGCTCCACGCCGCGGTCAGGGCCTGGCCGGGGGTGCTGGTCGTCGTCAGCCACGACAGGGAACTGCTCGACCAGGTCGACCAGATCGCCGAGCTGCGCGAGGGCGCGGTACGCCTGTACGGCGGCAACCTGAGCGACTACGAGCGCATGCTCGCCGCCGAACAGGAAACCGCCGCACGCATGGTCAGGGTGGCCGAGGCCGACGTGCGCAGGCAGCGGCGCGAGCTCATCGAGGCCAGGACCAAACTCGACCGGCGGGTGCGCTACGGCGACAAGATGTACGCCAACAAGCGCGAACCGAAGATCGTCATGCAGGCGCGCAAGCGCGAGGCCCAGGTGTCGGCGGGCAAGCACCGCATGATGCACGTCGACAAGCTGGAGGAGGCGCGTGAGCGGCTGAACGAGGCGGAACAGGCGGTGCGCGACGACGCCGAGATCCGCGTCTCGCTGCCCGGGACGGCGGTCCCGGCGGGCCGGGTCGTGCTGTCCTTCGCGACCGCACGCCGTACCGACGAGGCGATGGAACGCCTGGAGGTGCGCGGCCCCGAGCGGATCGCGCTGCTCGGCCCGAACGGGTCGGGCAAGACCACCCTGCTGCGCGCCATCGTGGCGGCAGGGGCGCCGGTCCCGGTCGGCTACCTGCCGCAGCGCCTGGACGTCCTCGACGAGAGCCTCAGCGTGCTCGACAACGTCCGCGCGCACGCCCCCGGCGCCTCCGTCAACGAGGTGCGCGCCCGCCTGGCCCGCTTCCTGTTCAGGGGCGCGCGGGCCGAGCAGCCGGTGCGCACGCTGTCGGGCGGCGAACGCTTCAGGGCGACGCTGGCGGCGCTGCTGTCGGCCGACCCGCCGCCGCAGCTGCTCCTGCTCGACGAGCCGACCAACAACCTCGACCTCGCCAGCGTCAGGCAGCTGTCGCAGGCGCTGTCGGCCTACCGGGGGGCGCTGATCGTGGCCAGCCACGATCTGCCGTTCCTGCGGGGGCTCGGGATCACCCGGTGGCTCCGGCAGGATCGGGACAGCGGTCTGACCGAGTCCTGATTGACGGCAGGGGATCAGCCGGGCGATAGTGTGGCAGATGCTTGCCCCCCGGTTGATCTCCTGCGTTCTCGGCCTGGCGACGCTGACCCTCACCGCGTGCAGCTCCACGGCCCAGGGCCCCGCCGAGCCCTCCCCGGGAGTCACGGGGCCGTCGAGCGGCACCGGCGCCCTCACCGCCGCCGCCTACCGCGACGCGCTCACCGAGCAGCGCACCGGCGTGCGGGCCGCGCTCACCGCGCTCTCCTCCGCGAAGACCGTCAAGTCACTCAACGATCGCATGGAACGTGCCGAAGAGACCCTCAGCGGCGCCACCGAGGCCCTGTCGGCCCTCGCCCCTCCCGTCGAGGCGCGCGTCCAGCACGAGGCGTACGTGGCCAGCCTGCGCGACTTCACCACCCAGCTCGGGATGACGCTCGGCAAGGTGGGCGGCAGAAGCGTCTGCACGGCGGGCGGGGTCTTCAGCGACGTCGCGGACAAGCTCCAGGCGCTCGACCAGGCGGGCAGGTCGCTGACCGCGCTCGGCGACTACCCGGCCGACGTGGTGCCGGTCAAGGCGGCCAGGAAGCAGACCAGGCGGCCGGCGAACGGGCGGTTCCTGCGCGCCGAGCGGCTCAGCGGGCGCAGCTCCCTGCTGATCGACAACGGCGGGTCGAGGGACGCGGTGGTGACCGTGATGCGCGGCAAGGCCAAGGCGTTCAGCGTGTTCGTGCGCAAGAAGTCGACGTTCCGGGTGAAAGGCGTGCGCGACGGCACGTACGAGATCTTCTTCACCCACGGGGTCGACTGGGACGGCAGGGCGTTCACCAGGTCGTGCAGCTTCGAGCGGTTCGAGAAGCCGGTGCAGTTCAGGACGACGTACACGGCGACGCAGATCAGGTGGCACGACTGGCGCGTCACCCTGCACTCGGTCACCGGCGGCAACGCGCCCACGACCGACGTCGACCCCGGCACCTTCCCGGCCTGATCGGCAGCGCCCGGCCAGGCCCGGTCCTGCGGCCGGCGGGAGCGGCGACCCGGGGAGACCGCCCCCGCGTCCGGTGGGAGCCGCGATCCGGTCGGTCCGGCCCCGTATGTGGCGGGACGGCGATCCGGTCGGCCGGGCTTCCGTGTGTGGCGGGGGCTCGATCCGGTCGGCTGGGCTTCGGTGTGTGGCGGGGCGTTGATCCGGTCGGCCGGCCCATGGCTGGTGGGGGTGTCGGTCGTTTCGGCCCCGGAGTCGTGGGGGTCCGGTCGGCCCTTTCGGCCCCAGAGTCGTGGGGGTCCGGTCGGCTCGCAACCGCGGGAGGTCCGGCCCCCCGGCGGTGGAAGGGGCCGCCGGAGACGGAAAGGGCCGCGTCCCTCGCACTCGAGGTCGCGGCCCTTTTCACAGCAGGGTCAGGAGGAGAACAGCATCCCCAGGAAGCTGTCGTGCCTGCGCCGGTGACCGTAGTGACCGCCGTAGTGCGGGGCGGGGGCGCCCCACGCGGGAGCCCCGTGAGCCGGAGGCGGGGGCGCGGCGGGCGGCGTGTGGTACTGGGACTCCATGCGAGTCAGCGTCTCCAGCTCGCCGTAGTCGAGGAAGATCCCTCGGCAGTTCTCACACTGCTCGATGTGGACCCCGTTGCGCTCGTAAGTCCGCATGTTGCCGCGGCACTTGGGGCACTGCATCTGGTTGATCTCCTTGCCCATTGGCGGGATGTACACGGTCTGCGTGCGTCACTATGTCAGCCTCACCGGAGGCCCACAATCCTGTCGCACGACTCGACCAACGAACGTTCCACCTCGTCCAGTTCCCGACCCTCCCGCTGTGCGTGGGTGACCGCCACCGCGGCCAGCTGAACGGTGACCGCTCTGGCGGGAACGTCGAGCCTGGCCCAGGGGTCGCGCGGGTCCAGCGCGGGCCCGCCCGACGCGAGATAGGCGTTGAGGAACCGGTTCCAGATGCCGGGCTCGAGAAGCCCTGCGGCGAACCACGCCGCCGGACGCGCCAGGTCCCAGGCCGGGTCGCCGATCCCCAGGTCGTCCACGTCGATCAGCAGCCACCGGTCCGAGCGCCGCACCAGCTGGCCCAGGTGCCAGTCGCCGTGGGTGAGCAGCAGGGGCACGGGCTCGGGGGCGGGGAGCGCCGCCAGGGCCTGCCGTACCAGCCGCTGGTCCGGCCCGTCTCCCGGCATGCCGCTGACCGCCCGCGCCATCCGCGCGGGCCCGCCCGCCTCCGGCAGCGGCGGCACCGTCGTCAGCGGTACGGCATGCAGCCGGGCCAGCAGCCGCGCCCCTTCCTCCCAGGGAGCGGCGTCAGGGTCGTCGGGAGCGACCGGTGTACCCGCCGGCCACACGGTCACCGCCCTGTCGCGCACCGTGCGCACGTCCATGTCCAGGGGGGCGAGCATCACCCCGGTCAGCGCGGCCGACGCGCTGGCCTTGAGCCTCAACCGGAGGGAGGCCGCGTCGTCCCTGGCCGAGTGCGCCTTGACCACGACCTCGCCGCGCCGGACGACGACGACGTCACTCCTCGTCGCGTGCCGGGTCGGCGTGCCTGCCCCGCCGTACTGGGCGGCCAGGCGGGCCAGCTCATCCTCGAGATCCACCCGGAAAGCCTACGAGGCGCCGCTCGTGGGCCGTTCCGCGACGGCGGCCGGGGCACGTCGAACGCTCCGGCCTGCCGTTCCCCGCCCCGCCATCCGAGAGGGTGTTCTGGGAGGGCGGCACCCTGGGTACGGGCTTTCGGGAGGGCGGCACCCTGGGTACGGGCTTTCGGGAGGGCGGCACCCTGGGTACGGGCTTTCGGGAGGGCGGCACCCTCGGTACGGGCTTTCGGGAGGGCGGCACCCTCGGTACGGGCTTTCGGGAGGGCGACACTTTCGGTACGGGCGCTGCGAGGGCGGAACCACCATTGGGGGAGGGGGCCGAGAGGGCAGCGCCACCATGAGGGACATGAGGGAGGGGTCCGGGAGGAGCGCCGCGGGCAAGGATTCCAGGAGCGCCGCACTCCCGGGAATCCCCTTCTGAAGACGCGCGGAGCGAGCCGACAAGCGCCTCACCGCGTATGCCCGCGGTATCCAGGTGAAACTCCACTACCTGGACGCGCCTTTCGAGGTGCTGTCCCGCAAAGTGGTGGCCCGCGCCACTGAGGGCAGGACAGGACGCCGTCCCCATCACGCAGGAACAGATGGCTCACGACGTGACGTTGTTCGAAGTCCCGGATGCGCACGAGTTGGCCCTGTTCG
Organism: Nonomuraea sp. NPDC003727; assembly: GCF_053586935.1. Taxonomy (NCBI): domain Bacteria; kingdom Bacillati; phylum Actinomycetota; class Actinomycetes; order Streptosporangiales; family Streptosporangiaceae; genus Nonomuraea; species Nonomuraea sp. NPDC003727. The sequence goes on from NZ_JBSFNE010000031.1 coordinate 84,833, forward strand.
ACACACCGGCTGTTGCCGGGCCTTGTGAGTGAACCGCGCCGGCTGTCGTGGCCCCGACGTTTCCGGTGGTCGAGGACTGTTTTCCGGTATGGCGGTGCGTTGATTTGACGGGGGACGGAGTCGTACATAGAGTTCACCAGTCCCACCCAGTCGGCGTTGATCGTCGGCTGTCCGGGGGAAACC